>JBKPTH010000063.1:0-120880 GCA_046765915.1 Acidobacteriota bacterium | reverse complement strand
GCCCTATGTGGCCGCCCTGTTCGGATAAACCCGGCGGCACGCAAACAGGGCGGCCACATAGGGCCGCCCCTACAGACGAGCCTCGGTTCCGAGCTCTTACAGGACCGTGCCCTTGAGCTCGACTTCCAGCACTGGGACCTTCGGGCTGTCCGTGTGGATCTTCAGCTTGCTGTTGAAGGCCCCTTTGCCGATCTCCGGGCTGAGGACCAGCCGCACCTGGTACTCGCGGCCGTCCTGCAGGGGCTCGACCTTGGTTTCGATGCCCTTGATGGGCTCGATGCTGGTGATCTTGATCGGCTCGGTGGCGAAGTTCTTGACGTTCAGCGACGTCTTGACGGGCTCTTTGAGGTTGATGTCGCCGAAGTCGGCCCGCGGCGGCGTGACGGCCATCACCGGACGCACGAAGCCGCTCACCGGGATCTGCACGATCTTCTGCTTGGGGTGGTTGGTGTGGATCGTCACCTGGTCGGCGAGCGCTCCCACCTGCGCCTCCTCGTTGGAGAGGGTCATCTCGACCCGCCACTGCTTGCCCTCGACGTTCGGCACCCGCTCCTCGGGCTTGGCCTCGCGATAGGTCACCTTGAGGAAGGGCCACGGCGACTCGACGCCGGTGATCTCCATCGGCGTGCCGTCCGGGGTCCACAGCGTCTGCACGATGTCGCCCTGCTTGGCCTCCTTCTGGACGACGATGTAGCGGGCGTAGCCCGGCTTGACCGCGATGTAGGGCTCCACCTTGGCGCGCACCGTCAGCTCGATCTGCGGCGTCGCGGGGTCGTTGGTGTACACCGTCACGCCCTTGGCGATCGGGCCGTTGAAATCGGTCGTGTCGACCACCGTGTGCACCTTTCCCGTCTGGCCGGGAGCGATGGTCTTGTCGAATTCCGCGACCGTGCAGCCGCAGGCGGGCTGGACGTTGGTGATCTCGAGGACGGCGTCGCCCTCGTTGCGGATCGCGAAGTCGTGGACGATCTTCTCGCCCTTCGCGGTCGTCCCCACGTCCTTGATCGGCTCGACGGCTACGGCCTTGGGCGCGCCCGCCGCGAGGACGGGGACCGCGACCAAAAGGACGGCGCAGAATGCCAAAATGGCTGTTTTGATCTGACGTTCCATGGCTTGCCTGCTCCTTCTCACGAGGTGGATGAAAGCTCCCGAAATGCTACACTCCCGGCCCGCGAACGAGAATCCCGGCCCGTGAAGTCTCCAAATCTCGACATCTACTGTATGGCGATCGGCGGTACGGGGATGGCTCCGCTCGCCTGCCTTTTGCAAGAGCAGGGCCACCGCGTCCGCGGGTCGGACGGGCCGCTCTATCCGCCGATGAGCACCCTGCTCGCGCGCGCCGGGATCCACCCCGCGGTAGGGTACGACCCCGCCCACCTGGAGCCCCGGCCGGACCTGGTAGTGATCGGCAACGCCATCCATCGCAACAACCCGGAGGCGGTGGAGGCCGAGCGGCTGGGCCTGCCCATCGTCTCGATGCCGCAGGCGCTCGCCCGCTTCTTCCTCGATCACCACCGCTCGCTGGTGGTGACGGGCACGCACGGCAAGACGACGACCACGGCCATGGCGGCCTGGGTCTACACCGCCTGCGGCCGCGATCCCGGCTATCTGATCGGCGGCGCCCCGCGCGATCTTCCCGCCAGCTTCCACGACGGCGCCGGGGACCGCTTCATCATCGAGGGCGACGAGTACAACGCGGCCTACTTCGACCGCGGACCCAAGTTCCTGCACTATCAGCCCCAGATCCTGGTGGTGACCAGCGTCGAGTACGACCACGCGGATCTGTACGCGAGCCCCGAGGCTCTCTGGGAGGCCTACTCCCGCCTGCTCGAGCTGGTGCCGGACGACGGCATCGTGATCGCCTGCGGGGATGATCCCAAGCTGCGCGAGCTGGCCGCGGCGGCGCGGCGCCGCACCCTCTTCTACGGCCTCGGCGAGGGCAACGACCTCCGCCCCGAGGGCGGCATCGAGGCACTTCCCGAGGCGAGCCGCTTCCGCGTCCGCGACGCCGAGGCGGGCGAGGTGGAGATCTCGCTGCCGCTCGCCGGCGACTACAACGTCTCGAATGCGTTGGCGGTCTGGGCGGCGGCCCGCCACGACGGGCTGCCGGCCGCGGCCGTGGCCTCCGCCCTGGCCCGCTTCCAGGGCGTCAAGCGGCGGCTGGAGGAGCTCGGCACGGCCCGCGGCGTCACGGTCGTCGACGACTTCGCCCATCATCCGACGGCCGTCGAGAAGACGCTGGCCGCCCTGCGCCAGCGCTACCCCGGCCGGCGCTTGGTGGCGCTCTTCGAGCCGCGGAGCCTCACCGCCGGCCGCCGCTTCTTCTTCGCTCTCTACCGCCAGGCCTTCGCCGGCGCCGACCGCGTGCTCTTCGCGCCGATCTTCCACAGCAGCCGGCTGGCTCCCGAGGAGCGCCTGGACCTCGGCGCCCTGGCCGCGGAGCTCACCGCCGCGGGAGTGGCCGCCGGCGTGTGCGCCGACAACGGCGAGCTGCTGCGGCAAGCCCTGGCCGAGGCCGAAGAGGGAAACGTCCTGGTGACGATGTCCTCCGGCTCCTTCGACGGCATGCCCTACCGGCTGCTGGAGGGGCTGCGGGGAAATCCCTGATTCGGCCGCCGGTCCGTCCTCTTTCGGGGACGTTTTAAGGCCACCTGCCGCCCCTCTCCCCCGAGCCCGCCGTGGCATCGCTCTTGCGCTATAAGCCCGCGAAGGGAGGGGAATCCCTCTCTTCGAGAACGCGGAACAGGAAGGAGAACCATCATGCAGATCAAACCGCGAGCTCGAGCCCTGGCGATTCCCCCGGCCGTGGCGGCCGTGCTGATATTCCTCGCGAGCTGCGCCAGCACGGGTGTCAGCGAGGGCGGGATCAACCTCATCTCGGCCGACCAGGAGTGGTCCACCCGCGAGGAGATGCACGCCCAGGTGCAGCGCGAGATGCGGCTCGTCAACGACCGCTCGGCGCTCGACTATGTGAACACCGTGGGCCGGCGGATCGCCGCGCAGACGCCGCTGGGCAACCGGCGGTGGGACTTCTTCATCGTCAATGACAGCGCCGTCAACGCCTTCAACCTGCCGGGCGGCCTCGTCTACGTCAACTCCGGCCTGATCGCCGAGGCGGACAGCCTCGACGAGCTCGCCGGCGTGCTCGCCCACGAGATCGGCCACGGCGCGGCGCGGCACGGCACGCAGCTCATGACGCGGGCCTACGGCTACAACCTGCTGGCGAGCCTGGCGCTGGGGCGCAATCCGAGCCAGGCGCAGCAGATCCTGGCGCAGTTGCTGGGCACCGGCGTGCTCACCAGCTACAGCCGCAGCGCCGAGCGCGACGCGGACCGGCTGGGGGTGAACTACGCCTACCGCGCCGGCTACGATCCGCGCGGCCTCGAGACCTTCCTGCAGGAGCTCGAGGGCCTGCGCCGCAGCCGCCCGTCGAAGGTGCAGCAGTTCTTCTCGGACCACCCGCTGACGGAGGAGCGGGTCCAGAACGTGGACGCGGAGATCGCGCGTCTGCCGCGGCATGCGTCGCTGACGCACGACACCCGCAACTTCCAGCAGTTCCGATCGCGATTCCGCTAAGAGCTGATCTTGCCGCGAGAAGAGAAAGCGCCCTGCCGGAAGGGGACCGGCAGGGCGCGGCTATCGCTGCGGAAGCGGCTCAGGAAATTTTGACGACGTTCTTGGCCTGGAGCCCCTTGGGCCCCTCGACCACGTCGAAGCTGACGCGGTCGCCCTCGCTGAGGGTGCGGAACCCTTCAGCGATGATCGAGGCGTGATGAACGAACACATCCGCGCCGTGCGGCCTCGTGATGAAGCCGTACCCCTTGGCGTCGTTGAACCACTTCACGGTACCTTGCTCAGACATTTCTTGCTCCTTGCAACAAAGAAACAGGTTGTTAATTCGCCGCGTCAAAGCGCGGCCCTCCTCCAGCCCCTACGGGCCAAGCCATCAAGTTGAGTCCGCTCCGTTCAGCTCCCTCCTCCTGCCGGGGTCCGAAACCGGACCCGCTCATCGCAAGGAGTCGTTGCTTGCACGTTCCGTCAATCTCGGATTCCTAGGCTCTCTCGCGTCTCCCTCTTTGCCTGGCGATCCTCTCGGTATCTGGAAACGGTATGAAAAGTCTGAACCGGTTGCTGCGGGGGGAACGTCGGTGGGGAAATGTCGCGGCGGAATCCAGCCTTTGGCGCGTCAAGTCAGAACTTGCGCGTGACTATGGCAGGTTCCGGAGAGGAAATCAAGAGGGGGTGCGGCGAGGCCGATGCGCCGCAGGACGGCCGAGACCTCCGCGATAAGATGCCGCCCGATGTCGACGCGCATCCCCAGGCAGCTCGACGCGGCGGAGATCCGGGTGCTCGGCTCGCTGCTCGAGAAGGAGCAGACGAACCCGGAAACCGTGCCGATGACGGTCAACGCCCTGATCGCGGCGTGCAACCAGAAGACCAACCGCGAGCCGGTGATGCAGCTCTCCGAGACCGCCGTGGTCGAGGCTCTCGACCGGCTGCGGCAGGACGTTCTCGTCTGGCGCACGGAGGGGGCGCGCACGGAGCGCTGGCAGCAGAGCGTGGTGCGCCGCTGGGGATTGGACCGCGCCGGCAAGGCGCTGATGACCCTGCTGCTGCTGCGCGGGCCGCAGACGCCGGGCGAGCTGCGCACGCGCAGCGAGCGCATGCACCCGTTCGCCTCGCTGGAGGAGGTCGAAGAAGCCCTCCGCCGCCTCGCCGGCATCGACGAGCCGCTCGTCCGCGAGCTGCCCCGCCGGCCCGGCCAGAAGGAGACCCGCTGGACCCATCTCGTCGGCGAGTCGGCGCCGGAGCCCGAGGAGCCGCCCCTCGAGGCCGCCGAGCCGTCCGGGCGCCCGTCGCTGGCTTCTCGGGTGGAACGGTTGGAGGAGATGGTGGAGCGGCTGACGGAGGAGCTGGCGGGGTTGAAGAAGCAGTTGGGAGAGTGAAAGGGACTCCAAGGACGGCAAGGACTCCAAGGACAAGAGGAGCTTCCTTATCCTTGGAGTCCTTGGAGTCCTTTTACTGAGGGGCGCCGCGCCTACGCCACCTCGATCCCCGCCGGTCCCTCCACCACCTCGCCCACCGCCGCCGCCTTGTGGCCGCTGGCGAGGAGCGCATCGAGGAGCGCCGGTGCGTTTTCAGACGGCACCGCGAGCAGCAGGCCGCCCGAGGTCTGGGGATCGAAGAGCAGCTCGCGCTGGAGGCGGTCGAGGCCGGCGCGGTCCGCGAAGACGCCGCGCACGTTCTCCTCGTTGTCCACCGTGCAGCCGGTGGTGACGCCCGCCCTGGCCAGCCGGTAGAAGTCATCGTGGACCGGCAGGCGCGCGAAGACGAATCGCAGCGTGGCTCCCGAGGCGCGCGCCATCCCCAGGGCGTGGCCGGCGAGGGCGAAGCCGGTGACGTCCGTCGCCGCGCGCGCGCCGTGCTCCAGGGCCAGGCGGCTCGCCGCGTCGTTCAGCCGCTCCATCTCGCGCAGCGCCGGCTCGAGCCCGGCCTCGTCCAGCTTGTCGGCCTTGAAGGCGTTGATGAGCACGCCGGTGCCGAGCGGCTTGGTGAGCAGCAGGCGGTCTCCCGGCCGGGCTCCGGCGTTGGTGAGCAGGCGGTCGCGGTCCGCCTTGCCGACGACGGCGAGGCCGAACTTGAGCTCCGCGTCGCGCACCGAATGGCCGCCGAGCAGCACCGCGCCCGCCTCGACGAGCGCCTCGGCGGCGCCGTGCAGGATGCCCTGGAGCGCCTCGGCACCTTCGCCGTCCAGCTCCGGAAAGCAGCAGAGGTTCAGCGCGAAGAGCGGCTGCCCGCCCATGGCGTAGACGTCCGACAGGGCGTTGGCGGCGGCCACGCGGCCGAAGCGGCGCGGATCGTCGCAGACGGGCGTGATGAAATCGGCGGTGGCCACCAGGGCGTGGCCGTCCAGCAGGTAGACCCCGGCGTCGTCGGCCATCTCCGGACCGACGAGGATCCTCTCATCCCGTCCGGCGAGGCGGACGAGCGGAGTTATCATCGCGGAAAGGTCCCCCGGACCTACCTTGGCCGCTCAGCCGCCGGTCGTCGCGCAGGCGGTGAGGCGGAACTTGCGCCGGAACAGTGCCATGGCGCAGATTGTACCCGATGGGCGAAGACTGAAACTCGCGAGATTTTCTTCCGTAGAATGGAGAATCTCGATAGGAGTCCTTGAAAGATGTTGAAGCGCTCAGCCCATGTCCTCACGCTCGTAACGATCCTGGTCCTTTCCGTCCCCGCCGCCGCAGCACCCAAAGTTTCCTCACGACTTGCGCAGCTCCACCCCTGCAAGGGCGGCGCCGAGATAGGCGCTCTCTGCGGCACCTATCAGGTCTGGGAAAACCGGGCCGCGAAGTCGGGCCGCAAGATCGGCCTCAAGATCGTCGTCCTGCCGGCCCTCTCCTCCCATCCCAAGCCGGATCCGATCTTCTTCCTCGCCGGCGGCCCCGGCCAGGCGGCCACGGATCTCGCGGCCTCCGGCGCCGGGAATTCGCTGCGCCGGGACCGCGATCTGGTCTACGTGGACCAGCGCGGCACGGGGGAGCCCGATCGCCTGACGTGCGAGCTCGGCGGCCATGAGGACGACCTCCAGAGCTATCTCGGAGAGATGTTTCCGGTGGCCGCCGTGCGCCAGTGCCGCGAGGAGCTCGAGAAGACCCACGACCTGACGCTCTACACCACGGACATCGCGATGGACGATCTCGACGAGGTGCGCGCCTGGCTGGGCTACGGCAAGATCAACCTCCTCGGCGGCTCCTACGGCACCCGCGCCGCGCAGGTCTTCCTGCGGCGGCATCCGCAGGCGGTGCGCGCCGCGGTGCTCTTCGGCGTCGTGCCGATGGACGAGACGCTGCCGATCTCCCACGCCGCGGGGGGCCAGCGCTCGCTCGATCTGCTGCTCGGCTGGTGCGAGAAAGATGCGGCGTGTAAAGCCAGATTCCCCGACACCCGCAAGGAGCTGGAGACGGTGCTGAACCGGCTGGCGCAGAGCCCGGTGACGGTGGAGGTCCGGCATCCGCGCACGGGCAAAACGGCCCAGGTGCGGCTGTCGCGGGAGTTGGTGGCGGACGGCCTCCGCTGGCTGCTCTACAACCCGGGAGACAGCGCCCGGCTGCCGCTGCTCGTCCATGAGGCGGCGGCCGGCGACTTCTCGGCGCTCGGCCAGGCCAGCGTCTCGGCGCGCGTCGGCATCGTCGGCGCGCTGGCCCATGGGATGTTCTTCTCCGTCACCTGCGCGGAGGACATACCGTTCATCGATCCGTCCCAGATCCCGGCGCGCACGGCCGGCAGCTTCCTGGGCGATTACCGCGTGCGCCAGCAGATGGCGGCGTGCGGGGTCTGGCCGCGGGCCGCCGTCGCGCCGGAGCATCGCGAGGCGGTGCGCTCCGACGTGCCGGTGCTGCTCGTCAGCGGCGAGCGCGACCCGGTGACGCCCCCGGCGTTCGCCCTGCGGGCGGCCCGCCAGCTCAGCCGCGCGGTGCAGGTGGTCGTTCCCTTCGCCGGCCATGGCGGCGACGACGATGGCTGCGTCGAGGGGATTGGGACGAAGTTCCTCGAGCAAGGTTCCGGCGAAGGGCTCGATACCTCCTGTCTGAAGGGGATCCGCCTGACGCCGTTCGTGCTGGAGAAGCCGAAGGGAGAGACGGCGCCGGCGGGATGATCTGACATCGGATATACAATCCGCGCATGGCAGCGCGGCAGACGGCGCTCATCACCGGCGCTTCGGGCGGCATCGGCTGGGAGCTGGCCCGCGCTTTCGCGGCCGGCGGCTACGACCTGGTGCTGGTGGCGCGGAGCGCGGGGAAGCTGGAGCAATTGGCCGGCGAGCTGCGGGGCGGGCATGGCCTCGCCGTGCGGGTTCTCGCCAAGGATCTCGTCAAGCCCGGTGCGCCCGACGAGATCTTCCAGGAGCTTGAGGGCGCCGGAGTGGCTGTGGACGCGCTGGTCAACAACGCCGGCTTCGCCACCTTCGGGCCCTTCGCCGGGACGGATCTCGCGAGCGAGCTGGAGGAGATCCAGCTCAACGTCGCAACCCTCACTCACCTGACCAAGAAGTTCCTGCCGGGGATGCTCGCCCGCCGCCGGGGCGGCGTCCTCAACGTCGCCTCCACGGCCGCCTTTCAGCCCGGGCCGCAGATGGCCGTCTACTACGCTACCAAAGCCTACGTCCTCTCGTTCTCCGAAGCCCTCGCCGAGGAGCTGCGCGGCAGCGGCGTCACGGTCACCGCCCTCTGCCCGGGCCCCACCGCCACCGGCTTCCAGGCGCGCGCCGAGATGCAGGACTCCGGGCTCTTCACCGGCCCGCTGAAGGTGATGGACGCCGCGGCCGTGGCGCGCGCCGGCTACGAGGGTTTCCGCAAGGGTAGGCGGATCGTCATCCCGGGGCTCGTCAACAAGCTGGGCGTGCAGTCTGTCCGCGTGTCGCCCCGCGCCCTGGTCACCCGCCTCGTCGGGGCCATGCAAGCGAAGCGCAACCATCCCGCATGAGATAAGGGAGGATTTCCATGAACCGCCAGCTCCTCATCGCCCTCTCCTCCGTCCTGCTCCTCGCCGCCGCCTGCCGCGCGCGCGAGGAGCCGGCGCCCGCGACCGCCACGACACCGCCGGCGAGCACGGAGGCCGCGGCTCCGGCCACCGAGACGGCGCCGCCGCCAGCAACCGCTCCGGCCGGTTCGGCGAGCACCGGCGTGGCCGCCGCGTCGGCGGCGGCTACGCTCGCCAGCCAGGAGACCAACTGGTCCGGGATCAGCGCCGACGTCACCGAGTTCAAACGCAAGGGGAACACGCTGACGGCGAAGGTCGTGCTGCGCAACCATGCGGGCGCGCCTATCCAGCCCGAGATCAACTACAAAGAGGTCTACCTGATGGACCTCGGCGCCGGCAAGAAGTACGAGGTGCTCAAGGACGAGAAGGGCGCCTATATCGCGGCGTTGCGCTCGGGCTGGGAGGACCGATGGTACAACCAGCTAGAGCCGGGACAGTCCTTCACCTTGTGGATGAAGTTCCCGGCGCCGCCGGCCGACGTCAAATCGGTGACGCTGCAGTTGCCCGGTATGTCTCCTTTCGAGGATCTGCCGATCCAGGACGTCTAGGATGAGTCCCGCGAGTCTCGTCCGAGTCCTGATTCCGGTCGCGCTGGCCGCGATGGCCATGCCGGCGCTCGCCACGGAGCCGCCGTACGCCGATCCTTGGGCTCCCAGCACCGAAGCTGCCGCCGAAGCGGCCGTCGCGCGGCTGGGCACGAACCGGGCGCTGAATATCGTTCCGTCGGTCCTCGCGATCCGCGGTCTCACGGTCGGGGTGGCCGGGCAGGGGAGCGGTATCGTCGCCACGGTGCAGCAGGTCCGGCAGGCCATGCAGTCGCTGGGGGCGCAGGAGACGAATCTGGAGGTCCGCGTGGCGCTGCCGGCCGACGTGCTCTTCGACTTCGACAAGGCGGACATCCGGAACGACGCGGCCGCGGCCCTGGCGCAGCTCGCCACCGTGGTCCGCGCCTATCCGGCCGGCCGGGTGGAGCTCGAGGGGCATACGGACTCCAAGGGGGACGACGCCTACAATCAGCGGCTCTCCCTGCGTCGGGCCGAGTCGGTGAAGCTCTGGCTCGCCGAGCGCGAGGGGATCGCGGCCGAGCGCTTCACCACCCGCGGCGCCGGCGAGAGCCGGCCGGTGGCCAGCAACGACGACGACGCGGGCCGGCAGAAGAACCGCCGCGTCGAGGTCGTGATTCACAAGCAGTGACGGTTCCGCACGGGACCGTCCGTGTCTTTCGATTTCGAAAGGAGGGGGTTCATGTACCACAAGCTTTCGACGTCGCTGCTCGCGGAGTTCATCGGCACCTTCGCGCTGATCTTCATCGGCGCCGGTGCCGGCGCGCTCGGCATCGGCGGACTGGTGGGGGTCGCCTTCGCTCACGGGCTCGTCGTCCTCGGCTTCGCCTACGCCTACGGCCACATCTCGGGCACGCACATCAATCCCGCGGTGACCCTCGGCGTGTGGGCGGCCGGCAAGGTCGACGCCGCCCGGGCCGGCTCCTACATCGTCTTCCAGATCCTCGGCGGCGTCCTCGGCGCGCTCGCCCTGCGCTGGGTGCTGGGCGGCACGGCGACCGGCCTCGGCGTGACGGCGCTGGCCCGCGATCTCCAAGTGGGCAGCGCGACGATCACCATCACTCCGGCCATCGGCGTGGTGCTGGAAGCGATCCTGACCTTCTTCCTGGTCAACGCCGTGATGAACGCGGGGATCAGCGGCAAGGCCACGATTCCCGGCGGCCTCGCCATCGGCCTCACGCTGACCTTCTGCATCCTGATGGGCGGCCCGCTGACCGGCGCCAGCCTCAACCCGGCGCGCAGCATCGGCCCGGCGGTGGCGACCGGCAACTTCGCCGACCTCTGGGTCTACCTCGTCGGTCCCATCCTGGGCGGCGTCATCGCCGGCCTGCTCTACAAGACGATCTTCGAGGAGCGGGATCATCCGCATCCGCGGAAGAAATAACCTTTCTATTCCAGAGCGGGGCTGTCAGCGGACGGCCCCGCTCCCCGCGGCAGCACGTCCGGCCACCATCCATCCGGCTGATTCACCGGCCACGGGCAGGTCTGCTGAATCTTCAGCTCGCGCATCATGGGGTGGTCGTAGCGCAGGGGGAAAACGAAGTCGCGCCGCTTCATCGGACCGCCGCAGCGGTATTGGGGATTGCCGAAGGCCATGGCGAGGAGGAGCACGATCTCCAGGGCGGCGTAGATCCATGTCGCCTTCATGATGCGCGTCGCAGCGTGCGTGCGTGCGAGGGTCCCCACCCAGAGAAGGACCGGCAGGATGGCGGCATGGAGCACGATCAAGCCCTGCCACATCATGATCGTCGTCGGTGATAGCGCGAAGACGATCGCTGCTGAGATGAACGAGACGCGCGCGTAGCCCTTGAGCCAATCGCGATCCGTCGTACCGGGCGCCAGCTTTTCCTGCCACAGCAGCCGTGCTCCACGCCACAGGCGGACGTTCGCCAGCAATGGGATCGCCAGCGTGAGGGCGAGCACGGTACGGACGCCTTTGTTGAAAAAGGTTCCGAACCCCGGATCGGAGCCGAGGAGGGTGGAGAAGTCGAAATCGGACATGCGGTCCGAGAGGGCGAGCGAGGCGTAGCGCAGCCAGTACATCAGCCCGCGCACGAGCGGGAAGACGAGGAGCAGGCCGCGTCCCAGGAAGCCCTTGTCGGCCCCGGTGAGGATGGCCGGGTGGGTCGCCAGCTCCATGGCCCAGGGGATCAGCGGCAGCGAAGCCAGAGCACCCCCCGCGATCGCGCCTCCCCAATGAATCCGGAAATACCGGCGCAGCCACAGCAGCAGGGAGGCGACGGCCAGCAGCAGGAACGAGGCATGGATCTGGAACGCCAGCGCCAAGCCGGCCGCGTGCAGGAAAGAGGGCCAGAAACGGGCGCGCCGGCGTTGCACGAGAGCGCTCCACAGGTGGACGGCGCCGAACAGAAAGAGATAGTTCGGGTTCCAGAGGAACGCCGCGAAGTAGAGCTGCCAGGGGTTGAGCCAGTAGAGCACCGCGAGCAGCACCCGCTCGAAGGGCGAGAGGATGCGCCTGAGCGTGCCGTCGAGGATCCAGTAGGCGAGAACGTGGAAGAGGAGGATGAGGAGGCTCGGCGCGCGGTGGTCCTTCCACAGCATCAACGGCAGGCCGACGAGCAGGCTGGTGATGCCGCCCGGGGCCTTGCCGCCGGTGGACATGGGATTGCCGTACGAGATCCACTTCCCCTCGACGGCCAGCAGCCAGCCGCGCGCCAGGAGGTTGAGCTGGTCGCCGCCGACCTGGCTGCGGACGAGCATGAGGATCGCGATGCCGAGACCAACGGCGAAGAGGATCCAGACCGCTCGGGCCGCCGCGGCCGGAGAGAGCCGGCATGGGTTGGGGGAAGACATCGGGCAGAGCCTGGCGAGAGGGCCGAACTATATACTTTGCGGCTCGTGCAGCCGCAAACGACGGAGGTTTCGCCGCGCCCGCGATGGCCGCGCGTCCTGCCATGGACGGCGGTGGCCGGCCTGTACACCGCGCTGACCCTCGTCTACTTCTGGCCCCTGCCGCGGCTGGGGGGCGATCACCTGGGCCCGGACCTCGGGGATCCGCTGTTCAACCTCTACGTGCTCAAGTGGGGAGTCCACCAGATCCGGCTGGGCCTGCCCGACCTGTGGAACGCCAACATCTTCTATCCCACCAAGGGCGCGCTCGCATTTTCCGACCACCTGCTGGGGCCGGCGGCGCAGCTCGCTCTGTTCCTGCTGGTGATCCCCAACGCCATCGCCGGTTACAACTTCCTGTTTTTGACCTCCTTCGTGGGCTGCGCGTTCGCGACCTGCTGGGTCCTGCGCCGCGCCGGACTCTCCTGGCCGGCGGCCGTGCTCGCCGGGATGATGTACGCGTTTTCGTCCTTCCGGCTCTCCCAGACGCCGCACTTGCAGATCCTCATCGCGCAGTGGATTCCGCTCACTTTATGGTATTGGGACCGCCTCCTGGCGGAACGGACGGCGAGGAACGCCGCCCTCTTTCTCCTTTTCTACCTGTTGAACCTCTCGGGCGGCTGCTATCTCGCGTACATGATCCATTTCCCGTTGCTGGCGATCCTGATCAGCCGCGCTTTCTCGGAGAGGCGGAATCTGCTTTCCCGGCGCTTCTTGCGGCTTCTCGCGCCCGTGGCCCTGGTGGCGGGCGCGGCCATCGTTCTGCTCTTTCTGCCCTACGTGCGTATCGCGCGCGCGCAGGGCCTCACCCGCTCCGCCGGCGAGATCCAGGAGTTCGGCGCCACGTGGGTGAGCTACTTCAGCCCCGCGCGTGAAAACCTTTATTTCGGTCCGCGGGCGGAGCGGCTCCTGCGCGGCCTCTTCGATGATTCGGCGGACCTCTTCTTCCGTCCCGAGAACTCGCTCTTCGCCGGTTTTCTGCCGACGGTCCTCTTTTTCGTGGGGGCCGCCGTCGCTTGGCGGCGGCGCAGGGAGGGACGGCCCGACGTCTGGGCGCGGGGGCTCTTCCTCTCGGGCCTCCTCTGCTTCGCCCTCTCGCTGGTGCGGGTCTACCTGCCGCTGATGCGCATCGTTCCCGGCCTCGCCGGCATGCGCGTGCCCGCGCGCTTCTACGCCTTCACCTCGCTGACCATCGTCTACTTCGCGGCGCTGGGCGTGGACGCCCTGCTGCGTCGCATCCGCGGCTCGTGGAGCCGGGTGGCCGTGGTCTCCGTCCTGGCTATCGTCCTCGGCGTCGAGCTGGCGCCGCGCGAGCTTCCCTGGGAGCGCCTGCCGCGCGAGGAGGAGCTGCCGCAGGTCTACCGCTGGCTTCGGGATCAGCCGGACGTCAAGGCCCTTCTCGAGATCCCCATTTCGGGAGATGCGGGGGAGACCGATTATCTCTACGCGTCGACCGTGCACTGGAAGCCGATCGCCAACGGCTACGGCGGCTACATGCCGGTGAGCCACCAGATGCTGACCGACCGCATTGGTTTCCTTCCCAATCCGGCCGTCTTCGACCTGCTGCGCGACTGGCGGATCACCCACATCGTCGTCCACGCGCGCCGGCCGGAGAGGGTGAGGGCCGTGCGGCGATGGGAGGGCCGGTTCGCGACCGGACCGCAGCGCCAGTTGGAAAAGGTCTATCAATCCGACGGCATTTACGTCTACCACCTGCTCGACGCGCCGGGCAGGCCGAAGGGACCATGAAGCTCCCGCCGCGAACCGTGCGCGCTCTGGCGTGGCTGGCCGTCGCAGGTCTCTACACGGCGCTGACGCTGCTCTATCTGCGGCCGATCTGGCGCGTGGGCGGAGACCATCTGGCGCCGAGCCTCGACGATCCGCTGTTCAATCTCTACGTGCTCAAGTGGAGCGCTCACCAGCTCCGCCTGGGGCTGCCCGATCTGTGGAACGCCAATCTTTTCTATCCCACGCGCGGCGCGCTCGCGCTCTCCGATCACCTGCTCGGACCGGCGGCGCAGCTCGCGCCGTTCCCCAACGCCATCGCCGGCTACAACTTTCTCTTTTTCACCTCGTTCGTGGCGAGCGCGCTCGCCGTCTGCTGGGTGATGCGGCGCGCCGGCCTCTCCTGGGCCGCGGCGGTGCTGGCCGGCTGGATGTTCGCTTTTTCGCCGTTTCGCCTCGCGCACCTCTCCCATCTCCAGATCCTCATCGCGCAGTGGACCCCGCTGACGCTGTGGTTCTGGGACCGGCTGCTGGCGGAGCGGACGGTGAAGAACGCGGGTCTCTTTCTCCTCTTCTACCTCCTGCATCTGACGGGCGGGTGCTATCTCGCCTACATGATCCACGTTCCCCTGCTGGCGCTGTTGATCAACCGCATCGCGATCGAGAAACGAGAGATCTTCTCGTTGCGCTCGCTGAAGCTCCTGGTGCCGGTGGCCGTGATCGCCGGGGCGGTTCTCCTGGCGCTCTTCCTGCCGTACGTCCGGATCTCCAAGGCGCAAGGCCTCGCGCGCACGGACGAGGAGGTCCGCCAGTTTGGCGCGACGCCCGCGAGCTACGTCACGCCCGCCAGGAATAGCCTTCATCTGAGCCCCCAGGCGAAGTGGTTTCTGCGCCGGAAGCTCGGCGTGCGATCGCGGTTCGACTTCCAGCCGGAGCGCGTCCTCTTCGCGGGAGCGCTGCCGACGGTGCTCTTCCTCGTCGGCGCGGTCGGCCGTTGGCGCCGCCGCCGCGAAAGGCCGGCGGACGGCTGGGAGAGAGGGCTCGCGCTCTCCGGCCTCCTCTGCTTCGCCCTGACGTTCCCGGCGGTCTACGCGCCGCTGATGCGGGTCGTGCCGGGATTGAGCGGCATGCGGGTGCCGGCCCGCTTCTACGTCTTCGTCTCCCTCGCCCTGGTGCACTTCGCCGGACGCGGCGTCGATGTTCTGCGGGAGAAGCTGGCGAGGCGCTGGGCGCGTACCGCGCTCGCCGCCGTCCTGGGAGTCCTTCTCGCGGTCGAGCTGATGCCCCGTCCGTTGCGCTGGGAGCCGCTGCCGCGCGAGGAGGATCTCCCAGGCGTCTATCGCTGGATCGCGTGCGAGCCGTCCGTCAAGGCCATCGTCGAGCTGCCCATCTACGAAGACCCGCGCGAGAACCGCTACCTCTATTCCTCCACGCTGCATTGGAAGCCGCTCGCCAACGGCTTCAGCGGCTATTGGCCGGAGAGCCACCGGCGGCTGACCGAGGCGATCCGCTTTCTGCCGGACCCGAAGGGACTCGAGCTGCTCCGGGAGCTCCGGATCTCCCATCTCGTGGTGCACGCGCGAAGCCCGGTCCGGCAGCGGGCGCTGCGGGCCTGGGAGACGCGGTTCGCGGGGCGCGAGGTCGAGCGGGTCTACGGCTCCGGGCCGATCTCGGTCTATCGGCTGCTCGGCGCCGCCAGCTCCAGGAACCCGAAGCGCGCCGGCCGGTGAAAATCCGCCGGCCGGGTGAGGGTGGGCGACCAGCAACTGAATTCGGGCTCGCCATCGCGCGGCCGCTCGATGCGGTAGAAGTTGGCGCGCCAGATCCGCGGCAGGTCTCCCGGCGGACGGATCGCGGACCACGGGATCGAGAGGATCGCCCACCAATCCTGGCGAGCCGCTCCGCGTCCGGCCGACCAGCGCAGGCCGGGGCAGTCCCAGGACGGGTCGGCCGTCATGTCGGCCCGCAGCGAGGTGGGGTTGTGGATGCGGGCGTCGAAGAGGGTACCCTGCGGGCTCACCTCGAATTCGAAGTACCGCGCCGGGTCCTCCTCTCCCGGCGCCAGGAAGACCTCGACAGCCTCCTCTTCATAGAGCGGATCGTCGCGGCGCGTGTACGTCCCCCAGGCGTCGCGGTCCTCGCAATCGAAGCGCACGTAAAGCAACGTCTCATCGCGGCAGAGGCGCACCCGCGTCTGCTGCCGGGCGGGACCGCCGCCGTCGGCGAGGGTGAACGGGGCGAGCGCCGGGACATCCTCCCAATCCCAACACGAAGAAACCGGCGGAACGAACCCACGCGGGAGATCCACGGCTGGGGATTGTACCGGCTCGACTTCACCCCAACCCCTCTCCTAAAGGAGAGGGGCTTCAAAGGCAATTCTTCGTTCCCCCTTCTCCTTTAGGAGAAGGGGCCAGGGGATGAGGTCGAGCGGGCAATCCCGGTGGGTTAAACTCTCGCCGGTTCTGCCATGGCCCAACCCTTCCTCACCGCGGAATCGAAGGCGGCGCTCGCGGAGGCGGTGCGCGCCGTCGAGTCGTGCAGCAGCGCCGAGCTGGTGGTGGCGGTGCGTCCGCGCTCGGACTCGTATCTGCACGTTGACCTCACCGCCGGCATCCTCGCCGGATGGGCGGCGCTCGCGGTGCTGCTCTACTCGCGCTGGACCTTCGGGCTGATCTGGTTTCTCGTCGATCCCGTCGTCGTGGGCGCGCTGGCCGGCCTCGCCGCCTCGCGCAGCGACCTCGTGCGCCGGGCGCTGACGCGGCGAAGCGCGCGCCGGCAACGGGTGGAGTCCGCGGCTCGCGCCACTTTCGTCGAGCGGCGCATCCACGGCACCAGCGGGCGGACGGGCATCCTCCTCTACATCTCGGTCCTGGAGAGGGAAGCCGCCATGGTGGTCGACGTCGGCGTCGAGGCGCTGGCGGCCACGGACGCCTGGCGGAAGGCCGCCGGCGAGATCGAAGCGGCGATGCGGGCCGGCGCCGACGGCACCGCCGTGGCGGAGCGGCTCCGGGGTCTCGCGGCGATCCTGAGCCCGGCCCTGGCGCGCGGCGCCGCCGACGTCGACGAGCTGGCGAACGAGGTGTGCTAGCCGTGAAGCCGTCCCGCGCGAGAGCCGTTTCCTGGGTCGTCGGCGCGCTCGTCCTCGCGTTCCTGCTGTTCCTGCCGGCGGCCGTCCAGGCCCGGCCGGGCGGCGGCGAGGGCTACTCCGGCGGGGGCGGCGGCGATGGCGGCGGAGGGGGCGGCGACGGCGGCTTCGTCTTCCTGCTGATCCGCCTGTGGATCCAGTTCGTGATCGCCTATCCGCAGATCGGCGTGCCGGCGACGATCGCGATCATCGCCATCGTCGTCCTCCGCCAGCGGCGCAAGGCCCGGGCGGGACCGCAGACCTGGGACTCGGCCCCCAAGACGCCGCCCGGCAGGCGGGCCGTGCGCGACCTGGACGCCATCCGCGACCAGGACCCGGAGTTCTCAGTGGTGCTCTTCGAGGACTTCGCCTACGCGCTCTTCGCCCGCGCCCACCAGGCCCGCTCCAGCCAGCGCGATCTCGAATCCCTCTCGCCCTACCTGGGACCCGCGGCGCGGAGCCACCTCGCGCAGCGCCGGCCGGTGGGGGCGCCGGTTTCGGGCGTCGTCATCGGCGCCATGCGCGTCGTCGACCTGTCGATCCCCACGGCGGCTCCCACGGCCGCCGCCGCGCCGGGCGCCGGGGCCCCCCAGGTTCGGGTCGACCTCGAATTCGAGGCCAACATGACGGTCGGCATGGCCGGCGCGGAGCACACGCACTACGTGCAGGAGCGCTGGCGGCTGGCGCGCGACGTCGGCGTGCGGAGCAAGCCGCCGGAGCAAGCGCGCTCCTTCCAATGCCCCAACTGCGGCGCACCCTTCGGCCCCGAGGGCGGCGACCGTTGCGAGTACTGCGGCCAGGTGGTCTCCGGCGGCCGCTTCGACTGGAGCGTGGAAGCGATCGAGCTCATCCGCATCGAGGAGCGCCCGCCCGCCCTCACCGCCGACGTGCAGGAGGTGGGGACCGACTGGCCGACGATCCTCCATCCGTCCCTCAACGCCCGCTGGGCGGAGCTGGCGCGCGAGGATCCGGCCGTCACCCAGCCGGCGCTCGACGCGCGGCTGCGCCTGATCTATGGCGAGCTGAACGCCGCCTGGTCGCGCCGCGATCTCGGCGGCGCCCGCCCCTACGTCTCGGACGGGCTCTTCGACTACCTCAAGTACTGGGTCAGCGCCTACGAGCGGCAGGGGCTGCGCAACGTCCTGGAGGGAATGCGGATCGTCGAGTGGAAGACGGTGAAGGTGCTGCGCGACCGCCACTTCGACTCGCTCGCCGTCCGCCTCTGGGGCTCGGGCCGCGATTACACCGTCCGCCAGGCGACGGGCGACGTCGTCTCCGGCGATCCCAAGCACGACCGCGTCTACTCCGAGTACTGGACCCTGATCCGCGGCGCCGGCGTCCGCGGCGCGCCGCGCGGCGACAAGAGCTGCCCCAATTGCGGCGCGCCGCTCGACGTCAACATGGCCGGCCAGTGCGAGCACTGCGGCGCCAAGATCACCAGCGGCGAATTCGACTGGGTCCTCTCGAAGATCGAGCAGGACGATTCGTACACGGGGTAGGTAGGCGCCGCGCGACCTCATCCCCTGACCCCTTCTCCTAAAGGAGAAGGGGAAACAGACAATTCAAGCCCCTCTCCTTTAGGAGAGGGGTTGGGGTGAGGTCGATCCGGCAAGGACGCTGAACGCCCTTACGCCCCTTCCTTGCACGCGCCGTCGTGGTCTTTCTGCACCTCGGCGGCGCGCCGCTCGCAGTCGTTGCCGTAGGTCTTGCCGTCGCAGCCGCAGACCGGCTTGTACTCCTTCGTGCACATCTCCGGCTTGATCACGCAGACGCCCTGGAAGTCGGCGCCATGGCAGTGGCCGGCGGGCAGATCGCAGAACTGGCCTTCCGGGCACTTGATGCCCTGGATGCCGCCGCAGACCTGCCCCTTGCTCCCTCCGTACCCTCCCGTGTTGGCGGCGCACGCCAGGCCCGCGAGCGCCAGGACCAGGACGAGATACAGAAGCTTTCTCATGAGTCCCTCCTTTCAATGCAACGATGAAGTATACCCCGCGAGCAGCTCCGCTCTCTCCTCCGCGGTGAGGAACGCCGCCGCCACCGCGTTCTCCTGCAGGCGGCGGAGCTCGGCCGCGGAGAGGCCCAACTCCACCTCCGCCACCCGGTACTCGTGCGCGAGATCGATGCCGCTGATGCCCGGGTCGTCCGTGTTGAGGGTGACGGCGAGGCCGCGGCGCAGGAGAGCCGGCAGGGGATGGGCGCGGTAGTTGGCCACCGTGCTCGTCTGCAGGTTGCTCGTCGGACAGACTTCGAGGGCGACGCGGCGCTCGGCCAGCAGCTCGAGGACGGCGGGGTCCTCGACGGCGCGGACGCCGTGGCCGATGCGCTCGGCGCCGAGCTCCGTCACCGCCTGGCGCACGCTCGCGGCGCCCGCCGCCTCGCCGGCGTGGACGGTGACGCGCAGGCCGGCCTCGCGCGCTTCCCGGAAGTGGCGCACGAACAGCTCGCCGGGAAAGTTGGCCTCGTCGCCCGCGAGATCGAGCGCCACCACGCCGCGGTCCCGGCCGCCGAGGATGGCCGCCAGCTCGACGCGGCCGATCTCCGGTCCATAATGGCGGGAGATGATGCCGATGAGCTTGGCCTTGACCGGGATCGTTCCGCGCGCCTCCTCCAGGGCGTCGCACGCGGCTTCCACGACACCGTAGGTATCGAGCCCGTGCTCCTCGCCCATGAAGTACGGGCTGAAGCGCAGCTCGATGTAGTCGATGCCCTCGCGCGCGGCATCCTCCAGGTTCTCGCGCACGATGCGCCGCACGGCCGCGTAGTCCGCCATCACCCGCTTCAGCAGCGTGAACTTGGCGATGAAGGCCATGAGACTGGGCTCGCGCTCGGTGATCTGGACGTGCGGCCGCAGTCCCTCCACCGTCCACGCCGGCAGCTCCAGCCCGTGCCGTCGCGCGAGGTCCAGCACGGTCTCGATGCGGACGTTGCCGTCCAGGTGGCGGTGCAGCTCGACCAGCGGGTAACCATCGCGCATGGCGCAATCTTATGCAGAATTCAGAGATCCGCCCGCCGGTCC
The DNA here is from genome assembly GCA_046765915.1 of Acidobacteriota bacterium. Taxonomy (GTDB): domain Bacteria; phylum Acidobacteriota; class Thermoanaerobaculia; order Multivoradales; family UBA5704; genus DATARR01. The sequence goes on along the minus strand of JBKPTH010000063.1, from coordinate 101,058 downwards.
GTCTACGCGTACACAGATGAAGCACATGAGCTCCAGCCGCCGGCATCTTCGCCGCCACCACCGGCGGTTCGCCTTCTGGACCCATCTCCAGCGGCTGCTGAGAGCCAGCCGGCGCTGGATGGGGTTCGGTCTGGCGCTAGCGGCAGGACTGGCCGGCGCAGGTGCGGAGCCGGGCCAGCCGGCGGGCGAGATCGCCGCGCACGGCCGCCAGGGCCGGCGCCGCATGCCGGCTGCGCAGCTCGAAAGGGTCTTTTCCGAGATCGTACAGCTCGCGGCCGCCGTTCGAGTACTCGGCGTAAAACCATCCTGGAGCGCGCACCGCCCGATAGGTGACCTTGCCCGGGGCCAGGGCTTCGATCAGCAGCGTCCGGTCCTTCCCCTGCCGCGGATCGAGCGCCAGCGGGAGCAGCGTTACGCCGTCCATCACCCGGCGGGCCTTGGCACCCGTCAAGGCGACGATCGTCGGCGCGAGATCGACGTTGGAGACCGGCTGCGCGGCCGTGGCGCCGGCCGGAAAGCCGCCGCGGCGGATGATGAGCGGCACGCGGATGGATTCCTCGTACGGGTAGTACTTCTGGTCGAGGATGCGGTGCTCGCCGAGCAGGAAACCGTTGTCGGAGGTGAAGACGATCACCGTCCGTTCGAGCTGGCCGGTGGCGGCGAGGGCGTGCACCAGCCGGTCCACGAGATCGTCCACGGCGAGCAGGGAGGCGAGGCGGGCGCGGTAGATCGCGGCCTCGCGGGCGGTCTTCGCCGAGCTGAGCGCCGGCAGCTTGCGGATGTGCGCGGGCTTGTCGCCGACGTCGGGCTCGTTGAAGGAAGGATTGCGGGGGAACGGCTCGCCGGCGAACCGCCCCTCGTAGCGCGGCGCGGCGCGGGGCGCCACCTGCTTGCCGCCGATGCGCTCCAAGTGCGGCGCGATGGGCGCCACGGTGACGAAGAACGGCTGGCTCTCGCCGGCGCGTGAACGGAGGATCCTCTCCGCCTCCTCGGCCAGCACGTCGGTCTGGTAGTCCGCGGCGGCGTGGCCGTGGCTCACCGGTACGCCGTCGTCGCTCACCGTGTAGTCGTAGAGCCTGTAGGTCGAGGGATCGATGAGGCCGAACCAGCGCGACCAGCCGGCGGGCGGCTGCGGCGAATCCACGCCGTAGTTGTTCAGGTACTTGCCGAGGTGGGCGGTGTAATAGCCGGCCTCCTGCAGCCAGACCGGCAGGGTGTTCGAGTGGTCCAGCCGCTGATAACCGCCGGTCGGGCCGCCGTTGGCGAGCACGCCGTGGTTGTGCGCATACTGGCCCGTCAGGAAGGTCGAGCGCGAGGGGCAGCAGAGCGGGTAGGCGACGAAGCTGTTGGCGAAGGACGTGCCCTCGGCCGCCAGCAGCGCCCGGGTCCTGGGCAGCACGCGCATGTCCTCGACGGTCTGGTCGTCCGTCATGATGACGAGGACATTGGGGCGGCCTGCGGCGTCGGCGGCCGGGACTGGAGCCGGAGCCCGGCCGCGAGTCACGGCGAACAGCATTCCGGCGGCGGCGAGAATGAGTGCGAGCGAGCTCTTCATCACCGGCATTGTAGCTCCCCGCTGCTAGAGTAGGCGCCGATGAAGGATTTCGAGCCCTCGCGGGACGTTCTCGAAAAGCAGCGGCGCAAGGCGGAAAAGCACGGCGTGCCGGCGATCGACCGCCACATCTTCCTCTGCTGCGATCCCACCAAGCCCAAGTGCAGCCCGCGCAAGCGCTCGTACGAGGCCTGGAAGTACCTGCGGAAGCGGCTCAAGGAGCTGGGCCTCTCGAGAAACGGCGGCGTCTACGCCAGCCGCGCCAACTGCCTGGACATCTGTACGGGGGGGCCGATCGCCGTCGTCTATCCCGAGGGCACCTGGTACGGCCACTGCGATCCGCCGGTGCTGGAGCGCATCCTCCAGGAGCACCTGATCGGCGGCCGTGTCGTGTGGGAGTTCCTGATCATGGAGCGGCCGTTGGGACCCGTCTCCGGGAGGCCGCGATGAGCCGGCGCCCGCCCCGCTGGATCTCCTGGGCGTGGATCCTGATCCTCCTCCACGCCGCCTGCGGCGCGCCGCTGCCGGCCGACGGCAAGGGCGCCGCCGCGGCCCCGGCCAAGCGGCAGCCGGCGAACGTGATGAGCTTCGAGGGCGCCGCCTGGCTGGAGCGGGAAGGCCGCGCCGAGTTGGAGAAACCGGAGCTGGTGCTCGCGGTCATGGAGCTGCGCGAGGGGATGACCGTGGCCGAGATCGGCGCCGGCACCGGATTCTTCAGCCGCCGGCTCGCCAAGGCTATCGGCCCATCAGGCAGGGTCCTCGCGGTGGACATCCAGCCCGAGATGCTGGAGATGCTGAAGACGTACGCCGCCAAGGAAGGGATCGCCAACATCGTCCCGGTCCTCGGCACCGAGACCGATCCCAAGCTCCCGGCGCACGGCGTCGACCGCATCCTGCTCGTCGACGTCTACCATGAGTTCCAGAAGCCGGAGCCGATGCTCGCCCGCATCCGCGAGAGCCTGGCTCCCGGCGGCACCGTGACCCTCGTCGAGTACCGCCTCGAAGGCGACACCGCCTCCCACATCAACATCCATCACCGCATGTCCGTCGAGCAGGTCCTCGCGGAGTGGACCACGGCCGGTTTCCTGCTGGTCAACCGGATCGAAACGCTCCCCTCGCAACACCTGTTCACCTTCTCGGCCCGGCGGGGAGCGCGGCCGCGCTAGCCCGAAGGGGACAGCTCAACGCTGCGAACACGGCCACGCGTGCGCGTCCGATCGATCGTGACCTCGCGCAGCGGCGAATCGTGCAGCAGCTTCACGAGAGCCTTGCCGCTGCCGCGCGATTGCCCTTTTACGCGCCGGTTCTCCGAGGTTGCGCGCGTGCGTGTTCCTCTGGCTCTGGTCATCCTGACTAGTGTACGTCGATCCCGCGGAGCCCGGCTCGGCCGGTAGATTCGTCTTCAGGAGGTGACGCCTTGTTCACATCGCATCGAGCTCGCCGCCGCCAATTCAGCTTCGCTCGTGGGCTCTGCTTCGTAATCCTGTTCGCCAGCTCTCCGGCGACGGCTCAGTCGGCCAAGCGGCCGATGACGGTGGACGACCAGTTCCGCCTCGCCGAGCCCGGCGCTCCCCTGCTCTCGCCCGACGGGCAATGGGTGCTCTACACCGTCGAGCGCGCGGCCCTCGCCGAGAACGCGCGGCACTCCTCGACGTGGCTCGCGCCCACGGACGGCAGCCGCCCCCCGCGGGAGTTCCTGCGCGAGGGCGACGCCTCGCCGATGTGGGCGCCGGACTCGCGCTCGGTGTTCTTTCTGCGTGGGGTCGGTGAGGGAGAAGGGCGAAGCCGCGAGCTCTTCGAGCAGCGCGTGGAGGACTCCGCCGCCGTTCAGCGCAGCCACCTCGGGCCAGGGCCGGACGGCACGTGGCAGCTCTCCCGCGACGGCAGCTTTTTCCTGGTGGTCCGTCCGGAGGCCTCGGCTTCCGGCCCCGGCGCCGAGACCGACGCCGTCTTCGTCGACGAGGGCTCCAACGGGCAGACCCGCGACTACTGGCTGAACCTCTGGCGCTACGACCTCGCCGCGGCGACGCTGACGCGCATCACCCACCGCGACTGGTCGATCAACAGCGCGGACCTCTCGCCGGACGGCCGCCGCGCGATCGTCGCGGCAAGACCGGACAACCAGAGAAATACGCGCGCCAAAACCGAGCTGTTCGTGGTCGATCTGGCGACCGGAGCGAGCCGCCAGCTCACCCACAATGCGGCCCCGGAGACCGATCCCTTCTGGTCGCCGGACGGCGAGTCCGTCGTCTTCACCGCGGTGCGCCTCGACCGCTGGGAGTTCGGCAACGGCGATCTCTGGCGCCTGGACGTGGCGAGCGGCGAGACACGGAACCTCACGCCGCTCCACAAAGGGAGGTTCACCCAGGCGGTCTTCTCGCCGGACGGCAAATCCCTCCTCGTCTCCAGCGGTTACGGCACCGCGCGCTTCCCCGTCCGCATCGACGTGGCCTCGGGGCGGATCGCGCCGCTCGTGCAGACGGAAGGGAACGTCCGCGTCGGCTCGTGGTCCGCCGACCGGCGGACCTTCGCCTACGTCTACCATGACTTCGTCACACCTCCCGACGTCTACATCGGCGATGCGGCCGTGCCCGCCGACCGCCAGCGCCGCCTCACGGACCTGAATCCATGGGTGCGGGAGGAGATCGCCTTGGGATCCGCCCAGCGGGTGCAATGGAAGAGCTTCGACGGCAGGCCGATCGAGGGCCTGCTCTATCTGCCGCCCGGCGATACGGCGGTGAAGAGCCCCTACCCGATGATCGTGCACGTCGCCTGCGGACCGGGATGTGCCTGGCTGAACAGCTTCTCTTGCAAGCACCAGGTGTACGCGGGACTCGGCTACGCGCAGCTCTTGCCCAACGTCCGCGGCACGAGCAACTACGACGACGAGCTCATGCAGGGCAACAAGTTCGACATCGGCGGCGGCGACCGGCGCGACCTCATGGCCGGCGTCGACGCCATGGTCGCGCGCAAGATCGCGGATGCGGACCGCCTGGCGATCGACGGCTGGTCCTACGGCGCCATCCTCGCCGGCTACACCCTGACCACGACCACCCGGTTCAAGGCCGCGAGCCTCGGCGCCATGGTGAGCGACTGGGTCGCCGAGTACGGGGCGGGCGCCCACTACGACCTGGAGCTCTGGTTCCTCGGCGGCAATCCCTGGACGAAACCGGAGCACTGGCGCGAGCGCAGCAACCTGACGCACGCCGACCGCGTGCGTACGCCTACCCTGCTGCACCACGGCGACGAGGACGGCACCGATGCGCCGTTCCACAGCATGAACTACTTCGCCGCGCTGCGCACGTTCGGTACGCCCGCGCGGCTCATCCGCTATCCGGGCGAGCCGCACGACCTCCGGCAACCGCTGCACCTCCACATCCGCGACACCCAGGACATCGCCTGGATGCAGTGGTTCGTCCGCGGCGTCAGGAGCCCGGAGGCTCCTGGCGCCGAATAGGACCGGTACGACGAAGCTATGGACAATTATATGGATAACAGGCGTAGATCGGTCCGGTGCAATGCTCCTTGGTATCGCCCGCAGGGATGTGGCAGCTCTCCGGCTCGCAGAGCGTGCACCCCTTGAGAAGCTCCGCCCGGCCGCTCGGTGACCAGCCCGGCCAGAAATTCGAGGTGCCGGAGACCGTGGTGTCGGGAATCAGATCACCGTTGGTGTCGACCAGAACGGGGCCGCCGAGCCGCTTCGTCCTCGCGCCGCCTGTCCTGCTCCACGGCAGAGGCTCTGCCGGGAAAGTGATCTCCACGGTGAGCTGGAGCTTCCGCGCCCCCCTCGGCTGCGGCTTCACCGGGATGAAGGTCAGACGCGCCTTGACGGCGAGAGGCGCCACGAAATTACCGCCGTTCTCCTCGGTGCGGTAGATGCGCATCGTCGTCTCGCGCTGCTCGCCGGCGAGCGTGACGTAGACGTGGTACGCGCCGCAGGCGGTCTTGATCGGTTTCAAGCTGACCAGCGACATGGCCCGGATCTGGATGCGCGTCACAGCGGCGCCGCCGGCGTCGAAGACCGCATCGTCGAGCCGCTCGACGACGGTATCGGCGCCGTGGAGCTGCCCGGGAGCCCCGGTCTCCAGCGGCAAGCCTCGGAAGGTCATCCGGCCGGTGAACGGCGCGGCGCTTTTGCAGAAAAACCCGGCAGGTATGGGGGTGTCGGCGAAGCCGAAAAACGTCTTGCCATTGGCCGTGGTGGTGAACGTATCGACGCCGCGGCGGATCACCGTATCGGCGGCGGCCAGGGGAAACGCACCGGCCAGGAGCACCACCGCGAGCGCTGCCAACAGGATGCCTCGTTTCATACGACCCTCCTTGTCTTGAACGACGGGGTTTTTACCGAGCGCGGCCTCTCCAACCGCCTACCCTTAAAGGTGCTCTCTAATTGCTAAAACGAGCCTTATCGCCAGCGTGCACAACTCTGGGGGCTCGCAACCGAAATCGAGCCGCACCATACTTCCCGGAACCATGGATCGCCACGGTGCATGGATCGAGCGGCTGCGGCAGTCCGTCCTCACCTCACGAGGAACGACGGAGGGCGCGCTGCGCCAGGCCGTCGAAGCGCGAGCCGCCGTGGCTGGCGGCCGCCAGGGCGAAGCCTCCGGCTCCATCCCGCCCGAGCTGGAGAGCTTCGTCGACAAGGTGATCCACCGCGCCTGGCAGGTCACCGACGAGGACGTCGCGCGTCTCCGGAGCGCCGGCTATTCCGAGGACGCGATCTTCGAGCTGACGGTCGCCGCCGCCCTGGGCGCCGGAGCGGGCCGGCTCGAACGCGGGCTCGCCGCCCTGGCGGGAGATGCCTGATGCGGCTCAAGAGGGTTCAGTCCAGGCGTCCGCTGCGCTACCACTTCCTGGTCGCCTTGCTGACCTTGAAACACCGCGTGCGGGTGCCCGACGTGATCCGCACGCTCTGTTATCGCCGGGAGTTCTTCGGCGGGTCCTACGACCGCTGGATCCAGGCCGCCCTGCGCGGACCTTCGTCGTGGAGCGTCTGGGAGCGCGAGCTGATGGCGGCGTTCGTCTCGCGGCTCAACCAGTGCCTGTTCTGAAGGGTCGCGCACGGCGCGGTCGCGTCGCGGGCATCGGGTGAAGCGGATCTGGTCGAGGCAACGCTGGCGGATTATCGGACGGCCCCCATCTCGGAACCGCTCCGGGCAACGCTGGCGTTTCTCGAAAAGCTCACCCTGACGCCTCAGGAGGTGGAGCCGGCGGACGTGGCGCCGTTGCGGGCGGCGGGCCTCTCCGACGAGGCGATCGCCGACGCCATCCACGTCTGCGCCAACTTCAACCTCATCAACCGCGTGGCCGACGCCCTGGGTTTCGAGCTCGCCGGGCCTGCGTCGCAGTCGCGCTATGCCGGGTTCCTGCTGCAGCGCGGGTATCTGCCGCCGTTCTAGGCGCTACGGCGTCACCGGATCCATCACCCAGGGCTGCCAACCGCTCACGCCGTCGTCGGCGGCGAAGAAGAGACGGTCGCCGGCGAGCGTCAGGTCGGTCGGCGAGGAGCCGGTGGCGCCCGCGGCGAGATCGATCTCCAGACGCGTGCCCGCGGCCGTGCCGTCGCTGCTCCAGAGCTCCTGGCCGTGGACGCCGTCGTCGGCGGCGAAGTAGAGCCGGCCGTCCCAGGCGACCAGGCTCGACTGCGGGGCGCCGGTGGCGAGCCCCGGCGCGAGGTCGGCGACGAGAGCCGTGCCGGCCAAGCTGCCGTCGCTGCGCCAGAGCTCGCGGCCGTGCACGGCGTCGGTGGCGCCGAAGTAGACGACGTCGTCGAGCTCGGTGACCAGCGGCCATCGCGGCGTCCCGAAACCCCCGGGAAGAGGCAACCCTGCCGGGAGGCGCTGCGTGGCCGCCGGCGTCCCGTCCGAGACCCAGAGCGACCACTCGGCGTCGTCGGCCGTGCGCGCCGCCAGCCAGAGACGCCCCGCCGCGGCCGTGAGCGAGGCGGCGCGAGCGATGCCGAGCGGCGCCAGGGCCACCTCGCTCACCGCCTGGCTCGCGAGATCGACGACGAGCAGTATCGGCTCGCCGTTCGCCCGCGACGCCAGCGCATACGCGCGCTCCCCGAGCACCACCGGCGCGTCGAGGGTGGCGAACGCCGAGGTCAGCGCATGCGTCCCCGCCGCGGTGCCGTCGCTGATCCAGAGCCGCGGGTCGCTTTCGAGGCTGCTGTTGGGCGAGAGCACGAAGAGAGCGACGGCGCCGTGCGTGATCAATGCGCCCGGGTACCTGTTGGCTGGCAGCCTGGCGAGGCGCATCGTGCCGGCGGCGGTGCCGTCGCTGGCGCTCAGGCTCGCCATGCGGCCCGTGCTGATGAAGAGGGCGCTCCTGCCGTCCCGCCAGGGAGCCATCGTCGAAATGGCCGAAGCGGAGTCGTCCAGCACCCTCGTGCCGGCGACGGTGCCGTCGGTGGACCAGAAGTAGTAGCCCGCCGACGCCGAGCGGAAAAAGCTCGAGAGGACGAAGGTGCGGTCGCGGTTCGCCGCCGCATCGAGACTCCAGTTTTCCTCGGTTTCGAAGCGGCCGGTATGGCTCTCCGGCAGCGGGACGGCAGCGGTGGCGTCGGCAAGCCAGAACCAGCCGTCAGAGTGTTCGCCCAGCAGCAACATGTGGCTGCCGGCACGGGCGACCAGCGGGTGCCAACCGGAGAGCAGCGAGCCGGCCTCGAACGTGACGGTGCGTACGGCACGTGCGGCGCGGCCGTCCGTGGCGAGGAGCCCGCAATGTCTGCCGGCGCAACCCGGGAAGTAGACGCGCCCGGCGCGCCCGAGCAGCATCGACTCGATCCGGCTCGCCGCGCCCACACGCTCGATGGTCGCCAGGGCGGCGGTGCCGCGCGAGGTGCCGTCGCTCTCCCACAGCGTGTTCCTTTGCGAGGCGTAGCTCTCGGGCTCCGCCGGGGCGCTCAGGTACCAGCGATCCTCGCGCACCGTCACCCACGGCAGCGCGTACTCCGGCAGCTCATACTGTGCAGCCGGCGCGTCGCGCACCTTCACCGTTCCCTGCCCGGTGCCGTCGGTGATCCACATCGCCACCGGCTCGCCGGGGCGCTGGCCGAGGAAGGCCACCCGCCCACGCAAGGGGGCGAAGGGTTGAGCCGCGACGGCGTCAGGGCAACCGCCGGGGCAGCCGTCGACGGGCTTGGCGCTGCGCCAGAAGCCGTTCGTGGTCCAGAGCCGCCGTCCGCCCTGGTCCCAGGCGGGGAGGAGGAACCGCGACCCTACTCTGGCGAGCTGGCCGTCGAGGATCGATCGGAACCCGTACGAGAAGGGATGGAGTCCCTCGAGGTCGGTAGCCCGCCGCGTGCCGGCGGCCGTGCCGTCCGTCGACCAGAGCTGCTCGCCGGTCCCCTCGCCCGAGGCGACGAGCCACGCCCGGCCGCCGAGGTCGGCGACGACGCTGCCGCCCGCCAGGGGTTGGTCGATGTCCTGGAAGTGGCGCAACAGCGTCGTTCCCGCGCTCGTGCCATCGCTCACCCACAGGTCGCCGCCGAGGACGAGCAGGAGGCGATCGATGGACGGCACCGCCGCCAGGTACGGCGTACCGGGGAAGTCGCGCACGCGCACGGCTTCACCGCGGCGCGCCGAGAGGCGCCAGAGGGTCGCGCTGAAGTCCGATGGATCCTCGCTCGCGAGGTAGGCTTCGTCCTTCCAGGCCGTGGGCGAGGCGGTCCAGGGACCGAGCTCCGGTATGACCAGCGGCCGCGTGCCCGCGACGGTGCCGTCGCTCGCCGTCACGGAGCACTGGGTGCCACAAGCGAGGAGGTAGGCGAAGTCGCCCGCGACCACGAGCGCGCGGACCGCGGCCCGGAGCGGCAAAGTCACAGGATAGGTGCCGCTGCGGGATCCGTCGCTGCGCCAGAGACGCGACTCGCCGTGTTCGCTGTCGCACCAGCCGTCGTCGCACACGGCGAAGAAGGCGACGGTGCCCGTCGAAGCCGAGGCCACGAGCCCGCATCCGGCACAGAGCTCCCGCACGACCTCGGTGCCGGCCTTGCTGCCGTCGCTCGCCCACAGCAGGAGCCGCGACGGAGCGGGACCGCCGCCAGACCAGGCGACATAGACGAACCGATTCCCGGCGGGCAGCAGCGTTTCCGGCAGGCCGTTGGCTTGGGACCCGGGCGCCTCGAGCCCCTCGACGCGGCGGACGCCGGCGCTCTCACCCCACGCCGGTGGCGCGCCTGCGGCGACGGACCAGATCAGGCACACGATCGCCGCCAGACGGAGCAGCGGCGGAACGCGATCGAGCCTTGCCGCGCGCGCCGTGCTCTTGTCGCTACGAGTCGGGTGTCGCATAGGCTCCCTCCTCCGTCGACCTCCCGGATACGTCACTGGCCGATGTCTTGCTTTTATGGCATATGGCGTTACGGCTTGTCAAGCGGCCGCAGATGGGTGTTTTTCTTCCCTCTGTTCTGAAAATAGGAGGCAGGACGTAGGGGCGGGGCTTGTCCCCGCCCTCTAGTGATCCGGTCGGCCCTCCACCCACCCGGGGCGGGGACAAGCCCCGCCCCTACGAATTTTTCATTCCTTTTGTGCTGCCGCAAGCGGCATGAGGATCTCTCCCTCGCCATCACGGCGAGAAGGTCATGCCGTCCAGGACCTGGGGCCGCATGAGTGGCTGAACCGCTCCATGCTTATACTTGCGCCATGCGGCGCACATCCTTTGAGATCGACGAGGAGCGGCTCGCTCGCGCCCAGCGAGCGCTGGGCACGACGGGGATCAAGGACACCATCGATCGGGCCCTGGACGAGGTTCACCGGGCCGAGCTGCGACGGCGCCTCGCTCTCCGCATCCACTCCGGCGAGGGGGTCGACCGCGGCGACGAGTTGCTCGAGGCAAGCCGCCGGTGGCAACGTTGACGGTGTACCTCGCCGACACCAGCGCCTGGCATCGCGCCACTCATCCCGCGGTCGCGGCAACACTGAGCTATGAACACGACCCCGACTACCTGCCGCCGTTCTAGGGGCCACCGGCGCGGGCCCAGGCTTGCACGGCCAGGGCCGGAGAGTTGCGGGGGTCGAGGGCCAACGCCTTCCCGGCGGCGGCGAGGGCGCGGGGCCGGTCGCCCTCAAGCTTTAGGATCTCCGCGGCGCGGGCGCAGAGACGGGCGTCGGCTGGGAGACGCTTGAGGCCGAGATCGCGGTACAGCGCGCGCGTCGGCGGGTTCTCATCCACCGCACTGAGAGCGAAGAGGATCAGCGGATGAAGGGGATCGAGTGAGTAGGCATCGTCGAGGATCGATGCGGCATTCCCGGCCTGCGGGTGCGCCATGACCCAGTCGATCTCGCGCTCGATGTGCTGCGGCACTGTGAGCGTGGCGTGCGGCGAGATCGTGCGCGTACGCGGATCGGCCAGGTACCAGCGCAATAAGCGGTCCCCCTCCGATTTGTCAGGGGGTGTGGCCAGGAACCGATCGCGCCATGCCAGCCGTTCCTCCCGCGGCACGTCCATCAGTAAGCCGTCGTCGGAGACCCGGCGGCCGGCGAGCGCCACCAGCGCGGCGGGCATCTCCTTGCCGTCATCACTGCGTCCCAATTCCCACACCCGCGCGGTCGCGTCCTCGCTCCTCGTCACCACCCAGCGGCCATCGGGACTGAAGCTCGCCGCCCAGACCCGGCCGTCATGGCGCAGGGGCTCACCGACCGGCCGACCGCTCGCCGCCTCCCACACCCGTGCGGTTTTGTCCGCGCTCGCCGTCACCACCCAGCGGCCATCGGGACTGAAGCTCGCCGCGTTAACCTCGTCGTCATGGCGCAGAGGCTCGCCGACCGGCCGACCGCTCGCCGCCTCCCACACCCGCGCGGTCTTGTCCCTACTCGTCGTCACCACCCAGCGGCCATCGGGACTGAAGCTCGCCGCGGTGACCCAGCCGTCATGGCGCAGGGGCTCACCGACCGGCCGACCGCTCGCCGCCTCCCATACCCGCGCAGTCCCGTCTATGCTCGCCGTCACCACCCAGCGGCCATCGGGACTGAAGCTCGCTGCGTAGACCTCGCCCTCATGTCGCAGGGGCTCACCGACCGGCCGACCGCTCGCCGCCTCCCATACCCGCGCGGTTTTGTCTTCGCTCGCCGTCACCACCCAGCGGCTATCGGGACTGAAGCTCGCCGCGAAGACCACGCCGTCATGGCGCAGGGGCTTGCCGACCGGCCGACCGCTCGCCGCCTCCCACACCCGCGCGGTCTTGCCCCAGCTCGCCGTCACCACCCAGCGGCCATCAGGACTGAAACTCGCAGCGGTGACCCCCTCGTCGTGGCGCAGGGGCTTGCCGATCGGCCGACCGCTCGCCGCCTCCCACACCCGCGCGGTCTTGCCCCAGCTCGCCGTCACCACCCAGCGGCCATCAGGACTGAAGCTCGCAGCGGTGACCCTCTCGTCATGGTGCAGGGGCTTGCCGACCGGCCGACCGCTCGCCGCCTCCCACACCCGCGCGGTCTTGTCCAAGCTTGCCGTCACCACCCAGCCGCCATCGGGACTGAAGCTCGCAGCGGTGACCGGGCCGTCATGGCGCAGGGGCTCGCCGCCGACCGGCCGACCGCTCGCCGCCTCCCACACCCGCGCGGTCTGGTCCTTGCTCGCCGTCACCACCCGGCGACCATCGGGACTGAAGCTCGCAGCGTTGACCTCGCCGTCATGGCGCAGGGGTTCGCCGACGGGCCGACCGCTCGCCGCCTCCCACACCCGCGCGGTCTGGTCCCCGCTCGTCACCACCCAGCGGCCATCGGGACTGAAGCTCGCAGAGATTACTGGACCAGCATGGCGCAGGGGCTCGCCGACCGGCTGACCGCTCGCCCCCCACACCCGCGCGGTCTGGTCCGCGCTCGCCGTTACCACCCGACCGCCATCGGGACTGAAGCTCGCAGCGTAGACCATGTCGTCATGGCGCAGGGGTTCGCCGACGGGCCGACCGCTCGCCGCCTCCCACACCCGCGCGCTATCCCAACTCGCCGTCACCACCCAGCGGCCATCGGGACTGAAGCTCGCAGCGATTACTGAACCAGCATGGCGCAGGGGTTCGCCGACCGGCTGACCGCTCACCGCCTCCCACACCCGGGCGGTCTCGTCCGCGCTCGCCGTCACCACCCAACGACCGTTGGGACTGAAGCTCGCAGCGTAGACCACGTCGTCATGGCGCAGGGGCCTGCCGACGGGCCGACCGCTCGCCGCCTCCCACACCCGCGCGGTCCCGTCCATGCTCGCCGTCACCACCCAGCGGCCATCGGGGCTGAAACTCGCAGCGGTGACCGCGCCGTCATGACGTAGGGGCGCGCCAATGGGCCGACCACTCGCCGCCTCCCATACCCGGGCGGTCTTGTCCACGCTCGCCGTCACCACCCAGCGGCCATCGGGACTGAAGCTCGCAGCAAGGACCTCGTCGGCATGGCGCAGGGGCTCGCCGATGGGCCGACCACTCGCCGCTTCCCACACCCGCGCCGTCTTGTCAAAGCTCGCCGTCACCACCCAGCGGCCATCGGGACTGAAGCTCGCATCTTTGACCTCACCGGCATGGCGTAGGGGATTGCCGACAGGCAAGGGTCCAATCGTCGGCAGCCCAAGCAGATAGGAGGCCGAAGCTTTTCGCACGAAGGTGTTGTTGGGGCGATAGCGGAGTGCTTCCGCCAAATAGGCCAGGCCGGCGCGCGGGTCCTGCTTCTCGAAGCTCGACCGGGCGCTTCCCAGGGCCTTGCGCGAGGCTTCCTCCAACAGGCTCGTCGCTCGTCGGCTGGTACGGTAGGCGAAGAAGGCGGATATCAGGGCGGCCAAGGCGAGGGCCGACATGGCCACGGCGAGCCAACGCAGGCGGGCGCGTTGGCGGCGGGCGGCCGCTTCGCGCGCCTTTGCCTCGCGCTCCTCGGCCTCGGCTCGCTCCGCGCGTTCGCGCGCGCGCCGCTGCTCGCGCGAGCGCACTGCGAGCGGTGCCAGCACGTCGTGGGTGATCTCCAGCCGTTTGAGGCCGCCGAGGTCTTCCGCCGCGAGGAGACGCCCGTTCACCAACTGGTCCAGGGTGGCCTCGGCATCCTTGACGCTCGCCTCATGGAGCGCGGCGACGGCGTCTTCGCGCGCCACCGCGTTGCGGTGGCCGCCGACGGTGATCATCCGGTCCTCGACGTACCGGCGGACCGCCGGGTCCAAACCCGCGAAGCTGCGGTCGTAGAAGTTCTGCAGGATGTCGGCGCTCTGCCCTTCCACTTGCTCGGCGCTGATCGCCGCCGCCGGCGTCGCGATGCGCGCTTCGTTGAGCTCGTAGCAGAGCAGGCTGAGCAAGGGGGGGACCGCACTGATCTCCGTGAGTGGAGTGCCGGGAGGACGCTGGGCGACGAAGCAGACGATGCGCTCTCCCACCTCGCGGCTTACCAGCTCGTGACCGCCCAGGCGTCCGGGCTCGACGACCGCGGCGAGGGCGTTCGGACCGTCGAGCAGGCGCAGCCCCATGCGGTTGCGCATCAGCGCCGGCAGCGTTTTCTTCCAGTCTTCGAGGTGCGACAGGTAGTCCTCGCGCAGGGTCAGCAGGACGCGCACCGGACTGACCGCGAAGTCGAGCTCCCGCGCCAGCTCCCGTCTGGCGCGCAGGCGCTCCTGCAGCGCGGCGGGCGGCCGGTTCTCGATCAGGTCAGCCAGTTGGTGGAACAGCGCCTCGGCCTCGCGCCGGCGCATGGGTGAGCGCTCGGTGAGGGTGAAGATCTCCTCGAACTGGTCGAAGATGAGCACCGGCGGCGCGGCAGCCAGGTCGGGCGACCGCGTCGGCAGGTGGTGGAAAAGCTCCCAGAGGGTCGGAGCCGCCTCGCCGGCCACCGCTTCCTCGCCTCCCGCGGGAGAGGGGCCGGGGGTGAGGGCTCGGGCGGGGGGCCGCAGGAGTACGTCAAGCGCCCCCTCGACCTGCGCGAGAAGCGTCGGATCGCCCTCCTCGAAGCGCAGTCGTACCAGGGCGGGTCGGTAACCCTCGACGCGCAGCTTGGGGATCAGGCCGGCGCCGAGCAGCGAGCTCTTGCCCAGGCCCGACGGGCCATAGAGCACCGTCAGCGGGTGCTCGCGCACGCGCAGGAAGCCCTCCCGGATCTCCTCGTCGCGGCCGAAGAAGAAGCGCTGGGTAGCTTCGGTGAACGGCAGGAGGCCGAGCCACGGCCGTTCCGCATCGACCTTCAGGTCTGAGCTTGCTTCGGCCATTGCCGTCAACCCCGGGGACGTCCCGCGCCGCTGCGGAAATAGTCCACCAGCTCACGCATGCGGAGCACGAAGTTGCCGAGCGTCGCGTCGTTCCAGCGCTCGCAGTGGATCTGGCGGAAGCACTCGGGCTCGAGTTGAGGCTGGGTCCCCTCGTCCAGGTCGAGCACCAAGGGCACGTAGAACACGTACCCGGCGACGTGCTTCTGTGCCGCCCAGTCGCGTTCGCGATGGACATAGCGCTTCGGATCGGCCTCGGTAGCCTTGGAGATCAGGGAGACGAAGAAGCTGCAGGCGTCCTTGACCTCGTGCTGGAGGCTGTGCTCGTAGTTCGCGCCGGCTTCCAAGCGGAGTTTGTCCATCCACACGGGCACGCCGGCGGTCTCCAGCGCCCGAGCGAGCTTGACGGCCGCGCCCAGATCGTCGCGCGAATAGCTGAGGAAGACGGCGCCGCGGGGGGTCTCCGCCGGCATCCGCTGGAGGAATTCCTCATCGCTGCCCGCCGCGCCGTACTTCTCGCGCCAGGCTCGCTCCAAGGCCTGGACGAATTCCGCGGGCGGGCCTGCGATCACGCGCGTCGTCTTCACCGCCTGATCGAAGAAGAGGATCATCGGATCGCCGAGGCTCGCGGGCTGATCGGCGAGGTAGTCGAGCTGGTCGCGGTCGGAGAGCCGTCGTTGGCGCGCCACCCGCAGGAAGAAGCGGACGATCCAGTCCTCCGACGGGGCGCCCAGAAGCAGTAGATGGCGGTTCTTGAGGACGCGAAAGAGGTTCTCCAGCGTGTCTGCCTTTTCGAGCAGGCCGCAGATGAACTCCATGTAGTCCTCTTCCCAAACCGCGAAGTCCGGGTAGGTGTTCGCGTCGCCCAGGATGTGGTGCAGGAGCGGGCCGGCGAAGGTCGGGGGCAGGTCGCTGGACCCCTCGGAAAGACCCTGCGGATGAAAGCGGATGACGTCGCGTTTTGGCGAAAATCCCGGTCTCTGCCGGGTCAAGGCCTGCGCGAGGAGACCGTCGGGCGTGCTGCTGATGAAGAGGTCGAAGTCGGTGATGCTCGCCAGCGCCAGCAAAGCCGGAGACGGGGCGTCCTTGACCTGGTCGAGGAGCTCGCGCAGCTCGTCGTACACCAGCCCGCGCTTGCCGCCGCGCAAGAGGTGGGCGCGCGCGGCGTCGTTCCAGGAGACGAAGCGCTCGGGGTTCTCGAGACCCAGTCCGCGAGCGAGGGCGGGCGCGAGGTGCCTGTGCAAGGGAACCTGCTCGCCGGTCGCCGGATCAGCCACCGTGACAAGGCCGGGTCCCACCACAGGGATGACCTGGTGATTGTGGATCAGGCGCAGAAGGTCACGCCAGTCCCTCTCGGACAGGGGTTCGGGAGTCACTAACTTGTGAGTCTATACCTGGAGGCCGGCCGCCGTCCTCACCTCTTATTGCAATCCAGTTTTCGGAGCAACTGGAGCGAGTTGCTTCTCCGCCTTGGGCGGTGCGAGCGGTTGACCGTTCAACACCGCATCCTGGACCGGCTGCCAATCGGCTGCCTGAAGCGTTTCAGAGTCGATCTGCCAGATGCCATTGGAGGCCGCCCAGGCGGAGATGTAGAGGCCGTGCTTCCCACCAGCCATCATGACTCGTCCAGGAACGTCGATGCCCTTGAGGATTACTCGCTCCAGAGTCAGCAAGGTGGTGTCGAAGCGATCGAGGGCCAGCCCCTGATTCGTCTGTACGACGAGGTATACGGCACCGTCATGACCAACTGCTAAGGCGCGGACAACCTCTTCGGCACGTACTGGGCTCATCGAGCGGCGACTCCAGCCAGAAAAACCGGCTTTCTTCGCTGCCTCCTCTGTCTTCTTCCATTCCTCTTCCGTACGCTCGCCCCAGGTGATCTTTCCACCGCCAACGGATAGCTCGTCTTGCAAGGCGCCGCCGGGCGAGTACCGCCGCAGCCGATAGGCGTTCTGATCCGCCATCCAGAGGCGCCGCTCGGGAGTGAGTGCGATGAGGACGGAGAACTCTCCACGCCAGTACTCGGCGAGCGTTGCTCCCTCGGGAGGATCCTCTGGAAAACGGCCTTCTATCAGGGTGTCCCATCGCTTGCCGTCCCACCGCTGAACCAGGGGCGGCTTGTCGAGACGAAGCGTGCTCGGGGCCGAGACGTTCGTCTCCAGTGGCAGCACGGCGATCCATGGCTCGCCACCGTCGAGGGCAATCCCGGAGACCGCCCAGTTTGATTCGACGGTCTGCAGGTGACCCGCTTGAAAGATGTAGAGGTGAGGAGGCGAGAACAGTACCCAAGCGCCTCCCGCAAGGCTCATGGCCGCCTCGAAGATCAGCGGCCTCTTGGCGGAAGAGTCGCCCTCTAAGACTCGCCCCTTCGGGACGAGCTTTCCGGCACCGGAAAGCTGGAACAGCGCGAGCGTGTCCTCCCGGAGCAGGAAGACGCGTCCTTCTTGGTCGGCTTGCACGAATTGACGTCCCGGCCATTCCTTGGAAGGCAGGTCCGGAAGTGCGCTCGCAACGACAGCCGAGTACTGTGGAGGTGATTCCTCGGCGAGGATAGCAACCGCCCCTCCAAGAAGACCCGCCAGCAGGAGACATGCAGGCTTCATGAACAAAGCTCCTCAGACCGCTGGACGACTAAACCAGCAGGCCCCTTCAACACAGTCCCGGGCGACCTCCTCGCCTGTCTCTAGGATGATGCAATACACGCAGGTGAAAAGACATACCATTCCGCCGCTACGGGACACGACCTGCTCGCTCGTACAGTAGATCCGCGCAAAGGCGGGCCGCGGGAGCGCCAGCGCCGCGGAGACGGCCAGAAGCACCACAAGAAGGCGAAGCAAGGCTTTCATCTCAGCCCCTCCTCAGGCAGGTAAGTGGTTAGCTGTCCAGTTCCTTCTTGTCTAACATGATCCTGAGGGGGGCGTCAAGACAGAACCCTTCTCAAAGCTCGCTTTCGGAGCCCGCAGACTTGGTTGTGGTGAGCTAAGCGGAAAGCCCTACCCCTCGGACCTCGCTTCCGGATCGCTCTCCAGCTTGTGCAGGTAGGCCGCCACCTTCTCGATCATCAGCCGCGGCGCAGTCCATCGGTCCGAGGTACCGCGCACCGTCGCCGCTGTACGGCACATCGGACCGGCTGTACCGCACAGCGCCGCCGCTGCACCGCACAACGGGTCGGCTGTACGGTGCAACGGGCTGGCTGTACAGCACATCCGCGCCGTTGTACGGCACATCCGATTGGCTGTACGGTGCAGCGGGGCCGCTGTACGGCACATCCAGGCCGCTGCACTGTGCACTGGGCCGGCTGTGCGGTACAGCGGGCTGGTTGCACCGTACAGCGAAGCCGCTGCATGGCACGCCGCTGGCGTTGGTTTGGCGCGCTCAGGGCCATTTCAGCAACGCGGCCCGCTTGAGAAGGGCTTCCAGCTCGTCGAGCTGCGCGAGGGCGGGCTTGAGCTTGGCCGCGAGCAGGCATGCCACCAAAGCGGCGAGGCCGAGAGCTCCTATCCGGCCCCGCCGAGCTCGACGGCCACCTGCCGAGCATGGAGGAGGCGCTCCCGGCAGTAGCCTTGAACGCGGCCGCTCTCCTCCCCTTGCACCCGCTCCGCAATCGAGAAAGCCAGCTCCGCCAGCTCCAGCGATTCCCCAGCGTTGCGGTCCGCCGCCTGCGCGCTCGCTTCGCAGATCCGCATCGCCAGGGCTGGGCTCCTGGATGATCGCGGGGTCATCTCGATCAACCGCCGCCGCCGGGAGATGTCGTGCCTCTCCAGCGACGTCCAGGTCTCTTCGGCCTCACGGCGCTCCGCCTCCGGCGGCCGCTTCCGCTCCATCCCCGTGTCCTCGAGCAGATAAGGCGTGACCGCCTGCAGCGCCGGCTCCAGCACCTTGGGATCGACGGCTTGAATCGTCGATCTCCGGCGAGCCACCGCGGCCAAAAAAGCCTCGACGAAGCGGATGAGCAGCCCCACCAGCGGCCAGGGAACTTTGGCCGTCTTGGCCATGCGGCGCAGGCTCGCCTCGGGAGGCGCCAGATCTCCCTGCTCATACCGGGAGACGTCGCCCTGGTCGATCCCGGAGGCTCTCCCGAACTCCGCCTGCGTCATGCGCGTGAGGGCGCGCAGAAAGATCACCACAAGCCGAAGGACGTTCGGATCACCCCGTTTCGCCATGCGCGGTCTCTCCCCGTCGCGGACATACCTCACCTCGGCCTCGCCATGCGCTCTCTCTCCCGTTGCGGACATACGGTATGGTTCTTTGGTGAACTATTCCACGGAGGGCTGCCCGCGCGGTCATGGCGGCCGCGGTGGAGCGCTCTCCAGGGAGCCGCCATGCTCACCCCCTCGTTCCGCCGCACCAGCGTCATCGTTCTGCTCCTGTTAGCCGTGGTCCTCGCCGCGCCGCCGGCTTCCGCCGCGGGCCGCCCGGCCGAAGCTGTCTCGCTGTCTCCCCTGGAGGCTTTGGACCGTCTGTGGAGCTTCCTGCGGGCCCCCTGGAGCAAAGATAGCTGCCACGTCGATCCCAACGGTCAGTGCAAGCCAGCCACGGCGAGCCCGCCGCCCGCCCAAACCAAGGACGGCTGCCACCTCGACCCGAACGGCCAGTGCAGGCCGTAGTCCTCGCTATGGCCTTTCATGCAGCGGCAGAGGCGAGCGCCTCGCCTTCTCGATGTCCGCGATGGTGCGCCTCGCCAGCTCCACCGTGGCCGTCTCCTGCCTGGCCGCCTCGCAGAAGAGTAGCAGCGCGGCGAGCGCCTCGCGACGGATCTTCTTCGCCCGGAAGACCACTTCCATCTCGATCGCCAGCTCCCGCACCTCCGCCGTACGGCCGGCCCTCAGCCAAAGGACTGCGAGATCCAGCGAGGCGATGGCCGCGGCATAGGGAAGATCGTGATCGAGAAAGTCCCGCCGGACGCGCTGCAATCCACTCTCCGCCTTCTTGAGTCGCCCCTGACCGGCCTCCACCTTCGCCTCCAGCCAGAGGACGCGGATCAGGTCCAACTCATTGCGCTGGTTCAATGCCATCTCGCGGACGCAAGGCAGCAGCTCGGCGGCTTCGTCGTAGCGCTCGAGACGGCAAAGGTCGTCGGCCATGTTGAAGCGGAACCTGAGGAGCAAGTCGGGATCTCCAGCCGCTTCCATGAAAGGAGCCGCTTCCAACAGCGCACCCAGAGCCTCTTCGATGTTCCCCATAAAACTTAAAGCATGGTCCTTCTGTAAGAGGATTCGGCTCACCGTGATGGGTTCTTCTCCGCTAACCTTTCGTGCCCGGTCGAGCAGCTTAAGGGCGTCTGGGAACCGCCGCTCGGCCCGCCGCAGGGAGGCTTCGAGGCTGAACAGGCGCCACTCTGGAAGCAGCTCGGAATCGGAATCGCTTCCGGCGCGCCAGAGTTCCCAGGCCTGGACGAACGCCTCGTCGGCGCCGTCGTAGTCTTCGGCGACTCGACACGCGTTGGCGACGTACGCCAAGCAGTACCCCTGGAGGCGCGAGCGGAAGGCCTCCGGCTCCGCCACCCGCTCGGCGATGAAGAGGGCCAGGTCCGCCAGCTCGCGCGCGGTTTTGGGTTTATCGGCCGCGGCCCGCACGCTGGCCTCGCACACCCGCACGGCCAGGGCCCAGCTCCGGTAGTCGGGGAAATCGGCGACGAGATCACGCCGCTCGGCGTTGTCGGCGGCCTTCAGGCGCTCCCACAGCTCCTCCGCCTGCTGGCGCTTCGCCGCCGTCTTCTCCACCTTCTTCTTGCGGATCAGCTCGGCCCGCATCTCCTCGGCCGCCAGCAATCCCGTGGCCAGGCAAGCGCGGTCGATGTCCCGCTGCTCCTCGGGCGTGAGGGCCAGCGGCGAGGCGGCGTCTTCCAGGGGGTCGGGGAAGATCAAGCGGTGAGCGAAGACCAGCGCGTCGGCGGCCTCGCGAGGATAGCCGAGGACGCCGAGGAGCCGGTCGAGGGTCTCGCGGATGATCTCGCCCCGTTCGTAGCGCGTGACGAGGGATTTGGCGATGCCCGCGGCCTGGGCCAGCCGCGTTTGGGTCCAGCCCCGCACCGAGCGCAGGCAGATCAAGGCGAAGCCGAAGGCGGAGGGGGTCTCGGCTGGCATGCCTATCTTATGACGGCTCTCCGGGAAAACATGCTCCCATAAGGAAAGTTACCGGCCGGCCCGTTTCTGTGACAGGCAAAAACACGTCAGGGCCATAGGCTATGGTGATTCTAACTGGAAACCTTTCGCCCATAGCTCAAGGGATTCTTAGTTCTTTCGCTTCGGGACTCTGCAAGCCCTTTTACCATGCCTTGCATGTCCAGAGCGAGCCTCGAAGCGGAGCGTGAAGGCTCCGAGCCGCCCGGCGTCCATCCCTCTCCGGCCGTCCTCGAGCGCTTCATGCGCGACGAGTTGGCGGAGGGCGAGCGGCAGGCTGTTACCCGCCACCTCACCGCCGGCTGTGAGAAGTGTTGCTCGATCACGGCTGGCCTGTGGAATCACGGGGCGAGACAACCGATCTCCCTGATCGAGATGCTGGCGAAGCCGGAGATGCGGCCGGCGCGACGGCGGCCGGGCAGGCCGAAGAAGTGGGATCCGCGCATGAGCGCCGCGGTGGGCTCCCTGGAGAGCGTCGCCCGGGAGATCCTCCGGGAATACGTCAAAGAGCTGGAGGGGCTGCGGGACCGGTTGGAGATCCTGGCCGCGGGACTATCTCGGGTGCCGGTGGGAGATCCGGAGAGGATTTCCAGCGCCGAGCAGTTGCAGGCCGCTATCTCCTGCGTCCTCCAGGACAACGTGCGGCCGGCCATCGACGTTCTGCACGCGGCGGCGGACTCTACGGCTGAACCCGAGGACGAAGAGGCGGAGTCGGCTTGAGCGGCGGAGCTCCCGTGAAGGAGACGATTCAACAGGTGCGGCGCGAGGCCCGCCGGATGAGGGACGTGCGGAGGGCTCTCGAGGGGCTGCGAGCGGCCGTGGCTGCGCCCTCGCCGGAGGAGCTGGCGGAGATGGCCAAAGGGCGACGTCCGCTCAGCGCCGAAGCTCACCTGCTCGGAGTCCTCCAAAGGGCGATCAACGAGCTGCAGAACGTCGAAGACCTCCTGCGGTTTGCCTTGGACGCGAAAGCTCTGTGGGAGCTGGAAAGAGACTGGCACCGAGGGCGCCGCCCCGCTGAGAGCGATCTGCGGCTGATCCGTGAGGCGCTGAGCGCTCGCAACGCCTGACGAGCCTCTCCGCTTCAATCCCTTCCTCCAGCTTCTCCCCCTCCTCCCCGGCAGCTCTGCAGGCTCGCCGATCTCCGGCTCGACAATAAATACTGAAACGGGACCCGGGGAGGAGTCGGAGAGAACTTCCAACCTCCGTTTGTAGCCGGAACGCGCTAAAAGGCCTTGGATCTGGCAACTCGTATTTAAGTTTCCGCTGAACGCTGGACAGGCCACCCCTCCGCGTACGCCAATGGGCCCAGCCGACGCGACCCGAAAGGCGCGCGGCCATCCGGCCAATAACGGCCGGATTCTCCGAAAGGAGAAGCTGTATGAACACGCAGCACGCAGGTTCCACGCAGGTGGGCACGGCCGACGAGAAGCTGAAGTCGGAGCGGGTGCAGGAGCCCGTTGCGACCTTCCGCACGCAGCTCAAGTCGGAACGGGTCCAGGACGGCCTGGTGGCCGCCGGCGAGGCGGAGGCGCCCATCGCCTCCATCGAGCTGGCGGTCTATCAGCCGCAGGCGGTGACCATCGAGCTGTTCGCCTCGAAGGTCGCCATCACGCTCTCCGGCAATCCCGCCGGGAGCAACAGCGGCGGTGGAGACGCTGGCGGGGCCGGTGACTCCGGCAACACCGGTGACTCCGGCAGTACCGCCGCCTAAGCGAGGGTGAAAGCCCTCGGAAAGGAGAAGAAAGATGCCTAGAATCACCACATGGGCCAATGCGTTCCGCGCCTGGGACGCCCTCATCGGCCAACTCAACGAGAACGGGGCTCTGGTTCCCGGCCACGAGGCTGGGAAGGCCGACCTGTTGGCTACCCTCGAGCGGGCGAAGCAGCTCAGGCTTCAGCAGGAGAGCCTCAAGGGCAACGCCATCGCCGCGACCGACCGCTTCCTCGACGCGATCGATCAAGGGAACGAGCAGGCGAGCAGAATCCGCAGCTTCATCGTCTCCGTCCTCGGTCCCCAGAGCCCGCATCTCCCCCTGTTCGGGATCCGGCCCAAGCTCGTGCCCAATCCCAACAACCGGCCGAGCCGGCGGCGGCAAGCCAAGAAGGCGGCTCCGACGCAGCCGACGACGGGTAATCCGCCGGCTTCCGGAACACCCACCGACGCCCCGCCCGTGGTCGTCAAGGCGGCCAAATGAAACGGCCGCCGGAAAGGAGCAAAGCCACAAGGCCACGGAGGGACCTGCAAAGCCAGATCGCGGGGTGGAGGAAGCTGCTCGCGGGGGCCAAGATCCACGAAGTGGAGCTGCCCGCGCTCAGCCCCTTCATGGACGCGCTGGAGGAGTCCCTCGACGAAGTCGTCGCCACCAACAAGCACCGCGACACTCTCAAGAACCTGCACCGGGAGAGCGGCCGGGAGCTCGAGGCTCAAAGGGCCTCGGGCTCGGAGATGGCGGCGCGATTGACGAGCTTCGTGCGGGCCATCCTCGGCCGCAAAGACGAGCGGCTGGACGATTTCGGGATCAAGCTCCCCGGACGTCCGAGGAAGAAGCCGCCGTCGGAAAGGAAGGTGAACGGCTCCCCCGGTTACCACTAGGAGGCTGTCCGTAAGCGATAGTTGACCGCCGGGGGCGTGTCTGCAGCACGCCCCCGGCATTTTCCAGGAGATAACAATGCAAACCAACCGTATCAACGGCGAGGCGACGATCGACCTCGTGCAGGGCCGAGAGCCGGCGAAGCGTATCGGTCTGCACAAGGGCGGCACGCCCAACCACAAGATGGAAGCCGCGGCGGTCGAAGTCGGCTACAACTGCCTCCTCCGTCCCAACGAGGAAGACGCCCTGGAGGCGATGCAGTGGTGTGGCGAGCTGCTCGAGCTGCAGAGGGACCGCGGCCACATGCTCGGCGAGGTCTGGACGGATTCCCACTCGCCGATCTGGCTCCGCGCGATGACCTCCCTGATGCTCTGGGTCCGCCGGATGGAGAAGGCGAGGAAGCTCGGGCGGCCGGTGGCCGGGCTCGCGGAGCTCGACAAGCTCGCCGACCTGGTGGAGCGCTGGTTCGAGTTTCACTACGCCTCTCTCCAGCTCGGCCGCGTGCCCCGCGGCCCTCTGATGGGGAGGATCCTCCTGCCGTGCAACCGGAAGTCCTCCGACAAGGATCTCGGCGTCAAGGGCGGTGTCAGCGTCGATCAGGCGGACGACATGGTGCGGCGCGTGTGGTTCAACATGATGACTCCGCCTGGCAAGCCCGGGCGGGTCGGCCGCTACTACTTCACGCTGAGCAAGGACCGGCAGGACACCGCGGCCGGACCGCTCACCCGGCTGGTGCTCGCCGAGGAGGGCGGCTTCGGCGCGAACCTCAGGCGCGGCACGCTGCCGAAGCTGATCGCGCCCTGCGTCGCCGAGCACTACGAGGATGGCCATCACATCTACTTCCCGAATGGCCTCCCGAATGCCAACCGCTATACAGCCACCGACTGCTGGATCGAGTACGACTCCGGCCGCTTCTCGTTCGCCGGCGAGCCCAGCCCGTTGAAGGGGCCTCCGATCGGGAGCGTGCGGTTCGGGTGAAACGGTCTCCATAATCGCTCCATAATCGCCGTGCATCCTCATAGGTGGAAAGGAGGATGGTCTCATGAACAACACCATCCGTTGGTCAGTTCTCGTCGGCGCGCTGCTGCTCGCCGTTGCGGTCGGCTTCGCGGCCTATAACGCGGGCGTGGCGCACGGCATCGAGCAGAGCGGCAAGATCGCCGCTCCCCCGTCCGGGCCGTACCCATATCCGTATCCGTACTACGGCTGGCATCGGCCCTGGGGCTTCGGCTTCTTCTTCGTGCCGCTCTTCTTCTTCGCCTTCTGGTTCCTCGTCGTGCGCGGCCTGTTCTGGCGCCGCGCCTGGTACGGCGGCTGTTACGGACCGCGCGGCCGCTTCGACGAGTGGCACCGGCAGGCCCATGAGCGCGGCGACGGCGAGCCGTCGCCGGGAGACCCGAGCTCGCGGTGAAGACGATCCTGGTCGTCGACGACGAGCCGCAGATCGCCGGCATCGCGCGCGATTACCTGCGGCTCGCCGGCTTCGAGGTGATCGTCGAGGGCGACGGCGTCCGCGCGCTGGAGACGGCTCGCGGGCGCCGTCCCGATCTCATGGTGCTCGACCTCGGGCTCCCCGGCCTCGACGGGATGGAGGTGGCGCGCGCCTTGCGGCGGGAGTCGGACGTGCCGATCATCATGCTCACCGCCCGGGTGGAGGAGGACGACCGGCTGCGCGGGCTGGAGATCGGCGCCGACGACTACGTCACCAAGCCGTTCAGTCCGCGCGAGCTCGTCGCCCGCGTCCGCGCGGTGCTGCGGCGGAGCGAGGGGCGGCACGTCGACGGCGACCTCCTGCGCGTCGCGGACCTGGAGATCGACGCCGCCCGCATGAGCGTGCGCCGCGGCGGCGAGCCGATCGATCTAACCCCGACCGAGCTCCAGATCCTCGCCACCCTGGCCCGCCATCCCGGCCGGGTGTTCACCCGCGCGCAGTTGCTCGATGCCGCGCGCGGCGTCGACGCCGAGGCGTATGAGCGTGCCATCGACAGCCACGTGAAGAACATCCGCCGCAAGCTGGAGCGCGATCCGCACGCGCCGCAGTACCTGGAGACGGTGTACGGCATCGGCTACAAGCTGGTGGAGGAATGAGGGGGTACGGCCCGCCGCCGTGGCGCCGGCGAGACCGGCCGCCCTTCGCGGGCCGCCGCCGCGGACCGCCGCCCTTCGTGCGCCGCATGGGCTGCGCCTTCGCGGCTCTCATCTTTCTCGCCTCCCTTGGCGCCAGCACGCTGGTCTCGCTGCTCTGGCGGGCGCCGCAGCAGATGCTCGCGATCTCGGCGGTGGCCTTCGCGCTGATCGTGGCGCTCGCGATCGCTTTCCGCTTCGCCATCCGCCGCGTCGGCGGAGCGTTCGCCGAGCAGGACCGCTTGCGGCGGCAACTGATGGCGGACGTGGCCCACGAGCTGCGCACGCCGCTGGCCATCCTGCAGGGCCGCGTCGAGGGGCTGCTCGACGGCGTCTATCCGCGCGACGAGGCCCATCTCGGGGAGCTGTTGGAGGAGACGCGCCACCTCTCGCGGCTGGTCGAGGACCTCGGCACGCTGGCGCACGCCGAGGCCGGCGCCCTGGAGCTGCGCAAGGAGGTTGTCGATCTCGGCGATCTCGTCCGCGACGCCGCGGCGGCGCTGCCGCGGCCGATCGCCGTCGAGGTGCCGGCGGAGCTCCGCGCCGTCGAAGCCGATCCGGTGCGCATCCGCCAGGTGCTGCTCAACCTGCTGGCGAACGCGGTGCGCCATACGCCGGAGGATGGCGACGTCTCCGTCCAGGTCGAAGCGCGGCCGCAACAGGTTCTGATCCGCGTGCGCGACAGCGGCTCCGGCATCGCGCCGGAGGAGCTGCCGCACATCTTCGAGCGTTTCCAGAAGGGGAGCGGCTCGCGCGGCTCCGGCCTCGGGCTCGCCATCGCCCGCAAGCTGGTGCTGGCGCACGGCGGTGACATCGGCATCGAGAGCGCGCTGGGGAGGGGTACCGAGGTGACGGTGTCCTTGCCGCGGTAGGGCTCGGGTTCACTGTCTTGTCTAGCGCGACCTCACCCCAACCCCTCTCCTAAAGGAGAGGGGCCAGGGGGTGAGGTCGCGCGGGGCAAATCTGCCGCTGCTTGGCGATCCCCAACGAATCTGGTGGAAGATGTTGATCGAGAGGAGTGAGGTGTTGGTAGCGCATACGGGATTCGAACCCGTGTTACCGGCGTGAGAGGCCGGCGTCCTGGACCCCTAGACGAATGCGCCGCGTGTCCGACGAGCCGTCAGACCCGCGAAGGGTAGCATAGCCGGCTCGGGGCCTTCAACCGGGCTCAGCCTTCTCCTATTCCCCCGGAGCCGTGAGGCGGCAGAGCCTTTTGTAGTACCGTTTCCGGGTGAGCCTGCGCCTGGTCGCCGCCGCGGGCAGCCCTTCGCTGCACCTCCTCGAAGGGCGGCTCTATACCGTGGGCCGGACCCCGGCGTGCGATCTGCCGGTGCCGGATCCGACGGTGTCGCGCCAGCACGCCGAGCTCGCGCGGGTGGACTCCGGAGTACGCGTCCGCGACCTCGGATCGACCAACGGCACCTTCCTCAACGGCGACCGGATCTTCGACGCCGTGGCGGCTCCCGGCGCGCGGCTGTCCTTCGGCAAGGCCGATTTCGAGCTGCGCCGCGAGGCGCCGGAGCCGCGGCTGGCGTCGGGGGACGACCTGCTCGAGGCCACCGTCCTCCGGCAGGTGCCGGTCCACGGTCCGGCGGACATCGCGGCCCAGCTTTCCCCGACGCCTCAGGGGGCCTCGCTGCTGCGCATCGGCGGTGTCTCCAAGGAGGAGCGCCAAGCGCGCAAGCTCGCGCTGCTCATCGACATCGCCAAGGAGCTGTCGCAGCAGACGGAGATCGACGTCCTGCTCGACCGGCTGGTGGGCCTGACGTTCCAGGTGCTGCGCGTGGACCGGGTGGCCATCCTGATGCCGGAAGCCGACGGCGAGCTGGCGCCGCGCGTCTGGCGCAGCCGCGTCGACACGCCGGAAGGGAGCTGGCGGGTGCCGCGCCCGATCACCCGCAAGGCGGTGGACGAAGGGGTGGCGGTGCTCATCGAGAACGCCGCGGCCCATGGCGGCTTCGAGGACGCCGCCGGGACGCAGCGGGTGCAGAGCGCCCTCTGCGCGCCGCTGCTCGGCAAGCAGGGAACGGTGCTCGGTCTCATCTACCTCGAGCACCTGGGAGACGGCCAGTCCTTTGCCGAGGAGGATCTGGATTTCCTCACCGCGTTCGCCGGCATGGCGGCGGTGGCCCTGGAGAACAGCCAGTTGATCGAGCGGGTGCGGCGGGAGGCCGTCGTCCTCTCCAACTTCCAGCGCTACTTCGCGCCCGATCTCGTGCAGCAGATCGCCGGCCAGACCGGGGAGGTGCAGCTCGGCGGCGCCAAGCGGCGGGTGGTGGTGCTGTTCTCCGACATCCGCGGCTTCACCTCGATCTCGGAGGCGATGAGCCCGGACGAGATCGCCAGCCTGCTCACCGAGTACTTCACCGAGATGGTGGAGATCGTCTTCGAGCACGGCGGCACGCTCGACAAGTTCATGGGCGACGCGCTGATGGCCCTGTGGGGCGCGCCCCTCGCCGGCGAGGACGACGCCGACCGCGCGGTGCGGGCGGCGATCGCCATGCAGCGCACGCTCGCGCGGCTGAACCGGGAGTGGCGCGCGCAGGGCAGGCAGGAGCTCTCGACCGGCATCGGCATCAACGCCGGCGAGGTCTTCGCCGGCAACATCGGAAGCAACCGGCGCCTGGAGTACACGGTGATCGGCGACGCGGTCAACACGGCGGCTCGCCTCTGCCGCGAGGCCGGCCCGGGGGAGGTCCTCATCGCCGAGCCCCTCTACGCCACTCTCGGCGATCCGCCGCCGCCGGTCTCCGTCCTGCCGCCGCTGCCTCTCCGGGGCAAGGCGCAGCCGGTGCCCGTCTACCGGGTCGAGTGGGCGCAGACCCGGGTCGACGAGACCCGCAGCGGCGGCTCCACCAGCCCGGTGAGCGTGGGCTCCGTGCGTCCGGACTGAAGCTGAAGATCTCTAACCAGTTCCACCCAACCAATCGTGAAAAACAGAGTTGATCAGGTTCTCGTCCACATAGAAGCTTGTGTCGCGCAAGCGCGCCAGGACCGCAGGCACGTCGATCAAACCTCTTTCGGCCGCTGCGCGAAGGATGCCCAGGGTACCCGTTACTCGCAGACGCCGCCGGCGAGCCTCGGTTCGTCCCGAGATCTCGTCGATGAGGAGCAGATCCGCTCGCAGGCGCTGAGCGAGAGCGATCGCCTCCCTTTCACCGAGATCCAACTCGGCAGTGACGAGTTGGATCTCGCCGGGAGGTACCGATTCAACGCGCAGCCAGGATGGAGGCTGGGCGAGCCAGTTCTTCACAGGTTGGGGTGACCTCGCGAAGGTCAGCTCACTGAAGACGGCTTCAGGAACGATGACCTGACCATAGAAGCGGTGAAGCAGCTCGGTCTGGTCTAGAAGGATGAGGTAGTGAAGAGGTCCGCTATCCGCGACGACGATCATCGGCGGGAGAGGATTCCGAGATCCCGATGCGCGGCGAGATCCTCTTCCAGATCGTCCGCGGTGAGTTGAAGCGGTACCCGGTGCTCCTTCAAGAGCGCATGGACCTCGAACCGCGTTTCCAACCCGAGGAGACGCCTCACCTGCGCCTCGGTCAGAGCGCCTGTCCGGTAACCTTCTACGGCGACGGCTTCCAGGGCGTGACGCGGCACATTTCCCCACTGCCCCTGGAGGGATTCAGAAATGTCCTGCGGCAGATCGATCGTCAATTCCATGGCGCGCTCCCGATCAATAAGACTATAGCAGGACGAGGAACCCGAGTATCCTTTAGAGACACGCTCTCGACGGAGACTCCCATGGCCGAGCCCAACGTTCCACCCGCCGCGACATCGGGATTCCGCAAGGAGCTTCACCCCAAGCTCGTCGATCCGGAGACGGCGCCGCGGCCGCGCATCAAGGAGCTGGAGGTGATGGTCGCCGAGGTCATCCGCGAGACGCCGGACACCTCGACGCTGGTGCTGTTCACCGGCAACGACCGGTTGGAATATCAGCCGGGGCACTTCCTCACCGTCCGTCCGCAGCAGTTCCAGGCGTTGGACCGGTTCTGCAAGTATTTCGAGGACCTGAAGGGGAGAAAGGAGCCGGCGCGCGCCTACTCCCTCGTCTCGGCGCCGCACGAGCGGCATCTGGCGGTTACGGTGAAGGAGGAGCGATACGTCTCGGGTCTGACCCAATATCCGCCGCTCCTCTCGCCTCTCCTCGTCTGGCGCACTCCGCCGGGAACGCGCATGGTGGTGACAGGCTTCGGCGGCCCATACGTGCTGCCCGAGGATTGCGAGTCGCGCACCGACCACATCGTCCACATCTGCGCCGGCTCGGGAAGCGTGCCGAACGTCAGCATCCTCAAGCACTGTCTGGCGCAGGAGATGAAGATCCGGCACACGATGATCTACGGCAACAAGACCTGGGAGGACGTCATCTTCCGCGGCCAGCTCGAGGATCTCTGCCGGCGCCATCCGGACAAGCTGCGCGTCGTCCACGCGCTCTCGCGCGAAGCGGGCCTCGCCGCGTCAGAGAACGTCCGTCCAGGCCGGGTCAGCGAGGCCCTGATCCGCGAGCACATCCCCGATCCCACGGCCGTGGAGGTCTTCGCCTGCGGCCCGGGCATCACCAAGTTCGACCGCGTGGCGGCGCGGGAGAAGGGCGAGGAGCCGCAGCCCCGCTTCCTCGAATCCGTTCTGGATGCCCTGGAGGCGATCGGCGTCCCGGATGAGCGGATCCACCGCGAGAGTTATGGGTAGGATGGAAGCGCGGCCGCGCCCGCGGCGGTGGATCGTGCCGGCGGCCGCCGCCGTGGCGCTGATCGGGATTGGGGTCGCCATCTATTTCCTTCTCTCGTGGTATGGCCGCTCGCAGATCCGCTCCACCAAGGAAGCCGTCATCTCGACGCGCACGCCGAGCGTCTCCGAGCTGCTGGCGCGTGCCGGTTCCTACCTGCGCCAGCACCAGGAGTCCGACAACGAGCTGGCGATCGAGCTGTATCAGCAGGCTCTCCGGATTGAACCGGAAAACCCCGTGGCGCTGGCGGGCTTGAGCATGGCGCTGGCGCAGCGGTCCACCAAGTTCAATCGTCATGGCGCCGAGAGGGAGCAGGCGGTGGTGCTGGCGCAGAAGGCCCTGGCCCGCGATCCGCGGCTCGGCCTGGCGCATCACGCCTTGGGATTGGCTCTCGACAGCAGGGGACAGGTGACCCCGGCGCTCAAGGCTTACCTCCGCGCCGCGGAGCTCGAGCCGGATCCCACCTCGGCGGTGGCCAGCGCCGCCTACCTGCTGCAGGTCCAGGGACATCTCGCCGACGCCCTGGAGGCCAACCTGCGCGTGCTCCGGGACGGCGGCGAGTCCGCCAACCATCTGGAGGTCCAGATCGCCATGACGCTGGGACTCCTGGGATTCGAGCGCGCTGCCGAGGTCTGGTTCGAGCGCGCCGTCGAGCTGCGGCCGGACAACGTCCTCGCCGCCGGCTCTTACGCGCAGATGCGGTTGTCGCAGGGTCGCCTGCGCGAGGCGGACGAGATCGCCGCCGCCGCTCTCCGGCGCGGCATCCGCCGTCCGGAGCTGCCGGCGATTCGCGGCACCGTCGCTCTGATCAAAGGCGACGAGGCGAAAACCGAAGCCTTCTTCAAAGAGGCGCTGTCGATCGATCCCCAGTTCATGCGAGCCAAGACCCGTCTCCTGCTTCTGGCGCGGCGCCGGGCCGGCGGTTCCGATCCCGCTCTGGACCAGAGGTACCGGGACGAGGTGCTCGAGATCCGCCAGGGCCGCGCCGCCGGCGACGAGTGGCCCGACCCCGCCATCGACGAGATGCTCCTCGAAGCGGGCTTCGGCGATGAAGATGCGGCGTTGCGGGCCCTGGATGCCGCCATCGACCGCGGCTACCGCGACGATGGTTGGCTCCTGCTCGATCCGATGCTCGCCGGGCTGCGTGCCAATCCGGAATTCAAGCTCCGGATCGAGACGATCCGCCGGCTGGTCGGCGCCGAGCGTCAACGCGTGCTGCGCGCCGGCTGGCTCCCTCCCGCCTTGCTCGACGGCAGCTCCGCGAGGATGTAGTCTGCGCGCAATTGCGTTGGATTTCCTGAGTCCAGTATCATGGCCGGCGGAGACACGACTAGAAAGAGGAACCAACCCATGGACCTACATCTATCGGGAGATCTTGAAAGACTGGTCCGGGAAAAAGTGGACCGCGGACTTTATCGTTCCGCAGACGAGGTGATTAGCGAAGCTCTACATGTGCTCGACGAGCGGGATCAAGGACTGGATGCGCGCGCGACGACGTTCCGGGAGGAGATCGAGAAGAGATTGGCGAGCGGTCCCGCAACACCCCTGGATTTCGACGAGATCAGGCAAAGGATCCGCGGCGAAGTTGAGGTGCGGCAGAGCGAGCGCCGCTAGAGAGGATCGCGAGGAAGAAGAATAAGAGGCGCACACACGCCATCCCCTTTTATCCTGACGCCTCCGCCCGCGCCACCTCTTTCGCCTCCACCACCGGCGCATCCTCCTGCAGCCGGGAGGTGAGGAATCCCGTCGCCAGCATCAGCGCCGCGGCCGCCCAGAAGGGGTAGCGGATGTCGGCCTCGAAGGCCAAGCCGGCGCACACCGGGCCGACGAGGCGGGCCACGGAGCCGAAGGATTGCTGGACGCCCATGGTCTGGCCGGTCTCGGCCTTGATCGTACGGCGGGAGACGAGTGCGGTGGTCGCCGGGAAGAGCAGCGCTGTGCCCACCGGTACGAAGAGCGCGGCGAGGGTCAGCAGCACGAGCTGCACCGGCCGGGCGAGGTGGAGCATGGCGGGAACAGGCATCAGGCCGAGCCCCAGGGCAAGCGAGACCGCTCCCATGCGCGTCACTCCGACCTCGCCGAAGCGCCGCACCGCCGGCCCGAGGAGCACGGCCCGCATCACCAGTCCGACACCTCCGACGTAGCTGTAGAGCCAGCCGATGGTGCGCTCGGTGACGCCGTAGGCCGCGCCGAGATAGAGGGCGAGCACGCCGTTCATCCCCATGAAGGCCAGCATGCCGACGGTGTAGATCCAGATGAGCGAGCTGACGGGCGCCATCGGATGCCTCAGCACCTCGACGACCGCGTCCGAGACCGGCCGCCGCTTGTGCTCCGCGGCGTCCTCGCGCCGGTTCGACTCCGGCAGCCAGCGCCAGGCCGAGAGGGCGTTCAAGCCGCAGAGACCGGCGGCCACGAAGCCCGGACCCGAAGGACCGAAGTAGGTGGCGAGCGAACCGAGCAGCGGACCGATCATGACGCCGGCGCTGGTCGCGGCGGTGATCCATCCCAACGCCTTGGCCCGCTCCTCGGGAGGCACGGAGTCGCTGACGTAAGCCTGCACGACGCCGGTGGTGCCGCCGCCCGCGCCCTGCACCAGCCGGAAGAGGAAGAGCAGAAAGATCGAGTTGGCGAGACCGAAGAGGGCGAAGGCCACGGCCGACGACGCCAGACCGACCAGCAGCGCCGGCCGGCGGCCGTAACGGTCGGAGAGGCGTCCCCAGAGCGGAGCCGTGAGGAGCTGCGCCAGGAAGAAGCACGAGATCATCATCGTGATGACGACGGGCCGTGCGCCGAGCCGCTTGGCGTAGAAAGGCAGCGTCGGCAGCACGATGAGATAGCCGATCATGTCCACGAACACCGTGGCCATGAGCACGCTGAGCCGCTTGAGAGAGCTGGACTCCATACGTCTCCGTCAGCGCGCCTCTTCCTGCCCCCAGAGCAGGAACGCTGCGGCGCTCGCCGTCATCAGAAGGACGCCATAAGCCGCCGCCGTGCCGAGATCCTGAAGGCGCAAGCTGGAGAGGATCTCGATCGAGATGGGGCGGGTGTCGAAAGTGTAGAGCACGATGGAGACCACGAAGTCCCCGAGAGCGGTGATGAAGGCGAGGCCGGCGCCGGCGGCGAGGGCGGGACGAAGCAGCGGCAGCGTCACACGTACCAGCCGGCGGAAGCGGTCGGCGCCGAGCGAGG
The DNA here is from genome assembly GCA_046765915.1 of Acidobacteriota bacterium. Lineage (GTDB taxonomy): Bacteria > Acidobacteriota > Thermoanaerobaculia > Multivoradales > UBA5704 > DATARR01. The sequence continues at coordinate 67,587 of JBKPTH010000063.1, read as the reverse complement.
CCGCCGCCTCTTCCAGCGCGGGATCGAGCTGCCGCAGGCCGGCCAGCGCCGCGCGGCCGGTGAGCGGCAGGTTGCGCACCAGGTAGGCGAGCGGCAGGATCCACGGCGTGCCGATGAGCACGAAGCGGCCGATCCACGGCTGATTGGCGCTGAAGGTGGTGGCGAGCGCCACGGCGAAGACGGTGCCGGGCACCGCCCACGGCACCGCGATCAAACCTTCCAACAATCCGCCTACGCGGTCCCGGCGCGCCACGGCGAAGCGAGCCGCGGCCAGTCCCAGGCCCAGTGCGGCGACGGTGGCGACGGCGGCCATCCATAGCGAGTTGACCATCGGGCGCACCCGCTCCGCCTCGGTGAAGAGCGCCGTCCAGTTGCCGAGGTTGAGCACCGGCGGGAAGGGCTCGACCGTCCAGGTGAAGGCGGGCACGAGGGAGACCAGCAGGAGCACCGCGTGCGGCAGCAGCAGGACGGCGGCGAGCAGCCAGCCGAAGACGCCGGCCGAGACGCGCGCCAGCGGACTGCGCAGGCGCCGGCGGGCCGGAGCGATGCCGCGCACGCCGGTGCCCACGGCAGAGACGCGGTCGACCCGCCGCATGGCGCCAAGCGCGAGGAGGGCGAGGAGCGCCAGCATCACCGTCTCCACCTGCGCGAGGGCCAGCTCGCCGTTGAGCTTGGAGGCGACGATCTGCGTCGTCATGACACGGAAGCCGCCGCCGAAGAGATAGGGCGCGGAGAAGGAGGCGAGCGCCGTCATGAAAGTGAGCAGCGCCGCTCCCGCCAGCGCCGGCCGCAGCAGCGGCAGGGTGACGCGGAAAAGCGCGCGCGTCCGGCTGGCGCCGAGCGAGGCGGCGGCCTCGAGGAGCGCCGCGTCGAGCCGAGCGAGGCCCGCGCGGGTGAAGAGATAGAAGTAGACGTACATCGAGTAGGCGTGCACCAGCAGGATGGCGCCCGGCCCCGCCAGCCTCCAAGGCGGCTGCGAAAGATTGAGCAGGGACTGGACGGCGCGCGACACGAAGCCGCTCTCGCCATAGAGGAAGAGGAAGGCGATCACGCCGACGAGCGGCGGCAAGGCGACCGGCAACGCCACGACCGCGCCGAGAATCCGCCGACCCGGGAACTCGGTGCGCTCGAAGAGGAAGGCGAGCGGCACGCCGACCAGCGCCGCCAGGACCACCGACGCGGCGGAGATCCACAGGCTGCGCCACAGCGCCATCCACTCGTCGGGCCGGTTGAAGAACTCGGAGAAGAAACCGAGCGTCCAATGACCAGACCCCCCGAGCGCCTCGATCAGCGTCATCAGCAGGGGATAGCCCACCAGCCACGCGAGGAGCGCGGCAATGGCGAGGGCGGGGAGGAGGGATTGGCGCTTCACGGCTTCAATAGGTACGGGTCGCGTTGTCAAGGTTGTGTAAATTCCTGGGAGCGCCGGCGTCCTCGCCGGCCTCTTCCTTTTTCTCTTCATTCATCTGCCGGCGAGGACGCCGGCGCTCCCAGGAATTCTCCTGAACAATCTCGGCCTCGGACCCTCCTCATTCGGCACCACCCAAACCTCATCACCCACCGCTGCATCACCCGACGCCGCCAGCACCTCCACCTCGCCGCCGGCCGCGAGAGTCACCAGGTAGTAGCTGACCGGTCCCGCGTAACGCCGCTCGGTGACGCGGCCGGCCAGCGCGCGTGCATCGCCCGCGGACGCGAAGGCCAGCGACTCGGGCCGCACGACGAGGTCCACCTCCTCGCCGGGTGCGGTGCCCGCGAGCTCCGGAGAGGGCTCGGCCGGCCAGCGAACCTGACCCACCCGGACGGCGCCGTCCCCTTCCAGTACCGCCTGCAAAGCGCTCGCGCGGCCGACGAAGGTGGCGACGAAGCGCGTCGCCGGCCGCTCGTAGAGGTCCTCGGGGGTTCCCACCTGGTGCAGGGTGCCTCCCTGGAGCACGGCGATGCGGTCGCCGAGATGAAACGCCTCTTCCTGTTCGTGGGTGACCAGCACGGTAGTGATGCCCACCCGCTGGATGGCGCGCTTGAGCTCGCGGCGCGTGCGCTCGCGCAGCGTGGGATCGAGATTGGAGAGCGGCTCGTCGAGCAGCAGCACGCGCGGCTCCGGCGCCAGCGCGCGGGCGAGCGCGACCCGTTGCTGCTGGCCGCCGGAGATCTCGCCCACCCGGCGGTCTTCGAAGCCGGGGAGATCCACCAGGGTCAGCGCCTCCGCCACCCGGCGCGCCGTCTCCTCCTTGCCGCCGCGTTGCCGGGAAGCGAGGCCGAAGGCGACGTTCTCGCCGACGGTCAGGTGAGGAAAGAGCGCGTAGTGCTGGAAGACCATGCCGAAGTTCCGGCGCTCGGGCGGGAGGCGGGTGACCTCCTCGTCCTGCACCAGGATACGCCCGCGGTCCGGTGATTCGAAGCCGGCGATCAGCCGCAGCGCCGTCGTCTTGCCGCTGCCCGAGGGTCCCAGCAGAGCGAGGATCTCGCCTCTCTCCACCGCCAGCGAGAGATCACGGAGAACAGTTTGGGCGCCGAAGCTCTTGTCGAGCCGGTCGAGAATGAGGAAGGGCATGAGGATTACCGGGTCGACGCCCCGCGGCTGCGCACGGTGCGGTCCCAGGTGGCCATCCACTTCTGGCCGTTCTTGGCGATGAGGTCCCAGTCGACGTCGGCCGGCTTGAGGTCGCGCAGCACCTCCTGCGCCCACTGCGGCAGTCGCGCGGGCGGCAGATCGGTGCGCGCCGGCAGGCGGAAGGCTTCGCGCGCCGCCAGCTCCTGGCTTTCGACGCTGCCCACGAACTCGATGAAGGCCTTCGCCTCGTCCGCGTGGCGCGCGCCCTTCACCAGGCCGATCGAGTCGTCGATCACCGGCACGCCGCTGCGGGCGAAGCGGTAGCCGAGAGGCGCGCCCCGCTTGGCCTGCCAGAGCATGTCGGTGAGCTCCCAGACGGTGATCAGTCCCTCCTGGCGGTTGAGCTTCTCCATCAGCAGCGCCGGGTTCTGCACGTACTCCTTGGTCTGCGCGTCCAGCCGGCGCAGCCACTCCCAGCCGCGCTCCTCGCTGCCCGTCTCGCGCACCGAGCGCGCCAGGATCATGCCGAAGAGGGTCCGCATGGTGCCGCTCGCCAGCGGATCGCGGATGAGGATCTTGTCTTTCCAGCGCGGCGCGAGCAGGTCGTTCCAGTCGGCGGGAGCCTCCTCGCGCTTGACGGCCGCGGAGTTGTAGACCAGCACGGGTGCGGTGCGATAGGCGCCGAAGAAGAAGTTCTGCGGCTGGCGGCTCGACTCCGGCACCGCGCCGGCCCAACTCGGCCGGAAGGGCGCCAGCAGGCCCTCCGCGGCGCCGCGGGTGAAGATCGTCTGCGGGCCGCCGTACCAGACGTCGGCCTGCGGGTTCGCGGCCTCGGAGCGCACGCGGTCGTAGACCTCCTGGGAGCCCATGTCGAGCCAGCGGACGTCGATCTCCGGATGCGCCTGCTCGTAGCGCTTCTCCATCAGCGTCAGAAGATCGCGGCCGTGCGGCGAGTAGACCACCAGCGGCGTGCGGTTGTCGTTGCAGGAGGTGAGGAGGAGAGCGAGGATGAGGGCTGCAAGGGGTTTTGCCAGTCGGTGCGGTATGCCCTTCGAGACCTCACCCCCTGGCCCCCTCTCCATCGAAGATGGAGAGGGGGGAACGCGGACGGCCACTTTCACTTCACCCCCAACAAGTTCGCGAACAACCGGTACGCTCCCGGCACGCCGGCGGGGAGCTGGCGGAAGAAGGCGAGGCCGGTGTAGACGTAGCGGCCCTTGCCGAGCGGTGCGACCAGCAGGCCTCCCTGGAGGTCGGACGTATCGGGATCCTTCATCGACAGCAGCGGCTTGTAGGCGGGGTCCCAGGTGTGCGCGAAGTAGAGGCCGCGCTCCTGCATCCAGCCGTTCCAATCCTCCGGGCCGATCTTGTTCGGCGTGTTGAAGACCGGCGAGCTCGGATCGAGCACCGTCACCGGCGCCGTCTCGTCCGTGATGCGGTCGTGCGGCCGCGCGATCTCCAGCGGGAAGGGCGCGAACTTGCCTTCGACGAATGGATACTGCTGATACTGGACGATCATCAGGCCGCCGTTGCGGACGTAGTCGAGCAGCCGGTGGTTGGCGCGCGCGAGCGCGGGATCGGTCTCGTAGGCGCGGCTGCCGACGACGATGGCGTCGTAGCGTGAGAGATCGGCCGATTCGAGCGGGTCGGCTCCGAGCAGCTCGATCGGCACGCCCACCTGGCGCAGGAACTCGGGGACGCGGTCCGAGGCGCCGCGGACGTAGCCGACTTTCTTCAGCGGCGGCAGGCGCAGATCGGCGGTCTGGATCACCACCTGCGCCGGTGCCGGCCGCGGCGTCGGGCGGACGTGGGGATAGTCGATGACCGGCACGGAGACGTCGAAGCGCGCGTTATCCTCCAACACCGCGGCGATCCGCAGGACTGTACGGCTCGGCTTCAGGTCCTTGGACGGATTGAGCGTCAGCTCCAGATCGAGCGGCTCGTCGGCGGCCTGCAGCGTGAACGGCTTCGGGGTGACGGCAGGACCTCCCTGCGCCTCCAGGCGGCCGCTCAGGGGCTCCTTGGAATGCGAGGTGAGAGTGACGTGGAGGCGCCGCGGCTCGCGGCTCGCGATGGGCCAGACCAGCAGCTCGTCCGCCGCCGCCACTTCGACCTTCGGCACCACCCGGAGGGGCCGGCGGACCTCGCCGATGGCCTGGTCCCGGTGCATGTGGACGACCTCGCGCTCCAGCGTCACCGGCACGCCGTCGACGGTGAAGGAGAACCGCGCGGTCAGCAGCGGCGGACCGAACGGCTCGCCGCGCTCGGCGGGCGTGGCCGCGGACCAGTCGTAGAGGCTCCCCGCCAGCGGCTTGCGCAGGAAATAGGGAATGGTGGCCGGGGCCTGCGCCGGCACCGCGGGCTTGAGCTCCCACGAGCCGAGGGCCCCCGCCGCGAGGTCCTTGGCCTCGCCCGCGACCGGTTCGCCTCCCCACTCCGGAGCCGGCGCGAGGGAGACGGCGACGCTCGGAATCGACCGCGACCCGCCATTCCAGAGGCTGGCCTGCACGGTGAAGGTCTCGCCGTCGACGAGCGCCTCGCGGTCCGTGACGGCGTCCACGGCGATCCCCGCCGCGGCGCCGAGCCCGGCCTCGGCCACCTCGATCTTCTCGTCGATCAGCTCGCGCGCCGGCCGGTCCCCTTCCGCCAGGGCGGCCCGTGCCTCGCGGAGATCTCTGAGGATCTGGACGAAGGCCGGCACGCTGTCGTCCAGCTTCGCCGGGTTGAGCGCGGCCCGGGCGCGTTCGGCCGACGCCTGGACGGCGCCGAGGCGATCCTCGGCGGTCTGCCGCCGTCCGGCGTCGGCCACCGTTTCGGCGATGGCGGAGAGCTTCGTGTCGACGCCGCCGAACAGATCCTTGGCCTCCTTGCCGGCATCGCCCTCCACCCAGCCGACGCTCGTGCTCTGAGGCCCGAGCCGTTGCACCATCCCCATGTCCTGCGAGCGGTGCATGCTGCGGCTGGCCATGGCGAGCTGGAAGATCGACTTGCCGGCGAGCGGATCGATGCCGCTCAACGGCAGCGTGAGGCTGGGCGTCTCTGGATCGAAACGGGTCGAGCGGTAGAGCGCCTGCGGCGTCCACGGCACGGACCCCTCGGCCGTGAGCTGCGGCACCGCGTTCGGGTCGCCGGCCAGGGGAAAGGCGGCGTAGGCGGTGACGCCGGCGGCCTGGTGCTGCCCGTGATTGGGATGCGGGATGCCGGGGAAGACCGAGACCACCACCTGCGGCTTGAAGCGCCGGATCACCCGCACGGCGTCCTCCACCAGCGCGTCCTTCGGCCACAGGCGCAGGGTCTCGTCGAGCGAGCGCGTGTAGCCGAAGTCGTAGGCGCGGGTGAAGAACTGCCGGCCGCCGTCCACCGACCGCGCCGCCAGCAGCTCGCGGCTGCGCAGGAGCCCCAGCCCCACCCCCAGCTCGGGGCCGATGAGGTTCTGCCCGCCCTCGCCGCGGCTGAGCGAGAGATAGGCCGCCTCGCCGCCCATACCGCGCGAGACGAGGGCGATGAGCGAGGTGTCCTCGTCGTCCGGATGCGCGCCGATCACCAGCAGGCGCTTGTGAGTGGAGAGCTTGGCGAGCGCGCGGTCCACCGCCGCCACACCGCCTGTGGCGGCCGGCTCGAGCGGCGAGGGAGCCACCTGCGTCGCGGCGGGCGGCAGCGGCAGGCCGAGAAGGAGGAGCAGGAGAGCGAGGTGCTTCGCGAATCGCGTCATCGAGGGCTCCAGATCGGGAGGGGAGTCTAGCATCGGCTGTTTTGAAGCCGCTCCTTACTAGACGCCCTTATTTCATGCCCCGTAGACATATTCAGAAACGCGCGTTCATGTAGCTTGGAGGGGTTCAACCAACCGATCGTAGAGCTGAAGGAGAACGATCATGAAACGCAGTCTTCGCCGTACCCTTGAAGCGGCCGCCGTCCTGCTGGCGCTGGCCGCTTCCACCTCCGCCGCGAGCGCGGCGGTCTACATCCCCACCAAGACGGCCGACACCGCGGACGGCGCCTGCAACGCCGACTGCTCCTTGCGCGAAGCGGTGCTGGCCGCCAACGTCAAGCCCGGCGATGACGTCATCCTGCTGCGCCCGGGCGTCTATGTGCTGTCGCTCGCGGGCAACGAGAACCTCGGCGCCACCGGCGACCTCGACGTGCAGGACGATCTCATCATCCTCGGCGCCGACGCGGCGAGCACGATCATCGACGGCGGCGGCATCGACCGCATCTTCGAGATCCCCGGCGGCCTCACGCTCGAGTTGCGCGACGTGACCCTGCGCAACGGCCGGGCGCAGACCGGCGGCGCCATCCTGAATCTGGGAGGGGTGACCCTCCTGCGCAGCGTCCTCTCGGGCAACTCCAGCACCGTCGGCTTCGGCGGTGCCATCCTGACGAACGGTCAGGGCTCGTCGCTGACCGTGACCGACAGCACTCTTGCCAGCAACACGTCGCAGGGCGGGGGCGGAGCCATCGCCGCCGGCGGGGAGGTGGAGCTCGGCAACGTCACGGTCTCCGGCAACCGGTCGGTGGCCGACCACGGCGGCGGCCTCTACGTGTTCGCCGACGCCCGGGCGGCGGTGAACAACGCCACCATCGCCGGCAACACCGCGGGCCTCAGCGGCGGCGGGATTTTCGCCGAGGTCTCGGCCTTCGTCGGCTTCCCGCCCAGCGTCACCAACTCGATCGTGGCCGGCAATACCGCCTCTACCAGTCCGGATTGCGCCGGCGATCTCGAATCGGGCTATGACCTGATCGGCAACGGAGCCGGCTGTCTGGGTCCCTCGGCGGCCCGGCACGATCTCGTGGCCGCGCCGGGAAGCCTCATCAATCCGCTCGTGGGTCCGCTGGCCAAGAACGGCGGGCCGGTCTCCACCCGCGCGCTCCTCGCCGGCAGCCCGGCGATCGACGCCGGCAATCCGGCGGCGCCTGGTTCCGGAGGCGGCGCCTGCGAGGCCACGGACCAGCGGGGCACCGCGCGTCCGGCCGGCGCGCGTTGCGACATCGGCGCCTTCGAGGTGACCTCCGCCTGCGTCGCGGGCGGGAATACGCTCTGCCTCAGCAACGACCGTTTCAAGGTGACGGCCACCTGGCGGCGAGGCCGCACGGTCAGCCCTGCCCAGGCCATCAGTCTCACCGAAGCGAGCGGCGCCTTCTACTTCTTGTCTCCCGATAATGTCGAGCTGACGGTCAAGATCCTCAACAGTTGCAATGCCAACGGCCGCTTCTGGGTCTTCGCCGGCGGCATGACCAACGTCCGCGTCGACATCACGGTGACCGACACACAGGCCAATGCGACCAAGACGTACACCAACCCGGCGGGCCAGCCCTTCCGTACGGTGATGGACACGAACGCCTTCGCCTGCCCGTAGTCGAGACAGCCTCGGTAGGGGCGCAGCCTGCTGCGCCCCTACGCGTACTAGAATCCCCGCCGGATGATTGGCTATCTGCAGGGCAACCTGATCCGCGCCACGCCGGAGCGCCTGCTTCTCGACGTCGGAGGAGTGGGCTATGAGGTGCAGATCTCGCTCTCCACCTGGTACGAGATCGAGCGCCGGCCGAACGAGCGCCTCCAACTGTTCATCTACACCCATCTGCGCGAGGACGGCATCGCCCTCTTCGGCTTCTGGACCGAGCGCGAGAAGCTGCTCTTCGAGCGCCTGATCGCGGTCTCCGGTATCGGCCCGCGCCTGGCGCGGGTGATCCTCTCGGGCATGCCGCCGGACGACCTCCTGGGTGCCATCGCCGGCGGCGACCTCGGCCGCCTGGCGACGATCCCCGGCGTCGGCAAGAAGACCGCCGAAAGGATGGTGCTGGAGCTGCGGGAGAAGATGCGCGAGCTCGCCGCCGAGCTCCCCGAGAAGGCCGCCGCGCCCGCCGATCACGACGTCGTCTCCGCCTTGGTCAACCTCGGGTACAAGGCCAGCCTGGCCGAGCGCGCCGTCGCCGACACCCGCCGCGAGAAGCCCGAGGCCGCCTTCAACGAGCTGCTGCGGGCAAGTCTCAACCGGCTGTCGCGGGCCTAGGGGAAGATCCCCAGATCCTGGTAGCAGACGGCGATCTTGTCGATCGCGTCGATGAAGGCGGCGGTGCGGAGGTCCGCCTTGCCGGCGTGCTTGTTGCGGATGTCGCGCAGCCGGTGGTAGGCCGTCACCATGGTGTCCTCGAGGCCGGAGTTGACGAGGTCCAGCTCGTCGGCGCCCTGCGAGGCGTCGGCGATCTCCTCCTCGCTGAAAGTCCCCTGGGTCTTGCGCTCCACGGTCTTCAGGATGCGCCGGAAGGCCTGCTCCTCGAAGCGCTTCTCCATGCGCCCGAAGCGGACGTGCGAGAGGTTCTTCAGCCACTCGAAGTAGGAGACCAGCACGCCGCCGGCGTTGGCGTAATGGTCCGGGATGATGAGCACGCCCCGCTGCTCCAGCATCTCGCTCGCGTCGCTGGTGACCGGGCCGTTGGCCCCTTCGACGATCATGCGCGCCTTGATGCGCGGCGCGTTCTCGGCCGTGATCTGATTCTCCAGCGCCGCCGGCACCAGGATGTCGCACTCCTGCTCCAGCCCTTCCAGGCGGTTGGAGAAGTTGGTGGCGCCGGGGAAGTCGCGCAGCGACTTGGTCTCCAGCCGGTAGGCCCAGACCTTCTCGTAATCGAATCCCTTCGGATCGTAGATCGCCCCCTCGTACTCCACCAGGCCTACCAGCACCGCTCCCTGTTCCTCCAGGAACTTGGCGGCGTTGTGGCCGACGTTGCCGAGCCCCTGCACGATGACCCGCTTGCCTGCGAGCCCGGGGGTCAGGCCGAGCGCTTTCATGTCCTCCGCCACGTTGCAGGCCTCGCAGGTGACGATGGCCACGCCCCGGCCCGTCGCCTCGGCCCGGCCGCGGATGCCGCCCTGGGCGAGCGGCTTGCCGGTGACGCACGCCGGACCGTCCAGCTTGTCGGGAGCCAGCGCCGTAAAGGTGTCCACGATCCACGCCATCTCCCGGGCGCCGGTGCCGAAGTCCGGGGCCGGCACGTCGATGCCGGCGCCGATGAAGTTCTTCTTCACCAGCTCGAAGGTATAACGGCGGGTGATCCGCTCCAGCTCGTCCTTGCTGTATTTCTTGCTGTCGATCTTGATGCCGCCTTTGGCGCCGCCGAAAGGCACGTCGACCACCGCGCACTTGTAGGTCATCAGCGCCGCCAGCGCCATCACCTCGTCCTCGTTGACGTCGAGGCTGTAGCGGATGCCGCCCTTGGTGGGCAGCTTGTGATGGCTGTGCTCGGCCCGCCAGGCGTGGATCACCTCCACGTCGCCGTTGTCCCGCTCCAGGGGGAAGGTGAAGTGATAGATGCTGTTGCACGCCTTGATGATGGAGAGCAGGCCGGAATGGTGGCTGGTGAGCGCCGCCGCGCGGTCGAAGTTGCGGTTCACCTGCTCGAAAAAGCTGATGTGCTGGTTGGCCATGAGATGGTTTCCTTGCCCGGGATGGAGGTTCGAGGCGACGGGAGTGATAGCATTCTTGCCCGGCCGCCGCAACCCCCGGCGGCTTCGGCGCCACTGGACCCCGCTTCTTCTGACGCCTCCTCCGCATGCGCTGGCTCGAGACCACCATCCTGCTGGGCGACCGGCTGCTCGACTGGCTGGCGGCGCTCGGCCTCGCGGTCGTCGTCCTGCTGGCCCTCCTGCTGCTGAAGCGGCTCGCCGTCCGCCGCCTGGGAGCGCTCGCGGAACGGACGGCGACGCAGCTCGACGACTTCGCCATCGCGCTGGCGCGGCGCACCCGCACCCTGCTGGTGGCCGTGCCGGCGGCCTATCTCGGCAGCCTCTACCTCCACCTGCCGGCTGCCGCGGCGCGCTTCCTCAAGGGGGCCGCCGCCCTCGCCGTCTTCCTCCAGGTCGCCCTCTGGGCGTCGGTGGGCATCGACTTCTGGATGGCGCACCGGCAGCGCCGGCGGCTGGAGCAGGACGCCACGTCGGCCGCCCTGCTGGGTGTGCTCCGCTTCACCGCCAAGATCGTCCTCTGGTCGGTCATCCTGCTGCTGGCGCTGGACAACCTGGGCGTCGACGTCACCACCCTGGTGGCCGGCCTGGGCATCGGCGGCGTGGCGGTGGCGCTGGCGCTGCAGAACGTGCTGGGCGACCTCTTCGCCTCCCTCTCCATCGTCTTCGACAAGCCCTTCGTGATCGGCGACAGCATCACCGTCGACGACCTCATGGGCACGGTCGAGAGCATCGGCATGAAGACCACCCGGCTGCGCAGCGCCTCGGGCGAGCAGCTCGTGCTCGCCAACGGCGAGCTGCTGAAGAGCCGCATCCGCAACTGGACGCGCATGGCCGAGCGCCGGGTCGTCCTCGCCTTCGGCGTGCCCTACCAGACGCCGGCCGGCGCCATCGAGCGCATCCCGGGCCTGGTGCGCGAAATCGTCGAGCGGCAGGACCTCACCCGCTTCGAGCGCGCCCACTTCAAAGGCTTCGGCGCCTCCTCGCTCGATTTCGAAGCGGCCTACTGGATCCTGACGCCCGAATTAAACGCCTTCATGGACCGCCAGCAGGCGATCAACCTCGGCCTCCTGCGGGCTTTCGAGGAAGAAGGGATCGGCTTCGCCTATCCCACGCAAACCGTGATCCTGGAGCGCGGGCCGGCGGCGGGAAACTCAAAGCGCGATTCCGCGTAAATCCTCACCGGGGAGACTCTGTCTTGGAAAGGAGATTCTGTGCGTAAATCGATCTGGATGGCGGCCCTCCTGCTGCTCCTGCCGGTGCTCGCCGGCGCGCAGGCGGCGGGAGAGACGCGCCTGCTGCGCTACCCCGACATCTACAAGGACACCATCGCGTTCGTCTACGGCGGCGACATCTGGCTGGCCGGCGCCGGCGGCGGCCCGGCGCGCCGCCTGACCTCGGATCTCGGGGAGGAGCTGTTTCCCAAGTTCTCGCCGGACGGGCGCTCGATCGCCTTCACCGGCCAGTACACCGGCACCCGCCAGGTCTACGTCATCAGCGTCGACGGCGGCATGCCGCGCCAGCTCACCTTCCACAACGACATCGGCCCGCTGCCATACCGCGGCGGCGTGGACCACCAGGTGATCGACTGGACGCCGGACGGCAAGCAGGTGCTCTTCCTCGCCCACCGCGTGCCGTGGAGCGAGCGCATCGCCCGGCCGTACCTGGTGCCGGCCGCCGGCGGCATGGAGACGCCCTTGCCGCTCAAGGAGAGCTCGGTCGGCAGCCTCTCCGCCGACGGCACCCGCTTCGCCTTCGCGCCGGTGATGAACGAGTGGCGCGAGTGGAAGCGCTACTACGGCGGCCGCGCCTCGGACATCTGGATCTACAACCTCAAGACGAACGCGGCGGAGCAGATCACCGACAACCCCGCGATCGACGAGCAGCCGGTGTGGATCGGCGACACCATCTACTTCGCCTCCAACCGCGACCGCGTCATCAACCTCTTCGCCTGGGATCCCGCCACCAAGGCCACCCGCAAGGTGACGAGCCATGACGTCTTCGACGCGCTCTGGCCGAGCGGCGACGGCAGCCGCATCGTCTACGAGAACGGCGGCTGGATCTACCTGCTCGATCCGGCGGCCGGGAAGAGCGGCAAGGTCTCCATCCACGTCGAGAGCGACCTTCCCCATACCCTGCCCTATTTCAAGAACGTCACCGCCGACGTCGACGCGATGACGATCTCGCCCACCGGCAAGCGGGCGCTGCTGACGGCCCGCGGCGACGTTTTCAGCGTGCCGGCGGAGAAGGGCGAGATCCGCAACCTCACCGAATCGCCCGGCGTGCGGGAGATGGACGCCGCCTGGTCGCCGGACGGCCGCTGGATCGCCTATCTCTCCGACCGCACGGGCGAGTACGAGGTCTACGTCCGCCCCGCCGACGGCTCGGGGCAGGAACGGCGCGTCACCACCGACGGCAGGATCTGGCGTTTCCCGCCCTCGTGGTCCCCTGATTCGAGGAAGCTCGCCTTCAGCGACAAGAACCGCAAGCTGCAATGGGTGGACGTGGCCTCCGGCAAGGTGAAGGAGGCGGACCAGTCCATCCGGGGTGACATCACGGATTACAAGTGGTCGCCCGACAGCCGCTGGCTGGCCTACACCAAGGTCGGCGAGACGCAGATGCCGTCGATCTGGCTCTACGCGCTCGACGAGGACAAGGCCCGGCAGCTCACCAGCGACCTCACCGCCGAGGCGGAACCGACCTGGTCGCCGGACGGCCGCTATCTCTACTTCCTCTCCAACCGCGACTTCAACCTGACGTTCAGCGGCTACGAGTTCGACTACGTCTACACCAACCCCACGCGGGTCTACGTCGGCGTGCTGGCCGAGGCGGGCCCGGCCCTCTTCCTGCCGGAGAGCGACGAGGAGGCGCCGTCCAAGGAGGCGCCGCCCTCTGTCCGCATCGCCGACGCCGAAGGGAAGCCCAAAAAGGCCGCCGGCGGAGCGGAGGGAGAGGAGAAGCCCGACGCCGCGAAGAAGGCGCCGGTGCGGGTGAGGGTGGATTTCGACGGTTTCGAGCAGCGGGTGCGGGCCATCCCCGGCCCTTCGGGCAACTACCAGAACCTTGCTGTCGGCGCCGACGCCATCTTCTACCGCTTCAACAACGGCGACGGCCCGCTGGCGCTCAAGATGTTCAGCCTCAAGGAGCGGAAGGAGGACACCATCCTCGACCGGACGGCGGGCTACGACCTCTCCGCCGACGGCAAGAAGATCCTCTACCGCCAGGGGCAGGAGACCTACGGCATCATCGATCCCAAGCCGGGCCAGAAGGCGGGCGACGGCAAGCTGGCGCTCGACAACCTGCAGATGCGCGTCGAGCCGCGCGCCGAGTGGAAGCAGATGTTCACCGACGCCTGGCGCATCACGCGCGACTGGTTCTACGACCCGGCCATGCACGGGCTCGACTGGCAGGCGATGCGCGACCGCTACGCCGAGCTCGTCCCCTACGTCGCCACCCGCGCCGATCTCGATTTCGTCCTCGCCCAGCTCGGCGGCGAGCTTTCGGCCGGTCACGCCTACGTGCAGTCGGGCAACGATGCCGGACCCGCGCGGGTCGAGGGCGGCCTGCTGGGAGCGGAGATCGAAGCCGACAAGTCGGGCTACTTCCGCGTCGCCCACATCTTCCCGGGCGAGAACTGGCATCCCGACTTCCGCTCGCCGCTCACCGAGCCGGGGGTCCACGTCGAGGAAGGCGAGCTCATCCTGGCGGTGGACGGCCAGCCCACCGACAAGGTCGACAACTTCTACCGGTTGCTGGAGAACAAGGCGGACCGCGTGGTCACCCTGTTGGTCAACGGCAAGCCTTCGCGTGAGGGAGCGCGCGAGGAGCTGGTGCGGCCGGTGAGCAGCGAGCAGAACCTGCGCTACCTGGACTGGGTGCTGGCCACCCGCGCCAAGGTCGAGAAGGCCTCCGGCGGCCGCATCGGCTACATCCACCTGCCGAACACGGCGGTGGAAGGCAATCGCGAGCTGTTCAAGTACTTCTACCCCATGTCGCACAAGGACGCGCTGATCCTCGACGACCGTTACAACGGCGGCGGCTTCATCCCCGACCGCATGATCGCGCTGATCAGCCGGCCGCTGGTCAACTACTGGGTGACCCGCGACGGGCAGCCGAACCCGACTCCGACCTTCGTCAACACGGGTCCCAAGGTGACTCTGATCAACGGCCAGGCAGGCTCGGGCGGCGACGCCTTCCCGTTCTACTTCCGCGAGCTCGGCCTGGGGCCGCTGATCGGCACGCGCACCTGGGGCGGCCTGATCGGCATCTCGGGCAGCCCGGGGCTGGTGGACGGAGGATCACTCACCGTGCCGACGTTCCGCTTCATGACCCCGCAAGGCCAGTGGGGGGTGGAGAACGAAGGCGTGGCGCCGGACATCGAGATCGTAGACCGGCCCGACGCGCTGGCCCGCGGCGAAGACCCGACGCTGGCGAAAGGCATCGAGGTCCTCATGGAGGCGCTGCAGAAGAATCCGCCGAAGAAAGTGACGGTGCCGCCGATTCCGAAGGGCGGGGCTCCGCGGTAGGACGTTACTCCGCAGGATCGTAGGGGCGCAGCATGCTGTGCCCCTACACCGTCTCATCGAGTAGAATAGCGGTATGAAAGTCTTTAGCGCGAAAGTCGTCGACGGCCGGTTGGACGTGCCTGAGGGGAGCCTTGAGGAAGGCGCGACGGTTACCCTTCTGGTTCCTGAGGATGATGAGGAAGAAGGCTTCAGGCTCTCACCGGAGGATCAAGCTCTTCTGCTCGAATCGATTGCCGAGGGTCGACGCGGTGAGGTCGTAGATGGCTGGCAGTTTCTCAAGGAGATCGAGGACTGAGCTTGCCGCTTCGGCTGCAGTTCACCGCCACTACGCAGCGCCAGATTCGTGAAGCCGCCAGGTGGTGGCTCAAAAATCGTCCGGCCGCGCAAGGCTTGTTCCGACAGGAGTTGGATCGCGGCTTGGAACTCATCACGATGCGACCGGGCGTTGGCACGCAGGCGCTCGATGTTCCAATTCGGGGTGTGCGGCGTTTTCACCTCCTCCGTATTCACTACCATCTCTACTATCACCTCGTGGATGAAGACACAGTAGAGATCTTGGCTCTGTGGCACGTAAGGCGCGGCAATGGACCCCCGCTATGAGTTTCGGCACGCCGAGCTCGGCGATGCTGTGGGGCGGTCCTACGTGGCCGCCCCCGCCGGGGGCACGATCTTCGCGATCGACAGGCCAGCGAGGAACCAGCCCACGACCTCGTTGATCCCCTCGCCGAGGATGTAAGGCGCCGGGAATCCGTACCAGATCCAGTAACTGACGATCAGCGACAGCCATCCGAAGATCCCGAGGAGCGCGATCGCCAGCACCCGTCGGCCATAGGCCGCAGCTAGCAGAGAAGCGATCCAGGCGGCGACGGCGGCGGCCAACACGTTGCTGAGGAGCTCATTCCCGAGCCGCCCGGGCGAGATGTCCCAGCCGCCTTCCGGGTGGAAGACCAGGAGCCCCGCTGGTCGCGTATCCGTGGGTCCGGGCGGCCGCGTCGCGGGGTTCGGGAAGATGTACAGGCCGGGCTGGGGGATCGAGGTCTTGAGCGCCTCGAGCACCGCCGTCTCGTTGGGCAGCGCGCTGAAGCCCATGGTCCCGAGGGGGAGCAGCATGTGGGAGATGAAGCTCCAGAGGAAGATGATGACTCCGCCGGCGATCGCCGCGATCGCGATTCTCTTCATCGCCTGTCCTCCATGCGCCGGACGGAGATGGCGCGTTGATTGGTGTGGCGGGCGTGTTTCGAAGGTGCGTAGCGATCGTAGCGTGGAAAGCCTCGCCGCGGAAGAGCGCCGCCGCGAACAAGGCCGCGACGGCGCCCAGAGGAGAGGGCTCAGGACGACTACTGCAGCGCGACGATCACCCGGCGCAGCCCGCACCCGCGGCGGCCGTTGGCTGGTGCGTTGAAGATCACCCGGTTCAGTCCCGCATAGATGTTGTTGGCGCCGCTGGTGACGTCCGACGGATCCACCGCAGCCAAAGCAAAGAGCTGATTGCTGACCGGCGTCTGGAGGAAGGCGTAAGGCTGGCCCCAACTGAGGAATTGGTTCTTGACGACGAACTCGAGCGCGCCGTCGGTCAGCGAGAGGTGCTGATTGTAGATTACGCCTGGGCTCACGTCATTGGCGGCGACGCCCATCACTTCGTTGTTGATCCACATCTCGGCATCCTTTGTCGTGGTACCCGCGTCGCCGCCGAAGCCGTCATCGGTCGGCGAGTCGCCGATGTTGAGCGTCCAAGCCTTGGGCAGCCCTTCCCACTGGGCCGTGAAGGTGGCCTTGGTGCAGCCACCGGCGAAGTTGATCTTGAGCACTCCCTCTCTCCATCCTCCGCACCCCACCACGGGGCTGGGGATGAAACCGGAGAGCGTGATATTGGGATTGGCGCCACCAATCGCAATCGCGGTGCCGGTCTTGAGGTCGACGTACACCGGGGCGGTCGGGCATGCGGCATGCGCCGTTGCCACCGCGAGAAGGCCGAGGGCGAGCGAAAGCGAGAGGGTACGAGCCTTGGAACGCATGATCCTGTCTCCTTCTGGGTCTCTCATGGGACCCGGTTCGTTGGTGATCCGCTGTTGTCGCGCGCAGGAAAGGAGAAAGGCAAGCCCGGTGCCAGACAGGACGAAGGCACCGATACCGAGTGGAATCAACAACTTGAGAGGTGAGAGCGGGATCGGACCGGCGCTGAATCGGGGTGTGGATACCTGAATTATGGTAAACGCACCCCTACCGCTTGTTCCGGTATCCGTCCTCTTCCGAGCCGAGGATCCAGGCCACCACCTTGCCGGGCTGGATCTCGTCCACTTTGTGCCAGAAGCGACGGCTGCGGAGATAGCGGCTGGAGCTGTCTCCAGGCGGTATGGCTTCGACTTCGGCGTGGATCTTCTGGAAGCGCTCGATCCAGACGGCGCAGTTGGCGAGGCGGAGGTCCACCCAGCCGTCGCGCACCCAACGCTCGAGCTTCTCGGGTGTCACGGGCTCGTCCGCGGCGTCTTCAGGGACCAACACCTTCACGCCGCGCACGATCTCTCCCGAGTCCAGCAGGATGGGGATCCCCACGGAGACGACGCGGTTGGCTTCTTCGGGGTTTTCCCGCACCAGGCGGTTCAGCGCATCCCGCACCTGCTCAGGGGTCGACTCCCGCGCCGCCTTCATGTTCGGGTAGGCCAGACGCAGCAGGTGAGCCTCGAAAAGGAGCTTCGAGACGCGCGGCGGTCCCAGCATCTCGAAGGCGACGCTGCGCACGCCGTGCTCCTGTTCCAGCTCGCGCAGCCGCTCCAGCGCCCAGTGCCGCAGGATGCCGGCGCGATAGGTGGGACCCAGCACGGCGCTGTCGAGGGCGTTGACGATGTCGTAGCCGGAGCCCTGCCCCTCGATCTCGAAGACCAGGTAGCGGGCGATCTCCTCGGGCGTGACGAACTCCATCTGCTCGTGGCTGGTGACGGCCGAGAACTCCTCCAGGCTGAAGACGCCGTTCTCGCCGGTGTCGATGAAGACGTTCTGATAGGGCTCGTCGCGGACCCGCGCGGCGTCTGGGTCTTCGGTGGAGAAGGTCATTCCCATAGGCATGGGCCGGGCATCCATCATCTGCAGCGGCTTGCCGCGCGGCGCGATGGGACCGTAGCCCATGCGCTTCCAGGCGATGGCCGCCGCCGGCTTGATCTCCTTGGTGATGGGGGCGCCCGGGGTGCGCGCCATCAGGAAGAGGAGCATGGACTGTGCGCCGGCGAGGGCGCTCTTCGAGAGCAGCACGCGGCTCGGCCGCTCCTCGGAATGGGTGTAGGGGATGTTGAGCCCCATGCCGCCGGTGCCGGTGGTTCCCACCTTGACGTAGGCGAGGGTGCCGGAGTCGATCATGCCGCGGTACATGACCTGGATGTGGCGGATGAGCCGCGGCATGTAGAGAGCGTCCAGCAGGCGCTCGGCGGCGCCGGGATCGACCTCGCCTCCCTCCAACTGCCGCAGCAGCTCTTCGGCGGAACGGAAGAGGTCGCCGTAGGCGATGCCCGTCGCCGTGTTGACGCAGTCGATCACCACGTCGGGGCGCGAGCGGACGAGGACGTCGTAGAGAACGAACGTGCCGAGGTCTTCGTCGTCCAGCCGGCGCAGCTCGGCGCGGATGCGCTCGCGGACGGAGCCCTGCCGGACCAGGCCGAAGATGTTGCCGGCCGAGGTGGAGAGCACGGTCGATCCGGCCTCGGCCTGCAGCTCCTCGGCCGCCTTCTCCGACTCTTCGATGCGAAGGCTGTGGATCTGGATCTCCCGCGGCCTGCGGACCAACAGCTCGCGGCAGACGGCCATGCCGACCAGGCCGTAGCCGCCCAGCACGAGGATCTTGCGATTCTCCAGGTTCAAGCGCTTCTCTCCTTGCGGCGCCGAATAGCAAAAAAGCAGGGGGCTTTCGCCGACCCTGCCTTCAACGCCTCTGTGGCGGATCTGTCGAGGTTGGTTGCGGGGGCAGGATTTGAACCTGCGACCTTTGGGTTATGAGCCCAACGAGCTACCAGACTGCTCCACCCCGCGTCAGTATCCTAGCTTCTTTCGCCTCGCTTGGGAAGCGAGGGAAGGATGCTCTCACGAGAACGCCGGAGAGGTCAACGGCATTCCCGGCCCGCAGGCTCCGCGGTCTGTCTACTCGATATATCCGAGTGACCGCAGCCTCTCCTCGGCCTCGCGCGCCTTCCGCAGGCTCTCGGTCTCCATCCCTCGTCCTTCGCTGCGGCCGATCCAGGCGGTGAGGGCGTCGCGCAGGCGGGCGTAGGCGCGGCGCTCGCGGCGCAGGACGTCCGCCGTCTCGCCGGGATCGGCGGCGAGATCGAAGAGGGAGACGGCGCCGGAGCCGAGGTCCTGGATCAGCTTGAAGCGTCCGTCGGAAGCGCTGCGGTAGGTCCCCTGCAGGGCGAACTGGAGCTCGTCCGTCTTCGCGCGCTCCTCGATGACCGGCCGCAGGCTCTTTCCTTCCAAGGGGGCTTTGGTTTCGAGGCCGAGGTAATCGAGGATGGTGGGGACGAGGTCGAGGTTCTGCACCGGCCGCGAGACCGTCTTGCCTTCGACGCCGGGAATCCGCAACAGGAGCGGCACCCTGATCGAGGTGTCGAAGAGGTTCCGGCAGTGCTTGATGTGGCCATGCTCGAGGAACTCCTCGCCGTGGTCGGAGGCGAAGACGACGAGCGAATCGTCGAGCCGGCCGGTGGCGCGCATAGCCGCCAGCAACTCGCCGAAGCGGGCGTCGAAGTAGGCGATCTCCTCGTCGTAGAGATCCTTCAGGAAGCGCAGGCCGGCGGGCGTGAGGCCGGGATTCGGCTTGCCGCTGTAGAGCCAATCGCCGATCGGATTGGGATTGCCGAGGCGGAGCCACTCTTGCGCCGGCCGGCCATGGGCGAACTTGCGGCGCCAGGTCTGCGGCGGCCGGTACGGGCCGTGCGGATCGATGTAGTGGAGGTAGAGGAAGAGCGGCCGGCCGCCTGATTTCAGGTGCTCTGCCGCCCTCTCGTTGACGCAGGCGGCGGGCTTCCAGACGCAGTCTTCCTGGAACACGTCGAAGCCGCGGCCGAAGCCGCCGGTCGGGTTGAAGCGGCTGGGCGAAACGCGCACCACCGCGCTCGCCGACACGGCGACCGTATGGAAGCCGTGGCGGCGCAGGATCTCGGCGAGGGAGGGAATCGTCGCGGGAATGCCCAGCGCCTTCCCCGGCTGATCGAGGAAGGCGGACGGCCAGCGTGAGGTGAGCATCGAGTTGGCGGAGGGAAACGTGCACGAGGACTGGCTGCGGGCGTCGGCGAACCGGACGGCGTCGCGCGCGAAGGCGTCGACGTGCGGACTGGTGGCGCGCCCGTAGCCATAGGTGCCCAGGCGATCGGCGCGCAGCGTATCCACCAGGATGAAGATCACGTTGCGCGGGCGCGGCGCCTCGCGGTGGCAGGAGAGCAAGGCGGCGGCGAGCAGGAGGACGAGGGAGAGGCGGCGAGGCATGACGCGGGCGCAAGGCTATCTCAGTTGCTCCCGTCGAGGGCCAGGCGGTGGAGACCTGTGGCCTTGGAGGTAGGAGGAGCGAGCGCCGGCTTGCTCAGTGCGTCCGGCTTGCCTGCCGCTCTTCCAGCAAGGCGCGGAGCTGGGCGGGATCGACAGGCTTGGTGAGGTGGAGGTCGAATCCGGCTTCCTTGGAGCGGCGGCGGTCTTCGTCGCGGCCATAGCCGGTGACGGCGATCAGCTTGGCGGAGCGGGTGGAGGGATCGCGCCGCAGCTCGGCCGCGACTTCGTAGCCGTTCATGCCGGGCAGCCCGAGATCGCAGAGCACCACCTCGGGATGAAACTGGCGGGCGGCTTCGACGCCGTCCCTGCCGGAGGCCGCGAGCTCGACCTCATGCCCCGAGAGCTCGAGGAATTCGCGCATCATGGCGCCGGCGTCGGGATTGTCTTCGACGACCAGGACCTTCATCGCGCTCTGCGCCACCGCGGGCTGGTCTGCGACTGCGGCCGCGGCGGCGAGGGGAATCCAGAAGATGAATTCCGCGCCCTTCCCCGGTCCTTCGCTACGCGCTTCGACCTCGCCGCCGTGCATCTCGACGAGACCCTTGACGATGGCGAGGCCGACGCCGAGGCCGCCGAGTGCGCGGTCGAGGCTTTGATCGGCCTGGGTGAAGACTTCGAAGACGTGCGGCAGCTCTTCCCGCTCGATGCCGGCGCCTTCGTCAGTGACGCGGACCTCGGCCCGCCGGCCGCCCGGCGTGCGCGCCGCGCGTACGGCGATGGTGGCGCCGGCCGCGGTGAACTTGACGGCATTGTCCAGCAGATTGGCGAGGGCTTGGGAGAGCCGCAGCCGGTCGCCGCGCACGGGCAACGGCTCGCGCGGCAGCTCGAGGTCGAGCTTCAGGCCGGCGTCCTCGAACGACTGCAGGTGCCCCTCGGCGGTCTCGCGCACCAGCTCCGCGAGGTCCAGGTTCTCCAGGTGCAGCTCGACGTCGCCGCGGAGGACGACGGAGGCTTCCAGCAGGTCGTCGATGAGCATCGCCTGGTGGTGGACCTGCCGCTCGGCGGCGTCGATGGCCCGGAGCCTCGTCCCGTCGCCGTCGCCCTTCATCCGGATCACCTGCAGCGCGTTGCTGATGACGCCGAGCGGATTGCGCAGCTCGTGGGCGAGCATGGCGAGCAGATCCTCCTTCGCCCGGTCCGCCCGCGCCAGCGCCGCCCGCTTCTGGGAGAGCCGCAGAGTGGTCTCCTCAAGCTTCTGCTCGTTGAGGCGGTTGCGCCAGAGCTGGGCCATCATCCAGTCGATGCGCTCTTCCGGGGAACGGTCGCCGAGCACGATCTCAGGCGGCTCGTAGTAGGCGTTGGAGCAGATCTGGTCGCCCAGCACGGCCAGAGGATGGGTGTGGAGGGCCTCCTGAATCACCTCAGCGGGACAGGCATCGGGGGAATAACGGCAGAGGGCGCAGATGCGGCTGCCGGCGAGGAAACGATTGAGCTGCGCTTCATACTCGAGCAGCCGGCCGGCTCCGGGGTTCCCCTCCAGGAGCCAGCACAGGTTCCAGGTGGCGCGCAGGCCGGAGAAGCCGTCGTCCAGCGCCTGCTGCTCCGTCCGGCGGAGGAGATCCATCATCGTGCCGGGATCGAACGTCCGCCGCGGCAGCCAGTCTTCCCGCCGCGTCAGCAGAAGGAGCGCGCCGCGATCACACTCGGCGCCGACGTCGGCGTCCGCGTCTTCCAGGGCGTGAACGAGCCGCCGGCTGCTCGTGGCATGGCCCACGAAGAGGCAGCGTTCTCCCGCCGCGAGGCCGGCCTTGAGAAAGGGCACCAGGGCCGCCGTCTGCTCGGCGGCGCTGTGATAGATCAGGCAGAGGTGATCGCCGTGCCGTAGGCGGGCCGATCGACGCTCGAAATCTCCATCCACGAATCATCTCCGTTGGGCGCTCCCGTTGAACCCAGCCATCCAGCCGCCCGCTGGAGGGGGAGGTGCAAGAAGCGTGCGCGTGGCGAGAGCTCAGCTCGCCTCGCCGCCGCCGGCGGGCTGCGGGGCCATGCTGTGGAGGTAGCGGACCATCTTGTGGAAGCCCTCCAGCATCTCGCTCAAGGCGCGCTCTTCTTCCACCGGGATCCGGCGGCTGAGGCCGAGGACGCGGTAGAGATCGAGGTGGGAGCCGCCTTCTTCCTCGCGGCGATAGGGCGGCGATTCCTCCCGCAGCATGCCGGGTTGGCCGAGGGCTTCCGGTTGGTCGTTGACGATCCGCAGGGCCTTATGGAGGTCGTTGAGATCGCACTCCAGGGCGGTCAGGATTTTTTCCAGCGTATCGAGGGACGGCTTCTGCTTGCCGGTCTCATAGGCCGAGAGCATCGCCTTGGTGATGCCGGCGGTGTCGGCAATCTGATACTGCCGCTTGTTCTGCCGGTCGCGGAGCCAGCGGAGTGCCCTTCCGAGTCCTGTGAAGAGTGCCATGCCCGGGAATCTACCCCTTGCCGAGCCTTGATGCAAGCGCAAACTTATGTGTGTCAATGACTTGGACGGACAAGAGATGTTCTTGGAAGGCGTGACTTGTCTCTCCGTTCCGTGTTGTGGTCCGTGAGAAAGTTGTCTCCTTCGACAATATGTGCTCTATAATCAGTCCGAAAATACTCTCTTCGTGAGTCCCGGACCCCGAGTCCCTGAGGGCTCCGAATGACGTAGGAAGTGACGAAGATCTGACCCCAGGCATCCCGAAAGCCATGCCGAAAGACCATCCTGATCCGCAACTCCTCGAAAGTTTCATGCGCGATGAGGCAACGCGGGATGAGAATCGTGTCGTGGTCCGACATCTTCTTGTCGGATGCGGGGAGTGCCTCCAGGTGACGCGACGCCTGTGGCGGCTGGGCGAGACGCGGCTGGAAGCCGTGCCGGCCGTTGCTGGGGAGGAGCTGGCGCGGCCGATCCTCCCGCGGCTGCGGCACCTGGAAGGCCGGATCGAAGCGGCCCGCGGCTCGCTTCGGGAGGCGGAGCGCGCCTTCCTCGAGGCCCGCCGCGGCTTTCTCCTCGCCGGCCTCGGTGGCGAGGCGGCCGTGGTGCTGCTCGACCTCGCCCTCCTCTACCAGCGGGAGGGCCGCATGCGCGAGGTGCGCCGGCTCGCCGGAGAGCTGTTCCCCATCCTCCGCGCCGGCGGTCTCCGCCAGGGAGCGGCGGTGGCGCTGCTGTTTTTCCGCGATTTGGTCGAGACCGGCCGAGCCACGCCCGAAGGGCTGTTCGCGGTGGCGGGATATCTCTCCTCGTTCCCCCTCTCCAGCTCCGCTGGAGAGGGGGCCAGGGGGTGAGGTCTCGAAGGGCATGTCCCCGCTGTTACACTGAGCGTGGTGACCGAGGCTTTCCTTTCCTCCTCTCCCATCCTTTCCCAAGCCACATCCCAGGCGCTGGAGTTTCCCAGCCTGCTCGCCGTGGTGTCGCGCTTCGCGGCGAGCGATCTGGGGCGCGAGCGCGTGCTGGACCTGCGGCCGTTCGCGGAGGAGGGCGGGCTGCGGGCGCGGCGCACGTTGTTCGAAGAGGCGTCGCGGCTCGTCGGCGAGCGCGGGCTGGTGCCGGAGTTCGAGGTGCCGCTGGGCGAGCTGATGGAGCGGCTGTCGACCGGCCGGCCGCCGCTCGAAGGCATCGACCTGGTGCGTCTGGCGGACCTGGGGAAGGCCACTCGCGCCGCGGCGACGAGGATCGTCGAGGCGGTCCCTCCCTGCCCCGCGCTCGCCGCGGCGGCGCGGGAGCTGCCCGACGTCCAGCCGCTCCTCCAGCGCATCGAGCGCACCCTCGATCGCCGCGGCGAGGTGCGCGAGGACGCGAGCCCGCGCCTCGCCGCGCTGCGCCGGCAGATCCGCACGGTGCGCGACCAGATCTACCGCGAGCTGGGCGAGTTCGTCGCCGGCCATCAGGAGGATCTCTCGGAGGAGACCATTCCGCTGCGTGGCGGCCGCCTGGTGGTGATGCTGCAAGCCGGCGCGCGCGGACGCAGCGGCGGCCTCGTCCACGGCCGCTCGGCCACCGGCCGCAGCCTCTACTTCGAGCCGCTGCACGTCGTCGAGTCGAACAACTCGCTGCAGCAGTCCGTCGAGGACGAGGAGGCGGAGCGGCGACGGATCCTGATGGAGCTGATCGAGGCGGCCCGGGAGGCTTTGCCGGCGCTGCGCGAGCACGCCCACTTCCTCGCCGATCTCGACCTGCTGCAGGCCTCGGCGCGCTTCGGCGAGCGCTGCGGCGGGAGCCTGCCGGAGATCGGGGCGCGGCACGACCTGCGGCTCCTTGCGGCGCGGCATCCGCTCCTTGACCCGTGCCTCGGCGACGTGCGCGAGGAGGCGCTGGGCCAGGCGGGGCACTCGGGAGACATCGTGCCGCTCGATTTCGAGCTGTCGCCGGACCGCCGTATCCTCGTCGTCACCGGCCCGAACGCGGGCGGCAAGACGGTGGCGCTGAAGACGGCGGGCATCCTCGCGCTGCTCGCGCAGTGCGGCCTGCCGATCCCTGCGGCGCCGGGGAGCCGCGTGCCGTTCCTGGCGCGGCTGGTGGCGACGGTGGGGGACGAGCAGGACCTGCTCGCCGACCGCTCCACCTTCAGCGGCCGGTTGCTGCGCTTGAAGGAGGCATGGGAGGGGGCGGGGCCGGACAGTCTCATCCTCCTCGACGAGCTGGGCTCGGGGACCGATCCCGAGGAGGGCGCGGCGCTCGCCGTGGCGCTGCTCGAAGGGCTGCTGGAGAAACGCAGCCTCGGAGTGATCACGACGCATCTGGCGCAGCTCGCCGCGGCGGCGCTGGAGCTCGACGGCGCCTCCTGCGCGGCCATGGAGTTCGATCCGGCGACCGGACGGCCGACCTTCCGGCTCGTCCCCGGCCCGCCGGGAGCGAGCGAGGCCTTGGCGCTCGCCCGCCGGCTGGGGCTGCCGGCGGAATGGCTCGACCGGGCCGAAGCGCGTCTGGGCTCCGAGCACCGCGACCTGCGGCGCCTGCTCGCCGAGGTCGAGCGGGTGCGGCGGGAGCTGGCCGAGACCCGCGACCGCCTGGAGACCGAGCACGCCGACGCCGCCAAGCTCCGCCGCCGGCTGGCCGACGAACGGTCGGCGCTGGAGGAGGAACGGCGGAGCGTCGCCAGGAAGATGAAGGTGGAGCTGGATGCCTTCCGGCGCGACACGGCGGAGCGCCTGCGCCGCGAGGTGGACCGCCTGCGCGAGCGCTTCGAGGAGGGTCGCCGGCGCGGCCTGGCCGCCGAGGCCGTCGAGAGCCTCTTCGCCGAGGCGCCTACCTTCGGGGAGGCGGCGCCCGAGCCCGCCGGTCCGCTGACAGTGGGCGCGCCGGTCCGCCATCTGGGGCTCGGCTGGCAGGGCGTGCTGGAGAAGCTGGAGGACGGCCGGGCGCAGGTGCTGGTGCGCGGCAAACGCGTGCGCTGCCGTCCGGAGGAGCTGGCTCCCGCAACGCCCGGCGAGGCACCTTCAGGGAAAGGACGGGAGACGGCGGCGCGCGAGGCGCGGTCAGGGCCGGAGCGCGGAGACCTTGACGAGGCTACGGCGGTGGCGCCGGAGATCAACCTCATCGGCCTGCGTGTCGAGCCGGCGCTCGAGCAGTTGGATTCCTACCTCGACCGGGCGCTGCTCGCCTCGCGGCGGCAGGTGCGGGTCATTCACGGCCACGGCTCCGGCCGCCTGCGCCAGGCCGTACGCGAGCACCTGCGCGGCCACCGGGGAATCGCCGACGTACGCGCCGGCGCGCCGAACGAAGGCGGGGACGGGGCTACGGTGGTGACGTTTCGGGGGGCATAGTGAATCGAGCGCGTCTGCCCTTCGAGACCTCACCCCCTGGCCCCCTCTCCAGCGGAGCTGGAGAGGGGGAACACGGGCGAGGGGGATTGTCAGAAATCATGGCGCGAACGATTCTGCATCGTTCCCCCTCTCCATCTTCGCTGGAGAGGGGGCCAGGGGGTGAGGTTTCGGAGGGCAGACCGCCCCAACCGGCAAAGCCTGTTGGACCCTGACCATGCCCCTAGGCAACGTCAACCTCACCCCCCAGCTCGTGCAGGCGGTGCGCGACGCGGTGGATATCGTCTCCATCGCCTCCGATCACACGCGCCTGCGCAAGGCCGGCCGGCGGTACCAGGGGCTCTGCCCGATCCACAAGGAGAAGACGCCCTCGTTCAGCGTCGATCCCGTGCAGGGGCTCTTCTACTGCTTCGGCTGCGGCGCCGGCGGCGACGCCATCAAGCTCCACATGCTGACCAGCGGCGACGACTTCCCGGCGGCCATCGAGACGCTGGCCACGCGCTACGGCATCCCCCTGCCCAGCCGCGCCGAGGCGCGCTTCGCCGGCGGCAGGCCGGAGCGGGACATCGAGGGTGCGCTCACGGCGGCGGCGGAGCTCTTCCGCGATCAGCTCCGCAGGTCCTCTTTCGCCCGCGAGTACCTGGAGCGGCGGCGCATCCCGCCGGAGCTGATCGAGAAGTTCGGCCTCGGCTACGCGCCCGACGGCTACAACAACATCCTGCCGGCGCTGCATCCGCGGATTCCCCAGGCGGACCTGGAGGCGGCGGGGCTCGTCGGGCGTTCGGAACGGGGGGACCTCTACGACCGCTTCCGGCACCGGCTGATGTTCCCCATCCACAACCAGGCCGGCCGGCTGGTGGGCTTCGGCGGCCGCACCCTGGGAGACGACAAGGCCAAGTACGTCAACACCAACGAGACGGACCGTTTCCACAAGGGCTTCCTCCTCTACGGTCTGCACCTGGCCAAGCGCGAGATCCGGGAGACCGGCCGGGCGGTGCTTTGCGAGGGCTACTTCGACGTCATCGGCACGGTGGCCAGCGGTGTCGAGGGAGCGGTCGCCGGCATGGGCACGGCGCTGACCCCCGAGCAGGCGAAGCTCCTCTCGCGCTACGCCGAGGAGGTGGTGGTGGCCTACGACGGCGACGAGGCGGGCGAGAACGCCTTCCGGCGCGCCTTGCCGCTGCTGCTCGGGGACGGGCTCGGTGTGCGGCGGGCGCGGTTCCCGGGCCGGCACGATCCGGACTCTCTGCGCCTCGAGGAGGGGGAGGAGGCCGTCCGCTCGGCGGTCGAGCGCGCCGAGGACGCGGTGACGGCCGAGCTCGACCGCGCCATTCCGGCCGGCGCGGCCCGCGATCCGCGCCTCCAGGCCAAGGCGGCGGCCGCCGTGGCGGAGCTGCTGCGGCCGATCCCGGACTCCATCCTCCGCTTCAGCTACTCCCGGCTCGCCGCCGACCGCCTGGGGATCCCCGCCGAGATGCTCGCCCGGCGCGTCGGCGGCACCAGTATCTCCAGGGGAGATACGAGCCCGCCGCAGGCGCCCACCGCCGGCCAGGGCTCCGGGATCGTCCGCAGCCTGGAGGAGCAGGTCCTGGAGCGGCTTCTGCGGGAGGACGAGGCGGCCCCAGCCCCTCCCTTGGAGGCCCTCCCCTCTCCGGAGGTGTTCCGCGACACCGGATGCAGGAATATTTTCGGGGTCTTCCGCACTCTATATGCAGAAGCCGGCCGCCCCCCGGACTTCCAGAAGTTGAAGTCCCGGCTGGGCGAGGACGAGGGATCGGTTGCCCGATTAGCGAAAATCATGCTAGAAAGGGAGGTTGCTCCCGGACGAATCGGGCTTCTTGAGTCCCTCGACAAGCTGGCGGACCGCTGGCGGCGGCAGCGGATCAAGGAATTGCAGGGAGAGATCAGCGAGGCGCAGCGCAAGGGGGATCATGCGCTCCGCGACCGCCTCGCGGACGAGAAGACACGTTTGAGCCACAGCTTGCATCGGGGATCCCGGCATGACGCGAACCGCGGGCTCGGCTGAGCCCGCGTCCGCGTTCCCCCCGAGCGTAGCTGAAGAGGAGGCCCCTTGACGATTTCGAGCATTGCCCCCGTCGAAGAGAAGTACAGCTCGGTCAAGCAGCTCATCGAGCTGGGCAAGGAGAAGGGCTACCTACTCTACGACGAGATCTACGAGATGTTGCCCGAGGAGGTGGTGAGCCTCCCGGACGAGCTGGACGAGATCTATCTCCGGTTCGCGGACTTGGGCGTCGACGTCATCGACCGGCCCGAGCGCTACCAGAACCGTGACGACTTCGAGTCCGGCCCGAGCGAGTTCGACAAGAAAGAGGACGAGACGACGGAGTTCGGTCTCGCCGCGCACGAGAAGACGAACGACCCCGTGCGCATGTACCTGCGCGAGATGGGGACGGTGCCCCTCCTCGACCGCGAGGGCGAGGTGGAGATCGCCCAGCGCATCGAGCAGGGCGAGTGGCTGATCTACGAGGCGCTGTGCGAGAACCCGGTGGTGCTGCGCGAGCTGCTGCGGCTCAACGAGATGGCCGCCAAGGACAAGCGCATCCTGCGCGAGTTGATCGACGCCGATCCCGACGAGCCGCTCGATCCGAAGGCCGCCGACCGCATCAAGGGCAACCTCAAGATCTTCGAGCAGATCGCCGAGAACGACCAGGGGATCGGCGAGCTGCGCAAGCGCCAGAAGCGCTGCAAGCCGGACGGCGAGAAGTACATGGAGTTCGAGCGCGAGATCGACCGCCTGGTGGCGAAGATCGCCAAGGACATCCGCACCATCGACTTCAGCCTGCAGACGCGCAACCGCCTGGTGGACTTCCTGAAGGACATCGACAAGCAGTTCTCGCGCTTCGAGCAGGACATCAAGCGGGCGCAGACGGCGCTCAAGCGCGAGACCAACGACGAGCTGAAGACGCTGCACCGGCGCCGCATCGAGAAGTACCGCGCCCACCTGCGCGAGCTGGAGGAGCGCTACGGCACCACGCACGCCGAGATCGCCGCCACCATCGACAAGATCCGCCAGGGCGAGGCGATCTGCGAGCGGGCCAAGGAGGAGCTCATCGTCGCCAACCTGCGCCTGGTGGTGTCGATCGCCAAGAAGTACACCAACCGCGGCCTGCAGTTCCTCGACCTCATCCAGGAGGGGAACATCGGCCTGATGAAGGCGGTGGAGAAGTTCGAGTACCGGCGCGGCTACAAGTTCTCGACCTATGCCACCTGGTGGATCCGGCAGGCGATCACGCGCGCCATCGCCGACCAGGCGCGGACGATCCGCATCCCGGTGCACATGATCGAGACCATCAACAAGCTCACCCGCACCAGCCGCTCGCTGGTGCAGGAGCTGGGCCGCGAGCCCACGGCGGAGGAGATCGGCGAACGCATGGACCTGCCGGCCTCCAAGGTGCGCAAGATCATGAAGATCGCCCAGGAGCCGATCTCCCTCGAGACGCCCATCGGCGAGGAGGAGGATTCGCACCTCGGCGATTTCATCGAGGACAAGAACGCCGTGTCGCCCATCGACTCGGTCATCTTCGGCAACCTCAAGGACCAGACCCGCAAGGTGCTGAAGACCCTGACGGCGCGCGAAGAGCTGGTGTTGAAGATGCGCTTCGGCGTCGGCGACGGCTCCGAGCACACGCTGGAAGAGGTGGGCCGGTCGTTCAACGTCACGCGCGAGCGCATCCGGCAGATCGAGTCCAAGGCGCTGCGCAAGCTGCGTCACCCCAGCCGGGCGACGAAGCTGAAGCCGTTCCTGGACAACACGATGTAGCGCCGCCGTCCGCGTTGACAGCGGTGCCCGATGTCCCTAGAATTCCGCGTCCCGGGCCCAGTCCCGGGACGCTTCTTTCCACCTTCCTCGGTAGCTCAATGGTAGAGCGTTCGGCTGTTAACCGAAATGTTGGGGGTTCGAGTCCCTCCCGAGGAGCCATTCCCTCCCCTGAGCCCCCGAAGTCCTGCTTTACCCTAGGTTCTCCTGTAGAGCGGCCAGGAAGGCGCGCAGATCGGCCGGACCCTCGCTGGCGGCCCGGTAGACACGCTCCATGTCGAGATCGTCGTAGGTATGGGCGACGATATTGCGAAACCCGGCAGCGCGGGTGAGGCGTACGGCCAGCTCAGGCTCCAGCAGTCCCGCCTCGGCCAGGCGATGGAAGGCCTCACCGTAATTTTGCGGAGTCCCCAACGCGAAGTGGGTGCAAGCCGACACGGCCAGATTGAGCACCGACTGGACAGCCTGCCATAGATGGAGGATCACGGCGTCCGAGGCGTCGCTCATGGGCCGAAACTCTTCGGGGTCTGCGGGCAAGCGCTGTGCGACTCGGGCCAGGTGCCGCTCGATGGCGGCGGCTTTCTCCGCGAGCAACGCCCGATCGAGCCGGCTCATGCTCTGGCCAGCCCTTGGAGGATTGCCTCGTAACTCCGTTGAAGGATCGGCCCCGCGTCGCACCAGAAAGAAACGGCTTCGAACCAGAAATCCTCGAAGGTGTCCGGAGCGGATTCGAACAGCGGATTTCCCTCGGCCGCGGCGCGATAGCGGAGCAGGCCATTGGCGCGCCTCAAGTCGACGAGATCGATGCGGTCGGTCCCCAGGAGGAGGACCAGCCGAGCAAGAAAATCGTCGGCATCGAAGCCCCGCCCCGCGAGATAACCGAAGTCCCAGTCGGAGCGCGGATGGACATCACCGCGAGCGCGGGAGCCGAAAAGCAGGAGCAGGTCGAGCCTCGAAAACTCCCGCGCCAGTGACTTGATCCGGTCCTCTTCCGCCGTGGACATGCTCCAAGCCTAGCAGACCCACCATCAAGGCTGTGCCGGCTGGCGGTCCGGAATCGAAGGCCCGGGCTGGGCGAAGATCGAGTTGAGCAGCCCCGCCAGCCGCACCCCCGCCTGCAGGAGCCGCTGCTTGATCAACGGCATGTTGTCGAACGCGTACTGGAAGCTGAGCTTGCCGTCGCCGATCTTGTAGACCCGCTCCCGCACGGCTTTCGATTCCTTGACCCAGTCGGCGGGGAGCGCGCTCTGCCAGGCCTGCAGCTCCAGCAGCGTGGGATGATCGATGAACGCGGCGAGCTCGGAGAAGCTCAGCTTCTCGCTGTCGATGAGACCGCCGTCCCACACCGAGTGGAGGTTGGTCTGCTGGCCGAACAACGTCACCTGGATGGAGTTGCCGCCCCGGTCGGCGCGCCGTCCGACGTGCAGGGGCTGGTGGACGTCGCCGACGAAGTGGACGAGGAACCGCAGCGCCTCCTGCTTGGCCTGCCGCGTCGCTTGGGGATCGCGCAGCACGGCCGAGAACCGCTCGATGGCCTCGAGCACGTCGCCGTTGGGATCGCGCGCGGTGGTCTCCAGGGTCTCGTTGTCGTCGATGCTGATGAAGTGCCAGGGGCTCGGGTTCTTCGCCGGCGGCTGCCAATTCGTATCGTTGCGGATCTCGTCCCCCCAGGTGCTCGCCTGGTCCAGACCCTCGGGACCGATCAGGCAGGTGACGGCGATCGCCGCCTCGTCCGTGAGATGGTTGGCGGCGATCCGGCCGACGACGCGGTGCCCGATCGGACCCCAGGCGAGGAGCGAAGCGGGAGTGGTCAGCAACAGAACGAGGGCCATCGAGGCTCGTTTCATGCGCGGTCTCCTTGTGCGTGGATCTCTGAATTATAGCAGTTGCGTGCCCGGAACCCTCTCCGCCAGCGTCCACGCCACCAGGCCGAAGGTCATGCGGGCGTTGATCTCTCCGAGCGGATGGAGGACGACGGCTCCATCCTCCCTGCGGTATCGCCAGGCGTCGATCCCGAAGGGACCCACGTAGCCGGCGCGCCGGAGGGAGTCGGCCACGGTCTCGGTCGTCTCCACCAGGCGGCCCCGCTCCTCGGCGGACAGATCCGCGACGAGATCGATCCCTACGAACCGGCCCCTGGCGTCTATGCGCTGGTGGTGAATTCCCACGATCCGCATCGCCGTATGCGTGACGAGCGCCGAGACACCGAAGTCGGCCACCCTGTCCATCCAGGGCTCGAAGAGGAGAGTGCCGTGACGGGCGAGGAGACGCTCGACAGTCCGCCGCGCCTTGGGATCGGAGAGGGCGGTGTCGTTCCGCTCGATATAGCGCTCGCGTCCCGCGGCCGAGAGGGGAGCCTTGACGATCCAGCGCTGGGGGCCATGCTGAAGGATGCGGTCGAGCTCGGAGAGGGATTCCACCATGCGGGCGCCGAGGAGCGCGCGGCCGATCTCTTCCGCAATCCGGAGATGGAAGGCCCGGTGGTGGACGGCCGCAACGACGGAGGGCTCAGGCGTCGGCAATCTCCAGAGCACCTCGTAGAGGGGATCGTCGAGCTGGACCGCGGCGGATTCGCGCGCGCCGCCGCGATGCGCAGCGGCCGCAGGCGTCTCGCACCAGGCGAGAACCTCGTCCGCGGTAGGGAGCTCGCGGAGCGGTCCCGTTTCGAAAACCGGCCGTGGCAGTCCCGGCATGTCGGGAACACTCTCAGGATTGACGGGCGCCGGGAGCCACAGCCGGTCGCCTTCGCGCGCGAAGACGCGGAGCAGCGTGGCGAGCCTGGAGACGGTGACGAGGACGGAGCGCGGTGCTGAGGTTCGGTTCGGTTCAGGTCCGAGCTCGCCTTCGCAGAACAGGTTGGCGACTATGCGCCTCACGGCTCGCTCTGCTCGAGCCGCGCGATGAACTCCGCGTCCAGCCCCGCCGCCTCGCGCTCCTGGCGATGGAACGTCCGGCCCCGCGCCTTCTCGGGACGGAGCGGCCAGGTCAGGTTGGCGCGGAAGGTTTCCCAGGCGGATTCGTCCCTCGCCTTGAAGACCTGCAGCCAGGTCCAGCCGAAGCGGACGTGCTCGATCTCGTCGCGATGGACCGCGTCGATGACGGTGGCCGTCTTCGCGTCGCCCGCCCGCCGCGCCGCCTCGGCGTACTCCAGGGTGTGGTCGAGGTTGGCGTTCTCGAAGGTGAGCGACATGGCGCAGAGAAAGCGGAGCGGCGAGGTGATCGCCTCGACCTTGCCCCAGAAGTAGCCGTTCACCGGCAAGTCGCCGAAGCGCGCGCCGGCGTCCTCCACGCGGGCGATGTACATGCGGGTGTGGCGCTGCTCGTCGGCGAGGATGCGGAGGAGGCCGCGGCGGAAGTCCGCGGGCGCGCCGGGAAAGGCGAGGAGGGCCCAGGCGAACAGCTCGGCCGCCTGCAGCTCGTGGTTGGCGAGGGCGTGGAGGATGCGCGGCCGCTGCGCGGGATCGTGCATCCCCTCGCTCGCCGGCACCTCGACGGCCTGAAACCGCAGGTGCGGCGGCCGGCCCGGCGCGGCGGCGCGGAACGGCGGACCTGGATCCTCGTCCGTCAGCTCCGCGGCAGCCGGCGCGAGCTTGACGCCGAGGTCTTCCGTGAGGAGAACGGTGCGGGCGAAGTCGCGGATCTCCACGCCCCAACGTTACCGCAGGCAGGGTCGTAGGACGTAGGGGCGGGGCTTGTCCCCGCCCGGGAGGTGGGGGTGGGGGACACCCCACCCCTACGAAAAACGGCGTTTCAGAACCGCAAGATCGTCGACAGCACGATCGCCCGCGGGTCCGAGAGCTGGGTCGGCTTGCCGAACTGCGGATTGTTCGACGGTCCGAGCAGCGGATTGGGTCCCGGGTTCGCGGGGTTCAGCGGCTGGTTGAGGATGTAGCGGTTGTCCACCGTCAGCTCCGCCTGCTCGTCGAACAGGTTGTTGATGCGGGCCTCCAACTCGACGCCGATGCCGCCGAAGCGCAATTCGTACGAGGTGAGCAGGTCGACGTTGAGCCAGTCCTCCATCCGCCGCGAGCCCGCCGGCTCCAGGTAGCGGTAATAGCTGCTGGAGACGTTGGTGGAAGGTTGGCCCCGCGCCTCCCAGGCGGCGCCGCTCTGGTAGCGGACGTAGACGCCGGTGCGCAGGCGGTCGATGGGCTCGATGGTGGCGAACAGCTTGACGACGTGCGTGCGGTCGCCGAGCAGCTCGCCGTTGCGGTTATCGGTGATCAGCACGCCGGGGCCGTCCTGGAGGATCGACGAGTTGAAGAAGAGCTGGTCGGCGTAGTCGATGTCCCAGTTGCCCTTCAACCGGCTCCAGGTGTAGCTGGCGTTGACCCACAGGTGCCGGAAGCGGTCGTTGGCCGGCCGGCGGTTCAGCTCGATCGAGGCCGCCGTGTACCTGCGGTAGGCGCCCGGCAGTTGGGAGACGTGGAACGGGCCGTTGCCGAGACCGTCGGCGCTCACGTCCTCGAAGATGTTGTTGACGTCGCGGTACATCCCCCAGACCTCGGCCGACCAGACCAGCCCGAGGGGCCGCGCGTAGCCGGCGAGGAACTCGTCGGTGTACATCGGGTCGAGCCCGGGATCGATCTTCTTGTTCTGGGTGTTGGCCGCCGGTACGTCCGAGATGAGGTTGCCGTTGACGTCGAAGGTGGCGCGGGTGGTGAAGATGCGCGTCGGCGAGGCGGCGCGGGTGAGCGACTTGTTCTCGGTGTTGGAGTAGCGGCCGAAGTTGAAGTAGAGCTTGTCGCCCCGCGAGGGACTGGGGACGAAGGAGATGCCGAGCCGCGGCTGGATCTGCTGGTCCCAGTCGAAGGTCAGGATCTTGACCTTGGTCTTGGTTCCCGGCGTCGATCCCAGGCCCTCGCCGAAATACTCGTCCTTGTTGAGCAGCACACCGGCGGTCAGCGTCGTCCGGTCGCCCAGGGCCATCTGATCCTGGAGAAAGACGCCCCAGACCTCGGCGCGGCCGGTGTGCGGCGGCTGGGTGGAGACATAGTTTGCCGTGTACAGCTGCGTCGTGGTGCTGAAGGAGATGGTTCCCCAGCCGTTCGCCACCCGGTCGAGGCGCTCCTCGTTCTTGTCGTAGGTGATGCCGCCGCGGATGTCGTGCCGCGAGCCGCCCCAGGAGGTGAAGCGCTGATAGGTGAGCCGCGCCTCGTCGCGCTTGAAGTCCTGGAAGTTGTTGAGGCTTCCCCCGCCCACGGTCTGCCCGGCGGCGGTGGCGCCGCCGACGATGTGGCCCGTCGCGGTGGTGAACGCGCCGGCGAGGTCCGGCCGGGCGGCGTTGAAGGCCGGACGGTAGCCGAGGTCCGTGATCGGGACGCTCGAGTTCTCCTCCTTGTTGTGGTTCAGCTTCAGCTCGGCCAGGCTGTCCGCCGTCAGATTCCACACCCAGTTGAAGGTACCCAGCAGGTAGTCGGTCGAATCCGTGGTCGCCACGGACGGGTGGGTGTTGGTGCCGATGCCGGCGTTGCTCGTCTTCGTGTCCCGCGAGCGCACGGAAGCGTTGAAGAAGTGGCTGGGCAGCGGGTTGGCGGTGACCTTGGCGAAGTACTCGTCGGTGTCGCGGTCCGAGTCGGGCACCCCGCCGAGGTTGTTCACGCGGTCGGTCGTCGTCTGGCGCGGCAGGTTCGCCGAGGCGTAGAACCAGAAGCGGTCGTGCGCCAGCGGACCGCCGAGCGCGCCGGCGAGCAGGCTGCGGTCGACTTTGTTCTGGATCGTCGCGATCTTGCTGTCGGAGACGAAGCTGCTCGGCTGATACTCGCCGCGGACCTGGCCCCTGAAGTCGTTCGTCCCCGACTTGGTGACGGCGTTGACCAGCATGCCGCCGGCGCGCCCGTACTCGGCGGTGATGCCGCCGCGCTTGATGCTCGCCTGGTCGATGTCGAGCTCCGTGATGTCGGGCAGGATGTCGCCGTAGTGGGGGTTCGTCACGTTGATGCCGTCGACCAGATAGACGTTGTCCATGCGCGAGGCGCCGGCGTTGGGCGTGTTGTGCCCGTTCTCCGAGACGCCGGGCGCGAGCTGGAAGAGGCCCCGGTAGGTGCGCGACACCGGCAGGTTCTCGATCTGGTCGTTGGTGTAGTTCGACTGCACATCGCTCGACTTGACGTCGATCGTCGGCAGCGCCGCGGTGACGGTGATCTCCTCCGCCACGGACGGCTTGATTTCGAGCTCGACCTGGGTGTCCTTGTCGAGCGCCACGACGGCCGGCCGCTTGACGCTGCCCATCCCCGTCAGCTCGGCCGCCACCTCGTAGTCGCCGGGCGGCAGGCGCAGGACGCTGTAGGCGCCGCCCTCGTCCGTCACCACCGTGCGGCCGGCCGGCAGGAGCGGACCGCTCACCGTCACCGTGACGCCGGGGAGCGGCGCGCCGTCGGCGCCGCGGACGACGCCGGAGATCGAGCCGGTCTGCTGTGCGAGAGCAGTCCCGGCCATCGCGAGCATCAACAGCAAGAGCCAGAGGAACGGTTGAGTTTTCCGAACCATACGAGCCTCCCTCCAGTCATCCGCCGCCCACTGCGGGGGCGGAGGCATGTGTGCCATTTCGTGCCTGCCGATCCTAGCACGGGGGTGACGGGAGTGTGACAGGGAGTGCGGCCATTTCGGGCGTTGCTTGTTGAGGCAGGACCGTTGGAGGGCACAGCCTCCTGTACACTCATCGTTAATCATGAATGAGAAGATGCGGGTCTACACCCTCGCTTTCCTGCTCCCGTACGCCGCTCTCGCCCAGCCGCCGCAGCCCGGCGGAGCATTGCCCGGTCCGCTGCCGATCTTTCCGCCCGACAACTGGTGGAACGTCGACGTCAGCTCGGCGCCGGTGGATCCTCACAGCGCGGGCTTCATCGACTTCATCGGCGGCAACGTCGGGCTGCATCCCGACTTCGGCGGCGACGCCGATTCCTTCCCCGAGATCTACGGCATGGTCTACCTCGTGGTGCCCGGCAGCCAGCCGCTGGTGCCGGTCACCTTCGTCGAATTCGGCGACGAGAGCGATGCCGGGGCTCCGGGCCGGCCGCCGGGCTATCCCATCCCGGAGGAGGCCAAGACACAGGCGAAGTGGATCGAAGGCGGCTATCCCGGCAATGCCGATCCGGGCGGCGACCGGCACCTGCTGATCGTCGACCGCGACCACCGCATCCTCTTCGAGCTGTATCACGCGCACTGGAGCGCGTCCCACAACCGCTGGGAGGCGGGCTCCGGAGCGGTATTTCCTCTCGATTCCAACCTCCGCCGGACGGACGGATGGACGAGCGCCGACGCCGCGGGCCTCGCCATTCTGCCCGGCCTCGCGCGCTACGACGAGGCCTTCGGCGCCGAGCCGATCCGGCACGCCTTCCGTTTCACCGTCGAGGAGAGCGATGGCTACGTCTTCCCCGCCTCCCACGAGGCCGGCGACTCATCGGGCGCCCTGCCGATGGGCGCGCGCCTGCGCCTCAAGGCGGGCAAGGACATCTCTGGATATCCGCCGGAGGTGCGCCGGATCTTCCAGGCGATGAAGACCTACGGGCTCATCGTGGCCGACAACGGCTCGAACATGTTCATCAGCGGTGCTTACGACGCCCGCTGGAACAACGACGTGCTGAACCCCGCCTTCGCCAGCCTCCGCGCCAGCGACTTCGAGGTCGTCCAGCTCGGCTGGCGGCCCTCCTCGACCCCGCCGCCGGGCTCCTGCGTGCCGGGCGACTTCCGCCTCTGCCTCAACGGTGGCCGCTTCCAGGTGGAGGCGCAATGGACGGCGCGCGGCACCACCGGCGCCGGGCACGCCGTCGCCCTCACGGCGACGACCGGCTACTTCTGGTTCTTCAATCCCGGCAACATCGAGGTGTTCGCCAAGGTGCTCAACGCCTGCTCCTCCAGCCAGCGGTTCGCGGTCTATGCCGGCGGACTGACCGACATCCAGGTCCGGCTGACGGTGACGGATACGCGCACGCAAAAGGTGAAGACCTACGACAACCCGCCGCGCACGCCCTTCCGTTCCGTTCGAGATGCGAACGCCTTCGCGACCTGTCCGTAGCCGGATGCATCCTCACTGGTACAGGCTCAGGAACTGCTTCGCGTTGTCGGGATCGGCGACCATCCACGCCGTGTAGTTGGCGAGCAGGTTGATCTCCTGGGCCGAGAGGTCCGTGTAGAACGTGCCGTAGTGCGGGAACTGTTTGAACGTCGTGGGATCGCTGAACGGATTGAGGAGCGCCTGGACGCCGGGGCTCAGCAGGTTGAACCACGAAGAGTCGCGGTTCGGATAAACCCAGAGCACGTTGACCGTACGTCCGCCTCCTCGCACTCCGAACCAGGCGTTGTCCCGCACGGCGAGGAGCGTCTGCTTGAAGAAGGCAGGGCCGGTGTTGTTGCCGCTGCCGCTCGCCGCCCACAAGCCCTGGATCACCTCGGCCAGCAGGGAAGATTCGAAGACCTGGCTGTTCTTCCCCTGCGGGAAGGTGGGGTTCTCGTCTCCGGCGTAGAGCACGTAGCCCTTCTGAGGATTATAGGGTTGGTAGCCGAAGAGCGGCGGGATGTTCTCGGTGATGATCACCCGCGTATTCGGCACTTCCTTGTCGTCGGCGCCGAACATGCCGAGATTGCCCGCGGAGAGGGGAGTGGCGGAGTTGAGGAAGGAGATGAGGTTGTCGACGTCCGAGTAGGCGAGCATGGCGTTGACGCCGCTGTTCTCCAGGCTGCCGCCATCGGCGAAGCCGGTCGGTTTCGTCTGCGGGTACGGTTGGACGCCTGCCACGGGCCAGTACTGGTACTGGGGGATCAAGCCTTGGAGGGCCTGGAAGTCCGCCTTCAGGCTGGCCAGGTCGCTGGGCGACGCGAGCTTCAGGCGCGGCTCGAGACGTTCCGCGGGCCCTTCGAGCGCCTTGGCGACGTCCTCGATGAGATCCGCGATCGCGTCGAGGTGGGAGAACCGCTCCTTGATCCAGTCCCAGAGCTCATCCGCCCGTTTCTCCAGCTCGGCCACGAACTGCTGCACGTCCTGCTCCCAGGTGACGAACAGGTTCTTCAGGGTCTCCGCGAAGGCGGCGCTGCTCGAGCCGACGATGTCGGTGAGCGAGAGCTGCCGCTGCTGGTCGACGGTCACGCCGGTTCCCTGAACGGCGGTGGGGTTCGAGCTGAAGGCGAAAGGGGTTACGCCGCCGCCGCCGGGCGCGCGGCCGTTGACGTCCTTGCCCGTGGGAGCCCCCACGATCCCTGTCATGAAGGCTGTGGCCTGTACCGGCGCCAGAAGCTGAAAAACCGTCCCCGGCTCGATCAGGAACATGGCCGTATTGCAGACCACGAACGGCCGGCGGGCGCGGTCCGCACCGCCGGTGATGAGATGGGCGATCTCGTCTCCGAGCTCGGGGTTGGGACCGGTCACCTGAGATTGGAGAGTCCCCTCATCCCACGAGAACAGCGAGACCGGCAGGGCGCGGCGGCCCGGGTTGAAGAGACCATAAGGCCACAGGATGTGGGCGCCGATCAAGGCCTGCCAGAGGAAGTCCAGCGGCGTGCCGAGCAGCTTGTAGAGCAGGAAGGCCTCGACCGCCAGGGCCGGAATGGAGAAGAGATCCGTGCTGATCGAGTTGCCGATGTTGCCTTGCGGCAGTACGTCGAGAGTCTCGGCCGGGGAGTGTCCGGCCGTGGCGGTGGGGACGAGCCGGCCCGGGTCCGGCACGTACTCGTTGAGGTAAGCGCTGTCGGCGGTGCCTGAGGTGAGGAACTCGAACGTCACGCCGAGCCACGAGCCGCCGGAGACCGTAGAGATGGCTCTGGTCTGGCTCAGCAGGCTCTTGCCATTGAGCTGCAGATAGGCCAGGCCGCGGAGTTGGCCCATGCCGGCCGAGAGCGCCCGCGAGCCCCCGCCGCTGAGGCAGATCCCGACGTTGCCGGGCGTGTTCGGCAGCGAGACGAACTGCCCGACCGTGAGGGATTGCGAAGTCTTCGTGAGCTGCGCCTTGAAACTGCCCGACACGCCCGTCCTCTCCATGAGGGGCCTCCTTCGGCAATCTGGGTTGTTGCGTGCGCTTCAGAATACAGCAAGTGCTGGGTAGGAGCCATGAGGGTAGGCGGCCGCTGCGAAGGGAGTCCCCTTGCAGCGGATGCATGTCCCATCGCAACCGATGGGCGCACCATCGCATCCAATGCAAGTCCCATCGGCGCCAATGGGCTCTATGTCCCAACCGATGCGCGCCCGGTGCTGCCAAGGGGCATTCCATCCCAACGGATGCGCGCCGCATTTCTGCCACTGCATGTCGCATCCCAACCGATGCGCTTCCCATCGCAGCCGGCGGACGCCCCAACGCAACCGGCGGGGTCTGCGATAGGCTCCCGCTATGCAAGCGTCAATGGATGAACGAGACGTTCGCGTCAGGGTGGCCGGAGATGGAACTGCTCAGTGAAGACGACTTGAACCTAAAAGACATGACTCCCGAAGAACTGGACAAGGCGTGGGATCTCTGGTTCACCCTTGCTCAGGCGACGAACGACTTCGATCCTCCTTACACCCACGGCGTGCTCGTTCTTTTCGACCGCTTGCCGCAGCCTGGGCACGACCCAGACGGGTAGGCGATCCCGCCCGCGTCACCGCTCGAACTGCGTTTTCCTCGCGTCATCGGCGCGGTCCAGCGCGAAGAGGGAGAGAGGAGCGCCGCCGTCGAGGATGATCCCCGCCGCGTACTCGCCTAGCGCGGGCCCGAACTTGAAGCCGTGGCCCGAGCCGCCGCCCAGGAACCAGACGTTGGCGGCCTCGGGGTGGCGGTCGAAGAGGAGGTGGCCGTCCGGACTGTTCTCGTATTGGCAGACCCGCGCCTCGACCAGCGGCGCGCCGGCCATTGCGGGGAAACGCCGCGCCAGGAAGTCGCGGGTCATGGCGACCAGATCCAGGGTCGGCGTGCGCTCGCCGGCGGTGGGATCGAAGGGCTCGCCGCGGGTGTCGTCCGCCACCTTGAAGCCGCGGTGCTCGTTGCCCGGGATGCCGTAGAGGATCCTCTCGCCGAGATCGAACCAGACGGGGAAGAGGTCGTCGCCGAACCGCGGATCGCCGGCCGGAGTGCCGAAGAAGTAGATCTCCTGCCGGGTCGGCAGGATCCGCTCGCCAATTACCTCCGGGAAGAGCCGTCCGAGCCAGGGGCCGCAGGCGAAGACGTAGAGGTCCGCGGCGAGAGATTCGCCTCCCGGCAGCTCCAGCCGCTCCATGGCGCCGTTGCGGATGGGACCCGGCGAGGCGGCCGCCAGCCGGACCTCACCCCCTTCGATCGCCAGGCCCGCGGCCACCGCCTGGCAGGCGCGCCGGGCGAAGAGATAGCCGGCCTCGTCCTCGATGAAGGCGCTGCGGACGCCGTCGAAGTCGACCTGCGGGAACCGTTGTCGCGCCTCCGGCAGGCTCAGCTCGGCGATGCACAGGCCCGCGTCCTCGATCAGTGGGATGGCGGAGCGGACGTACCCCTCGTCGTCGCCGCACATCCAGAGGGAGCCGGTCCGCCGGTAGAGCGGCAGGTGCCAGCGTTCTTCCGCCTCGCGCCAGAGCGGGAAGGAACGGGCCGTCCAGTCCACGTAGATCCGGTCGGTCCCATAGACGGTGCGGATGACCCGCGTCTCGCCTCCCGAGCTGGCGCGGGAGTTTCCCGGTCCCCAGGCGTCGAGCAGGGTTACGCGCGCTCCTCGCCGCAGGAGGTGCAGGGCGGTCCAGCCGCCGAGGGCTCCGGCGCCGATGACCGCGACGTGGGGACGGGATCCGGGCACGGCCGCCTACGCTAGCATGCCGCCGATGGCCGCGGTCACCTTCCCGTTTCGTCCCTGGGTGCGGAGCACGTGCCGGCGGGCGTTGTTCTGGGGCGTCGCTGTAGTGGTCGCCATCGGCGGCATCATGCTCGCGCTCGGCTCGGGAGACCGCGAGGCGTGGGGACGGGCTTTCGGCGTGCTGCTCGCCTACAGCCTTCTCTTCTGGGTGAGCCTGGTCAAGATCTGGTGGACCGCCGGCCGCCCGGCGGTATCGCTGGAGGACGACGCGCTCTCGTATCAGCCGCTCCACACCTTCCGGCCGCGCCGCGTGCCGTTCGCCCGCGTCCTCGCCTGCAACCCGCGCCCCGGCACGGAGGCCCTGCGCTTCGTCGTCGAGCGGAACGGCGTGGCGCGCGAGCTGTTCCTCAACCTGGCGGTGGTGAAGGGGCAGCACCGCTTTCTCGATCTGCTCGGCGAACGGCTGGAGGGTGCGGGGCTCGAGCGAATCGCCGGAAAGGAAAACGCCTGGCGGCGGCCGGAGTGGACGGAACCGGGAGGGTGAGACCCGGGCGACACGGACGGTCACGGACGATGCACGGACCGTCAAGGACGGCGGAGAAAGCGTTTTCCTAGAGCACGCCGGAAGGCTCCCCTGGCTTCTCTTCTTCTCCAGCCGTCACTTTCCGCACGGCCTCCTTCGGATTCAGGGCGATCGCTTCGGCGAGGGCGCGGTCGAGCCGGCCGTCGATGCTGACGAGGGTCATCTCGCCGGATTCCAGGGTGACGATGAAGAGGCTGCTCAGCGCGTTCTCCTCGTCGCCGCGGGTGAAGATCCAGGTTCGCGAGTCCTCCTCCCGCGCGCGCACGGTCATGTTCCAGCCGGCGCTGGCGAGCCGGCGCTCGAACCGCGTCTCGCCCTGGAGGCGGTCGAGATCCAGTGCGCTCACCTGGTAGGTGGCGACGTCGAGGCGGTGGATCGCGTTCAGGATCTCCCGGCCCTCGACCTTGCCGGGGACCATGCCCACGATGCCGCGGATCAGGCCCAGCGACAAGCGGCCGAGATGGACGTGCTCCTCCAGCGTGAATCGGGCCTCCGGAAACCGCCGCTGGATCTCCCATCGCACCTGCTCGACGGAGGGCGAGCTCGCACAGCCGGCGAGGCACAGCAGAGCAGCACAGAGCACGACGTTTCGCTTCACGGCACGCCTCCCTTCGAAAAGATCCAGACTCCGGTCACTCCGGCTTCTTGACTTGAGCCGGCACTTTCTTGATGCGGAGACCGTGCAGGTTCTCGACGACACGGCCGACCTGCTCCGGATCGATGCGGCCGACGATGTTGATGGCCACGGCCTCGTCGCCGGGCTCGAGGGCGAGCAACGTCAACCCGGCGATCTGGCCGTCGATCTCCTTGAGATAGATGTAGGTCTCCTCGCCCTCCTCGCGCACCCGCATCGTCGGCTTCCAGCCGCGGTCCTCCAGCCAGCGGACGGCCTGGCTGATCTTGGCGCGGACCGAGCCGGCATCCACGTCCTTGAGCGGGACGGCCTGCACCGTGATCCCCTTGAGGCCGGCGATCAGCGACGAGAACTCGGGGTCTTCACCTCTCGCGCCCGCGGCGATCAGCTTCAGCAGGGCTCCCTCGAGGTTGATCTCGACGCTCAGCTTGTCCGAGGGGAAGAGGTCCAGCTTCTCGATCGGCACGTAGCCGGGCTGATCGGCAAGCCTCTGGGCCCGGCCGGCGGTGGCCGTCAGCACGAGGAGCACGAGGGTGAACAGGATGGTCTTGCGCATGTCAAAACTCCTTGTCGCGCCGCCGGGCGGCAGCGGACGACGGCACGGCGGGGCCCGGGGCCTCGCCGAGGGTGCGGGAAACGCTGCGGCTGGCCGGCTCGACCAGACGCTTCTCGAGAACATCCTCGCGGAGATTCATGCGGGTCCGGCGGGTCACCTTGCCGATGTAGGCCAGGGCATAGCGGGCCTCCGCGGTGGCCTGCGCGATCTCTTGCGGGCTCGGCCGATCGCGCTCCTCGAAGCGCAGGAAGAGCGCTCCGCCGCCCACGGCCAACGCCAGGAGGGCCGCGATGGCGGCGATCCGCAATCCCGCGCGGTCTCGACGCGGGAATGGAACGACCTCGCTGCGGCCGGCCCGTTCGACCTTCTCCAACACCTCCGGAGGACAATCGAGCTGTGGCAGGGACCGCAGCTCGCGCTGGATCCTCGCCGCGAGCTCCAGCTCGGCCGCGCAGGCGGGGCAGCGCTCCAGATGCTCGCGCAGCCGGGTCGATTCGGACGGGGATAGATCCCCATCTATAAAGGGTTCGAGGAGGCCCAGCGCCTCTTCGCAGAACGGATCGTGATCGAGTCGGTTCATGATGGCGATACCTCCCGCAGTCGTTCCCGCAGTTTGCGCCGGCCTCGGTGGAGATGGACTCGCACGGTGACCTCGGGGACGCCGAGGGCCTCGCCGATCTCGCGGTGGGCGAGGCCCTGGACCTCGCGCAGGATGACGACGCTCTTGTACGGCTCTTCGAGCTCCGCCAGCGCCGCGAGCAGGCGCCGCCGGAAATCCGCGGCTTCGGCCCGCGCCTGCGGATCGGGCTCGGCGCTCGCGACCTCCTCCGCCCCTTCGGCGTCGAGGCTGGCGCCGAACCCCGCGCCGGCGTCCGCGTGCCGCTTGCGCAGCAGGTCGTAGCAGGCGTTGCGGGTCACCCGCAGCAGCCAGGCGCCGAGGCGCTCCTCGTCGACGCCGCTGCGATGGCGCCACAGGCGGAGGAGCACCTCCTGGGTCACGTCCT
Organism: Acidobacteriota bacterium; assembly: GCA_046765915.1. GTDB lineage: Bacteria > Acidobacteriota > Thermoanaerobaculia > Multivoradales > UBA5704 > DATARR01. Next base: position 23,522 of record JBKPTH010000063.1, on the reverse strand, counting down.
CCGCCTCCTCCCGGTTGGAGAGGAAGTAGCGGGCGAACGAGTAGACCCGGCGCCGGTACCTCTGGGCGGTGTCCTCGAAGGCCGTCAACATCCAGAAGAGAAGACGTAGGGCGGGGCGGAACGTTTCAGGGACGACAAGGACCCAAGGGACAGCAAGGATTCCAAGGACAAATACCGTTCGGGTGAGTCCTCTTGTCCTTGCTGTCCTTGGTGTCCCTTGGGTCCTTTTTTCCCCTGGCGAGGGCCTACCGCCGCCCGGCCGCCGTGGCACCGTCGCCGGTCTTGGCGAAGCCGGTGACGATGTAGGTGCCCGAGCGCTGGTCCTTCTTCAGCTTGATGATGTTCTTGCGCTCGGCGTCCTCCAGCAGCTCGGAGAAGGTGCTGTAGCCGTAGTAGCCCTCGTTGAAGGAGGGCTTCTTGCGCTGCATCGTCTGCTTGATCATCGAGCCCCAAAGCACGTCCTTGTTCTCGCGGATCAGCGCCTGGATGGACTCGATCATCAGGCTGAACGCCTCGGCGGTCTTCTTGTTGAGGCCGTCGAGCTTGGGACCTTTCTGGGCGTCGCGCCAGACGTCCTCGTAGTAGATGAACTCGTCGCAGTTGTCGACCAGCAGGTTCGACGACGAATTCTTGACGCCGATGCCGATGACGTACTTGTTGTTCTCCTTGAGCTTGGAGACCAGGGGCGAGAAATCGCTGTCGCCGGAGAGGATGACGAAGGTGTCGAGGTGCTCCTTGGCGTAGGAGAGGTCCATCGCGTCGACGACCATCTTTATGTCGGCGCTGTTCTTGCCCGAATAGAACTTCTGCGGGATGTCGATCAGCTCGATGGCGGCCTCGTGGAAGGGGCGCTTGTAGTCGGAGTAGCGCTCCCAGTCGGCGTAGGCCTTCTTGACGATGATCTTGCCCTTCTCCAGCAGGCGCTCGAGGACGAGGCTGATCTCGAACTTGCCGATTTCGGAGTCGCGCACGCCGAGGGCGATGTTCTCGAAATCGCAGAACAGGGCGATCTTGCGCTCGTCGCTGGCCGACCGCTGCCGGTCAGGGATGGAGATGACGATCTCCCGGGACATCTGCTCGGCTTCGGCCGGCGGGATCACATAACTGTCGCCGCCGCGAGCCACGCGGTACTGCGGAGCGGCGACCGGAGCGATCCGCCGCGGCGCCGCCGGGGCGGGCTCCTCGCGAACCGGCTCCTCTTCGTCCTCCTCCGCTTCCGCCGGAGCCGCCGCGGCGGTGCGGGCGACGCGCTTCTTGCCGCCGCGCCGGCCGCGCGAGCGCCGCCGCCGGGCCTCCGCCTTGCCCTCGCCTTCCTTCTCCTCCGGCTCGGCGTCGGAGGCTTCCATCTCCTCCGGCTCCTCGGTGCCGTCCTCCTCGTCGAAAGATTCCTCGTCAAAAGGAAGATCTTCGGCCGGCAAGGCTTCTGGAGTGGGAAGGACGGCCGCCGATTCGGCGAAGACAGGCGCCGGAGGGGGAGACGTGGGCTCGACCTGCCAATGGGGCCGGGTGATCTCTTCGGCGGGCTGCTCGTCAGCGGGCTGCTCGTCAAATGTCGGCGGCGGGATCGGGGGGGCGGTTTCGGCCGGCTGCTGCGTCTCGCCGGTCTCGGATTTCGGCTGCTCTCGGTTCTCTTCTTCCAGGCCCTCAGCCGTAGGGCGCATCCACCATGGACTCAAAGTTCACTCCTTCTCGCGGGACCTTCGAGGCCCATCGCGGCGTATCGGTCTTTGGATCAAATCAGGCACGCTTCGTAGCGGGCGGATCGAGCGGCAACAGACCGGGGTTGAGGCTCGGGCCAGAGCGGCGGGAGGGATACCGAAGGCCGGGATAGGATTCTAGCACAGCTTATACAGATTTTTGAAGTCTGCCTCAATCCAGATCGAACGGCCGCACCGGCCGCCCCTCGTCCGGCTCTTCCTCGGCGCGGCGCATGGCCTCGCGGAACTTCTCTTCCAGGAGGCGGTCGCGATCCTTGAGGGCCGCCTTCTCGCGCTCGAAGATGTCCTCGGCCCGGGACTTGTCCTCGTCCAGGCCCTTGAGGAGGGCGTCGAAGTCTTTGCCGCCGGCCAGCGGTTGCTTGGCCTTGCGGTGGGAGAGGACCTCGCCGGTCGCCGCGTCGATCACCAGGTCGGCGTTGCATTCGGGGCAGCGGACGGTCAGCTTGCGGTGCTCCTCGGTCATGGCTCCATTGTAGCCACTTCTGGTACCTTACGCGCCATGCCCGCCACCGAACCCCTGCCCAGCCGCGACGAGGCCTGGAGCCTGCTCTGCCGCTACACGGAGAAGGAAGGGCTGCGCAAGCACGCCCTCGCCGTCGAAGCCGCGATGCGCTGGTACGCCCGCCGGTTTGGCGAGGACGAGGAGCTGTGGGGCCTGACCGGCCTGCTCCACGACTTCGACTACGAGCGCTGGCCCGACGCGGAGAACCACCCTTACCGGGGCAACGAGATCCTCGCCGCCGAGGGGTACCCCGAAGCGATGCGCACGGCGATCATAGGGCATGCGCCCTATACCGGCGTGCCGCGGCAGACGCGGCTCGCCCAGGCCCTCTACGCCTGCGACGAGCTGGCCGGGTTCGTGGTCGCGGTGGCCCTCATCAAGCCGAGCAAGTCGCTCGCCGACGTGGACCTCGCCTCCGTCAAGAAGCGCCTCAAGGAGAAGGCCTTCGCCCGCGGTGTCCACCGCGAGGATGTCTACAACGGCGCCGAGGAGATCGGCCTGCCGCTCGACGAGCACATCGAGAACGTCATCCGCGCGCTCCAGGCCGCCTCGAAGGAGCTCGGACTGTAGGGGCGGCCCTACAGATCAGTCCTACCCCAAGCGGAATTCCCTGAGCTCGCCGCGTGAGGGAAAAACACCGCGGACTTCGTCTACGTATAGAGATCGGGAATCGAGAGACGCCGGGGGAGGTTGACGGAAAGGCGAGGCGAGGGCTATACTCTCGTTCTACAAAATAGTCAAAGGGGTATCGGTAGGAGCTGCACCACACCCTGGCGAGAAGGGCTGACGCAGGGTCGGCTGCAAGAGCAGGAATTACTTTTGTTGAGGGTAGCTGCGATGTTGACGTTCGTAAGTACGCTGCTGGTTGGGGCCTTTGCCGGTTTCGCGATGGAAAAGACCTGGGGCTCGGGCCTGGTACGCTGGAGCCGGATCCAGCGGATGCGCATGCGGGTGGCGCGCCGCCAGGGGGTCAGCCCGTTGCGGGTCTGGTTTGGCCCTCCGGAGGATTGAACGCCGCTACGCCGGCGCGGTTCGGGGGAGCCGGTAGGCTTCCCGCGAGGGCTTGAGCGGACGGATGAGCCAATAGGGCCGCCGGGTGCCGTCCGGGGAGTGGTGAGTCGCCGGCCGGGCCTGGGCGAGCCATTCCTCGAAGACCCGCCGCGACGCCGCGGTGTCGACTTCAACGTCGCCATAACGATCGCCGGGGGCGGCTTTCGTCACCCGCACCGCCTGATGCCAGCAGTGCATGCCGGAGATGGGATCGGGGTGGACCGGGAACGTCAGGTTCTGGTGCACGCCCACGTCGGTCCACCAGAGCCGCGCGGTATCGGGATCGCTCGATGAAAACGGCTCGACGCCGCGCTCGCGGCGCAGCGTCCAGCGGCTGCCGTCCTGCTCCAGGCCGACGGTCGCCATGTGCAGACGCTGCGCCTGGCCGGAGGCCGCGGCGAGCTGCCATCGCCCCATGTGATGGCTGCAGGCCACCACTCCCGGCCGGATCCCCTCCGTCACCCAGGCCTTGACGACGAAGCGGCCGATCTCCGTCTCCACCCGCACCAGGTCGCCGGTGCCGACGCCGAAACGCTCCGCGTCCTTGGGGTGAAGCCAGAGCGGATTGGTGTGGGCGATCTCGTCCAGCCACTTGGCGTTGGCGCTGCGGGTATGGATGTGGACCGGCAGCCGGAACGTCGAGATGAGGCACATGCGGTCCGGACCGAGGCTCCGCGGATGGACGTGGCTCCCCATGTAGGCCGGCAGCGCGACTTCGCGCCAGCCCCAGTTCGCCAGCGTCGAGGAGTAGAACTCCAGCCGGCCGCTGGGGGTGGGAAAACCCTGCAGCACCCTGTCTCCCTGGCGTACGCCCGCCGGCCGGCGGCCCTCGGCGTCGGGCTCGGGAGCGCCCATCGGCACGATGTTGGGCGACGGAGGCTTCGGGGCGCGGGTGTAGACGCGGCCGTAGGCGTCCTCGGCGGCATCGACGAGCTCCTCCGGCGGCACCTCGCGCTCGAACACCGGCCCCAGGTCGCGGCTGATCTCGAAGGCACCGTAGCGGCGCATCCAGGCGAGCGGTGTCAGGCCTTCGGCCGCCGCCCGCTCCGGCAGGCCGGGGACGGAATGCTCGAAGATCCAGCCGTAGTATTCGTCGACGGTCAGGCGCTCGCCAGGGCGCTGCTTTGACTCGGCGAAGGGACGGATGCCGAGGCTGCCGTCGGGATCGATCCGCCAGGTGAGCTCCAGCCAGAACTCGTTCTCCTCCCAGACCTCGCCCGGATTGGCGGCGCGGGTGTCGGCCACCGTCTCGCCCAGCCGCTCGCGCGCCGCCCGCAGCACGGGCTGGCGGAAGCCGAGCCACTGCGAGTCATGGGTCTCGTAGGAGTGCAGGTCGTGCCGCTCGGACCCATGCCCCATGGGCAGGACGTAGTCGGCGAAGAAGGCGGTCTCGTTCCACGTTGGCGTGAGCGCCACGTAGCAGCCGACCCGCTCCTCGTCGCGCAGCATCTCGATCCAGGAGAAGCCGTCGGGGTTCGTCCACACCGGGTTGTAGACGCGGGTGAAGTAGACGTCGAGGCGGCCGCGCCCCTGGCGGATGAAGTGCGGCAGCAGGAAGGACAGCTCGTACATGCTGAGCGGAAACTCGGCCGGCCAGGTGAGCTCGTTCCAGTGCTCCGGATGGCGCGGCAGATGGATGGGCTTGGGCACGAACTTGTTCCAGGCGTTCGGGTAGGTGCCCCCCTCCGTCGCCACGGCGCCCATCAGCGCGTTGAGCAGGAAGAGGGTGCGCGCCACCTGCCAGCCGCCGAGATTGCCCGCGGCGGCGCTGCGCCAGGTATGAGTCGCCAAGCGCGTGCCGGCGCCCGCCACCAGCTCGGCGATCTGCGCCAGCACCGCCGCCTCCACCCCCGATTCGGCGGCGGCGAAGTCGAAGGTGTAGTCGGCGTAGAGGGTGGAGAGCACCGCCTCGAAGCTCTCGAAGGTGGGGGCGAGCTCCGGGTGCTCCGCTTCCAGGAATTCCTGCCAGTTCCACCACCGGCGCACGAACTCGCGGTCGTAGCGGCGGGTCTGGACGAGGTGGTTGGCGATGGCGAGGAAGATCGCCGCTTCCGAGCCCGGAATCGGCGCCACCCAGTGATCGGCGTGGGTGGCGGTGTTGGAGAGGCGGGTGTCGAAGACGACGAGCTTGGCGCCGCTGGCCTTCCCCTCCATGATGCGCTGGGCGTGCGGATTGAAGTAGTGGCCGGTCTCCAGGTGCGAGGAGACCAGCAGGATGACCTTGGCGCGGGCGTGGTCGGGGCTGGGCCGGTCGATGCCGCACCAGAGCTCATAGCCGGCGCGCGCGCCCGAAGAGCAGATGTTGGTGTGCGAATTGTGGCCGTCCACTCCCCAGGCGGCGAGGATGCGCTCGGTGAAGCCGTCCTCTCCCGGCCGGCCGACGTGGTACATGATCTCGCGCTGGCGGCCCTCGACGATCGCCTTGCGGATGCGCGAGGCGATGTCGGCGAGCGCGTCTTCCCAGGTCACCCGCTCCCATTTGCCCTCACCGCGGCGCCCGGCGCGGCGCAGCGGAAAGAGGATGCGGTCGGGGTCCGTCAACTGGTTCAGGGTGGCGGGACCCTTGGCGCAGTTGCGCCCCCGCGAGCCCGGATGCTCGGGGTTGCCTTCGAGCTTCTGCACCTCCAGGGTCTCGCGGTCGACGTAGGCGAGCAGGCCGCAGGCGGACTCGCAGTTGAAGCAGGTCGTGGGCACGAGCAGATAGCGGCGTTCGACCCGCTGCGGCCAGGCGCGGGAATCCAGCTCCGTCCAGTCGTCCCATCGCTCCTTGGGAGGATAGGAGGCGAGGTGGACCCGGCTGGGACCGGGGTAGAAAGTCTCGCCCCGCGCTTCCGTCTCCGCGCGCGCGGCGCTCACCCGCTGAGTCTCGTCTTCGCGGCTCATGGTTCCTTCCTAGGCCAGCGGCACCGCCTGGCCGGCCTGCACGTAGGCATGCTCGAAGGCGAGCAGCCCGAGGAGCGCCGGCACCGCCGCCGCGGCGCCGATCCAGGGAGCCAGCAGGCCGGCGGCGACCAGCGCGGCGCCCAGCCAGAAGAGGCCGCGGAAGCCCCCGGCGATCATCTCGTGCATCGCCAGCCGTGCGTGCGCCGTGCCGTGCGTCACGCTGCATTCGCCGGCGACGAGCAGGAGGTGGAGCAGGCACGCGATCGCCAGCATCCTGCCGAGCGGCTGCAGGAGGTCCGGCGCGCCGAGCCGCGCCAACGGCAACAGCACCGCGGCGCCGGCGAGCACCGCCTGCACCGCCAGATGCGGCGGCAGCAGGGGGTTCTGCCAGAGGTCGCGCGCCTTGGCCTGCGCGAAGAGGTAGGCCGTGTAGACCGCGGTCAGCAGCGCCAGCGGCACGCCGAGCCAAACGAGAGCGCCGGCGATCCCGGCTCCGCCGCTGACACCGGCAAGGAAGTGGACGGCCAGGATCGCGCTGTAGCCGGCGATCACGAAAGCGCCGCGCGTGAGCCAGCTCCGCCACTGCAGCCGGGTGAAGATGAGATAGAAGCGCTCCGGATGCTCGAGGTCCCAGATGAGGAGGCCGCCGGTCAGGGCGAGGAAGATGCCGCCGACCATCGGCACGAGCCGCAGCCAGAGCGGGCTCGCCGGGCTCAGGTCACCCCTCAACAGCAGGAGCCACGCCACGAGATAGACGCCGGCGGCGATCCCCTTGGTCAGCGTATAGAGGCTCACCCGCCAGTCCCAGGGGATGCTGTGCGGAACGTCGTAGGCCAGCAGCGCGGCGGCCGACGAGCTGGCGGGCCCGGGATGGCCCGAGACGACCTGATCGGCCCCGGCGCGCTGCTCGCTCCACATGAAGAGCCCGCCCGGCGGCCGCCGCGCGGCGAGGGGATCGAGGGTCGCCTGATGGGCCGCGTGGTAGAAGAGCTTCGGCCGCGTCTCCTTCTCCGGGCGGCGCACCGCCACGGGCTCGCGGTGGACGATCTGCGAGACCCGCGACGCCGGATCGTTCATGTCTCCCACCAGGATCGCCTCCGTAGGACAGACGACGACGCAGGCGGGCTCCAGTCCGATATCCAGCCGGTGCGCGCAGAAGTTGCACTTCTCGGCCGAATGGTCCTCGGGGTTGATGAAGATGGCGTCGTAGGGGCAGGCCGCGATACAGGCCTTGCAGCCGATGCAGATCGACTTGTCGAAGTCGACGATGCCGTCCGGCCGCCGGTACATGGCGGTGGTGGGGCAGGCGACGGTGCAAGGCGCCTGGTCGCACTGGTTGCAGCGCGTCACCTGGAAGGCCCGCCGCGCCTGCGGGAAGGTCCCCACCTCGACGTACTTGACGTAGGTGCGGGTGACCGACAGCGGCACCTCGTTCTCGGACTTGCAGGCGGTGGTGCAGGCGTGACAGCCGATGCAGCGCGCCTGGTCGATCACCTTGGCCCACTTCAGCGGCAGGCCGGAAGGCCCTAGCTCCGGGGGATGGGGCAGCGGCTCGGCCATGACGGTGCGCGATTCTATCTGACCAGGGCGTTAGAATCTCGCCGAGCCCCGGCGCGGCCGAAGAAGTCGCCGGCGCCCGCTGTCATCCTTCGGCGTTAGCGAGATCGACGACTCGAACTTCCTTGTCGGCGTCTAAGACGCGCTCCTGGTCGCTAGCGCTGGCCCCCTGAAGAGTTCGGAAGACCTCGTGACGGATGAAGACGTCGTATGAGAGCTTCATCCACGGTGTTCGCGAAGCGACCTGACTTCGTCCAAGCTCACCCAATTGGTGGGATTGCGATCGTCCAGGCGCCGGGTCAGCTCTTGGACATGGTCCGGTGTTCTCTTCAAGCGGAGTACGGTCAAAAACGCTGCGAGGCGATCCTGCTCCTCCGGCGCCCAGCTTGCGACTTCCTTCTCGACAACTTCCAGATCCATGATACCTCCGTGGTTGCGTCTCTCCATAAAAATCCTACCACGCTCGGAACAGGACGGCGGCTGCCCCTACCGATACGATGCGGCCGAAGAAGTCACCGGCGCCGTTGTTCCATGCGGTGAGACAAGTCGGTGCGTCAGGAGCTCTGGACTGCCTACGCGTGGTTTGTGGCAGCTTTCCGCGATGCGTCCGCGAAGCTCCGATCCAGAGACCGGTTAGCGCGGTTCCCAGCAGGGAGCTTCCCTCCGGCCCTGCCATTTGTGGCCGGATAGGCGCTTTCAGCGGTCTGCTCGCCTCAGTGCTCGCTCCGAGGATTGGCCGCCCTACCGATGCGTTGTGATATTTGCATGCAGCCCTCCCACCTGCTCGATCATCCACGGCAGAGAGAATATACTTCCCTAACGAAATCAGTTCGATCACTGTAAGATTCTATGCGCCTACATTGATATTCGGATATTATCTCGGGAACGTCGCCTATATTAACGAACATATAAGCCGGGACGATGGGCCTTCGGAGCGCCCAGAAGGCACCAGCCTCACACATGGCCCACTTGCTCGTCACCGAATTTGGGGTCAGCAATAACACAAACACACGTGACAGGTGCAACGCATCTCTTATCTCCTCGCGCCAAACCTTGCCAGCGGTTAAATCTTTCTCAGCGAGAAAGCAATCTAAACCCTTTCTCTGGAGGGCTCGCTGCAGCTCCTTCGCCACTTCGCTATCCTTTGCAGCATAGCTGACAAACACGTCGAATCGGCAAATCTCCCGAGTGGGATCAGCCGCGGCCTACGGCGCGCCGACCAAACCGCAACGGGTGGAATTTCACCCGCCTCGGGGCGAATCTCGCCCCCCTGGAGCTTTTGAGCGAATCGCGCTAAGTCATTGCTCCTCAATGGATTATGCTGACCTGTAATATCTTCGGCCGACAAGAGCTTTCTCAGAAGCTAGACTCTGCAGGTTCAACCTTCGTACCCTGGAAGAGCTTCGAAATCGAGACTCTGGCGCCACAAAGGCGTCAGTGGACTGGACCCGAAGGTCCGAAAGGAGTGAGAAGGTGCCTGACAAGAAGAGTCGTTACGCCGACCACCTCAAGGAGTGGGAAGAGATCACGGCCTCCGCGGCCGCGAACGCCTCCGAGCTGCCTCAGCTCGAGCTCCTCCGCATCGACCTGGAAAGCTGCTCCAGGAGGCGCGCGAGCTCACCAAGCAGCAGGCGGCTCACCAGGCCGCCAAGCAGGAGACCTCGAAGCGCCTGCAGACGGTGATGATCGAGGGCGCGAAGCTGGCGACCGTGATGCGAGGCGGCCTCAAGCATCGCTACGGCAGCCGCGCCGAGAAGCTGACGGAGTTCGGCCTGCAGCCGTTCCGCGGCCGCAAAGCGAAACCGGCCGAGACCCCCGACGTCCCGCCACCGCAGTCCGTCGCGAGCCCTCAGCCGGCTCCTGACACCGATGAGCAGTAATCCGTAAGGCAGGATTCCGGGAGCGTGCCCCCAGCACGCTCCCCTTTTTGCTTCATTCCAAGCTTACAACGGCTCTTGGAGACTTTCAATGGCGCGCCGGAAACCTCCAAAGCTCCATGGGAGGCTCCAACGGGCCATTGTAGGTCTTCAACGTTGTTTGGAAGTCTCCAACGGATCATCGGAGATCTTCGACGGCTCCTTGGAAGTCTTCGGCGTACCCTTGGAAGCTTCCAAAGGGCCATCGCTCCTTCCAACACCTCATCGAAAGCCTTCAACGGGCCATTGGAGATCTTCGGCGCCTCGTGGAGGCTTCCAACGCCCCTTTGGGAGCTTCCAACGGCTTACCGGCACTTTCGACGACTCTTGAAGATTTCCGATGAGCCGTCGAAGGCTTTCAACGCGCCGCCGAGACTTCCAGCGGCCCATGGGAAGAAACCGAAGCCCAGCGAAGATTTCCGGTGAGCCGTTGGAAGGTACAATGACTCGTTGGAAGCCTCCAAAGGCCCATTGAAGGCTTCCAACGGATCTGCGCAACCTCTAGAGAGTCACCGGCAACTCCTTACTTGTATTCCTTACTGCGTCGTATTACGCTTTGGGTATGAAAGCCACGCTTACGTCCAAAGGCCAGGTCACCATTCCGACGGCGATTCGGCGGCGTCTCGGTCTGCAAGCCGGCCAAGTCCTCGAGTTCGACGAGAAGGCGCCATATGTCCTGGCGGTGCCGGTTTTCGACGAAGAGGCGATGCGGGCGGTTATCGGTCGTACCCGCGGCCGGCTGAAGAAAACCTCCGATGAGTGGCTCGACGAGACTCGTGGCCGTGTCGGTGAGAGGGACCAGTGAAGCTCGCCCTCGATGCGTCGGCGCTCCTGACAGTGTTCAACCAGGAGCCTGGTGCCGAGGACTGGATGGAGATCTTGATCCAGGCGCGGCGCCAGGGCTTGCTGGTGCTGTGCGAGGTCGTCTATGCCGAGATAACTCCTGCCTTTGAGAGTCGAGCCGAGCTTGACGAGGTGTTGGCGGATTTAGGTGCTCATCTCGATCCGATCGGGGCCGAGGCGGCTTGGCTCGCAGGGCATACCTTCAAGCGATATCGTGCGGAGGGCGGACCGCGAGAGCACCTGATCCCCGACTTCTTGATCGCTGCCCACGCCAAAGTGCAGGCCGACCGTCTCGCTGCCAAAGACCGCGGATACCTGCGCCAATACTTTCCCGACCTCGCCGTGCTCAGCCTTGACCCGAAAAACGGGCCTACTCGTCATAACTGAGCTGCCTCGTACATCGCCGGTAGAGGCCGTCGCCGAGCGGCTCGAAGATGTCGCAGTGAGTCATCTCGCCGCCGTAGACGTGGAGGGTGAGCGAAGCCTGATCGGGCCGCGCGTTGGCCAGCACATGGTGCTCGAAGGGCGGGATCAGCGCTCCCGCCGTGCCGGCCCGGGCGGGTACCTTGCCGCGCTCGACGAAATGGCAGATCCCATCCTCCCCCTCCTCCGTCAGCTCGTAGCGCGTCACCTCCATGTTGCCCTCGACCACGCCCTCGACGCACCAGATGCCCGCGTGGTCGTGGAGCGCCGTACGCTGCCCCGGTCCCCAGGTCATGACGAGCGCCGTGAAGCCGAGATCGGGATCGCGGTAGAGGAGCCGCCGCGCGTAGCGGTCCGGCCTGGCCTGGCGGAAGTGCTCCGGCAGGGTCAGTCCCTCGGCGGGGATGAACGACTCGAGATCGCCCTTGATGCGCGCGGTGACGGCGGCGATATCGCCCAGCATCACCGCCTCGCGCAGCCGGTCGATCAGGGGATCCACGACGGGCGCCATTGTTTTCATAATGTCTCCTCTCAATCCTGCTCGAGATAAGTGTATCCCGAGAGCCCCTCCTCGTAGCTGCGGAGGAGCTGCCGCGATTCCTCGAAGGTCAGGCGCTTGGCCCGCAGCGCCGCTTCGGCGGCCCGCCGCACCCGCGCCACCAGGTCGTCGCGGTTGTAGCGCACGTAGCGCAGCACGTCGCTCACCGTGTCGCCGTTGACCACGCCTTCGATGGTGTAGTCCTCCTCCGGGTCGAGCGCGACGTGCACGGTGTTGGTGTCGCCGAAGAGGTTGTGCAGGTCGCCCAGGATCTCCTGATAGGCGCCGACGAGGAAGACGCCGAGATAGTAGGGCTGGCCATGCCGGTAGTCGTGGAGCTCGAGGACGTCCTTGACGTCGCGCCGGTCGATGAAGTGGTCGATCTTGCCGTCCGAATCGCAGGTGATGTCGGCGAGCACGGCGCGCGCCGCCGGCTCCTCGTCCAGGCGGTGGATCGGCACGATGGGGAAGAGCTGGTCGATGGCCCAGGAGTCGGGCACGGACTGGAAGACCGAGAAGTTGCAGAAGTAGGTGTCCGCGAGCTGACGCTCGAGACCCTCCAGGTCCTCCGGCACCTGACCCTGCGGCAGCGTGCGCGTGATGCGCAGGATCTTCCGGCAGGTGGCCCAGAACAGGTCCTCGGCGAGCCCGCGGTCCTCCAGCGACAGGTGGCCGAGGTTGAACAGGCTCTGGCACTCGTCGCGGTAGGAGATCGCGTCGTGGTAGGACTCCAGCAGGTTCTTGCGCGACACCTCGCGGTAGGTCTCGAAGAGATTGCGCAGCGAGGGCTCGGCCTTCGCCGGCGCCTTGCGCGGCAGCTTGCCGACCTCGAACTCGGAGACCCCCAGCACGTCGATGATCAGCACCGCGTGATGGGCCACCGTGGCGCGCCCGGACTCGGAGACGATCGTCGGATGGCGCACGCCCTTGGCGTCGCACACCTCCATGATGCCGAAGACGATGTCGTTGGCGTATTCCTGCAGCGTGTAGTTGAGCGACGAGGTGAAGTTCGTCTGCGAGCCGTCGTAATCCACGCCGAGGCCGCCGCCGACGTCGAGGTAGCCGAGCGGCGCGCCCATCTGCACCAGGTTGGCGTAGACCTGGGCCGCCTCGCGCAGGCCGTCCTTCACCGAGCGGATGGAGGAGACCTGGCTGCCGAGGTGGAAGTGGAGCAGCTCGAAGGAGTCGAGCATGCCGTTCTCGCGCAGGAAGGCCATCGCGTCCAGCAGGTCGCGCCCGGAGAGGCCGAACTTCGAGCGGTCGCCGCCCGAGGCCTCCCAATGGCCGGCGCCCCTGGCGGAGAGCCGCGAGCGGATGCCGATGTGCGGGCGCACGCCGAGCCGGCGGGAGATCTCCTGGATGAGCGGCAGTTCGGAGGGCTTCTCCACCACCAGGATCACGTGGCGGCCCAGCTTGCCGGCGAGGAGCGCCGTCTCGACGTACTCCTCGTCCTTGTAGCCGTTGCAGATGATGAGAGCGTCCTCGTCCTCCAGCATCGCCATGACGGCGAGGAGCTCCGGCTTCGAGCCCGCCTCCAGGCCGAAGTGATACGGCCGGCCGTACTCCACCAGCCGCTCGACCAGGTAGCGGACCTGGTTGACCTTGATCGGATAGACGCCGCGGTACTGGCCCTGGTAGCCGTACTCGGAGATGGCGCGGCCGAAGGCCTCGTTGAGCTCGACGACGCGCGCCTGGATGATCTCCGCGAAGCGGATGAGCAGCGGCGGCGTGATGCCGCGCTCGCGCACCTCGTCCACCAGCTCCTTGAGATCGATGGCCGGCTTGCTGCCGGGCCCGCCGGGATGGACCAGCATGTGGCCCTCGTCGCTGACTGAAAAGTAGTTGTTGCCCCAACCCCGGACGTTGTAGAGGTCGAGAGAGTCGGCCGGGGTCCAACGGCGGCTGAGTGCGGCAGTGGCCATCTTGGTGCGGGTGCTCCTCTCTGTTGCCCCGAGGGGCGAAACGATGGGTTCGGCGGTCGGGTTCGAAGAGACGCCAGGAGGACGCACCCCGGCCGCAGGGACGATAACATGATTCGGTGGAGTGACCTTCCCGGGGGAACGCCGATCCCGGGGACTCCTGAAGCGGTGCGCCGCCGCGCCGCCGAGGCCCCTCACCTCCCCGGCCCTCCTCTCCCCCCTCACGCCCACCCGCCCGGGGAGAGGAGGGAGACTGCAGAAGAAGGAATTAGTTTGCTTTTTCCAACCCCCTCTCTCCCGGGGGGAAGGGAGTGCGGTGGGAGAGAGGGGGCAGGGGGAGTGAGGGGCCCGGCGGCACGGACCACGTTTCGAGCTATGACATCGGCCGGATCGGTCCCTATCGCTGTGATACTTTGAGCGTCGTATGAGCACCGCCATCCACGGCCCCGTGCGGGTCCGCTTCGCGCCCTCGCCCACCGGCTTCCTGCACGTGGGCGGCGCCCGCACCGCGATCTACAACGATCTGCTGCGGCAGAGCGCCGGCGGCGCCTTCGTGCTGCGCATCGAGGACACGGACAAGGAGCGCTCTGACGAGGCGATGACGCGGCAGATCCAGTCCGCCCTCGCCTGGATCGGCGTCGTCTGGGACGAAGGGCCGTTCCTGCAGAGCGAGCGGCTCCCCCGCCACCACGAGCGCGCCGAGGAGCTGCTGGCACAGGGCAAGGCCTACCGCTGCTTCTGCACGCCCGCGGAGCTCGACGCCCAGCGCGAGGAGGCCCAGAAGCGGGGCGAGGCCTTCCGCTATCCCCGCACCTGCCTGCGGCTCTCGCCCGAGGAGAGCGAGCGGCGCCTGGCCGCCGGCCAGCCGTTCGCCGTCCGCTTCCGCATGCCGGACGACAACATCCGTTTTCACGACCTCGTGCGCGGCGACATGGACTTTCCGCCGGACGCGCTCGACGATTTCATCCTCCTGCGCTCCGACGGCAATCCGACGTATCACATGTCCGTCGTCGTGGACGACATCGACATGCGGATCACCCACGTGCTGCGCGGCGAGGACCATCTCTCGAACACGCCCAAGCACATCCCGCTCTTCCAGGCCCTGGGCGGCACGGTTCCCACGTTCGGACATCTGCCGCTGATCCTGGGGCCGGACAAGAAGCGCCTCTCCAAGCGCTACGGCGCCACCTCGGTCGAGGAGTTCCGCAACGAGGGCATCCTGCCGCAGGCGCTCTACAACTTCCTCGCCCTGCTCGGCTGGAACCCGGGGGACGAGCGGGAGATCATGACACGGGAGGAGATGATCGCCGCCTTTTCCGTCGAGCGGCTGAACGCCTCGGCCGCCGTCTTCGACCGCGAGAAGCTCTGGTGGATGAACGCGCAGTACATGTCGCGCCTGAGCCTCCAGGAGCTATGGCCGCATCTGGAGCCCTTCCTCGAGCAGGCCGGCCTGAAGGACGCCGACCGCGAGCGTCTGACGGCGGCCCTGGAGCTGCACCGCACCCGGGCTCAAACCTTGAAGGAGCTGGCCGGCGCCGTCGCGTATTTCTTCCAGGAAGAGCTGGCGTACGACCCGGCGGCCGCCGCCAAGTGGGTGAAAGATCCGGACCTGCCGGAACGCCTGGAGGCGCTGCGGGAGCGCTACGCCAGACTGCCGCGCTTCGACAAGGAGACGCTGGAGGCCGAGCTGCGGTCGCTGGCGGAGGAGCGGGGGATCAAGCCGGCCGTGCTGATCCACCCCACCCGCATGGCCCTCTCGGCCGCCGCGGCCGGGCCGCCGCTCTTCGATCTCGTCGAGGTCCTGGGCCGCGAAGCGGCGGATCGGCGGCTGGGGCGCTTCATCGCGTTCATGCGGTCAGGCTGACCGTGCTCGTCTGGTCGCTTCAGCCTCCCTTTCCTGCTACTATTTTTCGCTCGTACGCAACCTGTCTGTTGAGATCGCCCAAGGGGGATCGGAGAGGGAGAACCGTGCCCGCGAAGTCGCAATTGGAGGTGGTTCGGGAGCTTATCGCAGCCTCCGATCAGGGACGGGAGTTCATTCCTCTGGTCGGTGCAGGCTTCTCGATCGAATCCGGAATTCTCGCCTTGTCGTCCCTCACTCAATATCTCGCCAAAGTCGAGTATTTCATCCGCACGGGACTCTACAACCCCAAGAGCCAGGGCGAAATGCCGTCGGACCGGCGGAGCTTCCGCAAGGATCCGAGCTGGTACCTGCGCAGCTTCGGGTGGCCGGATCCGAACCAGCTCGACGCCGACCTCTGGGTCCATGCCACGGGAGAAGGCGAGACCTACCGCGGCACTCTTCACCGTCTGATCCAGGAAGAGTTGATTGAAGACATCGGGCGCCTGGACGAGAAGCTGGCCTCAACCATCAAGACGCTGCGGGAGCAACAGAACCCCATTCCGCAGCCTGCACTTTGGAGCCTCAAGGGTAATTGGAAAACCCTGCTGGCCCACCTGACGCGCGCCACCCCGGACTACGCGGACACCCTGTTCCACCAACTCGTGCAGCACCGCCAACCTGGGACCTCGCACCGGTTCCTGGCCCTCTTGTCGCCGGTCCTGGGAATTCGCCTGTTCCTGACGACGAACTTCGACAACCTGCTCGAAGAGGCGTTGCGGATCGAGGGGCACCTGCCTATCGTGTACGAGGTTTCCCACAATGCCGCGCTGCCGCATCCCGACCTGATCCAACAGGAGCTTTCCGTCGTCAAGCTCCATGGCGGCGTCTTCGGTTTACGCGTCGGCGAGTCACTGGACTACCCCTTGGATGAAGAGAGCAAGGCCCGGTTGCGGAGCTACCTTCCCGACCGCCCGGTCCTTCTCGTCATGGGCCTGGGCGGCTGGGACCGGAGGATCACCGACCTGGTGGAGCTGGTGGTTGGCGAAGCTCAGCGCCGCTCCCCGGGCAATCACGCTGGCGACACCGTGGTCTACTGGATGCATTTCGAGTCGCGCTGCCCGGAGCCGGTCCAGGAACTCGTGGATCTCTACCCTGGAGCCATCTCTCCGGTGCGCATCCAGGATCCCGGCGCCCTTCTGCTGGAGTTGTACAGCAGGATCACGGGCTCGCATCCTCCGGCTTCTCGGCCCTACACTCCCCACGTCTCCCGGCCCATCGATCCCGGGCAGCCGATCGAGGACACAGCGCCCGCCACCGACAAGGCTCCGATCCAGTTCTTCCTCGATGACCCCGGCGACTTCGGTCTGGGCTCGTCCCGCGAGTTGGCGCGCCTCGCCTCGCGGAAGGCGGAAACGCATATTCCTATCTGGATCGACCTGGAGGCCATGCACACGATCACGGACGTGGTGGTCGAGATCTTCCGCCAGATCCGGAAGTACGATCCATCCCTGCTGCCGATCGTCCTGCCGGTCGGCCTGGCCGCCGATGAGGCGGCAGCCGTTGACCCGGCCACCTTCGAGAAGCCCATCCGCCGGATCTACGAGGCCTTGAGCCGCGGGCAGTACCTGCTGGCCTTCAACGCCGTCAGCTCCTTCGGCCGGCCCCCGACATCTCACCACAGCACGCCTGCGCCGTCGGTCGACCCTGAGCACGCGGAAAGGAGCCCGCGCGGCAGGGGTTCTTAACCGCCCTGTTTCGAGCCGCGCACCGGCGAAGCGACTGGGAAGGGGAGAACGGAACAGAGCCTTCCCCAGGCGTACACCTCAAGAATTCGATTCTCGCCTTCTCGGTCGACCTCGAAGGCGAGGGCAAGCCGCCGACCTTCTATAGTGACGTTGAATCGTCCCAGTCGAAGCTCGTCCGGACCGTCCCTCCCAGGATGGAGGAACGCGTCCCCAAACCGGCCGATCCCGGACCTGAGCTGGAGGCGCTCCTCCTGCTCGCGGTGTTCCGCCGCCGCCGCAGCATCGTCGCCCTGCGCAGCCTGCTTCCCAGGTACCTGCCGCCGCTCCCCGAGGAACAGAGCTCGGACGAGCGGGTCGAGACGTTTCTCGACACGCTCGAAAAGCGGGGCTACGTCCTGAGAGTCGAAGGAGGCAGCTACTGGATGAGCCGCAAGATCCGGGATCGGATCTACGCTTCGGTCCAGGACGGCACGCGCGGCGACGCGTTGCGGAAGGAGGAATTGAAGGCGGACCGGCTTGTCGAACCCGCGGTTCTGGAACGGATCGCTCTGCTGGCCACCGTTCACGATCATGTCGCCGACTACTACCTCTCCAGTCTCTACGCGGCCTCGCGGGACTTGCACGCCCTGCTGGAGCACATCTACCACCGGGCCTCGGGCCTCCGCTACCTGACCAAGCTCAACCGCTGCCTGCTCCTGTTTGCAGGGGGCGGACAGCTCGATCGCGTCCCCGCCACCGTCTGGAAGCGTCTGGACGAGATCGACCTTCCTCTGGACAAGACCGACCCTCTCGAAGCACCGCCGCCGGACCCGGCACGGATCACACGCCTCCGGCAATCCCGATTGCGCTCCCTGAGCCTCGTGCTCGAGCGGGAGCGCGAGCTCCTGCTCAGCGGCGTGGCGGCCGATACCCTGGTCGATTGGGTCGATTGGATGCAGAACCAGGACACCCCGCGTTTCCGGATCGATCTCTGCCTCGACAGAGATGCCTCGGGCCGCGCCAATGCTCAGAGCGCCGTGTTCGCGCGCCAACTGGATCCGCGATGGAAATCGCCAGGCGAAGAGCGGATCGCGGCCGATCTCCAGCATCTTTGGGATCAGCTCGATGATTTGAAAGCCAGCGTGCTCCGCGACCGGTTGGACGTCGAAGCTTGCGCGGAGCTGCGGTGGGCGCAGATTCGCCGGCTCCTCGGGATCGAGGCTCCCGGCTCGCCGGCCGCCGCCGTCGCGGCATGGCTCAAGGAGAACGCCGCTGCAATCGCACAGCGGACACTGGCCGAGGACATCCCCGTCCTCACTCGCCGGAAGGTGGTCAAGTACCTCTGTGATATCTGGGCCGGCCGGCGCAGCCTGCGCGACGATGAAGGCATGGAAGATATCGAGCGCATCGTCAAAGGGATCGTCACGCCGCATCTTCCTCGGATCGAGTCCTCGCCGGATATCTGCGCCATGGAGCTGCGCCGGCTCCGGTACACCGCCGATCAGCTCCTGGCCGTGAATTCCATGGAGGCGCGCGGAGATTCTCTCGACCAACACCGGCAGGTCGAGAAGAGCTCGCGAGAGGCCCTGAAAATCTGTGCACGAGGCCTGCAAGTCGTCGAGTGGAGCGCGGGATCGGATTATTACCGCCAGAGATCCTATTTCCATTCCCTCCGCGGAAGGGCGGCAACCCTGCTCGGTGACTTCAAGACCGCCCATCGAGAGCTGGACCTGGCCCAGTCCGGCGTGGTCCCCAGGACGGGCGCCGACCGGGAAATGTTCGCCGTAAACCTGTTGCACCTCGCCGAGTGCCTCCTGCTTCGCGCCGACCACGTGTTGTCGGAGGCTTGCGAGCGCAGGCTGCTAGAGGGTTGCCGGGATCGGGACGACCTCGAGACGCTATCGACAGAGGGGTGCCTCTGCCTGCTGGGAGACCGAGCCCCAAAGGGCGGGGATGAGACGCTCGATCGCCGCCAGATCGACCGCGCATTGGCCGATCTCAGGAAGGGACCTTCCTGGCCGCAAGATCTCGCCGCTGCACGGCGGCTTTCCCTTGCGCACTGGGCTCCCGACCGCATAGCCGAGATCGAGGACTGGGGCGAGGAGCTGGAGGTCGCTCTCCAGCGAGCGGACGGACGCCTGACCCGGGCCGAAGAATCCCTGGATCAGGCGGGGCTCACTCTCGCCGAGGCGCGGCGCAACGTCGAATGGTGGATCTTCCTCTACGAGCTGCGCGCCCAGCTCCGCGTCGAGCGTCTCCTTCTCCAGAGCACTGAAATCCACGCGCTCACACCCGGGAGAGAACCGGGCGCCTGGGACGAGAAAAAAGCCAGGCTCATCGCCCGCATGGTCAACGACTTGAAAGGAGGTCTCAGCGCCGTCCGCCAGGGGCTCGACGCCATCGACGCGGCAGGAGTGCCGCGCCAGCTGAACCCGCGAGTGCGCCGACTGATACTGCTCTGGGTCGAGCTGATGATCTGCGGCGCCTCTCTCACTCGCGAAATCGAGAGTCTGACCCGCCCGCCGGGTAAGAACGCGGCCCGCCTGGACACGCACAATCGCCTGCGGTGGCAAATTCTCTGGGAACAATGGACGTCTCACTGCAACTCGGCCGGATTCTCCAAGCTCCTGAGGCCATTTGACATCTTCGAGAAGTTCGATGAGGTCACCATCGATCCGAACGGTTACAGAGGCGGGCCCGCAAGCCGCGCCTTTATCCTTGCCTCGGTGAAAGAGTGCCAGCGCACTCGCGACGTCGATGCGTTGCTCGAGAGGCTCGGCTAGCTCGATCTCAGCTTCAGAAGCCGAGCGGAGCCTCTGATAGGCTCACGCTAAGGAGAGAACTCTATGCAGCCTCCAGCCGAGGAAACACGCGCCCTGTCCCCGCCGCGGGAAGCGGGCCGCGTCAGCCGTGTCATGATGATCTCGTTCCTCCTCGTCCACGTCGCGGCGCTGGGGGTCTTCCTGATCCCGTTCAAGCCCTGGTACGTGGGGCTCGCGGCCGGCCTCTACTGCCTGCGGATGTTCGGCGTCACCGCCGGCTACCATCGCTATTTCGCGCATCGCACCTACAAGACCAGCCGGGTCTTTCAATTCCTGCTCGCCTGGCTGGCGGTCTCCAGCGCGCAGAAAGGCGTCCTCTGGTGGGCGTCGCATCACCGCGCGCACCACCGGTACGCGGACCAGCCGGAGGACGTCCATTCGCCGGTCCAGCGCGGCTTCTGGTGGGCGCACGTGGGCTGGATCTTCGCGCCGCGCAACGCGGACACGAATCTGGCGCGCGTCGCGGACCTGGCGCGGTTCCCGGAGCTGCGCTGGCTGGAAAGGTGGCAACTGGTGCCGCCCATCACCTTGGCGGCGGGGCTCCTGCTCTGGGGAGGGCTGCCGGCCTTGCTCTGGGGCTTCTTCGTCTCGACGACGCTCCTGTGGCACGGCACCTATACCATCAACTCGCTCGCCCACCTCTTCGGCAGCCGGCGCTACGCGACGCCGGACGACAGCCGCAACAACTGGTTCCTCGCCCTCCTCACCCTGGGAGAGGGCTGGCACAACAATCACCACTACTATCGGCCGGCGGCCAATCAGGGTTTCTTCTGGTGGGAGCTCGACCCGACCTTCTACGTCCTCAAGATGTTCTCCTGGGTCGGGCTGATCTGGGACGTGCGCACGCCGCCGAGGCGCGTGCTGGAAGCAGGGGCCCGGCAGTAAAGATCCCGTATGCGTTTCCTCCTCCTCTCCTGGCTGCTGCTGGCGCTCGGCTGCACGAAGGACGCCGATCCGGCAGGCCCCGCGGCGCTCGGCGCCGACCTGCGAGGGGATGGAGCGGTCCTTCAGGACTTCGAGGAGGACGGCCCCGCCGACCGCGCCGGCCTCCGTCCCGGCGACCAGCTCCTGGCCCTCAACGGCGCAACCGTGGACGGCGCCTGCACCCTGGATCGCCTGCTCCTCGAGAAGGTCCCCGGGCAGGAGGTCAAGCTCAGGGTGCTGCGAGGAACGGAGATCCTCGAAAAATCGGTGACGTTGGCCGGCGCCCTCGCGCTCCATGAAAAGACCTGCGCGGCCGGTCAAGGCGAGGGCTGCTTTCAGCTCGGCCTGCTCTACGTTCAAGGACGGGGAGTGACGGCCGATCCGGAGCACGCCAACCGCATCTTCGACCAGGCCTGTCAGGCCGGCAGCGCCGCCGGGTGCGCCGAGCTCGGCGGCCGCTATATCGGCGGCTACGGCGGCACCGCCAGCGACACCCGCATCCTGGATCTCGCCCGCCGGGGCTGCGACGGCGGCATTGCCGCGGGCTGCGCGCACCTCGCCTTCCTCTACGCGACGGGCCGGGGCGTTCCCAAGGACGATGACCGCGCGTTCGACCTCTACCAGCAAGCCTGCGAGGGCGGCGACGGCGCGGGCTGCTACAACGTTGGCCTCCACTTCGAGACGGCCCGCGGGACTCCCCGGAACCGCAGCCTCGCCCTGCTCGCCTACGGCCGCGCCTGCGACCTCGGCGACGCCCGCGGCTGTACGAACCTCGCCTTCTACCACCAGCACGGCCTGGGCGCCCCCACGGATATGAAACAGGTGGCCGAGCTCTACCGACGGGCGTGCGAAGGGAATCCCTGCGAGGAGGGAGATCCCATGGGCTGCTTCAACCTCGGCGTCCTCCACCGCGACGGCGAGGGCGTGGCCGTGGACAAGGCGCGGGCCGCCGAGCTCTTCGAGAAGAGCTGTGACGGCCACAACGCCTTCGGCTGCGCCAACCTCGCCGACCTGCTCTACGCCGGCGACGGCGTGCCGCGGGACGAGAAGCGGGCCGCCGGCCTGTTCCGCCAGGCCTGCGAAGGCGGGCACACCCTCTCCTGCCGCAACGTGCTGGCCGTACAGGCCGAGGCCGGAGGGCCGGAGACGGGCGCCGACGCCGCGGACCGCCTGGAGGGGGCCTGCCGGCAAGGCGAGGCCGGCGCCTGCCAGCATCTCGGCACGATCTACGAAGACGGGATCGGCGTTCCCGCGGACCCGGTGCGCGCCGCCAGCTACTACCGGCGGGCCTGCCTCGCCGGCGATCCCCGCGGCTGTGTCGACCTCGGCGTCATGACCGCCAACGGCAATGGCGTGCCGCAGGACGACGGCCGCGCCATCGCGCTCTACCAGCAGGCGTGCGATGCCGGGCTGCCGCGGGGCTGCTACAACGTCGCGGTGCGCTACGCCAAGGGCCTCGGCGTCACGAAAGACTCGTACGAGGCCGTCCGCCTCTACCAGGTCGCCTGCGACGGCGGCGACATCCTGGCCTGCGCAACCCTCGCCGAGATGTACGAAAAGGGAGACGGCGTCATCCTCGACCCGGTGCGCGCCCGCGAGCTCTACAAGCGCGCCTGCGAAGGGGGCGATGAAGAGTCCTGCGCGGAGGTGCGGTAAAGCATGGTCGAGCCGGATTGCCCGCGCGACCTCATCCCCTGGCCCCTTCTCCTAAAGGAGAAGGGGAAACGGATCTCTTGAGCCCCTCTCCTTTAGGAGAGGGGTTGGGGTGAGGTCGAGTTGGCACGACGGTCCGGGGTTGGGGTGAGGTCATGGACATTCAGGCATCGAGCCATTACAGTCATTACAGACCACGATTCTCGACTCGGAAAAGGAGCGGATGATGAGCGATCTCTCCTCACCGGCAACCATCGGCGCCGCGACCGGCGATGGCCGGCTCCATCCTCTGGTCACCGGCCTGCGGCGGCGCTACGCCGCGCTGAGCGCCCGGGACGACCGAGCCCGGCCCTTCGAGGTGCGCCTGCCGGACCGCACGGAGTATCGGATCGGCGACGGCGAGCCCGCCTTCACCGTCCAGATCGTCACCGAGAAGGGGCTCGCCGCCATGGCGGCGTTCGACGAGCTGGCGGTGGCCGAGGCCTACATGGACGGCGACCTCGACCTCGAGGGAGACCTGCTGACGGTGCTCAAGCTGCGGCCCGTGCTCGGCGATCCGCACCCGTTCAAGTACCTCTTCGCGACCTACCTCGAGCCCCTCCTCTTCGGCCAGGTCGGGCGCGACAAGAAATGGATCAAGAGCCACTACGACATCGACTCCGACTTCTTCTTCCTTTGGCTCGACGGCAAGTTCCACTGCTATTCGCACGGCTTCTTCGAGGACGACGGCGAGTCGCTGGAGGTCGGGACCGAGCGCAAGTTCCGCTACGCCTTCAACGCCTGCGGCATCCGGCCCGGCCATAGGGTGCTCGACATCGGCGGCGGCTGGGGATCGTTCCTGCAGTTCGCCGGCGAGCAGGGCGCGCATGTGACCTCGCTCACCATCTCCGACGAGTCCGAGCAGGCCATGCGGGAGCTGATCCGCCGCCGAGGTCTCGCTGGCTGCGAGGCGGTCAAGGAACACTTCCTGGAGTACCGGGCCGCCGAACCGTTCGACGCCATCGTCAATCTCGGCGTCACCGAGCACCTGCCGGACTATCGCTGCACCCTGGCGCAATACGAGCGCCTCCTGAAGCCGGGCCGCCGAGTGTACCTCGACGCTCATTCCGGCCCGCGGTTCGGCATGTCCTCGTTCATCTCCAAGTGGATCTTCGAGGGCAACACCTCGCCGCTCAATCTCAAAAAATACGTCGCGGAGGTGGCACGC
>JBKPTH010000062.1:0-44249 GCA_046765915.1 Acidobacteriota bacterium | reverse complement strand
GGCCCTACGTGGCCGCCGTTCTCTCATTGCGCAACCAAGGCGGCGGCCACGTAGGGCCGCCGCTACGGAAACCCACTTCATGGCACATTTTTTGTAGCTTTATGATACCGATGCCGAAGACCTCGCATCCCTCCGCCTTCGAGTTCATCCCCGAGCGGCCGACGATCCCGAAGCTCTGGCAGGCCGCTCAGGGATGCCGGGCCTGCGATCTCTATAAGAACGCCACGCAGGCGGTGCTCGGTGTAGGTCCGCGGGACGCCGCCGCCTTCTTCATCGGCGAGCAGCCGGGGGACCAGGAGGACCTCGCGGGCAAGCCCTTCGTCGGTCCGTCCGGCCGCGTGTTCGACGAGGCGTTGGCGGAGGCCGGCATCCCGCGCGAGGAGGTCTTCGTCACCAACGCCGTCAAGCACTTCAAGTGGACGCCCCGCGGCAAGCGGCGCCTGCACGAGAAGCCTTCGATGGGCGAGATCAAGGCCTGCCGGCCGTGGCTGGAGACCGAGCTGACGCTGATCAAGCCGCAGGTCATCGTCTGCCTCGGCGCCACCGCCGCGCAGTCCCTGATGGGCCCCAAGTTCAAGATCACCGTCGAGCGCGGCAAGTTCTTCGAGACGCCCTGGGCCCCTTGGCTCACCGCCACGTATCACCCCTCGGCGATCCTCCGCATGCGCACGGAAACCGAGCGCGATGCCGCGCGGGCCCTGTTCGTCGAGGATCTACGGGGTGTGGCGAAGCACCTGCGCGAGGCGTTGGTTCACGCGCACTGATTCACCGAGCGCCTTCAGCTCGTCCTGGACCCGCTGGGCGTTGGGGTGCATGGATCAGTCAGCCCGAGATCCCGCCGCAATTCCTCCACCGTCATCGGCGTCCCCTCTCCGCGCTGGGCTTGCTCATAGGCCTGGAGCAGGCGCTCTGCATTCTTCGGAGACCGCAGCAGGTGGGCGGTTGCATCTCGGTTCTGCAATGCGATCTCCTTCTCAGTCTGCGGCAGGAACACGGTAGACATCCAACTGTCGTCTGTCAATCAGCCCTTCCCGCCAAGAAGGCGCCGCGATAGTCTGTGTCCGTCCATTCCCGTCCACACCTATTCAGAGAGACCCCGCCATGCAGGCCAACGGCATCGACGACGTCCTCCAGATCCTCGACGGCATCATCGCCGAATGCAAGGCAGCGAGCGATCCTCTGGGCTACTTTCCGGCCCTCTACCGGCAGGTCACCCTCAAGGTGAAGCAGGGGATCGCGGCCGGCTTCTTCGACGACGGTCCGCGCATGGACCGTTTCGACGCCCTGTTCGCCAACCGCTACTTCGCCGCCTACGACGCCTTCCGGTCGGGCGGCCAGCCGAGCAAGTGCTGGCAGGTGGCCTTCCAGTCCACGCAGTCGGGGCAGCTCATCATCCTCCAGGACCTGCTGGTGGGCATCAACTCTCACATCAACCTGGACCTCGGCGTTGCCGCCGGCGAAAACTTCCCGGGACCGGCGCTGCAAGACTTCCATGGCGACTTCGACAAGATCAACGACATCCTCGGCGCCCTCATCCCGCCCGTGGAAGCCGTGGTCACCCGGTTCTCCCCCCTGCTCGGCATCCTCGAGAAGATCGGCGGCAAGGACGCCGTCGAGGTGCTCGACTTCAGCATGGACGCGGCGCGCGACGACGCCTGGCTGCACGCCGTGCTCCTCTCGAACCAGCCGCCGGCCCTCTGGCCGCTCACCGTGAAGGCCCTGGACAGCAAGGTCGCCTTCCTCGGCAAGGTCATCGCGCAACCGGTGGGAATCGTGGCGAGCGCCGTGCGGCTCATCCGCGATACCGAGAGCAAGGACGTGCCCGCCGTCATCGACGCCCTCAACTCGATCGTGCCGCCGACCTAGCTAGCGCCATGCGGAATCCCGTCGTCTCGCTGCTCCTCCGCGATCTCGACCAGAGCTACGACCACAAGTCGTGGCACGGCCCCGTCCTGCGCGGCGCGCTGCGCGGCATCTCTGCCGGGCAGGCCGCCTGGCGTCCGGCCCCGGGCCGCCACAACATCTGGGAGCTCGCCGTCCACGCCGCCTACTGGAAATACTCCGTCCTCTGCCGCTTGCGCCGGGAGGAGGATCTCCGCTTTCCCGTGAAGGGGAACAACTGGTTCCCGCGCCCCGAAGGCGAAGCGAGCGAGCGGGCATGGAAAGCGGACCTGCAGCTCCTGGCGGACATGCACCGCCAGCTCCGCGCCGCCGTGGAGGCTCTGCGGGATGAAGAGCTGGAGCGGATCCCCGAGGGGAGCAAGACCCGCATCGTCGATCTGGTGCAGGGCGCGGCCCGGCACGACATCTACCATGCGGGACAGATCCAGTTGCTGAAGCGGTTGTATCCGGACCGATAAAAGTCTTATGTGGACTCTTCTTCGGCCGGCTCTTCGGGGAGCTCTCCCCAGATCAGCGAGAGATCGATCTCGACCGCCTCGAAAGGCTCTGCCCGAACCTTTTCGGCATTTTCATAGACCTCAGTGATCAGCCAGCGTCCTTCCTGAAGGCGCAGAGCTTCGAGGGTACGCGCCACTGGATCCAGGATCCACGCGTGCCCTACTCCCTCCCGGGCATAGATCGGCAGTTTGGTGGCGCGATCGAATCGCCTGGTGGAAGGCGAGAGGATTTCGCAGACCCAGTCGGGAATGACTGAAAACGGCCCCTTCCGAGGTATGACGAAGCGCTCCCTTTTCCACCCAGCCAGGTCCGGGACGAGGAGCTGAGAGCCAAAAAGGATCTTCGGTTCATAGAGGATGATCCACCCTCCCGGCCCTCCGACGCCCCGCCGGAACGGCGCGATCAGGACGGCCCCTAGCTCCGAGGCGGTTATCACGTGCGGCGCGTCGGGCCGCGGATGGACGATCAGCTCCCCATCGACGATCTGACCGACGACGTCCTCCGCCAGGTCCTCCAAATCCTGCTCGGTGGCAGGTCCCGGGTGAGATAAGGGCTGAGCGCACATGGACTCAGTCTACTCCTAAAACGAAAACCCCCGGTCCACGAGGGAACCGGGGGTTTAAGGGTCCGTTTCGGTGGCGTTGGGTTGGCCCTCTAGGGGTCATACCCTCCATGTGCCACGGACACGTGGAGGATCCCCTTTACGAGGACGCCACCTCCACAGAACCGTGTTTACCTTCTATCACTGGACCACCTCCTTCCTGGGCGTATCCGTAACTGGCGGGTCCCAGCCCGCCCGGTTCCGTGGGCCGCCCAAGCCTCATTGGAACCGCCACGTCGCTCCTGAGAAGGAGGCGTGGACCCTTAACACAGACACTATGGTCTGAGAAGTCGGAGAAAAAGTCAACGGCTGAGCGGGGTTAGGGGAGTTGGAAATAGCCGCACCGCCCCCCTATGCTACTGTTTCGCCCGCAGTCCGCGACCTGGAGGGAGCGCGCATGAAGAAAATCGGCATTCTGTTTGGGCAGGAGGACACCTTCCCCCATGCCTTTATCGAGCGGGTGAACGGCAAGCGGGCGGACGGCGTCGTGGCCGAGCCGGTCCACATCGAGAAGCTGATCCAGGGCGAGCGGTCGGGCTACGCCGTCATCGTCGACCGCATCTCCCAGGACGTCCCCTTCTACCGCGCCTACCTCAAGAACGCCGCCCTGCGCGGCGCCGCGGTGATCAACAACCCCTTCTGGTGGAGCGCCGACGAGAAGTTCTTCAACAACTGCCTGGCCACCCGCATCGGCGTCGCCGTGCCCAAGACGGTGCTCCTGCCGTCCAAGGACAGTCCGCCGGACACCGGGCCGAAGTCCTTCCGCAACCTCGCCTATCCCATGGACTGGCACGCCATCTTCGAATACATAGGCTTCCCGGCTTTCTTCAAGCCCTTCGCCGGCGGCGGCTGGAAGAGCGTCTACCGGGTGACGGATCCGGACAGCTTCTTCCGCGCCTACCACGAGACCGGCCAGCTCGTCATGATGCTGCAGGAGGAGATCGTCTTCAAGGAGTACTTCCGCTGCTACGCCCTCGACTGCCAGGACGTCCGCATCATGCAGTACGACCCCAAGCAGCCGTTCCACATGCGCTACGTGCGCAACGGACCGCCGGTCGATCCGGCCCTGCTGCAGAAGGTGCACGACGACGTGCTGGCGCTCAACCGCTGGCTCGGCTACGACTTCAACACCGTCGAGATGGCGGTGCGCGACGGCGTCCCCTACGCCATCGACTTCTGCAATCCGGCGCCGGACGCCGACGTCAACTCGATCGGCGAGGACAACTTCGCCTGGATCGTCGAGGCGGCGGCGGAGATGGCCATCCGCAAGGCGCGGGCGCACGTCGAGGACGGCGACAACCTGCGCTGGGGCGAGTACGTGCGCCGCGCCTCGGCGCCGCCGGTCTCCGCGGTGGCGGCCGAAGCCGCGGTGCCGAGGTAAGAGATGGCCGAGGGCAATCTCTTCACCCTGGGGATCGAGGAGGAGTTCCAGCTCATCGATCCGGAGACGCGCGACCTGCGTTCCCACGTCCAGCACCTGCTGGCGGACGAGCACACGCTGGCCGACCAGTTGAAGCCCGAGCTCCACCAGTCCGTCATCGAGGTGGGCACCAACATCTGCCGCGACATCAAGGAGGCGCGCCGCGAGGTGGTGCATCTGCGCAGCGACCTGGCGAAGCTGGCGCGCCGCAACGGCCTCACCATCGCCGCCGCCGGCACCCATCCCTTCGCGCACTGGAAGGACCAGCTCATCACCCCCAACGAGCGCTACGAGCAGATCATCCAGGACCTCCAGGAAGTGGCGCGGGCCAACCTCATCTTCGGCCTCCACGTCCACGTCGGCATCGAGGACCGCGAGACGGCGATCCACATCATGAACGCCGTCCGCTACTTCCTGCCGCACATCTTCGCCCTCTCCACCAACTCCCCCTTCTGGCAGGGTCGCAACACCGGCCTCAAATCCATCCGCAGCAAGATCTTCGACCGCTTCCCGCGCACCGGCATCCCGGACCACTTCCAGAGCTATTCGGAGTACGAGAACTACATCAAGCTGCTGATCAAGACCCGCTGCATCGACAACGCCAAGAAGATCTGGTGGGACGTCCGCCTGCACCCGTTCTTCGACACCCTCGAGTTCCGCATCTGCGACTGCCCGATGCGGGTGGACGAGACGATCGCGCTCGCGGCGCTCATCCAGGCCGTCACCGCCAAGGTGCACAAGCTGATCAAGCAGAACCTCGGCTTCCGCCTCTACCGCCGCCTGCTGCTCAACGAGAACAAGTGGCGCGCCGCCCGGCACGGCATCTCCGGCAAGCTCATCGACTTCGGCAAGCAGGAGGAGGTGGACTGCGTGACGCTGATCTTCGAGCTGCTCGCCTTCGTCGACGACGTGGTGGACGAGCTAGGCAGCCGCGATGAAATCGGTTACATTCATGAGATCTTGCGGCACGGCACCGGAGCGGACCGCCAGCTCGCCGTCTGGCAGCAGACGAACGACATGCGGGCCGTCGTCGACTACATTGTCCAGGAGACCCATCGTGGCCTGGAATGATTCTTGTAAGCGGAGGGCAGCCATGATGTTGCACGATGTCACCCCCGGCCCGGATCTCGTCCCTGGAGCCCACAACGCCATCCATACCTGCCTGCGGCTGCGGCCGGACGAGCGGCTCACCCTGATCACCGACCGCGAGACGCTGGATATCGCCGCGGCGCTGTCGCGCGAGGCCGAGGAGCTGGGGGCCGAGCAGAGCGTCTTCGTGCTGGAGGACTACGCGCCGCGCCCGCTCACCGGCATGCCGCGGCCCATCCTGGAGGACCTGGCGCGCTCGCAGGTCTCCATCTTCGCCGCCCAGGCGCGGCAGGGCGAGCTCGGCTCGCGCATCGCCATGACCGCCGTCGTCAACCGCCAGGGCATCCGTCATGGCCACATGGTGAACATCGATCGCCAGGTGATGACGGAGGGCATGCGCGCCGACTTCCTGGAGGTGGACCGCCTGAGCTCCTGGCTGATCGCCAAGGCGCGCACCGCCCGCCAGATCCGGGTCACCTCCCGCGGCGGCACCGACCTCGTCGCCACCTTCGCCCCTCACCTCAAGTGGGTCAAGACGAGCGGCATCATCACCCCGGAAAAATGGGGCAACCTCCCAGGCGGCGAGATCTTCACCGCGCCCGACACCGTCAACGGCCGCTTCGTCGTCGACGGCGTCGTCGGCGATTACCTCTGCGCCAAGTACGGGGACTTGAAAGAGACGCCGCTGACCATCGACATCCGGGACAATCGCATCGCCGCCATGGCCTGCGCCAATGCCGAGCTGCTCGAAGAGTTCCGGCAATACACCTCGACCGACGAGAACAGCGACCGCGTGGGCGAGTTCGCCATCGGCACCAACGTCGCCGTCGAGGACGTGTGCGGCAACATCCTGCAGGACGAGAAGATCCCCGGCGTCCACATCGCCTTCGGCCATCCCTACGCCGAGCACACCGGCCAGACCTGGACCTCCACCACCCACATCGATTGCGTCGGCCGCGACTTCGACATCTGGATCGACGGCGAGCAGGTCATGCAGGGCGGCCGGTTCCTCTGCTGACGCCCCGCCCTGAGCGGCGACGTGAGGCTTGTTCCGATGCGCACCGCGGATTCTCTCGAGCGAAAGGAAATCCGGCAGATGGTCCGTCGGATCGTCAGCCAGTTTCGCCCGGAGAGGATCATACTTTTCGGTTCGCATGCCCGCGGCGACGCAGGTCCCGACAGCGATGTAGACCTTCTCGTGGTCATGCCTGTCGAGGGATCGAGGCGGGAAAAGGCCGTGGAGATCGGCGTCGCGCTTCACGACATCCGTCTTCCGAAGGACATCATCGTTACCACGCCTGAAGCCTTCGAAACGCGCAAGGAGATCGCAGGTACGATCGAGCGGCCCGCGGCGCGGCAGGGAAAAGTTCTCTATGCCCGCGAGTGAACGGACGGTTACCGATGTCGTTCGCGGATGGATCGAAAAGGCTGAGAACGACCTGAAGAACGCTGCCCTGACGTTGCGGGAAGGCTCAGTGCTCTAATGGAACGGCCTATCACAGATGCCGAAAAGAGGTTCTGGAGGGAGTTCGAGGCTGAGTTAGAGAAGGAGCGCCTGACGTTTCGCTGAGAATGCCACTTCCCCTTCATGACTTTCCTGTCTCTCCCGACCTGCTGCCGGGAGCCCACAACGCCATCCACACCTGCCTGCGGCTGCGGCCGGAGGAGCGGCTCACCCTCATCACCGACCGCGAGACCCTGGAGATCGCCGCGGCGCTCTCGCGCGAGGCCGCGGAGCTGGGGGCCGAGCAGAGCGTCTTCGTGCTGGAGGACTACGCGCCGCGCCCGCTCACCGGCATGCCGCGGCCCATCCTGGAGGATCTGGAGCGCTCGCAGGTCTCCATCTTCGCCGCCCAGCCGCAGGCCGGCGAGCTGGGCTCGCGCCTCGCCATGTTCGCCGTCGTCAACCGGCGGCGCATCCGCCACGGCCACATGGTGAGCATCACCCGCCAGGTGATGATGGAAGGCATGCGCGCCGACTTCGTCGAAGTGGACCGCCTGAGCTCCTGGCTGATCGCCAAGGCGCGCGCCGCCCGCGAGATCCGCGTCGCCTCCCGCGGCGGCACCGATCTCGTCGCCACCTTCGCGCCCCACCTCAAGTGGATCAAGGACGGCGGCATCATCACCGCCGAGAAATGGGGCAACCTCCCGGGCGGCGAGATCTTCACCGCGCCCGACACCGTCGACGGCCGCTTCGTCGTGGACGGCGTCGTGGGCGACTACCTCTGCGTCAAATACGGCGACCTCGCGGAGACGCCGCTGACCCTCGACGTCCGCGGCAGCCGCATCGCCGGCATGACCTGCGCCAACGCCGGGCTGCTGGAGGAGTTTCGACGCTACACCTCGACCGACGAGAACAGCGATCGCGTGGGGGAGCTCGGCATCGGCACCAACCTCGCCATCGAGGCCGTGCGCGGCAACATCCTGCAGGACGAGAAAATCCCCGGCGTCCACATCGCCTTCGGCAACCCCGCCCCCGAGCACACCGGCCAGACCTGGACCTCCACCACCCACATCGACTGCGTCGGCCGCGACTTCGACGTCTGGCTCGACGGCGAGCCGATCATGCGGGGCGGCCGGTTCCTTGCGAGGGACTGAAGGAGCCTTATTCTCCTTGGTAGCTCACGACGACGACGCGGTCCGCGAGGATGCGGTAGGTCGCGACGTTGTGGAAGGCGCCGGTGTCGCCCTCGGGTCCGGAGGTCCAGGCTCCAGATCCCTCGATCGTCACTCGGCCCGCTTTCCCGCGGAGGACGCGGATCGTCGACCAGATGATCTGGTGGGTGGCGCCGTCCGGCGTCGCGTTGCAGGCGGATTCGAAGTCTCCGGTCTTGACGATCCGAGCGGCCTCAGACCGGTCAAGCTCCATGGGCGGGATTCCGTCCTTGAACCAGGTCCTGACCAGGTCGAGATGCGCCGGCGAGCACTGAACGCCGAGGCCGAGGGCGGTGGTGAGCGGGCAGCGCATTTCGTAGGTCTTGAAGTCCGCCGTCCACTCGCCCGGCGGGCATCCTCCGTTGGCCCGCATGGCATAGAAGGCGAGAATGGCGCGCATCCCCGGCTCCAGCGGCTCCAGCGGCTTGAGGTTGACCGCGACGGTCGAGGAGTCGGCACCGGTCAGGATCTCGACCTCCCCTTTCTTCAAAGAGCCGGCTGAGAGCGTGCGGGCGAAGGCGAGGATTGCGAGCGCCGAAACCAAGCAGAGTCGGAGTCGGGAGCGGATGGAGCCTCCTTGCCAGAAAGCTGGCGGTGCGACTGAGTGGGCGAAGCCTAGCATGGGGAGCGCGTCTCCAGTGTTCGCCGAGATTGGGGATTGGGTGGCGGCGCCTTCCGGCTAGAATGTGAAGGCGCGCTGAGAAAGGAGGCGGCAGATGGCGGACAAGGTTCATGTGGGACTGCTGGTTCGGCTGGAGGCGAAACCCGGCAAGGAAGAGGAGGTGGCGAGCTTCCTGCGCGGCGGCCTGGCGATCGTCGAAGAGGAGCCGGCGACGGTCTCCTGGTTCGCGATCCAGCTCGGGCCCTCGACCTTCGGCATCTTCGACGTTTTCCCGGATGAGGCGGGCCGCCAGGCGCACCTCACGGGCCGTGTCGCCGCGGCGCTGATGGCGAAAGCGCCGGAGCTCCTCGCGCAGCCGCCCGCCATCTAGAAGGTGGACGTCCTGGCGGCGAAGCTCTGAGCGGTCAATCAGGAAGCAGGGAGGCCGGGTGGCGCCGGGCTGGATCGCCCTGGGAGAGGCACTATCGCAGTTCTGCGGTTTTCATCTCCATGGTCCACCCGGCGGCCATGAAGCCAGAAACTGATCTCCATCCACAAGCGAGTTGTAGGGCTGGGCAAGGAATCCCTGCAGAGCTTCTCCGACGACCGTAAAGTCCCTTGACGTCTGGTCTAGGCGGTTGCGTTCCAGGTAAGCACGCCACTGACCCGCACGCACATCGGCGGCAAAGAAGTCTGCTTCAATAGGGAGCGAACGCGGAAGCGGCATGCTGCGGCGCTCGAAAGTCGCAGCGATGGCTTTGCTCAGCGTAAGTCCGTCGAACGAAAAGAGTCGTGGCAGCGTAAAAAGGTCATAGAAGTCCTTCATGCGGGTGTTCGCATCTCCGAGCAGCGCTGCTGCGTGGAGCTTCTCCGCCACGACGCTCTCGCGCGTGTAGGCGCGGATGTGGGGCACAGGGCCGCCGAGGAGAGTAGGGAAGTCAAGCTCCTGCGGGGCAGGTACGATCGCATCGCCAAAGCCGATATCTACCTGAAGATTGATGTGTACCTCGGCGAGGCGCGCCTCGAGCCGTACGCGGATTCCTCCATACTCTTCAGTCTTGCGAATTGCTTCAGCCTTCACGCTGTCCGTAAGAAAGAGCAGCCCGTCGTCCTCAACTTCCAGAGAGCAGAGCGTCCGAAAACAGGCTGCGACCGCGCTCGTTTGAGCGGGACCGTGGCCGAGGCAGATCGAGATCCCGAGTCGGTCGGTAAGCCTCCTCGCTCCATGCCACATAGAGCATTGCTCCCTTGAGGATGAAACGGTTTCGGTAAGGTGACTGCGCGAGCCGGAAAAGCAGGCGTTCTACAGCGTAACGCTGCAGGGTCAGTTGAAAGTCTTCGTCGCGGTCACGAGCTCGTTGGAAGAGCCGGGCTCGAGCGGAGGCTGCGAGATTTCGCGGTGGTCGTGTCATGAGACAGCCGCCTCCACGTAGGGCTGAATCACTCGCCGCATACGTACGACCTCGGCGATGCGCATGATCTCGGCAGGGGTGGCGCGTCGAGTGGCGAGGGCGTCACGCAGTGCTTCAAGTGCCACGTCGAGGCCAAACTTGTTGCGGTAGCGGAAGCAGTCCACGACTGTCCGTGCGGGCGAAGTGATACGCACCGAGATACCCTGGATCTCGAGCATTTGAACGGCATAACTCAGCATCGGCCGGGAGAAGCGCACGACGCGGACGGGCAGACCTTCGAGCCGGGGCTTTCGCGCCTTTCGGTCGATGGCGATCCAGACTTCTCGGGGCGCCTGGGTACCGATACCATATACGCGGAGTGCGGTGAACAGACATACGACGGCCTGCGGCACACGCGCTACGACCATGGCGATGGTCTCGTGCTCGCTCGGCGCGGCCTCTGAAAAACGGTAGAGGCCTCTCCCAACCTGCTCGGCTGTTCCCTGCCGGAGCCAGCCGCGAAGCCGGCTGCGCGGAATTCCCCGAGCTTGCAGGTCCCGGGGGCGAAACACTGCGCTGAGTTGAGGCGGAGCGGTCCGCTTGCGACTTCCAATGGGTCTTTCCACAGAACGAGGGTAGCCCAATATGTCGGCAGTTACAAGGAAGTGCCGACGTTTTGGACCGCAACCTCCCGCCCGCCACGACGTAGATCCCTCCATGCGAAAGACAGGTCGGATTCTCCGCGTCCTCTCCCTCGGCTCCTTCTGCGTCCTGGGCTCCGCACAGGCCCAGATCCAGCTCCCTCCGGTCAGCCCGGCGGCTTCGGTGAAGGCGGTCGTGGGCCTCACCGAGGTGGAGATCTCCTATCACCGCCCGGGCGTCAAGGGGCGGAAGATCTTCGGCGCCATGCTGCCCTGGGGCGAGGTCTGGCGCCTGGGCGCCAACGAGGCCACCACCATCCGATTTGCCACCGACGTCAAGGTCGAGGGCCGCGGCGTCCCCGCCGGCACCTACGCGCTGTTCGCCATCCCGGGCCCGGAGCGCTGGACGCTGATCCTCAACAAGCAGGCCAAGCAGTGGGGCGCCTTCCGCTACAAGCCGGCGGAGGACCTCCTGCGCTTCGACGTCCAGCCGCGGAGCGGACCCTTCATCGAATGGATGGGCTTCGCGATCGATCCGCAGAGCCGGAGCAAGGCCGTCGTCGAGATGGCCTGGGACACGGTGAGGGTGCCGTTCACCGTCGAAACCGACGTCGACGAAGCCGTCTGGTCCCAGATCGACAAGACCCTCGCCGGCAAGCCGGAGTGGTCGGACTACCTGCAAGCCGCCCAGTACGCCCTGTTCGCGGAGCAGCGCCTGGACGAGGCCATGGGATGGATCGAGAAGGCGCACGCGCTCCAGGAAGGCTTCTGGTACCACGAGGTCAAGGCGAAGCTCCTCCAGAAACAGGGGGAGATCGGCGAGGCGCTCGAGCAGCTCGATCTGGCCCTCGCCGGCGCGCGCGATCAGATGCCGCGCGACTTCCTCTGGAACCTGGAGCAGCTCAAGGCCGAGTGGACGAAGGCCCTGCCGCCACCCACCTGAACGAGACGGGTGACGGCACGGCCGCGAGATCCAGACCGCTTACTGGGGCACCTTCTTCACCTTCTTGGTGTTCAGGATGTGCAGGAAGATGCTCTTGTCACCGATGATGGACTCGATGTCCCCATTCTTCGCATCCCCGGTGACCGGCTCGTCGATCAGCCAGATGTAATGGTCCGCGAACTCCGCGCACACCGTTCCCGGCGGCCGCTGCGCGCAGTTTCCCGCGAAGGACGGCTGCTCGATGAAGCCCCCGCGGTCCACGGCGGGTTTCACCGGATGGGCGTGCGAAGGCGCGGTCTCCGACACGGCGCCGCCGGGATAGAACCCATTGCCCGGGAAGAAGCAATCGGCGGGATAGCCGGCGGGCGGCGTCTTGCTCCACGGCGAGTTGGTCGACTTCAGGTCCACCTCGGGGCCGCGCTGGTGGAGCTTGGGCGGCGCGTTGGGTCCGTCTCCCTTCGCCACCACGATGACGTCGGCGACGACGTGGATGGACGAATCGAACGTGTTGCCGTGCACCATCAGCGTGCCGGTGGACGCCGGCAGCGGATCGAGCTGCGGCAGGGCGCTCTTGCTGATCACGCCGTTCGAGTTGTTGATGGTGACGTAGACGTCGACCGGCGAGCCGTTGAGGGAGACGGCGCCGCTGTTCTTCATGAACAGCGCCACCACGGTGACGGGGATCTTGCCGTTCACCGCGTCCTGCGTCCGGTGCATGATGGTGTCGGTGGCGCCGGTGCAGGGGCAGATGGGCACGCCCTGGAGCGGGATCTTCTGCGGCTGCACGGCGATGCCCGGGAACGGCTTGCACGTCGGCGGAGAGTTCGGGGGGCAGACGACCTTGCTCAGGTCGATCATGGCCCCCTGGGGCGGGGTCTGCAGGAAGTCATAGCCTGCCTTCTGAGCCGACGCGGCGAGCGGGCAGACCAGCAGAACCGCCGCAACCAACGCCGTCTTGTACAGAAGGTTCTTCATGGAAGGCA
This sequence comes from Acidobacteriota bacterium, assembly GCA_046765915.1. Lineage (GTDB taxonomy): Bacteria > Acidobacteriota > Thermoanaerobaculia > Multivoradales > UBA5704 > DATARR01. Next base: position 31,525 of record JBKPTH010000062.1, on the reverse strand, counting down.
CCCTCCTTCTTGGAATAGAGATGGAGCGTTCGCGCTGCATCTTCCTGGGGTAGGCGCGGAGCGGGCCGGCTCCGTTACAATCCCCCTCCGCCATGATCCCCGCCGTCCGCCGCGCCTATAACGCCGCCTTCACGGAGGAGCGCTACCAGCAGATGGTGCGCGACCTGGAGCGCGACGGCGGGTGCCCTTCGGTCTTCCGCATCAGCGAGACGCCCATCTTCCTTCCCGCGGCGCTCACCCGCGAGCTGATCGAGGCCTCCCACGACGTGCTCGCCGCGGTGACCTCCGCGGACTACCTGAAGCTCGCCGATCGCGCCGTGCCGCCGGGCCTCGCCGTGCCGGGGGAGGAGGGCCACACCGTCTTCCTCCAGGTGGACTTCGCCCTGGTGCGCGGCGAGGACGGCAACCTCACGCCGCGCCTGATCGAGCTCCAGGGCTTCCCCTCCCTCTACGGCTTCCAGTGGCTCCTCGAGAAGGAGTTCCGCCGCCACTTCCCGGCCATCCCGGAAGACTTCACGCCCTACTTCAGCGGCCTCGACGCGGAGACTTATCCCGCCCTCCTGCGCGACGTCATCGTGGGCGATTGCGATCCCGAGAACGTCGTCCTGCTGGAGATTGAGCCCGAGCGGCAGAAGACGCGCATCGACTTCTGCGTCACCGAGCAGCTCCTGGGCATCCGCACCGTCTGCGCCACCGACGTCGTCGAGCGCGGCGGCCGGCTCTTCTATCCGCACGGCGGCCGCGAGGTGCCCATCCACCGCGTCTACAACCGGGTGATCTTCGACGAGGTGGAGCGCAAGGGCGTCGACCTCTCGCACGTCTTCCATCGCGACCTCGACGTCACCTGGGTGGGCCATCCCAACTGGTACCTCAAGATCAGCAAGTTCTCCCTCCCCTTCATCAAGAGCCGCTGGTGCCCGCCGGCCTCTTTCGTCAGCGATCTCGCGGAGCTGCCGGAGGACCTGGAGAGCTACGTGCTGAAGCCCCTCTACTCCTTCGCCGGCCTGGGCGTCGAGATGGGGCCGACGGCGGAGCGCCTGCGCTCGCTGCCGGATCCCGAGGACTTCATCCTGCAGCGCAAGGTCGATTACGCCGCCGCCATCGAGACCCCCGGCGAGCCGGCGAAGGCCGAGATCCGCATGATGTTCCTCTGGCAGGACCGCCCGCGCCTCGTCAACAACCTCGTCCGCATGAGCAAGGGCCGCATGATGGGCGTCGACTTCAACAAGGAAAAGACCTGGGTCGGCGCCAGCCTGGCCTATCACCCGGCGGATATCTGATCTGTAGGGGCGGCCCTATGTGGCCGCCCTGGCCTATCACCCAGGGGATCTGTAGGCGCGGCCCTGCGTGGCCGCCCTGGGAGGGGGGCGGGCCCGCGTTCACCAGGACAGGGATTCACCAAATCAGGGCGGCCACATAGGGCCGCCCCTACAGGGTGTTTCCAATCAGGAGGGATTCACCAAATCAGGGCGGCCACGCAGGGCCGCCCCTACAGATCATTTTTTTCCTGATCTACGGTTTGAACGCCGCCAGGAACTTCTGGAACTGGGGGTTCTGCCCGAGGAGCTCGCTCGCGGCGGCCTCCAGCTCGTCGACCTGCTCGGGCTTGAGCGTGAACGACGTCGGCATCGACTGCAGGCGCTCGCGCCGGGTCTTGTCCTCGATCGACTCGAAGGTCAGCTCCACCGGGTAGTAGGTCACCTTCTGCAGGGTCTCCCGCGGCAGCTCACCCTCCCGGCAGTTCTCCTGGAACAGCTCGTAGCAGCCCTCCACCTGCTGGACGTCCGTCGTCCACTCGCGCATGCTCTCCTTGAGCAGCTCGATCGTCTCGTAGGAGTAGTTGCCCATCGGCCCGCCGGTGACGGCGCCGCTCACCTGCAGGATCTTGGGCGCGTTGCGGCGCTCGCCGATCTTGCTCTGCGAGCTGGTCTTGGCGTTGACCGCGATGACGAGGATGGTCTCGACCTTCTTGAGGTTGATCTTCTGCAGGATGCTGCGGTCGGGATCCGCCTCGCCCCGCGGGGCCGCGCTGCGCGGATTGTCCGTCGAGGAGAGCATCTGCAGCGGGCCGCGCAGGCCGATGTTGTCGGCGAGGCCGCCGTCGAGCAGGTGGACGTACTGCGTCCTGGGATCGAGATAGGCGTCGGCCTGCTGCGCGTGGTAGAAGCGCCGCGAGCCCGCCTGCCGCTCCTCGCGCGCGTTGATCAGCCAGATCGGGTCCGTGTAGCCGCAATTCCGCGGATAGGCCTTGAGCGTGATCGGCGAGAGCACGAACGGCACGGCGGACGAGGCGGCCACCGCGCGCGACACGGGAAAGCCCGAGAGGTCCGAGCACAGCAGGTCGAACTGGTCCTGCGTGAACTCGAAGCGGCTGTCCCGCGCCACGTCCGTCGCGTTGACGACGATGAGCGGCGCGCGGTTCCGCGCCACCAGGTCCTGGAAAGTCCGGTGGTCGAAGACCCGCCGGTCGTAGGTCTCGGCCGCGAGATCGATGCGGTCGAAATAGGGCGACCACAGGCGCGGCCAGTTCCACGGCGACAGGAAGCGGCGGACGAGCTCGCCCTGGATGTTGCGCTTGAGGAAGCGGCTCTCGAAATCCTCGAACAGGCGCTCCCCATAGAGGCCGTAGTAGGCGGAGGTGAAGCTGCCGCCCGAGACCGAGGAGATCACGTCCACCTCGTCGAGCAGCCGCCGCGTCTCGCCGTCCACCTTGATGGTGGTGCGCTTCAGCTCCTCCATGGCGCCGTACGAGAGCGCGGCCGCCCGGGTGCCGCCGCCCGAGAAGCTCAGGATGACGAACAGCTTCTCCGAGTTGCCCGCCGCCGGCGGCGGTTGGAACCGGTAGCCGGACTTCACGTCGATGCTCTTCAGCGCCGGATTCATCTTGGCGGAAGCGCAGCCGCCGGCCAGCAGCGCGAGAGCGCCGAGGAGCAGCCCCTTGATCCGGAGCCAATCACTCCGGCTCAAAGGTCACCTCCAGGGGACACAGCGAGGTGGTGTCCTGGATGTCCGGCCGGCGCCATTTGGGCGTGTAATTCTCGGGCTCTCCCAGGTCGACGGTATGCCTGCCGGCCTCCACTCGCAGCGTCTCGTCCGTCTTGCCCATCTGCATGCCGTCGACGAAGACGTCCCTGGAGTCGCGGTAACGTACGACGATGAATTCCATCGGCGCTCTCCTTCAGGTGCGGCCGGCGGGGAAGCGCCCGGCCGGTCCGCGGTATCCGATCCAAGACAGGATGTGCTTCAGTATACCGCGGAAGCCGCGAAGCGGATGCCGCCTGCGGCGAAGCTCCTCCGCTGCGACTCCCGCCGGTTGCGCGGAGGCGAGATCGAGGCGCGCCTGTCATCCCGCGCCTTCTGCGAGCCGTAATAGAACCCCATCGCCGAGCCGAGCAGCGCCGTCTCGGCGGGGAGGAGGATCTGCAAGGGGCGTTTCCCCCCCTGAGGGGCCGTCCTTCCCCCCTGAGGGGCCGTCCTTCCCCCTTGAGGGGGCGTTCCTCCCCCTTGAGGGGGCGTTCCTCCCCCCCGAGGGGGCGCTCCTCCCCCGCGAGGGGCCGTTCTGCCCCCTTGAGGGGCCGTTCTGCCCCCTCGAGGGGGCTTCCTTCCCCCCTGAGGGGGCGCCCTGCCCCCCTGAGGGGGAAAACCGCCCCCTCGTGGGGGAACCCTTCCCCCTCGTGGGGGAAAACCTTCCTCGCAAGGTAGCCCGGGCATTCATGCCCGGGCGAAGGCGGCCGGTCATAGACCTTTCCCCTGGAGGGAAGCTGCCGTAGCACGAGGGGAGGCTGAGCTTCCCCCTGGAGAAAGCCCCGTAGCAGGAGGGGAAGCTGAGCTTCCCCCTCGGGGAAAGTGGCGTAGCAGGAGGGGAAAGTGGCGTAGGAGGAGGGGAAGGTGAGCTTCCCCCTCGGGGAAAGTGACGTAGGAGGAGGGGAAGCTGGCGTAGGAGGAGGGGAAGGTGAGCTTCCCCTCCGGGGAAAGTGGCGTAGGAGGAGGGGAAAGTGGCGTAGGAGGAGGGGAAGGTGAGCTTCCCCCTCGGGGAAAGTGGCGTAGCAGGAGGGGAAGGTGGCGTAGGAGGAGGGGAAGGTGAGCTTCCCCCCAAGGGGAAATGCCGTAGACCCAAGGGAAGCTGCCGTAGATTCAAGGGAAAGTGCCCGCACCCCTGGAGAAATCCCGTAGGCCAATGGGTAGCCGCGGGCGCCCCTTGGAGCAGACCCATGGCTCCAGGGTCACTCCGTGGACTCCAGGTCGAGCTCCGTCAGCCTGGGAGGGTTTCGATCCCCAGATGGAGCTTCGTTGTCCTGCCCGCGGAAAACCCCAATGCGCCTTCGAATCGCCGTCACCGACAACGACTGGTTCCGCTATCTGCGGAGCCTGGCGCCGGTCGACGAGGTGAACTTCTGGCAGCCGAGCGGCGAGCGGACCTTCCGCGCCCTCGAGCCGGGCGAGATCCTCCTCTTCAAGCTCCACCATCCCCAGAGCTACATCGTGGGCGGCGGCTTCTTCGTCCGCTACCTCTCGCTGCCGGGAGGAAGAGACCGCGATGTGGGGTGATCCCGTCCTGACCCGGCGGCGCTTGGGCCAGGGCACCTTCCAACTCCTGACCCTGGACAACTACCGCCGGCGCTGCGCCGTGACGGGGGAGAAGGCCCTCCCGACCCTGGACGCCGCGCACATCCTTCCTGTGAAGGAAGGAGGCCAGCACCGTCTCGACAACGGCCTCCTCCTGCGCACCGACGTCCACCGCCTCTTCGACAAGGGCTACGTCACCGTGACCCCCGACGGCCGCTTCCTCGTCAGCCGCCGCCTCAAAGACGACTTCGACAACGGCGAGCCCTACCTCCCCTTCCACGGCCAGCGGATCTGGCTCCCCGGGGATCCCGCCAGCCAGCCGAACCGGCTGGCGTGGCATGGGGATGTGAGGTTTCTGGGGTGAATGCCGTCTTACCGTGGTTTCCGGCAGACATGCTGGCGAACACCTGGCACCTCCGCCTGATGTTTGCGGGGAAAGATGACACCGCACCTCCCTCCGAGGCCCAGGTTAGTCTGGAGTAGATGACGCCCGTCCAGATTTCCGCTAAACTATGAACATCCTGTTTACGGTTGCCATCCGCCTTCCGTTCCGCGGAGCGACCTATGGAGAGCGGCGGAGAGAGCAATGAGGAAGAGAAACAACGGGGTCGTCAGCGTCTCGATCCGTGAGGCAAGCCTAAAGAGACGCCTTCGGCGCCACCTATATGCATTAGGTTTTCGAAGGGCCGACGGCGGCGTACTCGTGCCCCCCGGAGTAGGAAAAGATGTGGTCCGAGCAGTTCACAAGGCTCAGCGCGCCGATGGACTAGCCGTTAGCCGACGTTTCATTGCGGATCGTTACCCTAAACTCATAAAGCATTTCGCCTCCGGAGAGGATGTTGATCCCTCGCGGATAAAGCCGGTACTTCAGAAAATCGCGAGTGACACTCGCGAAGGGGACCTCTTCCGCCTAGCCTCTCTGACTTGGTCTGTTCCGGTTTCAAATGGATTTGGTCGGCGGTTAAGGTATTTGGTTTGGGACAACCACAACGGAAAGATCATCGGTTTGATCGCGATCGGCGATCCAGTCTTCAATCTGTCTGTCAGAGACAACCTAATTGACTGGGATGTACAAGCTCGTAGCGAGCGCCTTGTTAATGTCATGGACGCATACGTACTTGGCGCAATTCCGCCATATAATGCCCTTCTCGGGGGCAAACTGGTGGCCTGTCTAGTTCGTAGCCGAGATATCTATGACGACTTCGCCAGAACCTATGGAAGCACAGCAGGCATAATATCGCAACAGGAAAAGAGAGCGCGCCTTCTTGCGGTAACGACGTCATCTTCGATGGGCCGTTCCTCCATTTACAATAGGCTCAAGTTGGGAGGTATCTATTACTTTAGGTCGATTGGTTACACAGGTGGCTGGGGGCACTTCCATATCCCGAATGGCCTCTTTGAGGATTTGCGCTCCTATCTTCGCGACGTCGGTCACCCGTATGCGGACCTGCATCGCTTTGGAGAAGGACCCAATTGGCGCCTGCGCACAACGCGGGCTGCGCTCTCGGCTCTTGGCTTTCGGGAGGACATGTTACGACATGGCATCCAGCGCGAGGTTTTCATTTCTCAACTTTCAGACAACGCGCTTCGGCTGCTGCGCACCGGTAAGGGTAAGCCTAATCTGTCTTCTCTCTTGAATGCGGCTGACATTGCTCATTTAGCGATCAAGCGGTGGATGTTGCCGCGATCACAACGGAGGCAAGAGTACCGTACTTGGAAGGCTGAGGATCTAAAGCCTTTGCTTGGCGGTCAACATTCTAAGACTTCTAGATTGTCTGCCACGGGTTGAAGTTATGCTTCTAGGAGAATGGCAGAAACGACTGCAGGCGCATTTTGCCTCAGTCGCAGCTGCCAGGGCAAGCTCTGGGCTCCCGCTATTTGCTCTGGAACACAATCTGAGCGAAGAGGAGCTCCAAGAGGTGACTCTACTCCTGCATTCACAGTTGGCGGCCGGTGTGCGTCTGGGACCACATTGGCTCCTCTGGGTCGTCTATGCGACTGAGATTGGCTATGACTATGATGGAGACGAATACTGGTTCACCTTTGAAAGGCGGACACCGGGATGGCGTGAAAATGGGAACCGGAAACAGCTTCGTGTTTGGTTTAACAAATTTAAGGAGGAATTCAATGGAGTTGAACCGTCAGGCCTTTGGGCAGAGTGGTTCTCAATCATCGCGTGGCCAATCACGCACGCGATCTTGCCGAAATATCTTCAACTGCAACTAGCCAAACTTCTTTACGATCTGCGCTATCAACTTTCGGGATTGGAAGCGCTGAATGCCACAGACGTAGGAAATTTACTGGCTGCCAATGCCTGGGATGCGTCCTCCCGGTTCCGCGGCTTTCTTGAGCAGGAGGAGCTGGCGGGTCGGATCGTGCTCGCCCTACTGAGAGATAAGAGGACGGGAAGTCCCGAGCCTATCTACCCTCCGACATTACAAAGGGTTGTATCTGATCTTGAGCATGTACAAAACGCTCGGGAATGGCTAAAAGAAGCGCGAGACTTTGTCGCCGACCGCTTCAAGGGAGCGGCTCGGGTTTCAACATCTGCTAACGGCGTTAGGGAAGCACAGCTTCCGGGCAAATTCTCCCTAGGAGTGGCTCCAAGTGTCAGGCCAACCCTGCTGCTTCATCCTTCCGGAGATCATACGTGGTCTGTTATTGTTGAAGTTCCCAGTTTTGCCGGCGTAGCCAGATTGAGCACGGATTTCGGAGAATTTCTTAGAAATACCAGATTCAGGATCACTGGGACAGTAGACACATGGAGACCAGCCAGTGCGTTATTGTCCAGTGTCCAAAGACGCATTCTCAAAACTTGGCCTGGCACAGCCCAGCGCTTGCTTCATTTTGAGCAGCCGAATGCCGCCCTCGATCACCTCCTTGGCGCCGAGTGCCGTTTGAAGCCTAGTCAGGTTTGGATCTGCCGTATCGGACCAGACCGCATTGCGCGCGAGGTCATGGGGCAAACGGTTAGGCCCGGGCGGGAATACCTCATTCTGAGTCAAGGGCAGCTCCCTAAAGAGTACCACCTTCTCTCCCCATGCATTGTAGATTGTGCCGGTATAAGCGCGGGGCTCCTGTCGTTACCCCAGACGGTGACTACCCAAGACATCAATTGGCTTCAGCAACTCGGGCTGCGAGTCGCTAGAACAATCCGGATCTGGCCCGCTGGACTTTCCGGGCGCGGCTGGGACGGCGAAGGACATAGTGAGTGGCTTACTACAGAGAGACCGTGCTTCGGTATCGTGCATGATCATCCTGTCCAAGCCTTTGTGCTTTGTCTCAACGACGATGCAGAAACTGTCATTGAGACAAGTCAGGTCGGCAATCCGATTTTCGTGAGGTTACCTCAGCTCCCAGCTGGGCGACATAAACTCTCGGTTAAGGTGAGGCGAAGTGCTCTGTCAACCACGCCACTGTCCTCGCCCCCAGTGGTGGGTATCGTCACTCTTAACGTGCGTGAGCCCGAACCCTGGAGACCTGGCACGACATCCCACTCCGGTCTTGCTGTCACTCTTGATCCATTTGACCCGACTTTGGACATGTTCTGGGAAGGGAAAGTAGGTGTTGCCGTCCTCGGCCCCGAGGGGCGCCAGGTTACATGCTCTATGACTCTGGCTAACTCAAGCGGCGCCGACCTCCTCTCGGAGGAGATTGGTAGTTTCCCTCTACCGGTTACGGAAGAGGTATGGCAAAGAAAATTCAACCAATTCGTAGGGGATACTCGCCGTGAGTGGACTTACCTGGAAGCGACTTCTGGCCGCTTCGTAATCAGAGGCGAAGAACTTGGGGAGTATGTCGTCAGACTAGAGAGAGACTTAAAACCTCTACGGTGGGTTTGTCGGGTCGGTCATCGTACTATGTCTATTCGTTTGGTCGACGAAACTGGACGGGACGATGAGACGAAATGCCAGTTTCTCGGTTTCTCCAGACCGACCAAGCCAATACGCATCGCCATTGAAAGTGCTCTGGTGGGGTCCGAACCCGTGCCTCCGGGAGGGCTCTTCATAGCTCAGCAAGGAGAAGTTTTGGATCTACTCGTGGCTAGTACACCCCACATCGGAGGTCTCCAGGATCTCATTATAGAACCCGAGCTGAATGGTGTCAGCCACAGTCCCATCGAGGTCGCGCGGATTCTTCGTCTATTGGGGTTTTGGAATGAGGCACGCCTTGGCGGTCCGCTAGCTGGAATGCGGCGGGATCGTGTAATGGAGAGGCTCCTGGAACGGTTTTATGAAATGATTTGTGGAAGCAGATGGAGTAAAACGGAAGCTGCCTATCGAGCGAACCCACGGTCAGAATACGCTCTTCAGCAACTCGAGCGGTCGGTCGGGGGGCCGGCAGAGTTCGCGGCCGCCCTACGCCGCGGCTATAAGCAAGTGGAGCCTGGCTCGGGTCGCAGTGCTCGGTGGTTTACAGAGGCAGCTGCGCATTACCGTATTTGTTCGATGCCTAGTCTCTGCGAGTTTGCCCTAAAGCTCGCAAGTCAGCCGCACCAACTTTCATCTATGGCTGCTGCAGAGCTTGACGGATACCTACGGCAGGTCCTCGGGAAGACCCAAATGCTGCGCGGAGCAAGACTTTTAGCCTTATTAACTGCGACCAGTAACACTAGAAGGGACGCCGGATTTTTTCCGAAGTGGGAATGGCAATCACAGAAGTCTCGATAGAGAGTGCACTGAAGGGTAGCAGGGAAGCGCTCGGCCTTCCTTCAGGCGTTGACCGCCTCATTGATGAAGCCTTTCTGGGAGCTACACTTCGACGCACAGCAGGTATTCTCTGTCCGTGCTCACCAGCGACGCTTCGCGCTGCGGTGTTGGAAAGCCTTCAGTACCTGGACGAGGACGCCGACGAGTTGGCGAAGCGTGCAGATGAAGCGGTGGAAGGCTTAATCGTTGTCGGCGATCTCCTAGAGCTAAGCCAAGTCACAGTAGATACTCTTCCGATTAAGGGCGCTTGGCTCTTTGCAGCACCTCCTGGGTTTGTTGTAAGACCAAGCGGAAGTCTGTACCTTACCGGCATTGCGCCAGACGAGCCGACGCCGCTGCCAGCATCCCTCAGAGCGCGTGTCGTACATGAGGGTCTCACACGGGTCATCAGACCACAGGGTTCAGAGGATTTGCCGGCAACGTTGCGGGATCTTGGGCTTCTTCAACTCTCCGAGAATGCTTGGCTCAAGGCGCCGAAGCAAGAGTCCGCCGCCGGCCTGAGGGATACCATGCTTGGGCGCCTGATGCGCCAACCTCCAAGCGGGGCCATCGATGATGTTGTGATACTCGATCCTTTCCGAACGGTTGATTACTACTCTGGGCGTTGGATTATTCCGAGGAGCGAGAGCGGTAGTTTTGTCGCACGACGTCCGCAGGCATACGGCTCGCCGCTTTGGGCATACGTCATGCTTGAGAATGGTACTGTCACCAAGTTGCTCGATTTCCCGCTTAAGGGAACGCGCTGGCGTGGCTGCGACGTTGCGTGGTATCTACAAATGGCGATTGATTACAATAGGGGGACACCCCAGGAGTATCGTCGGCGAAGGATGCCCGATGGAGCTTATCTCGATTTCTTTTCTCCTTTACCTCTATGGGCGCAGCGGCGCCTGATGCTTTTTGGCCACCCAGGGCCACGAGTGAAATGCTTATTCTCGTATTGGATTCCGGAGATCGAACTAGCGACCGAGGAGGACTTTCTTCGTACGCGTTTGTGGTTGAGGCGGCGCGAATAACCCAGATGAAGGGAAATCCGAAATGTTTCAGACCGCACAAGAGACAGTCAGGCAGCTTCACGACTCGTTGCGTGATTATATTGAAGCCACATACCATATAAGTGCACCGGCGCTCATTGAGCAGAGGCGTAAGTTGCTCGAGCGGCGAGGGGTCATCTCTCAAGTGCCCTACATAGAATCGACGCCACGGTATCAGCTTGGCGAGAAGTTCCATCAGATGGAGGGGCTTCCGGATGCTGCGCTAGAGGTTTATACGCTGCTATCCAATACCAACGGTGGTCGAAAACTCATTTACGATCCACCTTATAAGCATCAAGCCGAGGCTATTCGCTACACCCTAATTGAAGGCCGAAACGTTCTCATCATGACGGGGACCGGTTCGGGAAAAACCGAGTCGTTCCTGCTTCCTATTTTGGGAAAACTGGCTTGCGAAGCGAAGGCAAATCCCGCGTCATTCGCTGAACAGACCGCCGTTAGAGCACTCATTCTCTACCCAATGAACGCTCTTGTGAATGACCAGTTGGGACGTCTGCGGTCTCTCTTTGGGGATCCGCGGGTGGTTGAAATATTTAAGAAATGGTCTGGTCGCCCTCCGAGATTTGCCCGCTACACTAGTCGAACTCCCTATGCTGGTGTTCGCACTAGGCAGCGCGACTCTACAAAGCTCAGGGCTTTTGATGACTTCTATGTCGAAATTCAGCGGCGCGCAGACGGCCCAAACTCCGAGGAACAGCAGCAAGCCGAGCACCTGTTAGGCCTCTTGAAGGCCAAGGGGAAATGGCCAGCGAAGCCAGACTTGGCGGCTTGGTTTGGTGAAAAGGGTAGCGACTGGCAAGATCGCAAAACAGGCGAATTCCGACGGGCCGTAACTCTGCCCGACGATTCTGAGTTGTTGACACGTCATGAAGTCCAGGCTATGCCGCCTGATCTCCTAGTGACGAACTACTCCATGCTGGAGTACATGTTAATGCGGCCGATCGAACGTCACATTTTTGAGCGGACGCGCGAGTGGCTGGCGAAGAATCGCAAGGAGAAGTTCTTGGTCGTTCTCGATGAGGCACACCTCTATAGAGGAGCCGCAGGGGCAGAAGTCGGACTCTTACTCCGGCGTTTGCGTGATCGGCTTGAAATCCCTGCGGCTCGATTTCAGGTCATCTGCGCCACGGCAAGCTTCAAGGATAAGGAATACGCGCCGAAGTTTGGTTCACAGCTTGCTGGGGTTCCGGACGATACCTTCAAGGCTCTAATCGGAAGCCTCGACCTTAGAACACACGCATCCCAGGGCTCGACGCGGGATGCCGAAGTTCTGGCCGGAATAGACCTCCGTAAATATTACGCAGCTGGCAGCGACTCGGATAGGATCAGGACTGTGCGCCCCTTTCTGGAGTATCGGCGGATAGAAGCCAGCCAGGACCTTGGGCGCGATCTATATAACGCGTTGGTTGACTTCCCTCCTATGGGACTTATGGTCAACATAACAATGAAGGAAGCGCGCCCGGTCGAGGAGCTTGGGCACGCATTATTCCCTACAGCAAACCGCGCTATTGCCGACAGGGGTGCGACCGTACTTATGGCCCTTGGAAGCATTGCGCGTACGGATTCCAAAGAGCCGGGGCTCCTTCCTTGCCGTATTCATAATTTCTTCCGCGGCTTGCCCGGGCTATGGGTATGCATGGATCCGTCATGCGCAGAAATTACCGTACATCAGCGAAGCAATATCTGCGGCAGAATGTATAGCCAGCCCAGGGAACGCTGCGACTGCGGAGCACGGGTGCTCGAGCTATATACTTGCCGTTACTGCGGAACAGCTTACGCCAGGGCCTATACTGATGATGTGGGCTATCCGACAGCACTGTGGTCGGAGCCAGGGCGGCGTTTGCGCATGCCGGGTGGGGAGACCAGTCCTCTCCTACCCCTCGACTTACTGCTTGAAGAGCCTCCTCAAGCGAGCGTTGTGGAACCGGCCGACTATGACCTGGAGACTGGCCGTTTAAATCCAAACGTGCTCAGTAACCGGATACGTCGCGTCTATCTCCGACACGACCGTATCACACCATTTACGGCTGATGAGGGAGATGTAGCTACCAGTCCTGAATCGCGCGGCCAATTTGTGCCATGTGCGGTTTGCGGTGAGCAGGCCCGCTTTGGACGCTCCACTGTCCAGGATCATCAGACGAAGGGCGACGAGCCATTTCAGGCACTTGTGGCAAGGCAAATTCAGATTCAACCTCCAGGACCGGTCGAAGCCAGCCGTTTCGCTCCCTTGCGTGGCCGCAAGGTTCTCGTCTTTTCGGACTCGCGCCAGGTTGCTGCCCGCCTAGCTCCAAATCTTCAGATGTACTCAGCTCGGGACTCGTTGCGGCCTCTTATCGCCTGGGGGTACAGAAGACTTCAGTCAATTTCGATGCTTGAGCCGCTCTTAAGCCTTGAAGATTTGTACTTGTCGGTCTTGCTGGCGTCGAAGAAGCTTGAGGTCCGGTTGCGCCCAGAGCTCAAGAGCGGCGAAAGCCTTGGTGCTGAGGATATTGTCGAGGCGGCCATGAGAGAAAGTTCAGCGGACACCGACGCTGGCCTCCAGTTTCTCTGGATGAAGATGAGAAACCCGCGGCCACCGGAAGCATTATTGGGCGGTATTATCAAAACCGTTCAGGATCGCTTCCTAGGACTCGAGGCTTTGGCGCTCGCATCAATTGTTGAGCGTAGCGAGCATAGAGCTCCCCTTGAAAAGCTCCCGACCATTCCAGGCGTCGCAGAGACGCCTGAGGCGAAGGTCGGCCTTGCGCGTGCATGGCTACGATGCTGGAGAAGCAATGGATTTTGGCTGAATTCTATGCCGCACGGTTGGTGGAGGCGACCTCGTACTCAGGGAGCAAGCGTCCGAGGGCAAAAAGGTAGGTTTTCTGCAATGGACAAAGTCATCACTAATAAGGCCGCCAGAAAACTATTCGCCGATAGTTGGTCGCCAAGCTTGCTCCATATTTTCACTGAAGAGATGGAGAGCGGCTATAGGCGCCTGCGCGGAGGCGATCTTTCTCTCTTGTTCGAGGGTGACTGGGTGCGCTGTTCTAGTTGTAAGTCAGTCCACCGTCCCATCAGTGGTCTTATGCATTGCCTGGATTGTAGCAGCGCCGAGATAGTGCCGCTTGACCCAGATACAGATCCTGCTTTTTTGGCGCGCAAAGGCTATTATAGAAATCCAGTGATGGCGGCTCTAGTCAAACCTCCTCGACAACCAATGTCATTGATCGCCGCAGAGCATACGGCTCAGCTCAACGCTCCCCAGAACGATGACGTCTTCTCTAAGGCGGAACAAAATGAGCTGCTATTCCAAGATGTTCCTCTTTTGTGGGGAAGAGCCGCTGGGTCTGCTACCGCCATCGATGTACTATCGAGTACAACCACTATGGAGGTTGGGATTGATATCGGAGCGCTTTCAGGAGTTGCGCTCCGAAATATGCCGCCTGGCCGCGCCAACTATCAACAGCGATCAGGGCGGGCCGGGCGCCGCGGAAACGCTGTGGCTACAGTTGTCGCATTCGGCAGTGTTGATAGTCATGATGAGCATTACTTCACCGAGCCGGATGGCATGATCCGCGGTGCCGTAGTTGACCCGAAGCTCACTCTCGATAACAGAGAGATCGTGCGACGCCATATCAGAGCGTTCCTCCTTCAGAACTACCATCAGGATAGACTCCTCGAAATCGATCCCTCCCAACCTCATGATCTCTTCTCGGTTCTAGGTACCGTCTCAGGTTTTCGTACTGGTGCTGCCGTCCTTAATCGAGATGATTTTGAAGAATGGCTTTCTAAGAACGAGGGGGAACTCCAAAGGAGAGTCGCGTTGTGGATACCGAGCGAGCTGAACGACGATGATCGAGCCATTCTAATAACAGAAATGAAGGATGATTGCCTTGCCGCTGTGGACGCTGCAATCCGAAGTGGTCCAGAAGGAGGGGTAGATCGGTCGGGCGACGAAGATGAGAATACGCTTGAAGAGGGGGAGGAGCGACCGCGGCAGGGTGCTGCCTCCGGGAAGTTGCTCGACCACCTACTTTACCGTGGGGTTCTTCCGCGATACGCGTTCCCGACAGACGTTGCTACTTTCCATGTATTTGATCTGGAGCGATCGACGCGCTTCCGGCCTATTATGCGCTTTGCACCTTCGCAAGGTCTTCCGATCGCATTGACACAGTACGCTCCCGGCAAGCAAGTTTGGATTTCCGGTAAGTCCTACACATCGGCAGCGATCTACTCAGCTATTCCTGATGAGCGGTATGAGGCATGGGAGTCCAGACGTCTGTATCTCGAATGTAGTGAGTGCGGCTTTGCAGAGACAGTCCCAGTTGGGCAGGTCGATCGTGGTGAGGTCCAAGACTGTCGAGCCTGCGGAGCGGACAACGCATTTGGCCCGGCGCGTTACTGGCTACGGCCACCAGGCTTCGCACACCCAGTGGACGTTGAAGAGGTTACATCACCGGAGGACATGCCAGAAACCAGCTACGCAACGCGCGCAAAGCTCACAATGCCCACGCCGGCGGACGCAAGCCAATGGGTCGCCGTCAATGATCACATCCGCATGCTCCGGGAGCGAGAGCACCTACTAGTGTCGAACACGGGACCACGCAGGGAAGGCTATTCCTACTGCATTAGGTGCGGGCGAATTGAAGCTAGTATCGATCCTAATCCCACGCTGTTTGCACCTCACCGCAAGCCATATCCTGATGAAAAAGAACCGACTTGCGAGGGGACGAGGACAACAAGGCACCTAGTCCTCGGAACAGACTTTATAACTGATATAGCCCTCTTCTCACTAAGGGTCGCAGCGCCTTTAAAGCTCAAGCCCGGCTATTACCCGACAGATGTGGCATTGAGAACTGTAAGCGAGGCTTTGGCAAAGGCTGCCTGTCAGATGCTTGAAATTGAGCCGGGAGAACTCATGGCTGAATACAGGCCGGCCCTCACACCAGTTGGCCGTGATGGGCTTGAAGCGGAGATTTTCCTCTATGATACTCTGCCTGGCGGCGCCGGTTTTGCAAGCCAGCTTGTCGATCGTGGTGCGGAACTTTTTGAGCGCGCCTTAACACTTGTGAAGACTTGTCCGGAGGATTGCGATGCCTCTTGCTATAGATGCCTGCGGAGCTTTAAGAATAAGTTCGAGCACGGTCTGCTTGACCGACATGTGGGTGCGGAGCTTCTCGCGTATCTGACAACTGGCGAGCTACCAACGTTTGATCCTCACCGTCTAAAGAATTCGACTTCTCTGCTCTATAACGACCTCTCGCGGCAGGGTCTTGAAGATGTTCGATTTGAGAAAGAAGTTCAGGTAGAAGGCATCGAGGTTCCAATACTGGCAATTAGGAGTGATGGAAAGCGCTTCGCGGTCGTACTCTCGGGGCCACTGACAATTGGTTATCCCGCAGATGCGAGGATCGAACGACTGCTTGAAAGGACAAGTGCCATTCAGATCATTGTTGAAAACGAACTCTTGATTCGTGGCAACCTTCCCGCTGCAACGCGTGAAGTACTGCAGCGGTTGGGAATCTGAGTTCGGGCGTAGGCAAGGGGAAGCTGTCAGACCTCCTGAAGTTTAGTCTCGTCCAGGAGGCTGCCCGGGAAAAGTGCTCCGGGGGGATAGGTGCCTGTCCGAATAGGTGCCACCCGAATCCCAAGATACTGAACGGAAAAGAGATAGCCGCCACGCCCTAAGGCTTCGGGCACTTCCGACTCGTTTGGATTCGGCGATCCGTCTGGGAGATGATGGCCCCTGACGGGGCTCCTGGAATGTGGCCCGGAAAGGTACCACGTGAAAAATCCGCAACAGATAATGGAGCTCAGGATCAAGAATTCATAAAAGCATAGACAAGCGGCAATGACTTCCATCACCTTCTGGTCGTTGGGGTGGGGCAGCCTCGGCCAACGGACACGTCTTGAAGCTCCTCGGCGAGGACAGAGTCAACTAGACCGGACGGCGCTGCCCCCCTTCTCGGCTTAGGGGGGCAGTTCGCCGCGCTCCACGCGCCCGGGTGAGCGAAGCGGCGACTTCGCGGGCGAGCTCGGTGGTGACGGGAGGGGGGGCGCGCCAGCGCCTGGCTCCGATGCCGGGAGTGACAGGCGGGGTTAGCTGGCGGCCCCTTCTACCCTCGGTGGACTAAATTGGCTACAAGCCGCACGCTAGCAGCCAAACCGGGCGCGGTACTCGGACGACACGAGGAACGCTTCGACGATGTGGCTGTAGCAGTGGTCGACGTCAACTGGCGGATCATCGATGCACGTCTCCAGATCGTTCAGCCAGAAGGCGTGGCCGCTGTAATCGCTGTCCGGTGGATCGTCCGGCGCCCGTTGCAGATAGATGTAGTAGGACAGGGCGATGAAATCCCAGTTGTCATAGAGGTCCGGCGGATCAAACAACGGGAGCCCGAAGGTCCTCGACTGGGTGCGGAACTCGGAACGGTCCCAGAACGAGCGAGAAATGATGATGCGTTGCGCATAGACGCATGGCGGGTACCCCCCGCAAGCGTTGATCTGGTTGACCCCGCTGTTCAACTCCGAGGTCGTGGGCTGGCGATAGAGGAAATCCAGATACTGCTGCGTAACGAAGAAGCTCGCGCCGTCAATCGGATTCGGACACGTCTGCGCCGCGAGATGGACTGCGGGTGCCAACAGAAGGACCAGGAAGAATGGAAGGGAGCGCCGCCGAGTGTGTCTTTTCACGATAGCACCTCTGAGTTGTTTTGCCTATGTTACGACTTTGCTGCACAACGTAAGTGTAAGGCAGTTCGGCTGTCGAGTCAACCGACCGCCGTCACCATCTCCGGCGACCGCGACGGCTTCTTCCCCTTGCGCTGCCCGATAGGTGCCCCCCCGATAGGTGCCAGCCGAATCCCTCGAGAGGTGCCAGCCGTTTCGCCGCGCAAAGGTCGGCCTTAAAGGGCTTTAGGGAGATTCCCCATTCTCTGCCCGTGGCTCACGCCCCGGCTTCAAATGAGGCCCATCCGGGGCCGGTCTGCGAAGGTGTGATGTCCGCGCCCTCCGGAGCGGGCGGTGAGTGGCTCGGCCGGGACGCGATGAGGTCCGAGGTGGATGGGGGAAAGAACGTTCCAGGTCCGTCTACCTGTGACGAGAAGTCGTTTTTGGCGGAACGGAAAACGCGAGAGGGTCTGTCGATGAAAACGAAACGCGCTATCCCCTTGGCGGCCTTCTGGGCTCTCGGCTTGCTTCTCCTGTCCGCCGGCTCACGCGCGGAGGTCCGGAAGTGGTGGACTTTCGAGGACCGGCGCTATTACGAACCGCTGATCGCGGGAGTGCGCGAGCCCCACGTCAGCGCTCTCGCGCTGGCCTGGGCGGACCGCATGGATTTCATGGTCAGCAAGCAGAGCCCCCGCCGCGTGTGGGATATCGATCTGGGGGCCGAGATGCCGCTCTTCGGCCGCGACTCCCGCAGCGAGCCCGAAACGCCGGGGGCCATTGGTTTCGGGTTCTGGCTGCCGATCGACTTCCACATGATCGGGGACTTCGCCGACGAGTCCGCCCCGATCGTCAACACCGATTACCGCTTTGGCCTCATGGCCAAGGTCCGGGGCGCGCTCGGAAACGACAGGGCGTGGGCGGTGCGCGCCTTCGTGGGGCATGAGAGCACACACCTGGGCGACGAGTTTTCGATCGTCGGCCAGAGGACGTTCCCGCGGGAGTTCGAGCGGATCAACGTCAGTTGGGAGTTCCTCGACGTCGGCGCCCTGTACGAGTGGCCCGTCGGGGAAACCGCTTGGAATGCTCGCGGCGGCGCCACGATGACCTTGCCGTTTTCGGATACTTATTATCTGACCGGGCCGGGCAGCGTCACCGAGTCCCGGCGTGGTCCGGTGACAGAATCGAAGAACTGGATCGATCCCTATGTGGGGCTCGAGGTCAGCCGAGACGGCGTTTTCAAAACCAAGCACGACGTGGGCTATGGCCTCTATTTCTCCTCCGAAGCGCGGTGGCGGACGATCTACGACTACCACAAGACGCGGCCCGACGCGGCGGAGGACCGGCAGGTTTCTCTGAACCTGATTTTCGGGATCAAGGAAACTGGAAGCGGCACGGGGATCGGCCGTGTTTCGCCGTTCGTCCGCTTCTACAACGGCGTGAACCCGCACGGGCAGTTCCGCAACCAGAAGAGCTACACCGAGATGGGCATCGGGCTGCGCCTGGTCCGGTGACGGAGGAAAACCATGCACTACATCCGCAACCTGGTGCTTGCCGCGTACCGCGCCGCCCACCCGGACAATTTGGAGGTGGACGAGGCGACGATCATCGACTTCGATCAGGGCCTTTTCGAGATCTACGACGCGGAGCTGCGGGTCCAAGCTCAGGACAACAACATTCCGGCCACCCAGTTCAATCTCTCCATGCTCGTCGTTTTCGCTACCCGGTCGACCGCCAAGCTCGTCAGGACGCGGGTGCGGCACGCGGTGAGGTTCTTCCTCTCCGTGCGGCCGCAACCGTAGCCAAGCTTGGGGGTGCGATCTCTTCCCGAAATCACCGAGCTCGGCCGCCCTTTCAGGGCTTGAAGATCACCTCTCGCCCTACCCGGGGCTCCCGCCCCGGGCTCTTCAAATGCGGCCCTGTCCGGGGCCGGACTCGGATCTTGAGATGGTGGTCCGATTGCGGTAATCCCAATGCTGGAGGAAAGGTGTGGGCTGTGTCCGTCCAACTTGCAGGAGGTATCCGCTATGCCAGACCGAGAGCAATGGATCGGTTATCTGATGTTGGTCGTCGGACTGATTCTCTTGGGGCTGATGGGTTGGGGCCTGACCCTCGGGGTTTCGTCCCTGGTCCAGGCGCTCCGGTCGTCGCCGCCGGGAGAGGCCTCGATCGCCTTATCGGCCGGCTTCGTGAGTCCCGTTGTGGAAGAAACCAAGGCGCAACCCGCGCCTGTCGGCAACACTGGGGTCGCCCAAGCCGAAGAGCCTGTGGGCAGCGGTGGGAGCGGCGAATTGAAAGCCGTCGTGCCCGGCGCCGAAGAGGCCAAGCTGGAAGCCGGAAAGAATACGAAGGAGGAAGACGCGGCTCCGCAGGTGTTCGAGATCCGGGGGTCGGTGCAGAAGGCCGGCCAGCCGGTCCGGCGGGGGAAAGTGAGGCTGACGGTCTCGCTCGTCGGAGAGCGCTTCCGCCAAAGCACACTGACCGATTTGAACGAGAAGGGCGAATTCTCAGTCTATAACGATCGGGCTTTCCAAGTCCTCAATCCGAAAAGCCGCATCCGGGTGCTAGCCGAGGTGTGGCCCGCGCCCGGCCAAGGCGTCAGCTTGCCCTTGACCGAGACGGTCTACATCAATCACAACCTGCCCTCCTGGATCCGAAGCAGCACGGGCTGGGGCTTCGTCGCCTGCGTGCTGTTGCTCGCGGTGCTCTTTCTAT
Source organism: Acidobacteriota bacterium (assembly GCA_046765915.1). GTDB lineage: Bacteria > Acidobacteriota > Thermoanaerobaculia > Multivoradales > UBA5704 > DATARR01. The sequence goes on along the minus strand of JBKPTH010000062.1, from coordinate 11,838 downwards.
GGGCGTTCACCGGCCAGAGTACCTACGGCAAGAACCGAATAGCGATCATTCTCTCCTACTGTGTAATCTTCCTCTCACTGGCGGGAGCGCTGGTCGGTCCGACACTCCTGATGCTCGCGGCGCCCGACCTGCCGGAGATCTCGGGCAGAGTCCCGGTGGGTTTGGTCGTCGCCAAGCTGACGGAGAACTCGAAGCCGGAGTGGATGCTCAACCTGGGAGGATATGTCAAGAGCGGCGAGTCGGAAGAAGGGCCGGCTACAGTCACCCAGACCAGAGGTGGGAACGGCAGCGCGGGGAAGCAGAACGTCGACCTGGGCGCGCCCGTCCTGCGCGTTGTCTCGCTCAATGGCGGCATCCAGATTCCGCTTTACGTAATCCTCCTGGCCCTCATTGGAGGCGCCATCAACATGACCCGCCAGGTGCCGGAATTCCAGTCGCGGCAGCCGGTTCAAAGGGGCTTCTTCAATTTCATGTGGCGGCGGCCTGCGGCGTCGGCTCCAGGCGAAGGAGAGGAGCGGAACGAAGCCGAGAAGGAAAACGGCTCCTGGCGTAAGGGTCTCCTGGACCAGTACATGTTCCTGGTCGCCGCACCGTTCCTGGCCATCGCGACCTATTACCTGCTCATCCTTCTTGGAACGATTCAACCGCCGATCATCGTGCTGGTGTACTTCTCGATCGGGCTGATCTCGGATACGGTGGTGACGGCGATTACCAAGGCGGCGAGGAAGCTGCTTGGCGGCGAGCAGGTCAAGCCGGGGACTGCCGATCCGTCGGACGTCGGGGCGTCCGCAGACAAGCCGGACGGCGAGGTGAAGGTGGATGCCCGGCAGAAGAAGGAGGACGCGGGGGATGAGGAAGAAGATCAGAAAAAGGCAGCGTAGGGCGCCGCGGGGCGTCTCTATACTGAGATGGAGAAATCGTTGAGAACGAGGTAGCTGAACGGAGCGCTCTCGGATGGGTGCCACCCCGGGGGGGATAGGCGGGCTTCAAGGTGACGCAGTCCACCGTCAGCCGCGATCTGGAGGCCCTCGGTGTCGTGCGTCGGGAGGGCTTCTACAGGCCGCCGGAACCCCGCGGGGACGAGAGCGCGCTCGGACAGGTGGAGAGCTTCATCCGTGACGTACGCAGCGCCGGGCCTCACATGCTCGTCGTCGACACCACCACGGGGGCGGCCAAGGCCGTAGCGGCGGCCCTCAGGAGCGCCGCCTGGCCGGAGGTGAGAGGGATTCTGGCGGAGGACGAGACGCTGTTCGTCGTCACCGACAACGTCTACGACAGCCGCCTTCTGCTCCAGCGGCTGAAGAGGATCGTCAAGACGTGATCTCGCGGTTTACTGGATATTGCAATTGATCGCCGTCTCACACGCGGTCGTACAGACGTCGGTTTCATTGGGCGGCGACGGAATCTCGGCATCGCAGATGTCGGTGCCACCCCTCCCGTCCAAATAGTCGGCTCCGCCTCCGCTAAAGAAATAATTCGCACTCCCATTGCCGAGCAGAACATCATTTTGATCGGAGGTGATCAGGTCCTCGATACCAGCAAGAGTGTCGCCGTCGGACGCCGATCCAGTCATCAGGTCTACTGTAATGGCGGTATAGTAGCATGCGGTATCCGTCCCGGGCCCGCCATCCAAAGTATCAGCGCCATTGCCGCCACAAAGGTAATCCGTTCCATTGCGGCCATTCAGGACATCGGTGCCGTCGTTAGCGAAGAGGTAATCGTTTCCCCCTTGGCCGTCCAGAACGTTGTTGCCGTGATCTCCGATGAGTGTATCGTTGCCGGAGGAACCTCCGAGGTTCTCGATGGAGACCAGCGTGTCGATTCCGAGGCCGTCATTGGCGGATCCGCTGAGAAGACTGGCGGAGCTCACCGCGGATTCGAACTGGGCCCAATCAGACCCGGTCCCACCATCCAGGTAGTCGTCTCCCTGCTGACCGAGGAGCACGTCCGAACCGCCTTGGCCATAGAGTGTATCCGTACCGCCATTCCCGCAAATCGTGTCATTGCCGTCGCCGCCGGAGATCGTGTCGTTGCCGGCGAGACCACAAATGACGTCCGAACCAGCGGTCCCTGTCAGGGAGTCGCTGCCTGTGGTGCCTGTGATGGTACAGGTCAATCCATAGCACGTTTGTGCCGCGGCAGGGACGCCTGCAAGGAGCGCAAGCCCGAGACCGGCTGCTCGAATCCATCGGTGTCTCATTCGGAACCTCCTTGTTTGTTTGATCCGTCTGGCTCGGGTTTAGCAACTCTGCGGCCAAGGAGGGAGAGTGTCTGTAAACCCTTGAGAATGAAGGATGTCTTGCTAAGATGAGAGGCCCTGGGGTTCCATTTCCGGACCCTCACCGAGCCGCATCCGTTCCAAAAATGGACCGGGCCTCTGCCCCAACGGCGCGGGCAAGACATCGGCGGCACACCGGGGGTTCGGGGAAGATCGGGCGCAGGATTCGCGCGGCCGGGTAAGGTGGTCGTCCTTCAGGCGATTGCGCCGCCTGCGAGAGACGCCCGCAGGGCGTCTCTACATTAATTTTTCACAGATCAGGGATCGCGCCTGCGGTTGCCTGCGTGCCAATGCAAATGTAGAGACGCCCTGGGGGGCGTCTCCGAATCGGCGAACCCGGCCGTTTTGCGATTCCGGGCCGCGGCGGCACACCGGGGGTTCGGGGAAGGATCGGGCGCGGGATTTGGCGCGGTCGGGCAAGGTGGTCGTCCTTCAGGCGATTGCGCCGCCTACGGGAGACGCCCGCAGGGCGTCTCTACATTAATTTTTCACAGATCAGGGATCGTGCCTGCGTGCCAATGCAAATGTAGAGACGCCCTGGGGGCGTCTCCGAATCGGCGAACCCGGCCGGTTTTGCGATTTCGGGACGCGGCGGCATACCGGGGGTTCGGGGAAGATCGGGCGCAGGATTCGCGCGGCCGGGCAAGGTGGTCGTCCTTCAGGCGATTGCGCCGCCTACGGGAGACGCCCGCAGGGCGTCTCTACATTAATTTTCACAGATCAGGGATCGTGCCTGCGGTGGCCTGCGTGCGTCTCCGAATCGGCGAACCCGGCCGTTTTGCGATTCCGGCGCGGCGGCACACCGGGGGTTCGGGGAAGATCGGGCGCGGGATTCGCGCGGCCGGGCAAGGTGGTCGTCCTTCAGGCGATTGCGCCGCCTACGGGAGACGCCCGCAGGGCGTCTCTACATTAATTCTTCACAGGTCAGGGATCGTGCCTGCGGTTGGTTTTGTGCCAATGCAAATGTAGAGACGCCCTGGGGGCGTCTCCGAATCGGCGAACCCCGGCCCGTTTCAGGATTCCGGGCCGCGGCGACGCCTATTTCTTCCTGGATCGGGCGGGGTCCGGGGCGTCGGGGTGCAGGCGGTCTTCTTTCCAGCGCAGCGGATTCTCCTGGATGTATCTTCTCAGGTTGAGGAGCGATTCCTCGTCCCGGATGATGTGATCGTGAAACCGAGGTTGCCAGGCGAAGTCGCGCCGGCCGGCGGCCCAGATCCGGTGAGTGCAGGCGCCCTTGAACTTGCCGATGATGGTTCCTAAAGGCCGCCTCTCTTCCGAGAAGCGCGGCGAATCTATGAGCAGGATGCCGTGAAAATGATTGGGCATCACGACCCAGGCGTCGAGATGGACGTAAGGACGCATCCTCGGGGTCGCTTCCCATTCCTCCGCGACGATCTCTGCGGGCGGGGAAGGCAACAGGCCGGCCTCGACAATCTCGCCGAAATAGCAGATCCGATTCTGGGTGCAGAGGGTGACGAAGTATGCGCCGCCCAGGCCGTAATCCCAACCTTGCAGGCGGGCGGAAGGAACACGGTATCGGTTCCGATACAGCAGACCCGATTTAGGCGCCATGTAAGAACGTTATCGCATTCATTGCCGGATTGAAATCAATCCGGGGTGCGGCCGGGCAGGGTCAGGGATTGCTCCCTGCGGTTTGTGCCAATCCAAATGTAGAGACGCCCTGGGGGCGTCTCCGAATCGGCGAACCCGGCCCGTTTTGCGATTCCGGGCCGCGGCGGCATACCGGGGGTTCGGGGAAGGATCGGGCGCGGAAATCGTGCGGCCGGGCAGGGTGGGTCGTCCTTCAGGCGATTGCGCCGCCTACGGGAGACGCCCGCAGGGCGTCTCTACATTAATTTTTCATAGATCAGGGATCGCGCCTGCGGTTGGTTTTGTGCCAATGCAAATGTAGAGACGCCCTGGGGGCGTCTCCGAATCGGCGAACACCGGTTGTTTCAGGATTCCGGGCCGCGGCGGCATTAAGGACGTAACGAAACCCTCCCGATCGTCGCCTGAACGCAGACGTGCAGGCGCCGGGCTCGTCCGCACGAGAACCGCGGACGAGCCTGCCAGCTCTAACTCCAACTCACAGAAGGGAGCAATCAGCATGGCCTCGATCGGATCCGTGACCCTGAGGATTATCAACGTACCGAACAGCGCCAACGCCAGCATCGACGTCGGCTACACGGTCTCCGCCAGCAGCCACGACCTCGCCACGCAGCAGCACTACCGTGAGGTCTGCGAGCTCATCGGCGACGACACGCCCGGCGACGGTACCGACGACGTCCTCCAGAAGCTGAGGGAGGAGATCATCGACTTCGCCGACCACCCGAGCTTCACCCGCGCCATCCAGGTCTTCGTGCCCCAGAGCCTCCTCGACGAAGACCGCGGCATCATCGCCCCGGAGGAGGACGAGATCCGCGCGCGGGTGACCTTGACGCCGGTTGCCACCAGCCGGGAGAGCAACCTGATCAAGCGAGGCGGTTTGGTGATCGGTCCCGCCTGAACGATCCGGAGGTTCGCCACCGGAGACGGAGGCGCCCCACGGGGGCGTCTCCGTCGAGGGATCACGGACGACACGGACCGGCGAGCCGGTCCCTACCGCGGATCGAGCCGTCCGAACAGCCCGTGCTCCTCGTCTTCAGGGCCGGCGGCGAAGAAGAGCGTGGTCGCCGGACCGGCGGTGCCGTTATTGCCGAAGGCGATTCCCCACAGGCCGTCGATCACGATCGCCTTGCCGTTCGTCCCCTTGAGGTGCCCCTTCGGCTCGAACGTCACCGGATCGAAGACGTTGATGCGGCCGTTGCCGAAGTTGCCGACCAGGAGCTTGCCGCTGAAGCGGCCGAAGCGCGCCGGCGCCAGGGCCATGCCCCACGGGGCGTTCAGCGCGCCGCCGGTGGCCACGCGCGCGATGAGATGGCCGGCGAAGTCGTACTTGTCGACGACGCCGAGCCCGGGACCTGCGACCTCTTCCTCGCCTTCCTCGTCCTGCAGGGCATAGGCGACGTAGACGCTGCCCGCCAGCGTCTGGATGCCGAACGGCGCGTAGCCCTCGGGAAGGTGCGGATCGGTGAAGGCGCCGGCCGCGGTTACCGGGGCGAAGCTGGCGTCGAAGACGTCCACCTTGGCGTTGTGGAAGTCCGCGGCGTAGAGGCGCGTGCCCGCGGTGGTGGAGTCGATGGCGAGCCCCTTGTAGCTCGCCGCGGCGGCGGAGTTGTCGATGACGACGACCGCCTGGGTGTTCGGCACGAGGCCCGGGCTCCAGGCGGAGATCGTTCCGTCCTCGCTGGCGAAGAGGAAGCGGGCCGCGCCGGCGTTCGGGATGACGAAGCCGGCGCCGCCGTTGAAGACGATCCCCGTCGGCTCGCCCGCGACCGCGACGGTGAGAGCGTTCTTGATGCCTTGGGCGTTGTAGAGCAGCGATTTGCCGGCATCGGCCGCGTTGACCCACCACGGTCCGGCGGCGCTGGCGGCGAGACCCCAGCCGTTGATGAGGTCCGGATCGGTGTGTTCCGCCGGAACGCCGCCGTCGGAGACGAGATCCCGGCGCGCGTAGGAGTTGCCTGGCTCGGCGGCGAAAAGCGCCGGCGCGGCGAGCAGGACGATGAACAGGACGGCCACGACTCTGACGCGGCGGGAGTTACGATGCTTCATGGACGTACTCCTTGTGTTCCCCCTGGTGAAAGCGTGAAACCCCCTCCGTCCCGGACGAGCGAGCAACCGACGTGCCATGCCGCCAGCTCAGGGACGCGGTCCTGGAGCTGCGGCAGGCCGTGTAAATATTGCCGTTGGCGTATATCTTGAGCCGGGTCGAAGGGGAGGATAACGGGGGTGCGGGCCCCTTACCCCCTGATCCCCACCTTCACGCAGGCGCGGCCGAGGTAGATCTCGTCGCCGGACTGCAGGCGGACGCCGCGGCGGTCGTGGGCGCTGACGTCGATGGTGCGGCCGGCGCGGTAGATGCGGGTGCCGGAGGCGTTCTGCTCGGCGCGCAGCCAGTAGTCGCCGGTCTCGTCGTCCCAGGTGATGCGGGCGTGCTCGCGCGAGACGGTGGAGTTGATCTCGCCCTGCTCGAGGAAGGCGACGTCGTTGCGCCGGCGGACGCGGCCGTCGGCGTCGAGCACCTCTTCCAGGCGGCCGAGGAAGATGCGCGGGCCCTCGGGCTCGTAGACGCGCTGCGTGGAGTCGCCCTTGAGCACCGTCAGCTCGATCGTGGGGCGCGCGGCGGGCTCGGCGGCGGGGGCGGCGGCCTCGCTCTTGCCGTACTCGACGAAGTAGCGGCGGTCGCCGAACTGCGGCAGGGGCTCCTCCTCCATGACGATGTCGACGGCGAGGTCGTCCGGCACCGGGCAGTCGCGGTCGCGCAGGCGGCCGGCGATCTCCATCTCCAGGGCCCAGCCTTCGCGGGCGGCCATCTCCAGCGCGGCGCGCTCCTCCGGATCGGGCGCCAGCAGGTGGACGGTGAGGCGGTTGAACGGGAACATCCGTCGCCCTTCGCCGACGGAGACGACGTGCTCCTCGGCGTCCTCGATGACGGCGCGGCGGATCTCCAGCGGCGAGGTGCCCGTGGTCCAGGGCTTGATCCAGCCGCGCATCTTGTCGAAGAGGTCGGTCATGGGTGCCCCCCGCCCGAGCCGATTCCACTCGCTCGGTTCCTCCTATCGTTGTCCGCGCCGCCGGGCTCCTCACCTCCCCGGCCCTCCTCTCCCACCTCACGTCCGCCCACCCGGGGAGAGGAGGGAGACTGCAGAAGAAGAAACTGCTTTTTCCAACCCCCTCTCTCCCGGGGGATAGGTGTGCGGCGGGAGAGAGGGGGAAGGGGGAGTGAGGGGCCGGGCGGCGCGGACGAGCTTGCGCCCTCGATGAAGGCGGGATCGGCGAAGAGGGGCATGACGCTACGGGTCCGCATACCTACTGAATGATACCCATCCCGACCGCCGCCCGCACGATCTCTCCGGCGGCGGGGGCGGCGTATTTGCCGCCGTAGCCGCCGTGCTCGATGATGACGCCGAAGGCGAGGCGCCGGCCGCCTTGCGCCTCGTAGGGCGCGAAGCCGACGAACCAGGAGTGCGAGCCCTTCTCTTCCACCTCGGCGGTGCCGGTCTTGCCGGCGATGGCGGGCACGACGGAGCCGAGGAATCCCGCCGCCGTGCCCTCGGTCACCACGCGGCGCATGGCGCCGGCGAGGAAGCGCGCCAGGTCGGGCTCCAGGATGCGCACCGGCGCGGCCCGCCGGGTGTTGCTCTCGTCGAGGATCCAGCGGCCCTCGGGCATGGTGCCGAGGTCGGCGACGGTGGCCGCCACGCGCGCCATCTGGAACGGCGTGGCGATGACCTGGCCCTGGCCGTAGGAGGACTGGGGCAGGGACTCGGCGAGCTGCTGCGGCGTGCTCGGCTTCGCCGCCGAGATGCCCATCGCCTCCGCCGTCTCCAGCAGCGGACCGGCGCCGACGCCGTAGGTGCCGAGCGCCGCGAAGTAGGCGTTGCAGGAGACGATGATGCCCTTCTCCAGGTTCACCTCGCCGTGCGGCGCCCTGTCGATGGGATCGTCGCGGATGATACCGCGGCGCACGAAGTTGCCGAAGCGGCCGCCGGGGAGCACGCGGCAGAGGAACTTGCGGCGCGCGAGCTGCGGGTCCTTGCGCAGCGCCGCCATGGCGGTGACCAGCTTGAAGGTGGAGCCCGGCGGGTAGATGCCGTAGCGCGCGCGGTCGAAGAGCGGGCCGGGGATCTCCGGGTCCTTCTTCCGCTGCCGCCGCAGCTCGGCCTCCTCCTTGGCGATCACCTCCGGCTCCCGGTGCGGCCAGGGATAGCTGACCGAGGCCAGCAGATCGCCCGTCTTGCTGTCGAACACCACGGCGGCGCCGCCGCCGGAGCGGGCCTGCCGGATGTACTTTTCCAGCACCTGCGAGGCCACCACCTGCAGGCGGACGTCGATCGACATGCGCACCGTGCGGTCGCGGTCGAGGATGCGGCGCACGGCGGGGTGATCGGGCTGCCAGCGGTGGCGCAGCACGGGGATCAGCTCGGCGTAGTTGAGCTGGATCTCGCGCGTGACGGTGCCGTCCGGCTGCTCGACGTCGACGACGCCGGCGAAATCGTCGTAGCCCTGCAGGCGGACGCGCGAGTCGCGCTCGGCGAACGAGGTGTTGGTGGCCGCCCAGTCGGCGCGGCTGTTGAGGTCTCCCAGCAGGTGGTAGGTGATGCCCGCGAAGGGGTAGTAGCGGCGGCCGCGCTCCGGACGTTCCGGCGGTGCGAGCGTGGCGCCCAGCCGCTCGAGGATGGCCCGCCGCTTGACGAGCTGCGCCGGGTCGCTGGTGGCGAGAAGGACGCCGTTGCGGTCCACGATGTTGCCGCGCGGGATGCTGCGCGCGATGTCCACCAGGCGCGGGTTGTACTGGAAGCGGCGGTAGCCGTCGGCCTGCAGGGTGAGGGCGCCGCGGGTGAGGAACGCGTCGGTCTGGACGATCTGCACCTGCGCGGCGCGGGCGACGATGGCGGCGAGCACGAGGGCGAAGCCGGCGGCGGTCCACCTGGCGGCGCCGCGGAACCGGCGGGTGACGGCCGGATCGCCGGCGCGCGCCGAGATGCCGGCCAGCATGCCGAGGATGAGGAAGTTGGCCAGCATGGCCGTGCGCCCGGAGCTGAGGAACGGCGAGACGACGCCGGAGAGGGGCAGCACGCCGACGACGCCGCCCGAGATGAGCAGGATCTGCACGGCGAGGAGCACGGTGAGGCCGAGGGCGAGGAAGAAGCTGTAGATGCCGCCGGCGCGCAGGGCGGCGCGGAAGCCGCGGTGGATGAGCAGCACGTAGAGCCCCAGCACCGCGATCAATCCGAGAAATCCCAGCTCTTCGCCCACCGCCGCCAGCACGAGGTCGGTGTGGATCTCCGGCACGCGCTGCGGCTGGCCGAGGCCGAGGCCGGTGCCGGTGAGGGCGCCGCCGGCGAGCGACCACAGTCCCTGCGCCAGGTGGTCGCCGCCGCGGAAGCTGTTGTCCCACGGCGACAGCCACATCTGCAGGCGGCCGCTCACCGTGCGCGGCACGCCGAGCCGGTAGCCGACGGCGAAGGCGGCGACGATCACCGCCATGCCGGTGGCCGCCATCCACGGCCGGCCGCGCGCCACGCAGTAGAGGATGAGGAAGAGGAAGGAGAGGATGAGCGCCGGCCCCAGGTCGCGCTGCAGGAAGAAGAAGGCGACGACGAGGCCCATCGCCAGGATGGGCGGCAGCACGTACTCCAGCTTGGGCACGCCGGCCCGGCGCAGCAGGCCGGGCAGGGCGGCGCGCGTCTCCGCCAGCTCGCGCAGGAACTCCCAGCGGTCGAAGAAGTAGCCGGCGAGGAAGAGCACGACGAGGATCTTGATGATCTCGACGGGCTGGAAGCCGAGCAGGTTGACCTTGGCGTCGCTGCCGCCGGGGCCGCTACCGAAGAGGATCAGCGCCACGGAGAAGAGGAAGGCGGCGAGCAGCGGCAGGAAGCTGCGCCGGCGCAGCGGCGAGCGCTCCCAGTCCACCAGGCTGCCGGCGACCAGCAGGACGCAGCCGGCGATGACGCCCTGGGCGAAGGCGCGGTAGACCGGCAGGTCGCGCAGCGGATCGCGCACGCTGACCATGATGGAGAGGCCGACGCCGGCGAGGATGAACAGGATGGGCAGCATCAGCTCGTCGCCGGCGAAGCGCCGCGAGCGCCAGACGATGTGGACGGCGGCGAAGGCGGCGAGGAAGAGGACCGACCAGAGCCAGAACGAGGACTTGAACTGGCCGGGCGTGCGCACCACGACGTGGGGCTTGAGCTGGCGGATCTGGTCGAGGGTGAGGAGAGGGAGGGAGAGCTCCTCGGCATCGTCCCCGGAGCCGGCCTTGCGGCGCGCCGTCTCCAGCCGTTCGCGCCAGCTCTCCAGCCGCTTGTCGCGCTCGATCTCGGAGGCGGGGACGCGGAAGCGCGCCAGCTCGCCGACGTTGCGCAGCGGTCCCTGGTGGGCGCGCTTCCAGATCTCCTCGGCGGCGAAGGACTGCTCGGCGGAGCTGTCGAGGAAGTCGAGCAGCGGCAGGAGCTGCGCCGAGCCGCGCAGGTCGTTGAGGTTGACGAGCTCGCCCGACGCGAGCTTCGCGCCGGCGTCGGCCATCAGCCCGGTGGTGGCGAGGAAGACGAGCACCAGGCTGAGCAGCACGACGGCCGCGGCGCCGGCGAGCAACCCGGCCTCCAGGTTGCGCACCGAGCCGCCGGGCAGGTCGCCCAGCGGGCCGCGGCCGAGCACGGGGAAACCCCGGCGGCGGCGGTCCTCGGCGGTGGAGCGGGTTACGGGCACGGGAAGATCTCCGAGCCCCGAAGGGGCGGCGGTTGGGGCGGCCTGCCCTCCGAGACCTCACCCCCTGGCCCCCTCTCCAGCGGAGCTGGAGAGGGGGGACGATGCCGAACCGTCCCAGCTTTGTAGGGTGCGCTCTGCGCACCATAGACCGCCTTGAAGGTGCGCACAGCGCACCCTACGGCAATACCGTTCGCAGGCGTTCCCCCTCTCCAGCTCCGCTGGAGAGGGGGCCAGGGGGTGAGGTCTCGGAGGGCAGGCCGCCCCAACTGCCACCGCCCCTGCGGGGCTCGTCCAGGACGCGCCCCCCTCACCAGATCCCCAGCTCCTCCAGCCGGGCCAGGATCCCCTGGAGCTGGCGCGCGGAGTCCGTCATGTTGCCCTTGGCGTTGGCGAAATTGCCGGCCTCGCGGTAGAGGCCGATCGCCTGGGTGAAGTGGTCGCGGGCGGCTTCGAGCATCTCGACCTCGTGGTCGGTGCCACGGGCGTTCACGGCGTTGGCTAGCAATTGTTGGGCCCGCATGCGGTAGCCGTCGGCGAGCATGGCCTTCTCGCGGCGGCCGAGGGGATAGCCGCGGCGCTCCGCCTCGGTCAGCGCGGCCTCCAGCTCCTTGAGGTCGGACTGCTCGTAGGCGTAGACGCGCGCGAGGCCCAGGTAGGGATCCGGCCAGTTGGGGGCGAGGCGCGCCGCGTCGCGGAAATCGCCGACGGCGTCGCGCACCTTCCCCCGCGCCCCGTCGCGGTCGCCGCGCCCGCGCAGAGTCTGCGAATCGATGCGGGCGAGATGGCCGCGGGCGTAGAGCATCTTCGCCCGCGTCTCGCGGTCTCCGTAGTCGAGATCGACGGCGGCCTTCAGCCGTTCCTGCGCCGTCTGCCAGCCGCGCTCGGTGGTGGTGGGAGCGTCGCCGTGGTAGCTCTCCAGGATGCGGTCGGCGGAGCGCAGCATCGCCTCGCGCAGCTCCACCCGCACGTCGCCGAGGCCGGAGCCCGGCAGGCTGAACGCGGCGATCCGGCGGTAGCGGCTCCACAGGCCGTCGAGGTCGGGCGCCGATTCGGTGGCCAGCTCGTGGCGCATCTTCGCGGCCTCGCCGCGCACCCAGACCTGAGCGGCGAGGAGCAGGCAGCCGGCGAGGAGGACCAGCGCTCCCGCGGTCTGCAGGCCGATGCGGCGCCGCACGGGCGGGGGAGCGGGAGGCGGCTCGGCAGCCGCCGGCCTCTCGGCGGCCACGGCCGCCGGCGCGGCTCCGGGC
>JBKPTH010000061.1:0-11062 GCA_046765915.1 Acidobacteriota bacterium | reverse complement strand
GGACCACCTGCCGCTTGGCGGCCAAAGCGGACCGGGCTCCTCGGAACCTGATCCTACGCTCAGCCGGAGCCACTTGCTCCCATCCAACCCGAACCCACCCGACTACTACAACTCGTCGGTCTGAGGCGAAGCCTCGTTAGTGATGGGTCTCAGGGCTGGAAGACATTGGCTTGGCGGTCATACGGAGGCTGGGTGGCACGCTGTTTATTGGCTCACCGCTACTCCGGTTGCCGTATTCGTTGCTATTCTCATGGCGCAGATCATTCTTTCGTTAATTGTTCCTATGGTCATTCTCGCTGTCTCCGGTCATTACCCTTGATCATTGTTATGCGCGGCCACGATGCGAGACGACGACATTCTCCACACTGTCCATGTAGAAGCAGCCTTCCGAATGAGGAAGGCCGGCTGATCAGGCGGCCTGTTCCTCGTTCTGGATCAGCACGGTGGGCCTTGCCGCTCTTGGAGGAACCGGAAGACGTTGTTCCTCCAGAACCTCTACATGCTCCTTCATCCCCCATCGTGCCTTGTACAGGCAATCTTCGATTGAGTGGCCGACGCCGGTGAACCCTTCCAGGTCCGGAGAGTAGAAACCGAAGAAATTGGGGTCATCGGTGGCTTCGATGATCAGGGAGTATGGAAGATCGAGCATGGCAAGCGGGACCGAGATTCTACCACCGCGTTGATGCTCTCAGGTGAGCACCGCCAAATCGAGCTCGCGCAGACGCTCTGGACGATCTTCCCGCGCCCGAGCGTGAAGGTGAGCACCCGGAACAGCCGTCCACCGCCTTATCGCGGCGTTGCGGCGTTCCTCGACGCTGCCCCCGGGCTGATATGTTATGCCGCGACCCTGAGGCGCCACGCCGAGAGGCTGCGGCGCGGTGCTTCCACACTGATATGCCGCGCCGCGACCCTGCGGCACCGTGCCTCCGAGCTGATATGCCATGCCGCGACCCCGCGGCGTCGTACCGGGAGGCTGCGGCGCGCCACCTCCACGCTGATATGCCGCGTCGCGACCCTGCGGCGTCGCACCGCGAGGCTGCGGCGTGGTATTTCCACGCTGATATGCCGTGCCTCGACCCCGCGGCACCGTGTTGCAGCCCCAAGGCGTCGCACCGCAACCCTGAGGTGTCGCGCCTTGGGATCGCGGCATGGTGGGCTTGGCCTCGAGGCTTGTATCTTCCGCTCAAGTCCACTTGAGGATCGAAGCCCGCGTCGTCCGCCTCGCTCAGGGAGCCGAGCATCCGATAGGCCACCGCCCGCAGGTGGGACCGGTTGGCCTCGAACCGCTCGGCCAGATATTCGTGTTCGTCCATCGCCATCCTTTACGCGCTTCGTTTCCCGGTCTCTTGACCGCCGCATCTACTCTGCCGTATAAAGTACTCTGCACTGGAGTCCACCTGAGGAGGCGTCCGATGTCTGAACCGCGGCGAGCTCGCCGGATCTTCAAAGGCTGCGCGATGTTTGCGGCGTTGGGTGTCCTCGGGATCGGGGTGTTGTTGGGGGCGCTCTGGCTGGAGCAAAGGAGCGAAGCCACGCTTCCGGCGCCCACGGGGCCGTTCGCGGTTGGGCGCGCGATCTACGACTGGGCCGACGATGCGGTGGACCCGCTGGCGCCTGTCCCGGGAACCAGGCGCGAGCTCCTGGTCTGGATCTGGTTCCCATCGGCGGCCGGGCAATCCGCGGCGGTGACGGACGACTACCTGCCCGCTCCGATGCGGGCCGCGGGCGCGCGCGCCAACCGAGCGCCGCTGATCATGCGATGGCTGACGCGGGATCCGTCCCGGGTCCATGCGCACAGTCTCCGCGATGCCGAGGTGTCACCGCGGCAGCGATCGTACCCTGTGGTGATCCTGAGAGCGGGGGCTTCTTCCTCGGTATTGAATTACTCGACCCTGGCCGAGGATCTGGCCAGTCACGGTTACGTCGTGGTGGGCTTCGATGCCCCCTATCGCACCGGACTCGTCGTCTTCCCCGACGGCCGGGTGATCGCCAGGACGCCGGAGAACAACCCGGAGCTCTGTTTGGGCCGGGAGCAGGCCCGTTGTGCGGACCGGCTGCTGAGCGCGTGGACGGCGGACATCGCGTTCGTCCTCGATCGTTTGGAGCGGTTGAACGCCCCGGGCGCGTCCGGCAAGCTCGCGGGACGGCTCGACATGACGCGCGTAGGGGTCTTCGGCCACTCCTTTGGCGGCGCCGCGGCGGCACTGTTTTGTCACCAGGATCCGAGGTGCAAGGCAGGCATCGACGTGGACGGTGCTCCGCACGGCTGCGTCATTCAGACAGGCATCGATCGGCCGTTCATGTTCCTGCTGAGCGACCACAGCCAGGAGTCCGATCCGGAGAGCCGTCAGATCCAGGCCGACATCCAATCGATCTACGATCGTCTGCCGGCGGATGGACGGCTGCGCATCGCCATCCGCGGCGCGAACCATTTCATGTTCAGCGACGACGGAGCCGTGTTGAAGAGCCGTGTCGTGCGGGGAACGCTCCGTGTGTTCGGCAAGCTCGGGATCGACGGGCGCCGCCAGCTTGCCGCCACGGCGTACTGCGTGCACAGCTTTTTCGACGCGTACCTCAAGCGGGGGAGCGTTCCGCGGTTCGAGATTTCCTCTCCGCTTTACCCGGAGATCCAGATCCTCGAGTGAGGTGCCTCTCGTCGTCGCCGCGGCGGCGCGCCCTCCTCTCGGGGCAGGGTGAGGGGAATCCAGCATTCCAAGCGTTAGGAAAATTTAGATAGTCCGTTGCTCCTTGACTCCTCAGAAGAATCCTCCCTTTCCCCCTGAGAGGTCCAGGCTGCGGCGGACACAACGCCTGGAAGGAGGTTCTATGGCTATGCCGTATCTCGCGCGCCGTTGGGTTTTGTCTGTGCTGGCCCTGTCGTCCGTCCTCGCCTGTCTTGCCGCTTCGCTGCCCACGGGGTCTGCAGACCGCGGAGCCGACATCAAGACGATCCGATCGGGACGCTTCACGCTGTTCGAGAGCGGCCAGGTCCGTCCGCTGGCGCTGTCGCCGAGCGGCAAGTTTCTCTTCGCGGTCAATACGCCGGACGACCGTCTCGAAGTCTTTCGCGTCGAGCGCAACGGCCTGCAGCATCGCGCCTCCATCCCGGTCGGCCTCGAGCCGGTGGCCGTCGCGGCGCGCAGCGACAACGAGGTCTGGGTCGTCAATCACCTCTCCGACAGCGTCAGCGTGGTCGACCTGACCCAGGGCGCGCTCGGCGGCCGCGTCGTGCGCACCCTGCTGGTGGGGGATGAGCCGCGCGACATCGTCTTCGGCGGGGCGGCGAAGGACCGCGCCTTCATCACCACCGCCCACCGCGGCCAGAACATTCCTTTCGATCCCCAGCCCGGCACTCCCGGCGTGGGCCGGGCGGACGTCTGGGTCTTCGACGCGGGCCGTCTCGGCGCCACGCTCGCCGGAACGCCGCTCACCATCGTCACGCTGTTCAGCGACACGCCGCGCGCCCTGGCGGTGAGCCCGGACGGCGGCAGGGTCTACGCGGCGGCGTTCCAATCCGGCAACCGGACCACCATCATCCCCGAGACCGCGGTCCCGGACGGCTTCGGTCCGGACGGCGTCCCGGGACCCGCCACCGACGCCGCGGGCAAGCCCGCGCCCGAGATCGGGCTCATCGTCAAGTTCAACGGCACCCACTGGGTCGACGAGCTCAACCGGGTGTGGGATGACAAGGTCAAGTTCTCCCTGCCCGACAAGGACGTCTTCGTCATCAACGCGAACGCCAATCCGCCGGCGCAGCTCCGCGGCAAGGCCGGATACTACCGGGGCGTCGGCACCGTCCTCTTCAACATGGTGGTGAATCCGGTGAATGGAAAGGTTTACGTCTCGAACACCGAGGCCGGCAACGACAAGCGCTTCGAAGGCCCCGGCGAGTTTGCCGGCCACAGCGTCCGCGGCCATCTCCACGAGAGCCGGATCACCGTCCTGGGACCGGCGGGCAGCGTCGCTCCGCGGCACCTCAACAAGCACATCAATTACGCCGAGTGCTGCGATGCGGTTCCGAACGCCGAGAACGACAAGAGCCTCGCTCTGCCGCAGCAGATGGCGGTGACGAGCGACGGCAGAACCCTCTACGTGGCGACGCTCGGCACCTCGAAGATCGGAGTCTTCGACACCCGCGCCCTGGAGGACGACACCTTCACGCCGAACGCCGCCGACCAGATCAAGGTGTCCGGCGGCGGCCTCACCGGCCTGGTGCTCGACGAGGACGAGCAGCGGATCTACACGCTCAGCCGCTTCGACAACTCGATCGCGGTGATCGATACGGTTTCCGGCACGCAGGTCGCGCACGTGGCCATGCACAATCCCGAGCCGCCGAGCGTGGTCGCCGGCCGTCCCTTCCTCTACGACACGTCGTTCTCTTCGAGCCACGGGGATTCTTCCTGCGCCAGTTGCCACGTCTTCGGCGATTTCGACAGCCTGGCCTGGGATCTCGGCAATCCGGACGGGGAGGTGATCGACAATCCCGGCCCCTTCATGAGCACTCTCTTCAACCTGGTCACCCAGCAGCCCATGGAGCCCATCCACCACCCGATGAAGGGCCCCATGACGACGCAGAGCCTGCGCGGCATGGCCAACTCCGGCCCGATGCACTGGCGCGGCGACCGCACCGGCGGCAACGATACGCCGACCGCCCAGCCGGACAGCGGCGCCTTCGACGAGCGCGCGGCGTTCGGCAAGTTCAACGGCGCGTTCCACGACCTGCTCGGACGCAACTCGGTCATCCCAAAGGCGGACATGGACGCGTTCACCGACTTCATCCTCCAGGTGACGTATCCGCCGAACCCGAACCGGCCGCTCAACAACGTGCTCACGGCGCAGCAGCGGGCCGGGCGCCAGCTCTTCGAAACCGTCAACTGCGGCATCCCGTCGGCTCCGGAGCTCAACGGCGTCGTCCTCAAGTGCGCCAGTTGCCACGCGATCAACCCGGGGGCCAACCCCGGCACCGCGGCGCCCGGGTTTTTCGGCACCTCCGGCCGCTCGAGCTTCGCCTTCAACCCGCAGCTCTTCAAGGTCCCCCACCTGCGCAACCTCTACCAGAAGATCGGCATGTTCGGGAATCCCGAGAACCCCGGGTTCCCCGGCAGCGACACCAGCTTCAAGGGAGATCAGGTGCGGGGCTTCGGGCTCATCCACGACGGCAGCGTCGATTCGGTGTTCCGCTTCACCCATGGGATCAGCTTCTCGGAAGGCTTCAACGGGCCCGGCAACCACGGCATCCCGGATGGGCCGGCGGGAGACCCCCAGCGGCGGCAGATCGAGGCGTTCCTCCTGGCATTCCCCACCAATCTGGCGCCCATCGTCGGCCAGCAGACGACGCTCACCCAAGGCAACGGAGCCGTGGTCGGAAAGCGGATCGACCTGCTGATCGACCGCGCCCGGGCCGGCGAGTGCGACCTGGTGGTCAAGGGCGGCAGCAGCCAGGGCGAAAGAGGTTATCTCTACGACGCCGGCTCGGGACTGTTCCTCGGCAACCGGAGGAGCGACGCACCGCTCTCCGACGCCGGCCTGCGGCAGCGCGCCGCGCAGAAGGGCGGCGAGCTGACCTACACCTGCACCCCGCCGGGCTCGGGGGTGCGCGTCGGCATCGATCGCGACGAGGATGGCGTGCTCGACGGCGATGAGGTGGACGCCGGGAGCTGAGCCAGGAAGTTCCATGTAGGGGCGGCCCTGTGTGGCCGCCCCGCCTAGCCCGGCCCCGGCGGCGGCTCTTCCTTGGTGAGAAACGGCGGCCGCTTCATCTCTTTGATGCAGGAAGTATCCAGTCCGAAGGGCGTGCCGTCGGCGACGAAGTCGGCGATCAGCTTGGGATAGCACTCGATGTGCGACAAGCCGCCGGGACCGTGGGCGCCGTCGCGAATGACCACGTTGATGGCGTTCGGCAGATGCCGCACGACCTCCGCCGCCCATTCCGGCGGCGTCGCGGGATCGGACCAGCCGGTGAGGATGAGCGTCGGCGCCACGGACTCGAGCGGCTTGAAGAAGTCCTCCTCCACCTTGGCCCGCGGCCAGAACGAGCAGGCCTCCGTCTGATCGCGGATGCGGTCGTCTCCCTGATAGGTGTTCGCCACCAGGGCGGGAACCTCCTTTGGATCGATGCGCGCCACGTCCTCGGCACAGGTGACGGAGAGATACATGCCGATGTCCCAGTCCGGATCGGTGCGGTCTTGAATCGTCATCTTGATCATCGGGCCGTAGTCGCCCTGGGCCGCCAGGTGGACGTAGAGCGGAATGCGCAGCGCGAGGAAGGGGCTGTATTGCATGGCGCGCAAGGTGGTGGTGAAGGCTCCCTTCGGGATCGACAGCTCGACGGGCTTGCGGGTCTTCGGGTGCGGGATCGTCTGCTTCACCGGACCCTGATCGAGCCGGGCGATGACCTTCGCGAGATCGCCCCGCAGGTCGGGGAAGGCGGTGCGGCAGCTCTCCTCGGCGGCGCAGTCGTCGAACACCTTGTCGATGGACTCCTGGGCCTTGCGGGCGTGGTAGAGCGGCATACGGCCGTCCATGATCATCACTCCCATGAGGACGGCGCTGCGCACGTGCTCCGGATGCTGCCGCACGTAGGCCTGGGCGGCCCGCGTGCCGTAGGAGCCGCCGAAGACGTTGATGCGCTCGTAGCCGAGCCACTGCCGCACCTCGTCGAGGTCGTCCATGGCGATGGTGGTGGTGTATTGGGTGAGGTCTGCCTGGGCCGCCAGCTTCGGCTCGCAGGCGCGCAAGGTGGAGATGGGAAACAGAGTGCGCATGTAGTCCTGGAGGTCGTCCTCGCCGCCTGGCAGGTCGCAGTGCAGCCGGTGCGACTTGCCCGTTCCACGTTGATCGACCAGCACGATGTCGCGCTGCTTGCGGATCTCGTCCAGGAATTGGCCCATCCCCGCAGCCGCGCCGGCGGAGCCGTAGCCGGGGCCGCCGTTGATGTAGAAGAGGGGATCCGGCGCCGGGTTGGCGCTCCGCGCGGGAAGCACGACCATGTACAGGTCGATCTTGCGGCCGCTCTTCGCAGCACGATTCTCCCAGACGGGCAGCGTGCCGCAGAGGACCTCGTCCTGGAGGCCCTCGACCTTGCACGGCTTCAGCTTCTGGTAGATCGTGCGTCCGGCGGCGGCAGGGCTTTGCTGCGCCACCGCAGAGGCTGAGGCGAGCAGGGTAAGGCAGATCAGCAGGGCGGTTCTCTTCATGACGTCTCCTCTAGGCATTGCTGACAGGAGTACGGCGGACGGCGGGCATGGGTTTCGATAGGCTGCGCCTGAAACCGAGGCCTTTTCCGGCATCCAAGAGTCCAGAAGGGTCTGCCACCCGTATGCTTAGACGAGGTTGGAGATGACTGGTTAGGAGCCGAGATGACGGAACCGCCTGTTGAAGAGGGCGAAGCGGAGCCCGCCGAAGCAACGCCTGAAGCCTCATCCGAACCCGTTGCCGCCGTGGCCGAGCCACCCGTCGAACCGGCTCCCGCCGCGCCGGCGCCCCGGCCGCTCGTCAAGCGCCATCACTGGCTCGTGCGCGCCACCCACTGGCTCAACGCCGTGCTGCTGGCCGGCATGATCATGAGCGGCCTGCAGATCTACCACGCCTTCCCGCACTTCGGATTGCGCGGCGGCCCCTACTACGTCAACCATTGGGACGGCCGGTACTTCCCCCGCTGGGCCCGCCTCGGCGGCTGGCTCGCCGGCGGGCTGAACTGGCATTTCGCTCTCGCTTGGCCGTTCGTCCTCACCGGGCTTCTGTATCTGATCTACCTGCTGGTCTCCGGCGAGTGGCGCTCGCTCCTCTTCCGGCCGCGGGACGTGCCGCGCGCGCTGCAGATGCAGCTCTACTACCTGCGCCTGCGCAAGGAGCATCCGCCGCAGGGCAAGCACAACGCGTTGCAGAAGGCGGCCTACTCCTTCATCTTCGTCCTGGGGGCGCTCTCGGTGCTCACCGGCTTCGCCGTCTACAAGCCGGTCCAGCTCTCCTGGCTGACGGCGGCGTTCGGCGGTTACGAGCTGGCCCGCTACTGGCACTTCTGGGCCGTCTGGATCTTCGTCGCCTTCACCCTCGTCCACGTCGCCCTGGTCTTCCTGGTGGACCCCGCCTCGCTGCGGGCGATGCTCACCGGCTGGTACCGCGGGAGGTTTCCGAGCCATGAGTGACGACCGTCCTTTCAGCCGCCGCGACCTCCTCCGCCTCGGCCTCACCGCCGGCGCCGCCTCCCTTGCCGGCGCCTGCGGCTGGCAGGGCGGCCCTCTGCTGCCGCTCCTGCGCGGCGCCTCGCACGTCAACGACGTGGTGGGGGAGAAGATCCTGCTCTCCGGGCATCGCCTGGCGCCGCAGTATCCGGTCTCCGAGCGCACGCCGGAGCGGAACTTCCCCGCCTATTCGCTCACCCGTCCGGCGCCGCGCTTGGCGGATCCGTCCGCCTGGGCCCTTGAGGTCGGCGGACGGGTGCGCAAGCCCATGCGCCTCACCCTGGAGATGCTGCAGGCCCTGCCGCGGGTGACCTACACCGTCAAGCATCACTGCGTCGAAGGCTGGTCCGCCATCGCCACCTGGACCGGCGTGCCGGTGTCGGCCGTCACGGCTCTCGTCGAGCCCACGGCCGAGGCGCGCTACCTGCGCTTCGACACCTTCGACCGCGGCTACTTCAACGGCTGGGACCTGAAGAGCGCCATGCACCCGCAGACCATCCTCGCCTATGCCTTCAACGACCGCCTGCTCACGCCGGCCCACGGCGCGCCGCTGCGCCTCTACTCGCCGGTCAAGCTCGGCTACAAGCTGACCAAGTACCTGACGCGCATGACTTTCACCGCCGAGAAGCCCGGCGGTTATTGGGAGAATATGGGGTATCCGTGGCTCGGGGGGGTGTAGGAAAATGCACTGCCCATGGCCACCTATGCGATCGGCGACGTCCACGGCTGCTTCGGAACGCTGAAACGTCTCCTGCGCCGGATCGCCTTCGATCGCCGGCAGGACCGCCTCTGGTTCGTGGGCGATCTGGTCAATCGCGGACCGCGATCCCTCGAAATGCTGCGCTGGGCGGTGGAGCAGGGGGACCGCATCGTCGTCGTGCTGGGCAATCACGATCTGCATCTGCTGGCCCTGGCCGCAGGGCTCGGTGAAACGAAGAGGCGGGACACGCTGGAAGCGGTGCTCGCGGCGCCGGACGGCGATGATCTGCTCCTCTGGCTGCGGCACCGGCCCCTCGTGCACCGTGAAGGAGAGGCTCTGCTGGTGCATGCCGGTCTCTTCCCGAGCTGGAGCCCCGCCGGGGCGGAGCGCCTGGCGCGCGAGGTGGAGGAGCGGTTGAGGGGCGAGAAGGGTCTGAAGCTCCTCGCCGCCATCGACCAGAAGACCGCGGAGCGCTGGAGCGAGAACCTGACCGGCCACGACCGGGCGCGTGCCGCCCTCGCGGGCTTCGCCCGGCTGCGCACGCTCGACGATCAGGGACGCATGTGCCCGGACTTCAGCGGTCCGCCCCACGAGGCGCCCAAGGGATGCCGCCCCTGGTACTCGATCCCCGGCCGCAGGAGCGCCGGCGCCACCGTGATCTTCGGTCATTGGGCGGCGCTGGGGCTCCACGTCGAGGACGGCGTGGCCGCGCTCGACACCGGCACCGCCTGGGGACGCGAGCTGACGGCGCTGCGGCTGGACGACTGGCGGATTTTTCAGGAGCGGGCGGTGGAGTGAGCGTGGGAGCGCGAAGCTGCGGCGGCGCGACCTGGGAGATCGCGCCGCCTCAGCGGTTACTGCGGATTTTTCGAATCGTCCGGGAGCACCGGAACCGTTTTGCGCCAGTTGCCGAAGAGGAGGTTGACGACCGGTCCCCCTGGTGTGACCGTCACGACTGGGTTCGCTGGATTCACGGGGAAGGTCTGGGTCCAACCGGTCTGCGCGTTCTCGGAGATCGTGTACGTCGCCGGCGCCTGCACGCCGAAGCAGATTCTTCCCTCCGCATTCGTAGCCCCTGACATGACCACGTTACCACCGGCCTGATCGCTCGCCTGGAACGTCCATCCCTGGAGCGGGGTATCGGAAGCGTCCTTTACGCCGTTGCGGTTCTTGTCGAAGAACTTCGTGATGCAGATTTCGGCCTTGCCTTGCTGCTGGCAGCAGTCACACATCGTGACCGTGAGCTTGATGTAGTCGATGGATGTGTCGTCCTGCACGTAGAAATCGAGGTACCGGTTCGTTTGCATAGCCGACAGCAGGCTGATCGTCGGTCCGGATGAATTAGGCGGCGCCGTCGGCAGAGCCGCCAAGTCGAGCGAGAAATCCCTCACAAGAGGAGACATACCCCAGGCGGGTGTAGAGAGGGATGGAGCCGTGGTCGAATTCGGGTTACCTAGGTACGCCCCCCAGCGCTGGAATCCGTTGAGGGTCGAGAAGCCCAGCGTGAGCGAATCGTTGCTCGGTATTGATCCGAGAGCCTTGGCGCGAAACTCCAGCTTGGCGCCGACGAGACACTTGCACGGCGGGAGGCGGAACGTGTGGGCAAAGTGAACGTCCGGATTCGTGCCGTCGAAGTCGGCGAACGGACCGCCGACTAGAGCCTGCAGCGTTACACTAGGCGCGGTGGCTTCGACGTTGCCTGAGACGAAGTCGTCCTTGACGCCGGCCACGATCTCTTGGCTCGGGCACTGCGCTGGCAAGGGAGGAACGGCCGGGGCCGGCTCAGAGGGAAACGGTTTCAATTCGGTCGGCGTGCGCGGCTCCTGCGCCATCACGGTTACCGCCAGACCGATCAAGACCATCGCGGCGTATGCCGGTCGGCGAAGCCATCGCAGGCTCAACCCAGATTCGATCTTCTTCGTTTTCATGGTCGTCTCCTTTGCGAGGTCGTGGTTTAAGCGCTCGCATCAAAACGGTTAATCGGCTTGAGATCTCTTCCGATCAGAGATCTTCGCTTTGGTAAGGTTTAATCCCATACCAGCCCGTGGTGAAAATCACGGTCTGAGCCGTGGTTGAATGGGGTCCAAGCGTCTTGTAAGCTGGCTTCGTTCCCGGAGGAGACGCGCCAATGGCGATGGGTCGGCAAGGACGGCAGAACCAGGGTCAGTTCTGGGTGGAG
>JBKPTH010000060.1:0-8783 GCA_046765915.1 Acidobacteriota bacterium | reverse complement strand
CCACGGGCGGCGAGGCGCCGGTGCTGCTGGCCGCGGCCGGGCCGGCCTGGCCCGCCGACTCGCCGCGGCCGCTGCCGCCGGCGGCGATGGCGCTCTTCGAGGCGCAGGAAGGAGGGCTGAAGCTCGGGCCGCTGGGGGCCCTGCCCGGAGTGGCGGTCTTCAATGCGCCCGGCAGCCGGCGCTGGGGTCTGCCGGCGCGGGGGCTGGCCGGCATGCTGGCGAAGAACCTGCCGCGGGGGAATGCGGCCGGGTGGGACATTGTTGCCCTGGACGCCGCGAGCCTCGAGCGCGCGGAGGCCCTGGCGCCGGAGATTTCGGCGCTCGTGCCGCCGGCCGGGGACGGTGCGGACGGCCGCCTGGTGCTGGGCCTCTGGCTGCGTCCGCGCCCCGCCCTCGACCTGATCACCAGGCTGCGCAAAGCCTTCGAGAAGGTCCCTCTGGTCGAGCGCCGCCAGGTGCAGACCTGGCGGGATTGGGAGACGCTGCTCGGTCCGCTCGCGACGTGCGACCGGGTCTCCCTGGCGGCGTCCCGCTCGCCTTCCGCCTTCCTCCTCCGCCTCGCCGGCTGCGATTGACAGCGGGGGAGGGAATCCCTTAGCCTTCGCGGTTGCCCCGGTTGGGAGGTCGTCGGTATGAAAGTGTGGCTGGACCAGGTTCGTGAAGAACCTTTCAACTGGGACGAGACGCAGAGCGTTTCTCCGGAGGCCCTGGACCGCCCGGAGCTGCTGGACCTCGGTCCGGTGACGTGGCGGGGCCAGGTGGTGTACGCCGACCCGGGATATTTCCTGCGGGCGCGGCTCTCCTACGAGCAGACCCTGAGCTGCAACCGGTGCCTGAAGCCGATCGTCGAGCGCGCTGAGTCCGACGTCGAGCTGATGATCGAGGTGGAGCGCCATCCCGAGGCGGGAGGCGAGCATGCGCTGCACGAGAAGGATCTGGGAATCCTGTACGTCGAGGACGAGCGCCTCGATCTGGATCCCATCCTCCTCGAGCAGCTCCAGCTCAACATCCCGATGAAGCCGCTCTGCCGCGCCGACTGCCAGGGGCTCTGCCCGGTCTGCGGCGCCGACCGGAACGCCGGTGCCTGCTCCTGCGAGGAGTCCCGCGAGGACCCCCGCTGGTCGGCTTTGGCCGCCCTGAAGAGCCGGCTCGAAGAGAGAGAATGAAGACTTCAAGACTCTGAAGAGGCTACGACCATGCCCAATCCGAAACGACGCCACTCCAAGGCCCGCCGCGACAAGCGCCGGTCCCACGACGCGCTGGCGACCCCCGCCATCTCGACCTGTCCCAACTGCGGCGAGGCGAAGCTGCCGCACCGCGCCTGCCCGCACTGCGGCGAATATCGCGGGCGCCAGGTGATCGAGGGCAAAGACAACCTGTAATCCCGCATTCCCCGAACCCCTCTCGGGATCCAAAACGTGCCGATCGCCGTTGACGCCATGGGTGGGGACCTTGCGCCGCAGAGCGCGGTGGAGGGTGCCTTCCGTGCCGCCGCGGAGGACGGCTGCTCGGTGCTGCTGGTGGGGGACCGCGCGCGCGTCGAGCCCGAGCTGCGCCGGCACGGCGACGCCGGCGGGCGCATCGAGCTCGTCCACGCCGACGAGGTGGTGGGCATGGACGAGCCGGCGATCACGCCGATCCGCAAGAAGCGGCGGTCGTCGCTGCGCCTGTGCGCCGAGCTGGTCAAGGCCGGCCGCGCCCAGGCCATGGTCACCGCCGGCAACACCGGCGCCACCATGGCCGCCGCCAAGATGGTGATCGGCACGGTGGCCGGCGTGGACCGGCCGGCCCTGGCGGCCGTGCTGCCCAATGCCGGCGGCCGCACCGTGCTCCTCGACGTCGGGGCCAACGTCGACAGCAAGCCCGTCCATCTGCGCGAATTCGCCGTCATGGGACACTTCTATGCCCAGGAGGTGCTCGGCACCCAGGCGCCGCGCATTGGCCTGCTGTCGGTCGGCGAGGAGGAGGGCAAGGGGACGGATCTCACGCGCGAGGCCTACAAGCTGCTCAAGACCACCGGCCTCAATTTCATCGGCAACGTCGAGGGGCGGGACGTCTTCAACGGCAAGGTGGACGTCATCGTCTGCGACGGCTTCGTCGGCAACGCGGTGCTGAAGAGCGCCGAGGCCCTCGCCGAGTTCATCCGCCGCATGCTGCGCGAGGAGATCGCCGGCGCGCCGGGCGGCAAGCTCGGCTTTCTCCTCGCCAAGGGCGCCTTCGAGCGCTTCCGCCAGCGCACCGACTACACCGAGTACGGAGCCGCGCCCCTGCTCGGCGTCAACGGCGGCTGCTTCATCGGCCACGGCCGCTCGAACGCCCGCGCCATGCAGAACGCCATCCGCCGGGCGGTCGAGTTCTCGAACGCCCGGCTCGATCGCAAGATCCGCGACAAGATCGCCGAGCTGCAGCGCCAGGAGGAGCGGCACCTGGCCGGCCGGCAGGGAGCCGAAGCCGGATGAGTCTCGCCAGCAAGAGGATCGCCTTCGTCTTTCCCGGCCAGGGCTCGCAGAAGGTGGGCATGGGACGCGTCTGGGCGGACGCCAGCGCCGCGGCCCGGCAGGCCTTCGAGGAGGCCGATGACGCCCTCGGGTTTTCCCTCTCCCGGCTGTGCTGGGAGGGGCCGGAGGAGGAGCTGAACCTGACGGCGAACACGCAGCCGGCCCTGGTCGCCGCCGCGATCGCCGTCCACCGGGCGCTGGGCGAGCTGGCTCCCGAGCTGCGGCCGGTGGCCGTCGGGGGCCACAGCCTCGGCGAGTACTCGGCCCTGGTTGCATCGGGCGCGCTGGGCTTCGCCGACGCGCTCCGCCTGGTGCGCCGGCGCGGCCAGCTCATGCAGGAGGCGGTGCCGGTGGGCGCGGGGGCCATGGCGGCGATCATCGGCCTCGACGCAGATGCTATCGCCGGCATCGCCGCGGACGCCGCTCAATCGGGGGATCAACCCGAGGTCTGCGCGGTGGCGAACCTCAACGGTCCGGGGCAGACGGTGATCGCCGGCAACAAGGGAGCGGTGGACCGCGCCGTCGTGCTCGCCAGGGAGCGCGGCGCCCGCAAGGCCACCCTGCTCGCCGTCTCGGCGCCTTTCCACTCGCCGCTCATGCGCCCGGCCCGCGAGGGCATGGCGCCCCTGCTCGCGGCGGCGGAATTCCGCGATCCCCAGGTGCCGGTCGTCACCAACGTGGACGCCGCGCCGGTGACGACCGGCGAGGCGGCGCGCGACGCGCTGGTGCGGCAGATCGACAGCCCGGTGCGCTGGATGGAGTCCGTGCTGCGGATGGAGAGGGATCTCGGGGTGGAGGTCTTCATGGAGGTCGGGCCGGGCAACGTGCTCTCGGGGCTCACCCGGCGCATCGTGCAGTCCGCGCGCACGACGGCGGTTTCCGATCCGGCGCACCTGCGGCAGTTGTTGGAGGAAGAGGAGGAGGGTTGATGTTCAAGCTGGACAACAAGACCGCGCTGGTGACCGGCGCTTCGCAGGGGATCGGCGAGGCCGTGGCGAAGGTGCTGGCCGCGCAGGGGGCGCGCGTGGTGCTGGCGGCGCGCAACGAGGAGAAGCTCCAGCAGCTCGCGGCGCACATCGATGCCGCCGGCGGCTGCGCCCGGCCGCTGGTGCTCGACGTGACGCAGCCGGAGACCTTCGCCGAGCGCCTGAAGAGCCTGCCCGAGGACTACGCGGCGATCGACATCCTGGTCAACAATGCCGGGGTCACCGCCGACAACCTCCTCGTCCGCATGTCGTTCGAGGATTGGGAGAGGGTGCTGCGGACGAACCTGACCGGCGCCTTCGCCCTCACCAAGGAGGTGGTGCGGGGGATGATCAAGCGGCGCTGGGGCCGGGTGATCAACGTCTCCTCGGTGGTCGGCATGATGGGCAACGCGGGGCAGGCGAACTACGCGGCGTCGAAGGCCGGGCTGATCGGCTTCAGCAAGTCGCTGGCGCGCGAGGTGGGGAGCCGCAGCATCACGGTCAATGTGGTGGCCCCGGGGCTCATCCAGACGGCGATGACGGAGAAGCTTCCCGAAGCGGCCCGCGAGGAGCTGACCTCGGCGATCGTCCTCAAGCGCCTGGGCACGGCGGACGACGTGGCATGGGCTGTGCTCTTCCTGGCCAGCGACGAGGGGGGGTACATCACGGGCCATACCCTGAACGTATCGGGGGGGCTGTATATCTGAGCGTGCCATGGACTCGCAGCAGACACTTATGCTAGAACCCTGCATCGTGCGCGGGCGCGCCCCGGCCGATCAAGCTCAAGGAGGGACTATCGATGGCGGTTGCGGAAAAGGTCAAGAGCATCATCGTCGAGCAGCTCGGGGTCGATGAGGAGGAGGTCACCCTGGAAGCCAGCTTCACGGAAGACCTGGGGGCGGACTCCCTCGACATCGTGGAGCTCGTCATGGCCTTCGAGGAGGAGTTCGGCATCGAGATCCCCGACGAGGAGGCCGAGAAGATCAGCAACGTTCGCGAGGCGGTCGAGTACATCCAGAACAACGTCGGGGACCAGAACTAAGGGCCCCCGCCACGCAGCCTCAGCTATCGATCCAGCCTTGAAGAAAGAGCCGCGCCGAGTCGCCGTCACCGGGGTCGGACTGGTGTCCCCCCTGGGAGTCGGCACGATCGTGACCTGGGAAGGCCTGCTGGCGGGCCGCAGCGGCATCGGTCCGATCACCCGCTTCGACGCCACCGGCTATCCCTCGCGCATCGCCGGCGAGGTGCGCGGCTTCAATCCCCTCGACTACGTCGACAAGAAGGAAGTCAAGAAGAGCGACACCTTCATCCACTACGCCCTCGCGGCGTCGAAGTTCGCCATCGAGGACTCGGGGCTGACGATCGACGGCGGCAACGGCGATCGGGTGGGGGTCATCATCGGCTCGGGGATCGGCGGCCTGCCGCTCATCGAGTCGATGCACAAGACCCTGCTGGAGAAGGGGCCGGACCGCGTCTCGCCGTTCTTCATTCCGGGCCTGATCGTCAACATGGCGGCCGGCCAGGTCTCCATCCACTACGGCGCCAAGGGGCCGAACACCTCCCCGGCCACCGCCTGCACCACCGGCCTGCACGCCATCGGCGACGCCTTCCGCTTCATCCAGGCGGACGAGGCCGACGCCATGATCGCCGGCGGCGCCGAGGCGGTGATCACGCCGCTCTCGGTGGCCGGCTTCTGCGCCATGCGCGCCCTCTCCCACCGCAACGACGAGCCGGAGAAGGCCTCCCGCCCCTGGGACGCCCACCGCGACGGGTTCGTCATCGGCGAGGGCTGCGGCATCGTCATCCTGGAGGAGATGGAGATGGCGCAGCGCCGCGGCGCGCCGATCTACGCCGAGGTCGTGGGCTATGGCATGAGCGCCGACGCCTACCACATCTCGGCGCCTCATCCGGAAGGGGACGGCGCGGTGCGGGTGATGCGGGCCGCCCTCGCGGACGCGGAGCTGGCGCCGGAGCGCATCGGCTACATCAACGCCCACGGCACCTCGACGCCGCTCGGCGATCTCTCCGAGGTGAGGGCCATCAAGAAGGTCTTCGGCGAGCACGCCTACAAGCTGGCGGTCTCCTCGACGAAATCGTCCACGGGCCACCTGCTGGGAGCCGCGGGAGGGCTGGAGACCGGCATCCTGGCGCTCGCGGTGCACCACCAGATCATTCCGCCCACCATCAACCTCGACGAGCCGGGGGAGGGCTGCGATCTCGACTTCGTGCCCCACCAGGCGCGGCCGGCGGAACTCGAGTGCGCGATGAGCAACTCCTTCGGCTTCGGGGGGACGAACGCGTCGATCGTGCTGAAGAGAGTTTAAAGGACAGCAAGGACACCAAGGACATCAAGGACGGCCAGGTTAAAGGTCCTTGTTATCCTTGGAGTCCTTTTGGTCCTTGTTGTCCTTGAGTTCTCGCTCGAAGAATTCCGCAACCCGCGCGTACATGTGGCGCATCGAGCCGTCCTTGAAGCCGTGCTTCTGGCCGGGGTAGATCGCCTGCTCGAAGAAGCGGCCGGCCTTCACGAATTCGCCGCTCATCACGATGGTGTTCTGCGGATGGACGTTGTCGTCCGCCGTGCCGTGGATGATCAGCAGCCGGTCCGCCAGGTTGGCGGCGTAGGTGAGGGGTGAGGAGTCGCGGTAGCCCTCGGCGTTGTCCTGCGGGCGGTCGAGGTAGCGCTCGGTCCAGATCGTGTCGTAGAGCTTCCAGTCGGTCACCGGCGCGCCGGCGACCGCCGCTTTCCAGACCCCCGGCCGGTTGAGGACGCAGTAGAGGGTATTGGCGCCGCCGCCCGACCAGCCCCAGAGGCCGAGGCGCGAGGCGTCCACCCAGGGGAGGCTCTTCAGGTAGTCCACTCCGGCGAGCTGCGCGGCGAGATTGACCGTGCCGAAGCGGCGGTAGTCGCGGTCCTCCCCGGCCTTGCCGAAGAAGAGCGAGGACTGGTTGTCGACGCTGAACACGCCGAAGCCCCGTTGCGCCATCAGCTTGTGCCACGCGTCCCGGGGGCTCCAGGCGTTGGCCACCACCTGTGAGCCGGGTCCGCCGTAGTGGTAGACGATCACCGGGTAGCGGCGGGAGGGATCGAGACCGGCGGGCTCGAGCAGGTGCGCCGGCAGTTGCGAGCCGTCCGGCCCCGGGATGGTGAGGAATTTCCACTTCGGCATCGCGGCCGGATCGAACACCGGCGCGGTGGAGGGAAGGGCGAATGGCGCGCCGCCGGCCGCCAGCCGCACCTCGTCGCGCGGCGGTGTGTCGGCGTCGCTCCAGGTGTGGACCCAGGCGCCGGTCCGCGCGGAGACCACGGCCTGGTGGGTGCCGGCTTCCGGCGTGAGCACCTCCCAGCCTTCGGCGTCGAGGCGCAGGCGCGCCACCTTGCGGTCGATGGGTCCCAGGCCTCCGGCTTGAAATCCAGTGACCACGGCCCAGGAGCCGTCTTCGGCCACCCCGTCGAGGGAGGTCACCCCCCAGTCTTCCGGAGTCACAGGGCGGACCAGCGTGCCGTCCGCGGCGTAGAGGTAGAGCCGGCGCCAGCCGCTCCTCTCCGAGCCCCAGAGGAAGCGGCCGTCCGGCAGGAAGCGGAAATCGCGGCCGAGGTTGATCCAGGTGCGCCAGGTCTCCGCGAGCAGGGCCGAGCAGCGGCCGTCCGCGGCGCCGCAGCGCAGCAGATCCAGATGGTCCTGCTCGCGGTTCAGGCGCTGCACGGCGAGGGCGTCGCCCTTCGGCGTCCAGGCCACCCGCGCCAGGTAGGCTTCGGGGTCTCCCGTCTCCAGCCAGCGGGTGCGGCCGCTCGCGACCTGCACGACGCCGATCCTGATCCGCGGATTGACCTCGCCCGCCTTGGGGTACTTCTGCCACGTCACCTTGGGATAGAGCGGCGTGTCGTCCTCCAGGGGATAGGCGCCGACAGGGGTCTCGTCGAAGTGGAGGTAGGCGATGCGCGAGCCGTCGGGGCTCCACCAGTAGGCCTCGGGCTTGCGGTCCCAGATCTCCTCCCAGTAGACCCAGGAGTTGACGCCGTTGAGGGTGACGTTCTTCTTGCCGCCCGTGGTCAGCCGCCGCTCCCGGCCGCCGGCGGCGTCGAGCGCGTAGAGGTCGAAGCCGCGCGCGAAGGCGATGCGCGCGCCGTCGGGGGAGAAGCTCGGATCTTCCTCCTCCGCCTCGGTGCGGGTCAGCCGGCGGAGCTTCCGCGTGTCGAGCGGCAGGAGGTAGAGGTCTCCCTTCGCAAGCAGCAGCAGGGCATCGTTGTGAGGAGACCAGGCGTATTGGACTGAGTCGGGGCTCGTCTCTCCGACCTCCGCCAGCCGCAGGAGGATCTCGCTCTTGCCGGTCGCCGGGTCGAGGGACCACAGGGCCGCCTCTTTGCCGTCGCCCTTCTCATCCCAGAGGTACGTCAGCCGCTTGCCGTCGGGCGACCAGGCGTGCTGAGAGGTCCGCCGGCCCATGGCGTCGTCGGCGAGCAGCGCCTCCACGGTGAGCCGGCCCGGCTCCTCCGGAGGAGTCGCCACGGCGGGCGCCGCGAGGGCGATGAGCAGAGTCCAGGCGAGGAGCGAGTGGCGCATAGGGGGGGCCTCCTTGGGGGTCTACAGAGGGGTTGAGTGTATCGCGTGGGCGTGCCCTCCGAGATCTCACCCCCTGGCCCCTTATCTGGCAAGATAGGCCCTTTGGTT
This sequence comes from Acidobacteriota bacterium, assembly GCA_046765915.1. Classification (GTDB taxonomy): domain Bacteria; phylum Acidobacteriota; class Thermoanaerobaculia; order Multivoradales; family UBA5704; genus DATARR01. The sequence continues at coordinate 647 of JBKPTH010000060.1, read as the reverse complement.
TGAGGCACTTAGACTAGCACGAAACAGCGCAGTATCCAATTTGTACCCTTCGGGAACGGGGCACCTACCGAAGGCGAGGGCTGGTTGCCCACAAGAGGACCTGATCGGCAGCGAGGTTGCCCCCGGTTACCACAGAACCCCCCTCCTCCCTCCTGGATGGAGGTTTCTGACCCCAGGTCACCACGTGCCCCACCTCCTTCAGTCCCGAAAGGCGGCAGTTTCGGTCAGTTGGACGGCCCTTCAAGCCTCGAAATCGGGATTCTGCTCCCGCAGGGACATGGCACCCCCGGTTTCCTGAGAACCCACCCCCCTGCCGACCTTGGCAGGAGAGAGATGTCAAGCACCCCCGGTCACCACGTGATCTACCCCCGCAGGGCCGAGGGAGGGCACTTTCCCTTACTCCACGATACTGACAACGATTCGCAGTTTGGCGTCCGGTGACCCGATCTCCTCCTTCATCCGCTGCTCCGAGTCGAAGTTCCAGACGATCTGGGGGGACGCCGACTTGTTAGTCCCTTACGAGGGAGATCTTCGTCAAATTGGCACGAATTTGAGGTCACGTTTCAAACGAGCACCTCCTGGGCGAGGGCCGGGATGAGAAACAGACGCCTGAGCTTGAGGGCTGCGCAGACGACCCTCTGGCCGAG
>JBKPTH010000059.1:0-48052 GCA_046765915.1 Acidobacteriota bacterium | reverse complement strand
TGCCGAAACACAGTCCGCGCCGCCGTGCCCCTCACTCCCCCTGCCCCCTCTCTCCCACCGCACTCCCACCCCCGGGAGAGAGGGGGTTGGAAAAAAACTAATCCTGCTTTTGTAGTCTCCCTCCTCTCCCCGGGCGGGTGGGAGTGAGGTGGGAGAGGAGGGCCGGGGAGGTGAGGGGCCCGGCGGCGCCGCAGCGGATCGATTCAACAGGACGTGGGGATCGGGTCTAGGCCCGCCGCGCCAGCGCCAGGTACTCCCCCACCGCCAGCCGCCGGTCCGCCAATCCGGCCGGCGCGAGGTAGCGCCGCCGCAGCTCCTCCGCGCCGGCCAGCTCGGCGAGGACGCAGCCGCGCTCCTCCAGATAGCGTGGCAGGTCCTGCCGCCGCACGCCCCAGGTGAAAGGCTCCCCTACCATCGCGAGCCAGGGGCGGACGAGCGGCGTGGCGGAAGCGAAGTTCAACGCGCCGTCCGCCTGCGGCTCCATGAAGGTGAAGGCGAAGCGGCTGCCCGCTCCGGCGTGCCGCCGCAGGAAGGCGAAGAGGGCGTCCATCTCCTCCGGCTGCAGATACATGGTGAGGCCCTCGGCGATGAACAGCGCGTCCGCCTCCGGCCGGTACTCGGGCAGCGCGGCGAGCACGTCCTCCGGCCGCGCGTGGGCGAGATCGAGCGCCGCGAGCTTCAGGTTCGCATCCAGCTCGCCCCACCGCGCCAGCGCCCGCCGCTTCACCTCCTGCGTCGCCGGATGGTCCGTCTCGACGAAGAGCACGCCGGGGAATTCGCGGTGGAGGCGCAGCGCCAGCGTGTCGAGCCCCGCTCCGAGCACCACCACCTGGGCGATGCCGTCGGCGAGGGCCTGCCGCGCCGCCTCCTCCAGCCAGCGCTTGCGCGCGGCGTAGTGGAGCGAGACGCCCGGGATGGCGAAGCGCTCCGCAGACAGGGCGAAGGCGCGGAACCAGGCCCGGTCCGCCAGCTCGATCTGCCGCCGCGGCAGACCGGCGGCCTCCAGGAACCGCCGGCACGCCTCGCCCGCGCCGGGCGGTATCAGGCGCGAGAGGTCCGGATCGCGCGACAGCATGTACGTCGAGCGGGCGATGAGGATGGCGGTCTGGCTGGGGCGGTTTTTTCTCACCCTACGCGAACATCTCCCGGTACCACCGGTACCAATCGCTCTGAAACCGCTCCTCCGGATCGTGCCGCCGTTTCGCCGCCAGGAATTCGCGCAGGCGCGGATGGCAGGCCTCCACCTGATCGCGGCGCGCCCAGCGGTGATAGGTGAGGAAGTAGCTGCCGCCGCGCTCGATGGCGAGATCGGTCAGGGCGCGGAACGCCTCGGCGGCGCGCTCCTTTCCCTCCGGCGTGTGCTCCACGCAGAGGTTGAAGACGATGCAGGCCCAGGGCTCCCGCGCCCAGGCGAGGACGCTCTCGCCGTCGCGCTCGATCAGCCGCACCGTACCGTAGATGACGTCGGTGCCGCGGCGCCGCAGATCCTCCGCCGCCGCGGCCATGAAGTCCGCCAGCCGCGGCCGCGGGACGTAGAGCTCGCCGATCATCTCCGTCGACGGATGCGCGGCGGCCGTCCGGCGGTCGATCTCCTCGTGGTAGGCCTCGAAGTAGGGCGTGAGCTGGTGGATGTCCGACCAGTAGACCTGGCCCGAGGTCGCGAGGTAGTGCCGCGTGTAGAGATCGTAGGCCCGCTGCTTGTCGGCGTGGGTGAGCCAGAGCAGCTCCTTCCAGTCCTCGTCCGAGAGTTCGCGCTGCCCCTCCGGGATGGGCGTCGCCGGGTCCACCGGCCGGTAGCAGGAGAAGACCCCTTCGTCGAGGAAGCCGGGCGAGCGCGAGTCGATCGAAAACTGGAAATCGCCGTAGAGGAAGCCGCCGCGGAGGCGCTCCTCGAAGGCCGTCATCAGGCCGCCGATCCTCCCCATCTCGACGATCCGCTCCAGCTTGCGCCGCGGCGCGAGCCGGAGGACGACCGAGGTGACGACGCCGAAGAGCCCGTAGCCGCCGACGGCGAGGCGGAAGAGCTCCGGCTCCTCCGTGCGCGAGCCGTGGCGGACTTCCCCGGCCGCGTCGACGAGCGTCAGCGCCTCGACGTCGGCGATCAGCGGCGGCATGGCGAGGCCGCGGCCGTGGCCGTTGACGGCGATCGAGCCGCCGACGGTCAGCCGGTCGGCGCCGGTCTGCTTCTGGGCGATGCCCCAGCCCGCGCCGTCGCCACGGTGCAGCGCGAGATAGCCGTCGATCAGCTCCGGCCACTCGATGCCGGCGCCGCATTCCACGGTGCCGGTTTCGCCGTCGAAGGCGAGCACCTGCCGCAGCGGCCGCATGTCGAGCAGCAGCGTATCGGTGCCGAACTGCTGGCCGCCCATGGCGTGCCGCGAGCCGGCGATCGACACCGCCATCCCGGCTCCGCGCGCCTCGCGCACGGCGCGCACCACGGCGGCGAGCGACTCGGCCGGCACGATGCGCTCCACCCGCGTTTCGTTGAGGCGGGAATGGACGTCGTTGACCAGGGGCACGGGAGGGAATGGTAACTCGCTTGGCTGAAAAGGACCTAAAGGACACCAGGGACACCAGGGACACCAAGGACACCAAGGATAAGGAGAACCTATTTCCCTGCCGTCCTTTACGTCCTTGCTGTCCTTGAGGTCCTTTATGTCCTTGAGGCACCGCCCCTGGTACCATCCCCCGCCATGCCCTCCGGCCGCCCCCTCGCGGGCCTTCGCGTCATCGACGCCTCGCGCGTGCTCGCCGGTCCCTATCTCGCCATGCTGCTGGGCGACCTCGGCGCCGACGTGGTGAAGATCGAGAAGCCCGAGGGCGGAGACCAGACGCGCGCCTGGGGACCGCCCTGGGTTGGCGACGGAGCGGAGCGCGTCAGCGCCTATTTCGTCTCCGCCAATCGCAACAAGCGGTCGGTGGCGCTCGACCTCAAGCGAAGGGAGGCGCGGGCGGCGTTCGAGCGGCTGCTCGCGGGCGCGGACGTGCTGGTGGAGAATTTCCTGCCCGCGGAATGGCGCAAGCTGGGGTTCCGCAGCGGCCGTTTCACCCGCAAGTATCCGCGGCTCGTGCAGTGCACGGTCAGCGGCTACGGCACCGCCGGAGCGGAGGCGGACCGGCCGGCGTACGACGTGGTGCTGCAGGCGGAGTCCGGATTGATGTCGCTCACCGGCTTTGCGGACGGCGAGCCGGTGCGGGTGGGAGTCGCCATCGTCGACATCCTCTCCGCGCTGTACGGCCTCTCGGCGGTGCTCGCGGCGCTGCACGAACGGCAGGCGACCGGCCGCGGACGCCGCGTCGAGGTCTCCATGGCGGATTCCGGCGCCGCCTTCCTCTCCTATGCCGCGCAGTCGTGGCTCGCCGACGGCCGCCAGCCCGCGCGGCTCGGCTCGGCGCATCCCAACCTCGCGCCCTATCAGGCCTTCCACGCGGCGGACGGCTGGTTCGTCGTCGGCGTCGGCAGCCAGGACCTCTGGCGCCGTTTCTGCGCCGCGATCGCCAGGCCGGAGCTCGCCGAAGATCCACGCTTCCGCGACAGCGAGGCGCGGGTGCGCAACCGCGGCGAGCTCGACGCGTTCCTCGGCGGGATCTTCGCGGCTCGTCCGGTGGCTCACTGGGACGCCGCCATGCGGACCCATCGCGTGCCCGCGGGGCCGCTCGCGACGGTGGGCGAAGCCGTCGAGAAGGCGCGGCGGCGCGGGCAGGTGATGGACCTGCCGGCCGGGATTTACGGAACTCTGCCGACAGTCGCGGCGCCGTTCCTCTTCGACGGCCGGCGGGCCGCGCCTGTGGCTTCAGTACCCGCCCTCGGCGAGCACACGGAGGAAGTGCTGCGCGAGGCGGGACTGAGCCGGGAGGAGATCCGTGAGCTGCTCGCTCGCCGTCTCTAGCGCCGGTTCAGGCCTGCGCCTGCATCGCGGGCTCGCCGAAAGTGCACCAGCGCTTGTGGTCGATGAAGACGAATCTCTCGGCCATCCCGCCGCACTCCGGGCAGAAGACGAACGAGTCCTCCTCCTCCTGCAGGGTGTAGACGTCGTGGCTCAGCATCTCGTGAGCGATCAGCCCGGGATCCTCATCCATCTCGTTCCGACGGTTGCTGGCGATCACGTTCATGGCGGACCTCCGTTCACGGCCTATGTGAACGGGGATATTCTTCCGCCGTGGCCGGCGCGGCGCCACACGCCGCCGGGCAGTAGAGGCGCCACCCGAAAGGAGGGCCGCCAGGATGCGCGTCGCCGCGATCTATGACATCCACGGCAACCTTCCCGCGCTGGAGGCCGTGCTCGCGGAGATCCGCCAGGCGGACGTGGACCATGTCGTGGTCGGCGGCGACGTGTTGCCGGGTCCGATGGCGAGTGAATCCCTCGCCTGTTTGCGCGGTCTCGACGTTCCAATCCACTTCATCCAGGGCAACTGCGAGGTCGCGGTGCTGGCGGAGAGGACGGGCGCGGACCCGGGCATTCCGGAGCAGGCGCGGGAGGCCATACGCTGGACGGCGCGGCAGCTCCTCCCCGAAGACGAACGGTGGATCGCCGGCTGGCCGATGACGCTCCGTCTCGCGATAGACGGCTTGGGCGAGGTGTTGTTCTGCCACGCCACGCCGCGCGATGAAAACGAATGCTTCACCCGTTTGACGCCCGAAGACCGTCTCCTGCCCATCTTCGACGGGCTCGGCGTATCGCTGGTCGTCTGCGGTCATACCCACATGCAGTTCGACCGCCGGATCGGAAGCACCCGCGTCGTGAACGCCGGCAGCGTCGGCATGCCGTTCGGTGAGCCCGGCGCCGATTGGCTTCTGCTCGGACCCGGCGTTCAGCTCCGGCACACGCCGTACGATCTCGCGGCAGCCGCCGCGCGCGTTCGGGGCACGGCGTATCCCGAAGCCGAGGAGTTCGCGGCGCGGTACGTCCTGCGGCCGCCGTCAGAGAAAGAGATGCTGGAGATCTTCTCGCGCGTCGAATTGAAATAAAAGAACGCGCCGCCCGCAACCTCATTCATCGCCGCAGCCAGGCCGCGATATCGGCCACTACGGCCTCCGCCACGTGGCCCGGCCGCTGGTACTCGGCCGGACCGGGCGGGCCCTGGCCCGCGATGAACAGATGGTTGAGCCCGGGGTAGGACTTGAAGGTGACGTCGGACCGGCCCGCGAGCGCCCGCTTCCAGGCCTCGAAGTCGACCCGCATCACCTGGTAGTCCCGTTCCCCGTGCAGGATCAGGAGCGGCTGCTTCAGCGCCTTCGCCGCGTCCGCGGGTCTGTAGCCGCGCAGGTCGAGCCAGTACGAAGCCGGCGCGCCCAGCATGATGCCGGTCGCGCCCGGCGCGAGAGCCCTCACCTTGTCCACCTGGCCGCGGACCTCCTCGATCTGCCGCCGCTCCTGCGCGTCGTTGATGCCGTCGAGAGCGGCGACGTAGGTGACCTGCTCGAGGATCAGGTCTTCGAGCGGCCTCGCGGGTGCCGCCATGACGATGAAACCCGCGATCTTCGCATCCTGCCGGCCGATGCGCGGCACGAGCATCGCTCCCAGGCTGTGGCCGAGGACGTAGACGCGGGCGGCATCGATCCCTTGCGTCGCGCGCAGCAGGGCCGCGGCGGACAGAACGTCGTCGATCGTCTCCTGCTGGACGGTGAAGCCTGCAACCGCGGCGAGCTTGGCGCCGTGCTGCCGCGTGCGCTTCTCGTAACGCAGCACGGCGATTCCTCGCGAGGCGAGCCCCCAGGCGAGGTCGCGGAACGGCTTGGCGGCGCCGACGGTCTCGTCGCGGTCGTTCGGTCCCGAGCCGTGCACGAGCACGACGGCGGGAAAGGGTCCCTGGCCCACCGGCATCGCCAGCGTGCCGGGGACTGCCCACTCGCCGGAGCCTACGGTCACCTCCCGCTCGCGGAACGCATCCGGCCTGGCGTAGGGCGGCGGCCCGGGATCCGCGGCCGCCGGCGCCGATTCCTGCGCCGGCGGCACGATGAAGAAGCCGGCGATCCGGCCTCTCTCATCCAGGACCACCTTGAGATCCACCGTGGCGCGCTCGAATTCCGTGGTGGCGAAGACCACGTCGTAGCCTCCCTCCTTCACCCGGCGGGTCGCGATGCGGCGCTTGTAGGGACCTATCTGGGTCTGCAGGGCCGACCAGATCTCGGCCAGCTTCGCCGGCGGCGCCGCCGCCTTCATGGGCGCCGTGAAATTCTGCACCGCGGTCTGGAGCTCGCCTTTGACCAGCAGGTCGAGGAACGCCGTGGCTTTGGCGGTGGCGTCCTCCGGCTGGGTGAGCTGGATGTTGGGCGCGGACTGGGCGAGGAGGAGGCTGGAGAGCAGGAGGAGGAGCGGGCTCAGGACGATGTGGCGCTTCACAAAGGTTACGGGATTCCGGGGCCTATGTGATACGACCCTCGTACAAATCCGCAATTGGAAAGCACAGCTCGTAGTCGCCCCAAAGCAGGTCGCCGTATTCAATCCTGAAACTCGCGAACCTATCAGGATCGAGGTAGGCGCGGATGGAAGGATGGCTGGAATTCCGGAGGAACGGTCCGAAGTCAACGGTGCGCTCGGTGCCGTCACCAAAGGTGACTCGCAAGCGGTACGCCCCCGCATGTTCTGCCCGCAACACATCGACGCCTACGCCCTCGACAGGTGTCACCGAAGCCTCCGATTCACTGTCACGACGGCCCCCCAGGTATCGGCTTGACGGCAGAATAGCACGGGGGTCGCACTGCTAGACTCGTCCCCTGATGAGCCGCGGCCACCGCTTCCGGCGTTTCCGTCCGGTGCTGCGTCCGGCGCCTGGACGCAAGCTGCCGCGAGAGTTGCGGGTGGGGCGGGTGGGACGCCTCGCCGCGGCGCTGGCTCAGGGGCTCGAGGATCCCGGCTTCGAGATCCTGCTGCGCCGCATCGATGGGGCCCCGTTCCTGGGCGGCAATCAGGTGGAGATCTTCTTCGAAGGCCGCACCGCCTTCGCCGCCATGCGCGAGGCGGCGCTCGCCGCGCAGCGGGAGATCCTGCTCGAGTCCTATATCTTCAAGGACGACGCCACCGGCCGCCTCTTCCTCGACGGAGCCAAGGCCGCCGCCGCGCGGGGCCTCAAGGTGCGGGTGCTCGCGGACGCCATGGGTTCGTACTCGACCCGCACCGGCTTCTGGCGGGAGATGGAGAGTCACGGCATCGAGACCCATCTGTTTCACCCCGTGTTCAAACAGCTCTGGTATCAGCCGTTCCGCGACCATCGCAAGATCCTGGTGGTGGACCGCGAGGTGGCCTTCACCGGCGGCATGAACATCGGCGAGGAGTATGGCTCGCCGAATCCGCGGCCCGGGCAGCTCTGGCGGGACACCCACGTGCGGGTCGCAGGGCCGGCGGCCTGGGAGATGGCGGTGGTCTTCTCCGAGGGCTGGCAGCACGCCGGCGGCGAGCCGTTCAAGATCGATCCGCTGCCGGCCAATGCGGCCGAGGAACCCGGCTCCCGCATCCTGGTCCTCGATTCGCGGCCGAATCGCGGCCAGGCGGAATCGGCGGCGGTGCTGGCGGCCATCGCGGCGGCGTGCAAGCAGCGGCTGTGGATCACCAATGCCTACTTCGCGCCCGGACGGCGGGCGGTGCGCATCCTGGAGGAGACGGCCGCGCGCGGCGTTGACGTCCGCCTGCTGCTGCCGGGCCAGACCGACGTGCCGGTGGTCCGCCATGCCGGCCACGGCTACTACGGCGCGCTGCTCGAATGCGGCGTGCGGGTCTTCGAGTACGAGGCGGCCATCCTGCACTCGAAGAGCCTGGTGGCGGACGGCCTCGTCTCCGTCGTGGGGTCGACGAACCTCGACTTCCGCTCCTTCCTCTTCAACGCCGAGTGCGACCTGGTGATCCTCTGCCCCGCCACCGCGGCGATCCTCGAGCGCGCCTTCCGCGAGGACCTCGAGAAATCCGCCGAGATCCGCCTCGCCGACTGGCGCCGCCGGCCCTTCGGCGAGAAGCTCGGCGACCGCGCGGCGCGGTGGCTCTCGCCGGTGCTGTAGGCCATCCTTCGGGATAGCTCCCTCCCACCCATCCCCGCGTTGCGCGGAACCGCGGCCGCGGCGATCCTGGCCATCGTGGACGCGCAAACAGTGACCGCGCCGGACCTGGAGGCCCTCCTGCACGCGGCGGGCACCATCTTCGGCGCGCTGGGCAGGGGTCTGCTCTGTCTGGACCGCGAGATGCGCATCGCCCACGCGTCGGCGGAGCTGGACCACGTCCTCGGGCCGGGCGGCGCGGCATCCTTGCGCGATCGTCTCGTCGAGGAGGTGCTGGGGCCGGAGCTGTTCGGGCCGGACGCCCACCTCCGCCGCGCGCTGGAAGCCGGCGAGCGCCGGGAAGGCTGGGGCGCCACCCTGCAAGCCGGAGCGCTCGGGCCTCGCCGCGTCTCGCTCTCCGCGGCGCCCATCCCCCATGATCCGACGGGACGCTGCGATCCCCGGGTCTCCTACGTGGTGATGCTGCGCCCGGCGGAGGAGGCCGAGGCCGCGGGCGGCGGCGAGCCGACGCTCTTCGCCGGCATCGTGGCCCGCTCCGGCCCCATGCTGCGCGTCTTCCGGCTGATCGAAGACCTGGAGGAGAGCGAAGCCACCGTCCTGCTCACCGGCGAGAGCGGCACCGGCAAGGAGCTGGTGGCGCGGGCCCTCCATCTGCACTCGCCGCGCCGGCGCGGACCCTTCGTGGCGGTCAATTGCGGCGCGCTGCCCGGCGAGCTGCTGGAGAGCGAGATGTTCGGCCACGTGCGCGGCGCGTTCACCGGCGCCGTACGCGACCGGATCGGCCGTTTCGAGGCCGCCGCCGGCGGCACGCTGTTCCTCGACGAGGCCAGCGACCTGCCGCTGCCTCTGCAGGTGAAGCTGCTGCGCGCCCTGCAGGAGCGCACCTTCGAGCGGGTGGGCGAGAGCGCGACGCGGCGCAGCGACGCGCGGATCATCGCCGCCACCAATCAGGACCTGCGGCGCGCCGTGCACGCCGGCCGCTTCCGCGACGACCTCTACTACCGGCTGCGGGTGGTGCCGATCGAGATCCCGCCGTTGCGCGAGCGGCGGGCGGACGTCGAGCCGCTGGCCCGCCACCTGCTGCAGCGGGTCTGCGGCCGCCACGGCCGCTCCCTGCGGCTCGCGCCGGACGCCCTGCGCCCGCTGCTGCGCTATCCCTGGCCAGGCAACGTGCGGGAGATGGAGAACGCCCTGGAGTACGCGGTGGCCGTCTGCCGCGGCCAGACCATCCACGCGGAGGATCTCCCCGCCGAGGTTCTGGAGACCGCCGCCGTGCCGCCCGCCGAGAGACCCGAGGACCCGGAGCCTTCCGCGCCCGGCGCGGCTCGCCGGCCGAACGGCGGCGAGCGCGAGCGGCTGCGCGCGGTCCTCGAAGCCCATCATTGGCGGCGCGACGCCGCCGCCAAAGCCCTCGGCACGAGCCGCACCACCCTCTGGCGCCGCATGCGCGAGCTGGACCTGATCGAGACGCAGCGCGTTTCAATTTGAAACGTTTCGTCGCAACGCGCCGTTGCAACGCCCGCTCCCCGCCGCCCGGGTTTTCCTCTCAACTCGCTGCAATGGAAGGGTTTTTCTTCATGGCATACGCCGTGCTCTCTCCAGGGATCGGCAACAGTTCACAGCGGAGGCACGAGCCATGAAAAAACTGATCATTCTGGGCGCCGGCACGGCGGGCACGATGGTGGCCAACCGCGCGGCGCGCGAGCTGCCGGCCGGCTGGGCGGTCACCGTGATCGATCCCGCGCCCACCCATCTCTACCAGCCCGGCCTGCTCTTTCTCCCTTTCGGCGCGCGCGACGAGGCCAGGGATCAGCGCCCCCGCGGCTCGACGCTGGCGCCGCACGTGAGTTGGCTGCGGGAGGCGGTGAAGCTCGTCGACACCGGCGCGAAGCGGATCGATCTCGCGAGCGGCACCCGGCTGCGCTACGACCTGCTGGTGATCGCCACCGGCTCGCACATCCACCCCGAGGAGACCGAGGGGATGTCCGGACCCTGGTGGGGCGAGACCATCCACGATTTCTACACGCTGGAGGGCGCGCTCAAGCTGCGTTCCGCCCTCGAGCGCTTCCAGGGCGGCCGGCTGGTGGTCGACGTCGTCGAGATGCCGATCAAGTGTCCGGTGGCGCCGATGGAATTCCTCTTCCTCGCCGACGAGTACTTCACCCGCCGGGGAATCCGCCGCGACGTCGAGCTGATCTACGCCACGCCGCTCGACGGCGCCTTCACCAAGCCCACCTGCTCGCGGCAGCTCGCCTATCTGCTGGAGCGCAAGGGCATCCGCCTCGAGACCCTGTTCAACGCCGGCGCGGTGGACGGCGAGGCCCGGGTGCTGCGCTCGTGGGACGACCGGGAGATCCCCTATGACCTCCTGGTCTCGATCCCCACGCACAGAGGCGCCGCCTTTCTCGGCGACTCGGGCCTGGGCAACGAGCTGGACTTCGTGCCCACCGAGCGCCACTCGCTGCGGGCGAAGGATCACGAAGACGTCTTCGTGCTCGGCGACGCCACCGACCTGCCGAGCTCCAAGGCGGGCTCGGTGGCTCACTTCCAGAGCGAAGTCCTGATGGAGAACCTGCGGCGGACGATCGCCGGCAAGCCCCTGGAAGAGGGCTTCGACGGCCACGCCAACTGCTTCATCGAGAGCGGCTTCGGCAAGGCGCTGCTGATCGATTTCAACTACGACGTCGAGCCGCTGCCGGGCCGCTTTCCGCTGCCGTTCCTGGGCCCCCTGAAGCTGTTGGAGGAGAGCCGCCTCAACCATTGGGGCAAGCTGGCCTTCCGGCCGCTCTACTGGAACGCGCTGTTGCCCGGCCGGCCGCTGCCGGTCTCCACCCGCATGTCCATGCGGGGCAAGCACCTCCTGAAACCCGTGCAGACCGCCGCCTGAAGGCGCGAGGAGATACCGCAATGACAACCCTGACCTACGACGGAACCAAAGTCGACGTCAATCCCGAGGGGTTCCTGCTGGACAGCTCGCAGTGGACTCCGCAGGTGGCGGAGGAGCTCGCCAAGGACGCCGGCGTCGCGCCGCTGACGGAGCGGCATTGGAAAGTGATCACCTTCTGCCGCGAGGACGCCGCCCGCCAGGGACAGTCCCCGGGGCTGCGCCGCATCGCCAAGCTCTCCGGCGTCGAGATGAAGGAGCTCTACCGGCTCTTCCCCAAGGGCCCCGGCAAGCTGGCCGCCCGCATCGCCGGGCTGCCCAAACCCACGAGCTGCGTGTGAGCGCCAATAGAAAGGAAATCCATGATCAGCGAGACCTATACCGAGAAGATCCCTCTCACCGGCGAGGCGCCGGAGCCGCGCAAGGCTGAAGCGCCGCAGCCGATCACCCGGCTCGCCATCATCTGCTCGAAGGGCAGCCTCGACATGGCCTACCCCGGCCTGATCCTCGCCAACGCCGCCCGCATGAGCGGCATCGAGGCCACCCTGTTCTTCACCTTCTGGGGCCTCGACATCGTCACCGACAAGAAAGTCGACCACCTGCACGTGGCCACGGTGGGCAATCCGTCGATGCCCATGCCCACGATGCTCGGCGGCCTGCCGGGAATGGAGTCGCTGGCGACGACGATGATGAAGAAGCAGATGGAGGAGCTCGACATCCCGAGCGTGCGCGAGCTGCTGCAGATCCTCCGCGACAGCGGCGCCGAGCTCTACGGCTGCCGCATGGCCATGGACATGTTCAAGCTGAAAAAAGAGGACCTGGTCCCGGAGGTGGACGATGTGATCTCCGCCATGGACTTCTTCGACAAGGCCGCCGGCGCCCAGGTTCTGTTCATCTGACCGAGAAGGAGGTCCGAAATGAGATCAGCCTTCGTTCGTCTGCTGCCGGCGGCCCTGCTGCTGGCGCTGTTCGCGGCTCCGGCCGCCGTGCATGCCACCAACGGCATGTATCTCTCCGCCTATGGCGCGGAGACGGCGGGCCGGGGCGGGGCCAACATCGCGGTCTCCGACCGCAGCCTGGCCCTGAACTTCAACCCCGCCGGCCTCGGCCAGCTCCAGGGCCGGCACTTCACCACCAACCTCTCGGTGCTCTCGCCGGCGCTGGAATACCAGAACGGCTTGAACGGCACCACCGCCGCCCAGGATCGCCGCTTCCCGCTGCCGGCTTTCGCCTACGTCCGCTCGGGCCGTGAGACCCCCTGGTCGTGGGGCGTCGGCTTCGTCGGCCAGGGCGGCATGGGAGCCACCTTCGAGAACCTCAACACGCCGTTCGGCGGCCGGGACGAGACCTTCAGCGAGGTCCGCTTCGGCACGCTGACGCCCTCCGTCGCCTATTCGTTCAGCGACGATCTCGCCGTCGGTGCGTCGTTCAACGTCGGCTACGCGGACGCCTCGTTCCGCTTCTTCCCGCGCACCTCGTTCTTCAACGCGCAGGACCCGAGCAACAGCTTCTTCGGCGTCGACCTGCACCGCGCCAAGGGGCTGCAGACCAGCGTCCGCCTCGGCGGCTGGTGGCGGCCGGATCCGCGCCTGTCGCTGGGCGCCATCTACCAGACCAGGACGCACAGCCGGTTCGACGACGGCGACATGACGGTGAACTTCACCAACCATCCGTTGCTGCGGCAGAAGGTGCGCTACACGGCCGAGATCGACGGCTTCACCTTCGCCTCGCAGGCCGGCGTCGGGGTCGCCTGGCGGCCCGCGTCGCCGTGGGTGGTGGCCTTCGACGTGAAGCGCTACTTCTGGGACGGCGCCATGGACACCGTCAAGGTGACGGCCAGGGACCCCGACGTCCAGGGAGCCCCTCCCACCCTCGAGCTGCCGTTCGTCTTCAACTGGAAGGACCAGTGGGTCTACGCCCTGGGCACGGACTACCGGCTGAGCGACCGGCTCACCCTGCGCGCCGGCTACAACCACGGCAGCAACCCGGTGCCGAGCGGCACGTTGACGCCGCTGTTCCCGGCCACCGTGGAGCGGCACGCCTCGCTGGGCTTCGGCTGGCTCGCCGGCAACCGCATCTACGACTTCGCCCTCGAGCGCGCTTTCAACAAGCGGCAGGTCAACGACAACACCAACCCGGCGGTGAACCCCTTCGGACCCGGCTCCGGCGTGGACCATGAGCAGTGGACCATGAGCATCGGGGTCTCCTGGGTCCTCGACCGCTGAACGAAGGGAGAAAAGCCATGAAACGCCTATGGATCTTCGGACTCGCCCTGACCGCGGCGATGGCGCTCTCCTGGGCCCTCGGCGGCGGCAAGGCCCAGGCCTCGAACCAGATCGCCAGGCGTGAGAGCCTGCAGTGCACCGTCTGCCACGACAAGCCGGGCAGCAAGCTGCTCACCGACCGCGGCAAGTACTACGAGGAGATGCGCACCCTCGACGGCTACGACGACGTGGTGATGGCCTTCTCGCAGTGCACCACCTGCCACGTCAAGAAGGCCGGCTCCAAGGAGCTCACCGAGCGCGGCCAGCGCTATGCCTGGGTGGCGCACGACATGGAAGGCCTGCGCCAGTGGCTGCGGGAGAATCATCCGCTGCTGAAGCGGAGCCCGGAAGAGAGACCGCAGTAGACAAGAGAGCCGAACCGGTCTGCCCGCGAGACCTCACCCCCTGGCCCCCTCTCCAGCTCCGCTGGAGAGGGGGAAAGCCGAAGCTATTCCTGGTAGTAGCCGTTCACGTCGAGGATGAAATCGACGGGTGCGCTCGTATTGGCCTTGACCGTGATGGCTCCGGTGTCCGACAGCGACACGACGGCGTTGTTGGCGCGGGTCACGCCCGCCTTGAAGCTGATCGCGCTCGCGAGCGGAGGCGCCAGGTCCGCCCGGAAAACGTTCAGGTCACCCAGCGCTCCCGCATTGACGGCGGTGAGGTTTGCCGAGATGGCCTTTGCCGTCGCCGGTATGCCACAGACCCCGCTGACCTGGAAGGTTCGCATCTGGTTGGGTTGCAGCGCCGGAGGATGCGTGCTCCTCGTGTCCAGGATGCGGCAAGGAGTGGCGGTGTAGAAATCGAGCGGCTGTGGCGGTGCGGAAATGCAGCCGTTGGTGACCCGCGCGTTCGAGAAGACGACGGTATCGACGAACCAGCCGGGGGAGGCCACCGAATAGTCCTCGCCCGCGTGCCACCGGAGCTGTGCGGTTTTCCCGGCCCAGTTCGCCAGGCTGAGGCGGACCTCGGTCATGGTCCCAAGCGTGCCGTAGCACCAGGCGTTGCGGCCGTAGATCGGGTTGTCCCCGTGAACCTGCCCGTTGTAGCCGCCCGCCAGGAATGCCGAGGGGGGAACGGGGGCCCACTTGACACCGCCATCGGTCGAGATCTCGAGGGTGCCGCCGTCGAAGCAATCCTCGAATTCGTACGTATGCCAGAAGGAGAGGACCGTGTCGCTCGCAACCTGGATGGATGGCGACACCAGGAGGCCGTCGCCGTAATAGCCGTGGCCAGCCACGTACCACGAGTGCGAGGGGCTCTGGGAACGAGCCGTGCTCCAACTCCAGCTCATCGACCCGTAGATCGTGAAGCGGCTCCAGCCGTCGTGGTCGAAGCCATCCGCCGCCTCGAAGCTCTCGGTGATCGTCACCGGCAGGGTGAGAGGCCCGGTCGGCGTAGCGCTGCCGTACCCGGTGTTGCCATCCGAGATGCCGCTGACGGAGTCGATGGCGCGGACGACGTAGTAGTAGGGAGTCTCATACTGGAGCGTTCCGGCGTCCAGGAACGAGGTGCTGGTCACGCCGGTTGCAATACGGTTGCCGGCTGCAGGCGTAAAGCCGGGGGAGGTGGAGCGGAAGACGTCGTAGCTGACCGTGCCGCCGCTGCAGCGCGCCACCGCGGGAGACCAGGAGAGCGCGAGGGAACAGTTCGTCTGGACGGGATCTTGCGCCGAGGCGAGCCCGGCGAATTGGGGCGCCAGCGTGCAGGGACCGGTCGGCACGACGTCGACGCAGGCCGAGAGGTCGGATTCGCAGACACCGGTCGCGTCGAGCCCGGCCACGCGGTAAGCGTACTGAGTGGAGCCCGAAACGGGGCTATCGAGGTAGGAGGTGCCGCTCACTCCCGCAGCGATCTTGGTAAAGGGCCCGGGCGCGGCGCACGTTCCGAAAGCGCGGTAGATATTGAACGAGGTCGACGCGGGTGTCCCATTGCTCCAGGTCAGAAGCACCTGGTTGGCAGCCGGAGTGGTAGCCGTGCCGATGGCCGGCGCGCCGGTGCAGCCGTGCGGCACGCAGGCGCTGACGGTCACATCGTCCAGGAACCAGCCCAAGTCCGTGAAGCTGCAGTCGGTCAACCCCGAGAAGCTGAGCCTGACCGAGCGGCCGCGGCAACCGTCGGTGGTGCCGGATGCCAGATTGCAGGCTTGATCGAGATTCACCTCTGTCGAGACGAAGGAGGGTTGGTAACCGGTGAAGGTGGGTGTGCCATAACTGCCGGAAGGATGGCAGCCGCCGAAGAGCGATCCGTTGTAGCTGGCTCCGTTAAGGATCGCCGAGCCCGGAATTCCGACGTACTCGTCTCCGTCGAGCGACAGGCTGAGAGTGCCGCCGTCGTAGCCCCACTCGAACTGCCACCGGTGCCAGAAGGAGAGGCGCGTGTTTGTGGCCCCGTCAGGGACCTCGATGCCGATTGCGCCCATGGGCTCGGCGAAGATGTTGCTCGCGTTTTGATAGGTGCCACCGCAGGTCGGACCGCCAAAGCGGAAGACCTTGCTCCCGCTATGGGCCGTGCAGGCCTGGATGCCTCGCCAGTCGTCGGTGAGGCTGCCGTCGTGGGTGCCCACGCTCCAATCGGCCAATCCGCTGTCGGTCTCAAAGTCGTTGGCATACACGGTGACGTTCTGGCAGGTGATCGTGGTGGCCGAGGCCTGGTTCGAGTCACCCGACACGCAGGTCTCGCCCGTGGCCGCGCGCACGACGTAGAAGTAAGCCGTCCCCGGCGCCAGGCCGGTATCGAGATGAGTCACCGCTGGAGGCGTCACGCTGGCGATCGATGTCCAGGGTCCGCTCGAGCTCGGGGCCCGGAAGAGCTCGTAAAACGAGGCACCGGGCACCGCGTTCCAGGAGAGCGAGATCCGGTCGACTCCCTGAACCGTCGCCGCCAGTCCGGTGGGAGCGGACGGTGGTGCGGTGCATGGCGGCGCTTGCGGCACGACCGACTGGCATGCGGCGGGAGGCGCGGCGCAGGCGCCGTTGCCCGTGGCATGGGCCACAACCGTATAGGAATAGGTCGACCCGTTGGCGACCGCCAGGTCGGTATACGAGGTCCCTGCCTGGCTGTCGGCGATCTTCATGAAACCGGCGCCGCAACCGGTCTCGGAGCGGAAGACGTCATAGGTTACGCCGGCCCCGGAGCTGGTCCAGGAGAGAGCGGTTTGACGGTCACCCGGGGTGAGAGCAAGCGCCGGGGCCGTTGGCGGCGTGCAGCCGGAGAAGCAGACGTTGGCTCCGGGATCGGAGGCGCAAGCGATCCCGTGGCGGTTGAAAGCGGCGAAGAGTTTGCAGGAGTGCGGAGTGCCGTTGGCGAGGTTGCCGTCGTCGTCGTCCACCGCGCGCATCGTGCGCCACCAGGAGCCGGTCGTGCAGCCGTCCGAGGTCCAGGGGATGCTGCTCGTGTTGCAGGTGAAAGCCGAGGTGGCGCTGGGGCGGGAGAGATACCAGAGCCGCTCGGTGGTCATCCAGGCCGCGGCGCTGCCCGGAGACGGCAGGTCGCGCGCCGCCAGATCCCAGATCGCTTCGGAAGCGACGTAGGACTCGCAATGCCCTTCGCTGCCACAGGGTCCGGCGTAGTAACTGCTATAGCAGAACTGCCGAGTGAAATTGTCGACCGTGTGCGGAGTGTTGGAAACACGCTTGGCCCAATCGAGGTCGCGCACGCCGCTGCAGGAGGTGCAGGCGTCGCCGTAACCCGCGCAGTTGCCGCCGAAGAAGCCCGGACCCATGCAGGAGTCGTGGACTATGAGCGCGGCGGTGACATCGGAGTAGGCCTCGGCGGTGCCGAGGTCCCCAATGGCGATGCCGTCGTTGTCGTCCAACCCATGGGCGTACTCGTGCAGCGACACGCCCGCGATCTCGCCGGTGTTGCCGCAGCCGCCGCCGGAGCGGAAGAAATTGATCGAGAACCCATTCCAGTAGGCGTTGCAGTAGTCAAAGATGTTGACGTTCACCGGGAGCTGGGCGCTCAGCCAGGAATTCGACGGCAGCCAGCCGCGCCCCACTTCCTTGACGCGGTTGACGTGGTAGAACTGCGTGCGCGCCGCATGAGTATTGCCGGCACCGCCGGAGCCCGGGGTGGTGCAATCCGTGCCGGCGGAGGTCCCGAGCGCGATATTGCCGAAGGTGCCCGAGCTTTGCGAGATCAGACCGCACTGGTCGTTGACGTCGACGAACTGTCCGCTCAGGGTGGAGGTCACGGTGCCGCCGCCATAGGTGAATTGGCCGGCCGAATTGGTGAAGCCTCCCGAGGAGAGATCGGCATAGGGCATCGGACGGACGGTCTCGTCATTGAAGATGTAGGACACGGGGTAGACGCCGCCGGTGGCCTTTGCGTACCGGTTGACGTCGACGAGCTCCAGGAGGTCGCCGGTGCCGGCGTCGATGCGGGCGCGCCAGGTACCGGGGGAGCCCTTGCGGCGGAACACGAATTCCCAGACCCGCGCCAGGCCGCGGCGCTGCCCGGTCCCTTGGCGTTCCGTTAGCGGAACCAGCCGCGCCGAGCCTCCGTCGACGAACTGGTCGGCGGCTGAGAACTTGCCCACGTAGTCGTTCAGAATCGTTAGAGCTTCCTTGCGCCCGACCTTTTCGACGGGCGTCGCCGTGCCGGGCGGCGGCAGGTTCTCCGTCCCGAACTGGATCAGGTTGCCGTGGTTGACACGGAAGACGACGCGGGCTCCTTCCACCCGCAGCCCATCCCGCTGCACGTCGAAGTCGACGAGCACGAGGTGATCGGCCACCGGACCGGACCGTTCCGGAGCGATCACCAGCTCCGAGGGATTGATGCCCATCATGCCGGCGATCCGTGGCAGAAATCCGCGGGCCAGCCGCTCGAGATCGCCGAGATTCGGTGCCTTGCCTTTGCCCGCGTTGGGGATCCACGGCAGGCCGGAGCCTTCGGCGAAGTCGATCCGGCCGGTCCGCGGGTCGACGTAGCTCTTCCAGGAGCCGCCCGCATCCGCCAGGAAGTCCGTCCATCCCGCGCGGACCTCGGGCCCGATTCCAGGGTCCGCGCTGTCGAAGGGCACGCCGCCCTTTGCCGGCTGCAGGCGCGGGTCGACGAAGACCAGGGCGTCCAATGGATCTTCTGGTTCGCGAAGGACCTGGGCGGCTGTCTCTCCTGCCATGAGGAGGACGAAAACAGGGATAGCGAGCACGAGGGTCCGGTAGGCTGCAGACATCGAGAAGCCCCCCTTCGAGGCTAGGAACATTCCTGTATGAGTGACGGTTAAGTCTGATTCATTTCGCGGAAAAAAGGAAGCGCTCGCCGAGCCCGCACAACCCGCGGCGCCGCTTCGCGTATCTTATGGAGGATGCGATCCAGCGTCCCCGCCCGCAAGACCGCCCTGCTGCTCGGGCTCGCCGGAGGCCTGCTGGCCTGCGCGGCGGGCGTCGGGCTCGCCACGGCGTTGCTGCCCGAGTGGCGCGCGGGGGACCCGCCGGACGCGGCGCTCTTCCGCGAGCGCTACCGCCAGCTCGCGGCGCGGGCCGGCTTCGTCCCCGAAGGCGGCGAGCCGCGGATCTCCCTGACCACCGGCGCCCGGCGCTCCTTCGAAGTGTTCCACTCCACGGACGCGGACGCCGAGCCGCGGCTCGCCGCGCGCACGGCGATCCAGATCGAAGCCTTCCAGGACGTCCGCGGGCCGCAGTGGCCGGAAGGAAGCCTCGGCGTCCAGTTCTCCTTCGGCGGCGAGCCGCGGTGGCTCTCGTGGTGGAACCGCAGCCTGAATCCCTTCGTGCTGGTGAGGCCCGAGGAGGCGATCCGCCGCGCCGAACGCCTGGCGCCCCTGCTGCTCGCCGCCGGCGAAGCGCTCGGTCCGCGCCGTCTGGATCATTTCGCCGGCACGCCGCGCCTGCTGTTTCCGATCGCCGGCAGCGCGCCGCCCCAGCACCTGCTGGCGGTCACGCAGCCCATGGCCGCCGGACGGCAACCCGGGAGGTTGACCGGCAAGACGGCGGCCGAGGTCGCGGCCGCGATGAGCCGCACGTTCCTGCGGTTCTTCGCCGCCGGGCTCGGTTTCGTCCTGCTGCTCGGACTGTTCGTCGTGCTGGCCCTGAAGGCCCGGCTGAGCGTCGTCAACGGCGCGCTGCTGGCGCTCGTGGCGTTGCTCACGCTGAACCCGGCGCCGACGAGCTTCTCGGGCTCCGCGATCTTCTCCGCGCTGACGGCCGTGGTCCTGGCCGCCTGGGCGTTCCTGCTGTGGTCCACCGCCGAATCGCTGCTGCGCTCGACGGACGCCGGCTTCACCACCAGCCTGGACGCCTTGCGCGCGGGGCGGCTGGGACCGCGCGGCGGCAGGGCCCTCCTCCTCGGCTTCGCTTGCGGCGCCGCGCTCGCCGGGCTGCGCCTGGCGCTCGCCGGCCTCGCCGAGACCGTGCCGGGCCTGCAGGCCGCCGGTCCATCCGTGGACCTGCCGGTGTTCAGCGCTCTCGGCAGTCCGGTGGCCGACGGCATCCGCCTGGCCGGCGGCGTGGCGCTGGCCCTGGCTCTCGCCTTCCGCCTCTTCCCCATCCGCTGGGCGCCGGTGGCGGCCGCCGTCGCGGCCGGCGTGCTGTTCGCGCCGCTGCCGGTCGAGCCCTGGGGCGCGGGGGTGGCGGGCGGCGTCCTGGCGGCGGGTCTGCTGACCTGGGTCGCGCACCGCCACGGCCTGACGGCCCTGCTCACGGCCAGCGTGGTCTCCAGCCTGCTGCCCGCGGCGGCGCTCGCCGCCCTGCACCTCGACTGGCTGCCCGGCTCCTTCGCCGCCACGGCGCTGCCCTGCGCGGCCATCCTGCTGCTGGGCTGGCTCGGCCTCTCGCGCTCGGCGGCCCTCGAGATCCAGCACCTGAGCCCGCCCGCCTTCGTCCGCCGGCTGGAGGAGGAGCGGCGGCTCAAGCACGAGATGAGCCTGCTGGCGCGCATGCAGCGCGGGCTGCTGCCGCGCGCGCTGCCGAAGATCGAAGGCTATGAGATGGCCGCCCGCTCGTTGATCGCCACCGAGGCCGGCGGCGACCTCTACGACGCGCTGCGCGACGAGGAGGGCTATCTCTGGCTCGCCGCCGGGGACGTGGCCGGCCACGGCTACTCCTGCGCCATCGCCCAGGCGATGACCAAGGCGGCGCTCGCCAGCCTCGTCGGACGGGGACGGACGCCGTCCGAAGTGCTCCTGCGCATGGACCGCGTGCTGCGCGCCGCCGGCGCCAAGCGCAACTTCACCAGCCTCGCCCTGCTCCGCCTGCGCACCGAGACCGGCGAGGCGGTGCTGAGCAACGCCGCCTATCCGTATCCCCTGCTGGCGGCGGACGGCGAGGTGGCAGAGCTCGCCTTCTCGGGCCTGCCGCTGGGGCAGGGTCCCGAGCGCTGCTACGAGGATTACGCCTTCCGGCTGCCGGCCGGAGGCGCGCTGGTGTTCTGCTCCGACGGGCTCTTCGAAGCCGCGGACGGCGAGGAGTCGTTCTACGGTGACGAACGCGCGCGCAAGATCCTGCGGCTCGCCGCCGGCCGCGGCGCCGGCGACATCCTCGAAGCCCTGATGGCCGATTGGAACCATCATCTGCACGGCGCCCAGCCGCTCGACGACACCACGGTCGTGGTGCTGAAGCGCACGGCGGAGGCCGTTCGATGAAGCCGCGAAGGACCGCCGGCGCGGACCGTCTGGTGCTCGGCATCGGCGCCGGTCTCCTCGTCTTCGCCGCCGGTGCCGCGCTCGCCCTCGCTCTGCTGCCCGAATGGTCGTCCGCCGTGGTGCGCCAGGAACGCTTCTTCCGCACGCAGTACCGGCGCCTCGCCAGCCGCGCCGGCTTCCATCTCGCCGCCGGCGAGCCGCGGGTCTCGCTGGTGGCGGGCTTTGCGCGTCCGCCCGGGCGGCGGCCGCTGGCCGGGCTGCGCGCCCAGGCCAGCCATGTCGTCCGGCGTGGCGACGAGATCCAGAACCAGCGGCTCGAGATCTCGTTCTCGCCCGACGGCAGGCCGCTGAAGATCGTCTGGGAGGATCTTGCCGCTCCCTTCTTCACGCCTCCGGACCTCAAGCGCTTCGAACGCCTGTCGCGCGATCTCGCCTCGCGCCTCCTCGCGCCGGGCGAGGCCCCCGGCGGGAGCCGCCGCGGCGAAGGCGCCGGCTTCACCTCCTGGCAGCGGATCGACATCGCCGGCAGCTCTCCGGGCGCGCACCTCGCCGTCGACATCCGGCCGCCGCTCGAGATCGAGATCGAACGCCTCCCCGGCCGGCTGGCGGAGATCCCCGCCGGTCCCCAGGACGGCGCGGCGGAAAAGCTCGCCGGCTTGCTGATCTACGCCCTCGTCGCCCTGGCGGTGGCCGGCGTCTTCCTCTCCCTGCTCCTGCGCGGCCGCATCGACCTGGTCAACGGCGCGATCCTCGCGGGGATCACGCTGCTGAGCGCCAATCTCCTCCGCTTCTTCGAGCTGCAGGCGGCCGCCTGGGTGAGCCTGACGCTGCTCTTCCTCTCCACTCCCTGGCGGGCGCTGGCGGTGTTCTTCGCCTGGTCGGCGGGCGAGTCGCTCCTGCGCTCGCTGAGGCCCGACTTCACCACCAGCCTCGATACGCTGCGCCTGGGGCGGCTGGGTCCGCGGGGCGGCCGGGCCCTCCTCCTCGGCTTCGCCTTCGGCGCCGCTCTGGCAGGGCTCCACCTGGCGACCTACGCGCTGGCCGCCGTCCTGCCGGGCGTCGCGCCGGCGAAGCCGAGCCTGAGCCTGCCGCTGTTCGATTTCAGCCACAGTCCGGTGGGAAGCGGCATCTCCACCGCGGCCATCGCGGCGCTGGCCCTCGCGCTGGCGCTACGCTTCCTGCCCGGCCGCTGGGCGGTGCCGGCGGCGGCCCTGCTGGCCGGCTACGTGCTCTCGCCGGTGCAGATGACGCCGTTCCCGGCCGAGCTGGCGGCCAACGCGGTCCTCGCGGCCCTGCTGGTGTGGGTGGGGCGGCGGCACGGCCTGACGGCGCTGCTGGTGACGGCCGTGATCTCGGCGCTGCTCCCCGCCGCGCTCTTCTCCGCCCGCCACCTCGCCTGGATGCCCGGCTCCTTCGTGCTGACGGCGGGGCTCTCGGCCGTCCTCCTGGCGCTCGGCTTCGCCGGCATCGCGCGATCCGAGGAGATCGAGACCGGGCACGTGCCGGCGCCCGCGTTCATGCGGCGGCTCGCCGAGGAGCGCCGGCTGCAGCACGAGGTGGATCTGCTGGCGCGCATGCAGATTGGTCTCTTGCCGCAGGAGATGCCGCGCGTCGAGGGTTACGAGATCTGCTTCCGCTCCGTGCTCGCCAGCGAGGCCGGCGGCGACCTCTACGACTTCCAGCGCGACGAAACCGGCCGCCTCTGGATCGCCGCCGGGGACGTGGCCGGCCACGGCTACTCGTGCGCCGTGGCGCAGGCGATGGTCAAGGCCGGCTTGCTGAGCCTGATCGAGGCCGAGGAATCGCCGGCCGGCGTCCTGCGCCGGCTCGACCGCGTCCTGCGCAGCGTCAGCACCGACCACAGCTTCACCAGCCTCGCCCTGGTGCGGCTCGATCCGGCCACGGGCGGGGCCCTGCTCGCCAACGCCGGGCATCCCTACCCGCTCGTCTTCGCCGCCGGCCGCATCACCGAGGTGGTCCTCCCCGGCCTGCCCCTGGGGCAGGGACCGGAACGCCCCTTCGCCGACCAGGCCTTCCAACTGCCCTCCGGCGGCGCGCTCCTGCTCTGCTCCGACGGCCTCTTCGAAGCGCTGGACCGCAACGGCAACGCCTACGGCTTCGACCGCGGCCGCGAGGTGCTGCTGGTGATGGGCCACCGCCCCGCCGTCGAGATCGTGGACGCCCTCCTCAACGACTGCCGCCGGCATTTAGGAGCCGAGCAGCCGCCGGATGATGTGACGGTGGTGGTGGTGAAGCGGGGGTGAGGAGCCGGTCGGGTGGAGTTGACATACCTGGTAGTACCGGCTAGCCTCAACCGGCCTCATTCACCATGCGTGAAAGGAGATCTTTCGCCGTCCGGTTCTCGGGCGGCGATTGCATTTACAGCTTGTTGGTATAGCTCCTCCCGCAGCTTTCTCGAGGCGCCGATCCCACCTTCCTCGATTTCACTCGCCCCGAAGGGGCACAGGTATAAAGCCTGGCGTTTTAACGCCAGGAAAGCGCCATCCCACCACCCAAGAAGCCCCGAAGGGGCGGAGGCAGCAGGCTGGCTCCCCTTACCCCAGCAAGTATCTCTCGTCATACGGGATCCGGTGCCTCTTGAGGAGCGCGATGAGCTCGTCCTTGAACGAGACCTTTTTGTGGTGTTCCTCCTGGTTACGGAGGTATCTACGAACTGTTGGCACCAGAGACTCGCTGACGGAGAAGGCCGCATATCCATCCTGCCAATCGAAGTACTCGCGACGGTCTGGCCTATCGTTCATCCACTTCGAGGACTTGCCTTTGATCTTCTTGAGCATCATCGAGACGGCGATGTCCGTCTTGAATTTGGCGAGGATGTGGACGTGATCGGATACGCCGCCGATCTCCAGCAGGATACCGCCCTCTCCACGGATGATGCCGCCGATATATTCGTAGAGAGGTTCTCGGAGGCCATCGTGGATCAAGGGGATGCGGTTCTTGGTCGAGTAGACGATGTGATAGAGGAGATTGGCGAAGGTGCTGGCCATAGCCGTGGAACCTCCAGTTGTTGTTACGCAGTTTCGGAGGAGAATATCGGAGGCGGAGGTCGGATCGCCACCCCCTGTTGGGAAAGGCTGCCTGCGCCCCTTCGGGGCTTCGGATGGTTAGGGCGGACCCCATTTCCTGGCGTTAAAACGCCAGGCTTTATGCCTGTGCCCCTTCGGGGCGGGTTCGGCGGGCCTGCGTCCTTCGCTGGTTGCCTTCGCCGGGCCGACGGCCTAAGCTTTTGGCGTGAAGGTCGATAAGCAGATCGAATCGGATATCTTGACTGGCCGGGCTGGACGCGGTAGCCAAACGCGCTGATCAGGATTTCGAGGCTGGTCGATGCACGCAACTTCCTTCGCCATAACGGAACTCTGGTAGCTCCGAAAGCGATATCCTCTCGGCGCACATGAAATTCGACTACGGGCAGTACATCATCGAGCAGCCCCCAGCCTCCCGTTTGCAGAGGAGTATTGAAGCATGTCATCCGTGAACCGAGAACTGAAGTTTGGTTTTCTACCGGAGGCGCGCTGCAGCTACTCAGGCGGCGACTTGCTTGCCGAACCTCTCGAGGATTTTCGTGAGCGCTTCTCCGGCGTGTGGTCATCTGGCCGGGTGGACGGCATCTGGCTTCACCCGCCTCTAGTTGAGAGAAGAGGCCTTCCTGGATTTACTCCAGTCACAGTTCAATCTCAGGTATTTTCAGTCCCAGAGACCCACATTCTTCGCCCGCTACAAGGGAGCCGGTTACCAGAGGATGAGATCTGCGATCTGGTCATTTCAGTTATCGGCCTTCTAAAGGGACTCCGCCTGATTCCGGAGGGATGGAATCACTTTTATAGGACACCGGTTCAGATTGGCTTTCTCGTTGATTTCTATTGTGACGATTCTCAGATAGGAACCGCCATGGAACAGACGGTTGCCTTCGGAAGAGACCATGCGGGGACCCAGATCCCCACCCGCATGTTTGGCGCGCTGCACTGGCATCTTACGTCTCAATCTTATGAGCAGGAGTTTGAACTTTTCACTGCTCAATACGTATCCTCGACACCTGCTGGTGGATATTTAGCAATACACTTGGCGGCTCCAAAAACGTGACGCACGCGGAGAGGCTAATTAATATGTGTGACTACTTTGGGATACCGATCCCGGAGTGGGCTTCAGTTACAGGCAAAGCCTCTTTCGTGTCAGATCTTCGCAACGAGCTACTCCATGGTGGTTACTTCGCGAAGGCCCCGATCGGATTCGAGTTTCTGGGGAAATACCCAGACATAGATAGAGAGCTGAGGATCTCAACAGTCGCCTTATCTTAGCTTTATTGGGCTTAAGATCGCCGTACATACAATCGAAAATCGGTGGAGGTGGCGGCTTTTTCCTTGTACTACAATAGGTTAAGAGATGGTCATATGGCTGGCGGAGGTCCTGGCGACGGGAAATTCAGCTCAGTTCACAAAACTATCGGGACCAGCGAAAGCTACCCCCGCTTCCGCTCCCGCCGCTGACCAAACAGCATCCGCTTCTCGAGCAGCCCCCGCTGAGCCCTGTAGAAAGCCGCGAGGAACGGCCGCACGGGGACGTTCCAGCGGTCACGGGGCCAACTGATCTTGGTCTTGATCTTCTCGCAGACCTCCTCGAGGATGTGCGCATCGAGGGTGCCTTCGTCGTGGCGGTGGAGGAGGTCCTCCAGCACCTGGAGCTCGTGGATGCCGTAGATGTCGAGCTGCTCGCGGGTGAAGGTGAGCTCCTCGGCGGCGGGCGGCGGCGCCGGTTCGGCGGGCTTACGGCGGCGGGTGGTGGGTCCGCGGTCGGCCAGATCGGAGAGCAGCACCGCGGCCGGCGCCTTCACCACCAGCGTGCCGGCCACCAGATCGCCGCAGCGCAAACGGTCGCGGTTGAACAGCGGCATGAGGGCGAAGACGAGCAGCCAGAGCACGGCCAGCAGCCGGCCCCAGCCGGGCGAGGCGGGCAGCGCCTGGTCGGGCGCCAGGAGGGCCACCGCCGGCAGGTAGAACTCCAGGTTCCGCATCAGGTTGCGGGCGAAGACGGCCTCGGCGGTGAGCGGTCCGCCGCCGCGCGAGATCACCCGCAGTCCCGCCCGCCGCTTGCCGGGGGTCACGCCTCCCCGCTGCACCTCGAACCAGACGAAGTAGAAGTTCCACAGCAGAAAACCGGCGATCAGGGCGAAGGACACCCCGAAGCCACCGAGACCCACGGCCGCACCGGCGAGCGCCAGCAGCCAGACGGCCACCGTCCCCACCACGATGAGGAAAAGATCGAAGAGGAAGGCCGCGAGGCGGTCTCCCGCCGGCGCCACGACGAACGGCAGCGACAACCCCTCCGGCGTCGTCACCGTGTGAATCCGCGCCTTCTCCAGCGGGATCGCGGTCACCGTTCGCGCCCCACGGCGAGGAAGTACCAGGTCCAGAAGGCGAGCGTCGCGGCGGCGAGCGACCAGCGCACGCCCACGTCCTGGACCAGTTGGCGGAAGAAGCCCTCGATCAGCCCCGCCACCAGGAACATGACGACGGCGCCCACGGCGAGGTAGGCGACTTCCCGCCCGCGCAAGGCGAGGTTGCGCAGGCGCGTGTGCCGGCCCGGGAAGACGATGGCGGCGCC
Source organism: Acidobacteriota bacterium (assembly GCA_046765915.1). Lineage (GTDB taxonomy): Bacteria > Acidobacteriota > Thermoanaerobaculia > Multivoradales > UBA5704 > DATARR01. Next base: position 21,695 of record JBKPTH010000059.1, on the reverse strand, counting down.
GAGCACCATGCCGGCGGCCCCGCAGAGGCAGAGCGCGCCGATCTCGGTGACGCCGTGGGGGAGCACCCAGGCCCAGAACTCCGCGCCCAGGCCTTTCGACTGGTAGAGCGCCGCCATGGCGCCGAGCATCAGGCCGGTCGAGAACAGCAGGTAGACCACCGGCACGCTGGCGGCGAAGCCGAGCGCGAAGCAGAGCATGCCCACCTTGGCGTTGTGGGTGAAGAGGTACGACGCGAAGATCGAGAGCGGCGCCTCGCTGCCGTCCTGGTAGAGGATCTCCCGCAGCTCCTTGGGAGAGGAGGCGGGAGTCCGCCCCTGCGCCATGTCGCTGCCGACGAAGCTGTAGTAGCGATCCGGATCCGCCAGGGTCATGCGATAGCCGGTGAGGATCCCCAGAGCCACCAGCAGGAAGGACGCCGCGACGAAGGCGAAATACCGGCGCATGATCCACGGGAAGTGCAGCCGGAAGAACTCGCCGGCCGCCTCGCCCACCCGCCGCTTGGCGCCGTAGACGCAGATGTAGGCGCGGCCGACCAGCGCCGTCAGATAGTCGAGCAGATTGCGGTCGAGGCTGATCGCCGTGGCCACGGAGAGCGAGCTGACGGCGCTGCGGTAGAGCACCGGCAGGCGGTTCAGCTCCCCCGCCGAGAGATCCCCCAGGCCGCTCTTCTCCACCCGCGCCAGCAGCGTCTCCAGCTCGCGCCACGTCTTCTCCCGCTCGCGGCGGAACTGGGCGGATTTGAGGGTGAAGTCGCTCATATCCTCTCCCGCCGCACGATCTCCAGATACGTATTGATCAGCCGCGGCGTGACCTGCGCCGGGGCGGCGTCGATGGGCAGGATGCCCAGCCGGCGCAGGCGTCGCAGCACCACCTCGCGGTCGCGCAGCAGCCCACCGGCCACCACGGCGCGGTTGAGATCGAGGAGGCTCGCCGGCGGCCCGTCGGCGGTGGCCGCGAGGCCGGGGTCCTGCAGCGCCACGAAGATGACGACGTGGCGGCGCGACAGGCGGTCGAGATTCTCGATCATCAGCTCGGCGGAGATGGTATCCACGAAGTCGGTGAGCACGACGATGAGCGACCGCCGCGAGAGCCGCTGCGCGATCGAGGTCAGACCCAGGGTGTAGTTGGTCTCGCGGTCCGAGTAATCCACCTGGCTCGCCACGCGGTTGAGGATGTTGAAGGCCCGCGGCCCGCCCTTGGGCTCGACGTAGAGCCCGAAGCGGGAGTCGAAGCTGGCGAGCCCGACGCGGTCCCCGGCGCGCAGCGAGATGTAGGCGAGGAGCAGCGCCGCGTTGACGGCGTGGTCCACCTTCGGGATGCCCGCCAGCGGCTCGCACATCAGATGGCCGGTGTCGACGGCGATCACCACCTGGTGGTTGCGCTCCGCCCGAAGCTGGCGCGCCACGAGCTTGCGGTGCCGCGCCGAGGCCTTCCAGTCGATCCAGCGGTGGTCGTCCCCCGGCACGTGCTCGCGCAGCGAATCGAACTCGGTGCCGTCCCCCTGGTAGCGCTCGATCTTCAGGCCGGCGCGGAACTCGCGCTCGGTCAGATAGCGCAGCGCCGCCGTCTTCACCGGCCGGATGTTCGGCACCACCGGCGCCTGCTGTTTGAGATCCAGGCGCGCGACGGCGGCCATGAGCCCGAGCGGACCGGCGTAGCGGATCCACGCCCGCTCGACGACGATGCGGCCGCGCCGCGTGGGCACCAGGCGGAAGCGCAGCACCGAGCCCGCCGCCGAGGCGCGGCCGCGCAGGTGCGGCTGCGGCAGCAGGCGGTCCGAGAGATCGAGCGCCACGACGAACGGCACGGGACGCGGCGAGGGCATGCGCACGGTGAGCGCGGCTTCCTCCTCTTCGCCGATGTAGAGCGTGCCCGGCAGCTCGACCGAGGCGGAGACGCCGCGGCGCCGCGGCATCAGCACCACGTCGCCGCCGAACGCCAGCGCCAGCAATCCCAGGTACGCCGGCCACAGCGGCCACAGCCGCGCGTTGACCGCCGTCGGCAGCAGGGCCACGACGAGGCCGAGCACGGCGGCGAAGATGGCGCGGCGGGTGGGCCTCAATTTTTCACCTCATCGCGGCGCCGGCACCTGCCCCAGGATCTGCTCCAGCGCCTGATCGGCGCTCAGCCCGTCGACCTCGGCGCTGGGGGAGAGCACGACGCGATGGCGCAGCAGCGGCTTGAAGAGGCCCTTGATGTCGTCCGGGATCACGAACTCCCTTCCCTCCAGCACGGCGGCGGCGCGCGAGGCGGCGGCCAGCATGTTGGCGGCGCGCGGGCTGGCGCCATACTGCAGCGCCGGATGGCCGCGCGTGGCGCGGATCAGATCGACGATGTAGGCCACCGTCTCGTCCGCCAGGCGGATGCCCGCCACCACCCCGCGCACCCATTCGATGAAGCGGAGATCGCAGAGCGGCGTAAGGCCCAGCGTGTCCAGCTTCGGCATCGCCGTCTGGTGGCCGTGGGTCTTCACCATCGTCAGCTCCTCGTCGCGGCCGGGATACCCGATCAGAGCCTTGAAGAGGAAGCGGTCGAGCTGCGCCTCGGGCAGCGGATACGTGCCCTCCTGCTCGATGGGGTTCTGCGTCGCCACCACCATGAAGCCGGCGGAGAGCGGATGCGACTTGCCGTCGATGGTGATCGTCCGCTCCTGCATGGCCTCCAGCAGCGCCGCCTGGGTCTTCGGCGGCGTGCGGTTGATCTCGTCGGCGAGCAGGAATTCGGTGAACACCGGACCCTTGGTGAGGGTGAAGGTGTTGCTCTGGAAGTTGAACAGGTTGGTTCCGATGAGATCGCCCGGCATCAGGTCCGGCGTGAACTGGACGCGCTTGAAATCCAGCTTCACGCAGGCGGCGAAGCAGCGCGCCAGCAGCGTCTTGCCGGTCCCCGGCGGGCCCTCGAAGAGGAGGTGCCCCTCGGAGATCAGCGCCACGGTGAGGAGGTGGATCGCCTCCTCCTGGCCGATGATGATGCGGCCGATCCGCTCCCGGAGGGCCTGGCCCAGCTCACGGACTTTCTCGATTGCCATGCGTCATCTCCACACGCCATTGATGAAGCCGCCGGGCGATCTTCGCCGCCGGCTCGCCGCCGCGCCGGCCGTCGGGCAGCCGGCGGATGTCCCGCTGCAGCTCGGCGAGATTCACTCCGCCGCCGCGGGCCTCGGTGATCCGCTGCAGCCTCGCCAGCCGCTCGCCCTCCGGCAGGTCGGAAGGCAGAAAATAATGCGCCGCCACCGCCCGCGTCGTCTGCCGGAAATAGCGCTCGAGGCTGTCCCCGGCGTAGCCGCCGCCCGCCAGCAGCTTCGCCGTGTTGTCGATCAGGACCTCCTTGCCGGCGGCGAGACCCGCGGGCGCCGGCAGCGGCTTGCCGAAACGTCCCATCCCCGACCAGAGGACGATGCCGAGCAGGAGGAGGGACTGGATCACCCCCAGCGCCATCGGGAAGCTCAGGGCCTCGTTGAGCAGCCCCGGAGCACGCATGAAGCCATGGATCGTCTCGTCGAAGATCACGCCTTCCGCTCCCAGGCTGCGGGTCAGGAGCTGGTAGATGACGGCGGCGTTCTCGCCGCGGCCGAGGCCGTGATTGTTGAGCAGATCCGGATCCGCGATGACGAAGATCGGCGGCTCCGCGACCGTCCTGGCTACAAGGACTCTGCCGTTGCAACCCACCACCGGCGTGAGGCCGGCGCTCGGGACCAGGAGCCGTGCGTGCTCGATCTCGATCCGCAGCTCGAGAGAAGAGGTTCCGTCCCCCCATACCGCGGAGCAACTCTCCGTCCTGGGGAGCTGCTGCGGCAGCACCTCCGACAGCGCGGGATCGTCCAGAGCGCGGACGACTCGTCGCGCCGCCGCGAGAGGGAGGGTATCCACCGACGCCAGCCACTCCGGCTTGTTCTTGCGCGGACTTCCGGCGCGCCACTTCGGCAAGACGAGCACCAGAGGAGCGCCGAGCTGCCTCGCTTCCCGGCGCAGGTCCGCCAGGCGGTCCGGCGTCCTGGCGAGGTCCGGCTCGGCGACGATCAGCGGCCGTCGCGGACCGGCACCGCCCGCCGGAACGCGGCGGGACCTCACCTCGAGGCCGAGGGATCTCAGCATCTCGACCAGGGCGCGGTGCCCCAGGGCGCTGTAGCTGAAGGTGTTGGCCTGGGCGTTCGGCCGCCGCTCGAGGTCCTTGCCGTAGACGCCGAGCAGGACGGAGGCGACGAGGGAAGCCGCCACGGTGCCGACGATCCACGCCACGGCGCGGCGCGAGAACCCGCCCTCGATCTCCTCCGCGGCCTCGTCCAGCGCCACGGGCGGCAGATCCGTCACGCCGGCCTCCGGGTCAGGGCGCGGAAACGCGCGAGGCTGCGCTCGTACTCCTCGCGGCCCACGGCCACGCCGCCGAACAGCGACAGCTCGACGGCCCGCACCAGCTCCGTGAACGCCTCCCGGAGCTCGGGCCCCAAGGGCAGGAGACGCACGAGCTCGCGGCTGGTGCGCGACGGCTGCACCGCCACCCGCGAGCGCTCGGCGAAATGGCGGATCGCCGCCAGCAGCAGGGCGTGGATCGCCTCCGCGTAGCGGCCTTCGCCCGCCAGGCGCGCGGCGTCCTCGAAGGCCGGCTCCCGCTCGGCGGCCTCCGCCGCGGGCTCCTCTGTTTCGTCCGTGTCTGTCCGTGCCGGTCTGCCGCGAAGGATCAGCACCCTGAGCAACCAGAAAAGGACCAAAAGGATGCCAACGATGAGAAGGACGATGAAGATGACCCGGGCCAGAAAGGCGCCGGCGCCGAGCACCGGCAGGGCTACACGCACCTCCGGCGACGGCCCGGCCGGCAATCTCCGAGCTTTGCCGAGGTCCCGGGGCGGCGCATGGGGCGGCAGCTCGCGCTGATAGAGCGGATCGGCGAGCACCGCCCGCGCCTTCGCCTGGACCTCGGCCGCTTCCCGCTGCGCTCCGGCCGGCCCGCCGCTCAGCAGGGCGGCGCCGGCCAGCAGGAGCGCCGCAAGGACGCGGCGCTCAGGCGAAGACCGATGCGATCTGGTCAACGTCGATCGATTCTTTGAGGCTGCGCAGGCGGTAGTACATGACCGCCGTGGCGGTGGCCAGGAAACCCACGTTGAGCACGATGAACACCCCGAAGATGACGAGGATAGCCACAGGATTGTCCTTCAGCGCGAGGAGAGGAAGCCGCAGCACGGCCTGGCTCGCGATATTGACGATGGCGAGGACGCCGAAGATCGTTCCCCGGTGGCCTTCGGTCAGAAACGTGCTGCGGTTCATCGCCTCGAAGAGCCCGGGCCGTTCCTCCACCGCCGCCGGCACGCTGACCGCCCAGCGCAGCGAGAGCAGGATGCCGGGGATGAAACAGGCGATGAAACCGAGGACGATTCCAATGCCTTGAACGAACACCAGGGCCAGCACCGGCAGCAGCGAAGACAATCCCCTCCCCAGGCAATCGGCGATGGAGACGTCGCGGCCGCGCATCTGCTGGAAGACGCCATAGGTGATGCTGGCCGTCGCGAGCTGCTGCCCGAAGATGACGCCAAGGACGATCAGGACCAGCCATAGGGCGATCGTTCCCGGATTCATTCCGGCCACGGAGCCGTTGACCAGCATGACCAGGCCGGCGATGAGAGGAGAAAGGGCCACGCCGGTCAGGAGCAGAAACGGCAGGAAGTTGCGGAAGTAGATGGAGAAGCTCTCGCCGAGCACCTTGCCCAGCTCGAAGGTTCCGCGGTGGGCGGCTTGGGGCACGCCGAACGTCGGGACCGGGACGCCGGGAGCCGCCCCGTCGTACAGGGTGCCGCCATAGAGCGTGCCGTCGGCCGCGGCGGCCATCGCGGGCTGCGGGGAAGCATAGGCCGGGCTCGCCGGCGCGGGCGGAGGAGGCGGCATGGCCTCGCCCAGGACCGGTCCCTTGTAGCGGCTGAAGACGATGCCGCAGCGCAGGCACTCCGCGCCCTCGGGCTGCTCGAAGCCACACTTGGGACAGATCATGCCGGGCGATCCTCCATCCACCCACGAGTTGTCGGACGCCGGCGATCCATTTCAACCGCCTGGCGCCGCCCTCCCTGCCGCATGGTGTGCAAAGACCGGCATCGTAGAACGCGGCCCCAGTGGGGTCAATAAGGGGACGCCGCCGCGCCTTCGCGCGTCGGCAGGAGGAAGGTGCGCTTACAGGTGAGGAAGAGGGTGCCGTCCGCCTTGAAGCCGCGGGTGGCGCAGGTCACCAGGCCCTGGCCCGGACGCGAGCGCGACAGGCGCTTCTCCAGGAACTCGCTCTCGGCGTAGAGAGTGTCGCCGGCGAACACCGGCGCGAGGAGGCGGATCTCGTCCCAGCCGAGGTTGGCGAGGGTGTGGAAGCTGGTCGAATTCACGCTCATGCCGGTGACGATGGAGAGCGTGACCAGGCTCGACACCAGCGGCCGGCCCCACTCCGTCGTCGCGGCGTAGGCGGCGTCGATGTGCAGCGGATTGGGATTGAGCGCCAGCAGAGATTGCCAGAGATTGTCGGCCTCGGTGACCGTGCGTCCGGGCCGGTGCTCGACGATCTCCCCCACCATCACGTCCTCGTAATAGAGGCCGTGGACCTCCCGGAACCGGCGGTCGCCGATCTTCTTGTAGGCACGGATGTCCGCAAGGCTCATACGGCGATCTTAACAGCCGCTCCCCGTCACGGGTCTCCTTGTCTCGCGGAACCAACATTCCAGCACAGAAGGAAGTAGGGGGATGTTCTTTCCAGCTTGATCCACGCCTTCCGCGGGAGGCGAAAGGAGGGGACTGTAATGCGACCACGCACTTGGCTGAGATCGTCAGCGGTAGCCATGGTGGTGCTGGGAGGATTGTTCCTCACCTATCGGGCCCAGGCCAACCACGGCCTGTTGCCGAACCGGATCCCGGAGGCGGCGCCCTACAACGTCAGCGAGGCCCAGGTCTCTCCGCCTCCCTACGAGTCGCAGTGGAACGGCGCCAACAACCCCGGCGTCTGCGACACCTGTCATACCCGCATCTTCAACGAGTGGAACGGCTCGATGATGTCCAACGCCTGGCGCGATCCGGGCTGGCGCGGCGCCTTTCTGCTCATCGCCCGGCTGACCTCGACGGACGGCAACTGCGACACCCCGAACCCGCCGGACGGCACGGCGCGGTCGCTGATCAATCCGTTCGCCAACGGCGACTGCACCTCCACCTTCAACATCGGCACCACCACCCATACGACCTCCGGCTCGGGCTCTCTCCTCGACGACTTCTGCGCCCGCTGCCACATGCCGGCCAACTACGTGGACAACGTGCCGCTGGCGGGCGTCACCAACGATCCGCCCTCCGGCCTGGAGAACGGCCAGGTCAACGCCAACTTCGATCCCACCTCGAGCAACGGCACCAACCTCGCCTTCACCACCGTCTCGGCGCAGTTCCGCAATACGCCGCCGGGCCAGCGCGGCGTCTTCTGCGAGGCCTGCCACACCTATACCGAGACCCGCTACACGCCGTACCACAACTATCAGCGGTCGGGCACCGAGTACACGCCCGCCGTGGGCACCGGCAGCCGCGACTCGCTGGTGGCCACGCCCGACATGATGAACGTGGCCAACGCCGCCAGCGGCAACCTCGGCTACGGCGTGGGCGCCGGCTCCTTCCGGCTCTCGCCGCACGCCATCAACAGACCCGAGCGTTTCGGTCCGCTCTCCTGGGACGACTACTCGGCGACGATCGATCCTTACGTGAGCGACGTCTTCAACGTCAACATCACCTATCAGCAGGGGCAGTTCTCCGGCAAGCACGACGGCTTCCGGCAGGTGCTGTTCGAGCGCTCCGAGTACTGCAGCGCCTGCCATGACGTGACCAATCCGCTGACGATCAAGAACACGCAGGGCAAATGGGTCGGCGGCTTTCCCATCGAGCGCACCTACACCGAGTGGCGCAGCAGCCGCTACGCCGACCGGCCGGGCAACGCCAACTTCGACCCGGCGTTCAAGCGCGACTGCCAGACCTGCCACATGCAGCAGGACTACGGCCAGCCGGGCACCGCCCAGACCCTCTTCGCCGGCGGCTCGCCGGTGGCTCCCCTCTCCGACTCGGTGTGCGACAGCGGGCCCATCCGACCGGCCTTCTTCTCGCACCACTTCATCGGCGGCAACGCCTACATCACGCGTCTCATGGGCCAGGACGTGAATGGCTCGGGCGCGGTGCAGCCCTACCCCTCGCTCTCCACCTTCAGCTACTCCTCGGCGGACGAGAACAGCGCCTATCACAACGCCGTGTGGGAGAACGCCTCCAACAAGGGACCGGTGAGCCAGCACGCCCGCCTCGCCTGGGACCGGCTGCGCAACGTCGTCGAGATCTCCCTCACCGGTCCGTCGAGCGCCTCGGCCGGCACCACTCAGCCGCTGACCCTGTCGGTGGCCAACACCGGCAGCGGCCATGACTTCCCCACCGGCTTCCCCGAGGGCAGGAACGCCTGGATGGCGGTGCGCGCCTTCGATCTTGCCACCGGCGCCGAGCTGCAGATCTTCGACTCGGTGTGGAACCGCACCTCGCTCGGCGTCGGCTATCTGACCGCCGCCAGCCAGGTGGATCCCAACTATCCAGGCTGCAACTGGACGATCCCCGCCGGCTCGGCCGATCCCTACGCGCGGCATTTCAAGGCCGTGGCCTCGCTCGGCAACGGCTGCCCGACGCTCGACCTGCCCTACGCCACGCCGCTCAACATGGTCGTCAACGCCAGCGGCCTGCCGACCGACGCCAGCGGCGTGGTCATCGATCGCAACAATCCCCTGGGACTGCCGCGCTTCACCGACACCGACGGCGACGGCGACCTGTTCGACGACAGCTTCCTGGTCGACTCCCGGCTGCGCCCCCTGCCCCACGCCGGGGCCACGGCGAGCCTCAACCGCTACTCGGTGGTGATCCCCGCCGGCACCGTGGGACCAGTGGCGGTGACCGCCGCCGTCTACTACCAGTCGTTCGAGGCCATCGTCGCCAGGAAGTTCCTCGGCAACCTTGCCGATACGGACGCGGACCGCACGCTCGAGCCCTGCGTGTTGAAGGGCTCCTGCGACGGCCGCACGCCCACCGTGGAGCCCGCCGTCGTCGAAGGCGCTCCCGCCGTGCCCATGGAGGTGGAGAACTGGGTGATCCGCATCACCGGCAATACGGACACCACGGCTCCCACGGCCACCACGTATCCGGCCAACAACGCCACCAACGTCTATCAGGACGTGGTCGTCAAAGCCCACTTCTCCGAGCCGGTGACCGGGATCGATGCCAGCACCTTCACCCTGGTGGACGGCAACGGGCTCTCGGTGCCGGCGTTCGTGGACCAGATCGGCGACGGCACCTGGGCGCTGTTCCCGCACGCCGCCTTCCTCGATACGCGGACCACCTACACCGCCCGCGTGGAGGCCGGCGTCTGCGACTTCCAGAACAACTGCACCACGCAGCCGATCGCCTGGAGCTTCACCACCACGCAGTCGGCCGGCGGCGGCGCCGGCAACACCTCGGTGCCATTGGGCTTCCCGCCCAACGGCGGCGGGGGAAACCCGGCGCCCACGGTGACAGCCGTCAATCCGGCCAACGGTGCCACCAACGTAGCGCTGACGGCCAGCGTGGCGGTGACCTTCTCCGAGCCGGTGACCAACGTCAACGTCACGACCTTCCTGCTCAACCAGGCGGGCGGCACCGGCAAGAACTGCAACACGCTGGGCGCTTCGATCGCGGGCACGATCACGGCCAACGGTACGGGCGATATCTGGACGTTCGATCCTTCGCCGACTCTCCTCGCGCGAACGCTCTACTGCGTGCGGGTGACGACCGGCGTCCAGGACCTCACCGGACAGGCCCTGCAGAGCGCCTTCAGCAGCTCGTTCAAGACGGGCAATTGAGAACGCCTTGACGCTCCAACGTATCCTCACTCCCGCGGCGGCATTGCTCCTCGCCGCCGCGGGGGCCTGCTCCCACCGCGACTCCGGGGTTCCCCTCGCCTACATCGCCGTCGCCGGCAACAACCACGTCCAGGTGGTGGACCTCGCCACCGGCGAGACCTTGCGGAAGATCTACTCCGGAGCCACTCCCTGGCGGCTCGTTGCCGCGCCGGACGGCAAGACCCTCTGGGTGCAGCACTGGTCGGCGGGAACGACGGCCGTCGTCGATCTCGCAAACCACGAGATCGCGCGCGTCCTGCCCCTGCGCGGCCCCGGCACGTTCAGCGCCGACGGGAAAACCTTTCTTTCTTTCGACTGGCCCGGCTCCGCTCTCGATGCGATCGATGCCGGCACGTTCGCACGGCGCGAGGAGCGCGTCACCGAGATCCCGCGCGTCTATGATCTGGCGCCCCATGCGGACGGCAAGGCCCTCTACCTCGTGCAGTTCGATCCCATGGCCCGCGGCCCGCGCGAGCGCTACGCCTACGTCCTCTCCTACCCCCTCGGCGAAAAGGACCCCCGACGCGCCGTCCCCGTCTCGCTGCGCACCGGCCGCAGCCCGGCGGCGGTGCGGGCGCTGCGCAAGAATCCCTTCCTGCTCACCGCGGACCGCGAGACCAACGGCCTCACGCTGCTCAACGAGCTGGGCGACGGCCGCGCGGTGCCCGCCTGCCCGGCGCCGCAGGCCATCCTGCTGTCGCCGGACGAGACCCACCTGATCGTCCCCTGCTGGCGCGGCGAAGGCGCGCGGCGGAGCACCGTCCTCACCTACCGCGCCGACTTCTCCGCGCGGCCCTGGCCCACCCTGGTGCAGGAAGGCGAGGCCACGGTCGCGGGCGCCATCGTCGCCGGCGCCTTCTCCCCCGCCGGCGATCGCGTCTACCTGGTGGACCGCACCGGCAACCGCCTGATCGAGGCCAACCCGGCCACCCTGGAGCTGATGCGAGAGATCGCGACCGGCGACGTTCCGGTGGACGTGGCCGTGGTGACGGTGGACCGCCGGGCGCGCGACCGCGCCGCCGGCGAGAGCCCGGCGCGCAAGACCCTGACCGCCATGCTCGAGAGGATGCGCGCCGCCGGTCGCCCATTTTCCGCCCTCTCCTGGACCGAGACCGCCGTCTGGAGCGAGCCTGCCCCGGCTGCGCCGGACGCCGCCGGGAAGCCCGCGGCCGCCGAGAGGAGCCGGCGGCTGCGGGCCTTCCTGGCGCCGCCCGACCGCTACCGCGTCGAGACCGAGGAGGGCTCCGTCCGCCTCGCCGCCGGAGGCGACACCGTGACCCTCGATCCCGCCGGACGCTTCTGGACATCTCCCCGCCAGGAGCTGCTCTCCCTCGTCTATCACCTGCCCAACCTGCCGGTGGACGAAGCCCTCCGCCAGCTCGCGGGCGACGTACGCGGAAGCCCATATCTGCGGGGCGGGCTCGCCGTCGATCAGGTCCTGGAGATCGAAGAGGAAGGCTCCCGCTGGCTGCTGGTGGGCGCCGCGCGCAGAGGCGAGCGGGTCTCTCAGCTCTGGATCGACGCCGGCACGGCACGGCCCGTCTCGCTGGTGGAGCGGTTTCCGGTTTTCCAGGTCCGCGGCCACCGCTCGGCGGGCTTCGGCGGCATCGTGGAGACCCGCTTCTTCGGCGCGGCGGCCGGGACCGGCGGCGTCTGGCTGCCGGCGCGTCTGGAGCGGACCGCCGAGGGCGGAGCCCCCCAGCGCGTGACCCTCGGAGAGGCGCAGGTGAACGCCCCCGTGCCGGCCGGACGCTTCGATCTCGCCCGCCTCGGCGGCGCGGTCCCGCGGCCGGAGATCGTGCGGCCCGCTCCGGCGACGGCCGCCGCGAAAGGCGGGCCGGGCCGGGCGGTGCCGGTCCAGCCCTATCCCTATTTGAGCGGACCGGGCGAGCCGCATCCTCCCTACAGCAGCAGCCCGCCGACCTCGGGTCCCCGCCTCGCTTTCATCGCCGACTGGGGAGTCCACCGCGTTCCAATCCCCCTCGAGCTCCAGGCCCACAACCTGGAGCACGGCGGCGTTCTCCTCCAGTACAACTGCCCCCGGGGCTGTCCGGATCTGGTAGAGAAAATGGCGGCACTGGCCCGCGAGCGTGACTTCGTCCTCGTCGCGCCCTACCCCTGGATGAAGGCCCGGCTCGCGCTCACCGCCTGGGGCCGTCTGGAAACCCTGGACGGCTTCGACGAGCCGCGCATCCGCGCCTTTCTCGACGCGTACCTCGGCCGCGATCACCACGCCGAAGGCGGCGGCGCCGGTCCTGCCGAGCCTCCGCCGTTGCGTCCGGGGCATTGACGCGCGCCAGCTCGCGAGGCGGGAATCGCTCTGCCGCGAGCTGTCGCGAGAGAGGCTCGACTTGCGGCGCCCGCCGTTCGGCGTTCTCAGCTTGTAGGATGGACCGCATGAAACGAATCCTCGTCACAGGGGCAACAGGCAACGTTGGCCGCCAAGTCGTCTCTCAACTGCTGGCCACGGACGCCCGAGTCCGCGCGCTGACTCGCAACCCGGACGCTGCCGGCCTACCGTCCGGAGTCGAGGTCGTGCGCGGCGACCTCACGGTTCCCGAAGCTCTCGATGGATGCCTTGACGGCGTCGACGTCGTGTTCCTCGTATGGACCGTCCCGGCCGACGCCGCCCCGGCCGCCGTGGACCGGATGGCCAGGCACGCCCGGCGCATCGTGTTCCTGTCCTCTCCGCACCAGACGCCGCATCCGTTCTTCCAGCAGCCAAACCCATTTGCGGACGCTACCCGCGGAATCGAGCGATGGATCAAGGCTTCGGGTCTCCGGTGGACGTTTCTGCGGCCCGGGATGTTCGCCGCCAATTCCCTATCCTGGTGGGCTCCGCAGATCCGCGCCGGCGATGTCGTGCGCTGGCCCTATGCTGCCGCCCCGACGGCTCCGATCCACGAGCGGGACATTGCAGCGGTTGCGGTCCGCGCGCTGCTGGAGGCCGGACACGACGGCGCGGAGCACGTTTTGACCGGGCCCCAATCCCTCAGCCAGCTTGAGCAGGTGATGACGATCGGCGATGTGATCGGCAGGCCGTTGCGCTTTGAAGAGATGTCGCCGGAAGAGGCGCGGCGTGAGATGCTCGCTCCTGCGTCGATCGTGAACATGCTGCTCGATGCGTGGGCTGCCGCAATCGGTCAACCCGCACTGGTAACCTCCACGGTCGCGGAGATAACCGGAAGTCCGGCGCGGACGTTCCGTGACTGGGTGACCGATCACGCCGAGGAGTTCCGAGCTTGATCGCGGTACTGAGTTTCTTCACCACCATTCCGTTGCTGTTCCCTGGCAGGGAGGATCACACGTGATATTCAGGAAATACCAGTTTCGCGGCCTCACGTCTTTTGCGTGGATGCGAGCAAGCACGTTGTTTGTCGCAGCCCTGCTCTCTTCATGGCAATTCAATCCAGCCGAGGCTCAAACCAGGAACCCCAACTGGGCGACGCCGATCGCGTTGGAAGGTGTTCACAACTTCTTCCAAGTCTCGCCGGATCTGTACCGGGCCGCACAAATCACGGATCAGGCGATCCCCAACCTGGCGAGGGCGCCTTTCGGGATTAGGACCGTGGTATCGCTTCGCTATTGGCACGATGACCTACGGCTGCTAGGCACTCTCACCTCCTCCGGCATCCACTACGACAGCATCCCTTCCAACGCCGGCCACCCGGAGAAGGAGGACGTAGTGAGTTTCCTGGCGATCGTAGCTACGGCTCCCAAGCCGATCCTGGTTCACTGCCAGCATGGCGCGGATCGAACGGGCTTCATGTCCGCCATATACAGAATAGTCGTGCAGGGTTGGACGAAAGAGGAAGCAATTGACGAGTTGTTGAATGGCGGTTATGGCGCGAACAGAGCGCTCGGCAGCTTCTCGCGGCGTTTCATCGAGAAGATGGACGTCGCTACGATCAAGCGGAAGGCTGGCCTTCACTAACCATGGAATCATCCGAACCCATTCGAAGCTATCCAGACGTGCTCGAACAATTTGCGGGGGCCGAGGCGCAGTTCTTGCCGAGCCCTTCCGAGGCAAACGAATCACCAAGGATATTTGTCGGATTCTGGCCGCAACGCCCGGAGCCCGATCTCCACACATATTTCACGGTTGGTCTCTCCGCCTTTCCCTTTCAGCAATCCTCCCGGCATCGCCCCGAATTGCTGCTCTGCGTCCAATCACCCGACATTTCCTGGGGGTTGGCGATGGGTTTCATAGCCCACCAGGCGGGCCGGACGTTCTCGTTCCCAACCGGCGAAACCATAGACTTCAAGGCCCGAATATCGCCCGATTCGGAGATGACTGGCTTCTTGATCGTACCCCAAATGGTTTTCCCGGAAGAAATTTCTGTTTTCGAGACGGAAGCGTTTCCAATTCGGCTCATGCAACTCCTTCCGCTGTACGACTCCGAGCTGCGCGCAATTCGCCGGCTCGGCCCGGCCTTCTTTGCGAGACAGCGGCCGGATCCTTGCAGCGTCTCACGGCCGGAGGTACGAATTCCCACTCCAACGTGATCGATGACGAGCGAGGCGCCCTTCATAATAGGTGGAATTGTTTGCAGTGCGGCAGACAGAATTCACTCAAGGTGGCCGAATTGCTGCAAGCTCCCTGATCGCCAGTCGCGGGGGGACCGGGCATGCGGCCATGCCCGGTCCCGAGAGCTCTAGTAGCAGTACGGCGGGTAGGCGCTGCCTGCGGAATAGCCGCACACTGCCCAGTAGTTCTGGCGCATGCACGAGCCGTAGGTGTCCCAACTGTAGAGGAAGGTGTCGGTGTGTGAGCCGTCGCAGTGCTCGGTGCGCTGGTAGCGATCGTTTTCGATCACCAGATTGAAGAAGTCGTACCACCATGTGGACTGGAAGGCGTCGTACAGGCAGTTCCCGCCCACCCAACTGGCGCTCCTGATCCAGCTACTGGTGTACTGGGAGACGCTTTTCGGCTCCTCGCAGGTCCAGCATCCGTTCCTGCACGAAGCCCACTGGTTTTCGCATTCTTCGCAATAATCCACACCGTAGCAGGAGGGCTCGGTCTGATAGCAGTAATCGCGGTTGGTATCACAGTTGGCAAGGCACTGGGTATCCCAGCCCTTGGAAAGCCCTCCCTGCCGCCCGTCCGGGCGAGCCTCCGCGCCGGGTTCGGGTGCGAACGTGCGCGTCTCCCCCATCGGATTGCGGACGCTGGGAAGCTTGTCCTGGAACTGCCGGTTGTAGGCCAGGAAGTCGGGCACCGAGAAGGTCCGTAGCGTCCGCCCGTCCAGCTTCACCGTGATCTCAGCTCGCCGGTCCTTCTCGGCTCGGGCAAAGAGGCGCGCCAACGCTCGGGGATCTCCGGCAAGCAGCTCGAAGGTGCCGCCCGCCGCGTCCAGGGGCAGGCGCAGGACATCCGTCAAGGCCGTCCGGCCGTCGATGCGGATCTCAAACGTCAGCTCGCGCACTCCGGGAGGGACCAGCTCTCCGGCGAGGGAGAAGAAAGCGCGCTCGGCGAGCCGAGTGGCGGGCACGGAGCTGGCCGGGGGCATGCTCTTTCCGGTAAGGAAATCGAGGCCTTGCGGGGCCTTCTGGGCGAGGAGAGGTGCCGCCAGCAGCGGAGAGATGAGGAGTAGTCGGAGAATCCTGCTCATTGCCTATCCTCCTTTCAGGAAGTCGACAGGTTCCGTCTGGGACGCACGCCGCGCCCAGAACGGAAGCTTCCGAAAGAAAAGGTGCAAGGTCTGTAGAAAGCCGCGCCGTGAGCGGATCGCCTACGACTCGGCGCGCATCACGCCGTCGCCGCCAGCTCGCGGACCTCGAGGGTTGAGACCTCGACGGTCGAGTAGCCCTGGTGCTTGGTGACGATCACCTGCTGGGCGAATTCGTCCCGCAGCTCCGGGATGTGCGTGATGATGCCGACCATCCGGCCGCCCACCCGCAGCCCCTGGAGGGTCTCGGCGACCAGCGCCAGCGTTTCGGGATCGAGGGTGCCGAAACCCTCGTCGATGAACAGGCTGTCGAGGTTCACCGCGCCGACGGCGCGCTGTACCTGGTCGCTGAGCTCCAAGGCGAGAGCCAGCGAGGCCAGGAAGGTCTCCCCTCCGCTGAGCGTGTCGCTGATCCGCGTTTCGTCGGCGTTGTCATGATCGACGACCTTGATTTCGTCGTCCTCGAACTGCAGCGAGTAACGCTCTCCGGTCAACGTCAGCAGGCGGGCCGAGGCGCCCTCCACGAGCTCGGTGAACACCTCGTGCAGGACGTACGCCTGGAACCTGTCGCTGCGCAGGTCGCCGGCCAGCAGGTCGTACACGGGCAGGGCCGCCTCCGCGACGGCCAACTGCTTGCTGAGATCTTCTGAGCGCGCGAGCCGCTCCTTCATGCGCGCGGCCTGCTCTTCGAGCTTCTTCTCCTTGCCGAGCGCATTCTCCACTTCGGCGGTGACGGCCGTTGCGAGCTTCTCGACGGCCGCGAGCTGCTTGTCGGTCACCCGCTCCTCCCCCAGCTCGGCCACGAGCACGGCGGCGCGCTCCTCGGCGGCGTGGCTCTCCTGCGCATGCCTGCGGACCTGCTCTTGGAGCCGGGTCGCGGTCTCCTCGTCGAGGAGGGCCTTGCGCACGGCGGCCGCGTTGCCGAAGCCGGTGCGGGCGATTTCCGCGTCCCGGCTCTCAACCCTCTGGCGGGCCTCCTGAAGAGCGGCTTCGGCCGCTTCAGCGGTGAGCCGTTGCGCCTCCCTGGCGGCCGTCAACAGGTTCTTGGCGGTTGCCGCCTCCTCGGAGGCCGCCTTGAGGCCGGATTCCAACCCCCGGATCCGCTCCTCCAGAGCCGCCGCCTCGGCGGCCGGGTCCGGAGACCTGGTGACGGCATGGATCTCGGCCTGCAACGCCGCGAGCCGTTGCAGGCCGGCGTTGCGCTCCTCGTCCAGCCGCTGGCGCGACGCCTGCTTCTCGCCGAGCCGTTCCCGCGCCCTCGCCTCCTCGGTCCTGGCCTTCTCCAGGGTCCGTTCCGCCGCGGCCAGCCGCGCCTTCGCTTCTTCGCTCGCCTTGCGGCTCCTGGCGAGCGTGGCGATCTGTTTTTCGACCCACGCCTCGATCGATCTCCCGGCCAGGGCGTCGCCTCCCGGAGCGCGGCCGCCGAGCGTGCCGCGGATCCCGTCCTCGCCGGCGGCGATGTTGGCTTCCAGCTCGGCGCAGAGGGACTCGTGCTCGGCGAGGCTCTGCCGGGCGGCCTGGAGGGTCGCCCCTTCGCTCGTGAGCGCATCCTCCTTCTGCCTGGCGAGCGCGTCGGCTTCCTTTCGCCTCTCCCGCGCGCCTTCGAGCGCGGTCCTGGCCGCTGCGAGCTCGGGCGCCGGACGCGCCGGCGGCGGCACGTCCACGAGCTGCTCGCAGACCGGGCACGGCTGGCCGGGGACCAACCCTTCGCGCAGGTGATGGACCTCGTGCAGACGGTGCGCGCGGTGCAGCGCCTCCTCCGCCGCCTCGCAGGCGCGCAGCGCCGCCTCCGCGGACCTGCGGGCGGACGCGGCCTCCTTCTTCAGCCGCTCGGTCTTCCCGGCCTGCTCCTGGACCGCCTTACGCTTGCGCGCGAGGTCGGCCCTCTGCTCCGCCGCGCTCTTGCGGGCGGCGCCCAGCACCACGGCGAGGTCGCGGATGCCCTGCAGCAGCTCGTCCAGCTCCGGGTCGTAGCCGGAAGCTTCCGCGGCCTGCCGCGCGGTATCGACGGCTGCCTGTTGCTGCGCCTGCACGTCCTTCGCGGATTCGACCGTCGCGGCGAGCGAGGAGAGCTCACCTTCCAGCGCCTTCAAGCCCTGCGCCTGCCGCTCGACGGCGGCCTCGAGCTGCGCTCGTTCCGGCAGGCGTCCGAGCACCTGGTGGAGGCGGGCCACCTGCTCGCGGAGCGACGGGATCGCCTTGGCGGCCTTCTCCGCCGACTTCAAGGCCGCGTCCTTCCGCTTCCAATCCTTCTGCGCGGCGTCATGGAGGGCCTTGGCTTCGCCGGCCGCCTGCTTCGCCGTCTGCGCGGAACCGGCGGCGCGGTCCGCTTCACGCAGCAGAGGCAGCAGGGGCGCCGCGCGCGCCGACGCCTCGAGCCGCGCCCGGTCGCGGCTCACTTGCGCGGCTTGCTTGCGCAGGGCGGCCCGCTTTTCCTCCACCTGCCGCAGCTCCCGCGTCTTCGCGTGCCGGTCGCGCAGCCGGACGAGCAGGGCCTGGGCGTCGTCCCGCCGCTTCCTCGACGCCGCGAGCGACTCGACGACCCGGGCGTGCTCCGCCTCCAGCCCGGCGACCGCGGCCTCGTCGACGCCCGCGTACTCGTCCGCCAGGAGCTTCCGCAGCGAATCGACGGTGCTCTTCCTGGCCACCGCCAGGCGCTGCGCCCGTTCGCGCATCCGTTCGTAGACGTCGAGCCGGAGCAGCGTGCGCAGCATGCCGCGCCGGTCTCTCGGCGGCGCCTTGAGGAAGCTGGCGAACTCGCCCTGCGGCAGCACCACGGCCTGCAGGAACGCGGTGGCCTCCAGCCCCAGGATCTGAATCACCCGATCGGTGGCGGGGCGCACCTGGTCCGCCAGGCTCTTGAAGGCATGGTTGCCGTCGCGCTCCTCCAGGCGCACCAGGTGGGTGCCATTGCGCCGCAGGGTGCGCGCGATGCGATAGAGGCGCGGACCGACCTCGAAATCCAGCACCACGCTGACGCGGTCGCGCGACGCCGAGATCATCTCCGTCCGGTTGTAGACGTTGACCCGCGGGATCTCGCCGTAGAGCGCGAAGATGATGGCGTCCAGCAGGGTCGACTTGCCGGCTCCCGTCGGCCCCGAGATGGCGAACAGGTCGAGCGCGCGGAAGTCGATCTCCTGCTTGTCCTTGAAGCAGGCGAGGCCCTCGATGGTGAGATGGACGGGACGCAGCGCTCAATCCTCCATGGCGGCCTGGTCGTAGAGGTTCCGGAACGCCTCCAGGACGGACCAGTCCGCCGGCTGCTGGTGCTCGCGGAGATGGTAGGCGCCGTAGTGCTCCACCGGCGAGAGCCCTTTCTCCAGGCGGATGTCCTCCGGCTCCTCGGTCTCGGGCAGCTCGGCGCGCACGACGAGCGCGTTGGGGAGAAGCTCGCGGACCTTGCGGTTGAGATCGGGATCCTTCTCCGGCAAGGGGACCGTCACGCGCAGCCACCCCGTGCGGTAGTCGTCCGCGGCCGCTTCGAGCTCCGCCAGCGACGCCCGCAGGTCGACGAGCGGCAGCCCGCCTTCATAGGGAACGTGCTCGACGGTGGCGGGCTGGCCGGGCGACGCCGTGACGACGACGAAGGATTTTTCCTCCCCGGCCTCGCCGAAGTCCATCTGGAGGAGCGAACCGGCGTAGTAAGCGGGCGCCGGCGCGGCGATCTCCTGCGGCTTGTGGAGGTGTCCGAGGGCGATGTAGCTCGCCGTGGGGGGCAGGGATTCCGGCCGGGCGGCCCAGTCCTCGCCGATGTGGACCCGGCGCTCCGAGTCGCCGAAGAGGGCTCCCTCCAGGTGCGTGTGCGCCATGAGGAGATTGACGGCGTCCGGCCGGAAGTCGCCGCAGAGGTCCTGCATGGCGAGCTCGAACATGCGGGCATATCGGCTGTGGGCCCTCGCCTCGTCGCCGGCGATGTCCAGCGCCGACACCCAGGCGCCCGGGGATGCGAACGGCAGCGCCGCGACCACCGCCTGCTCGCCGCGCCGGGTCGCGAGGGTCCGCGTCCCTCCCCGGGAAGCGGGGCGCGGGCGGCCGAGGATCTGCACGTTGACGAGCTCGGTGAGCAGCGACCGGGCGTCCAGCCGCAGCGGATCGTCGTGGTTGCCGGCGATGACGATCATGTGGGCGCCGGTGCGGCCCACGCGGATGAGGAACCGGTTGACGAGCTGCTCGGCCTCGGCGGGCGGGTTGCGGCTCTCGAAGACGTCCCCGGTGTGGAGGACGAGGTCGATGGATTCCTTTTCGATGAAGGCCGCGAGGTTGTCGAGCACGGCCTCCAGCTCGTCGAGGCGCTGGATCCCCTTCCATCGGCGGCCCACGTGCCAGTCGCTGGTGTGGACGATCCTCATGGATCGGAACCTTCTCCGATCCCGCCGTTGGCGTCAACTTCACCGAGCAAAGCGTCTCGAGCTCCAGAGGCTACCCCCGGAGATCCCGGAGATTCCCCCCGGGCTCCACGACACGCGCCGAAAGAGCCGAGGCACGCCCCCGGTCTGCCGAGACACTCCCCCCGGCTGCCCGCTCATCCCTCCTGAGATCCGGGACATTCCACCCGCTCGCCGGGACATTCCACCCGCTTGCTGGAACATTCCACCCGCTTGCTGGATCATTCCACCCGCTCGCCGGAACATTCCCCCCGAGCCCGGAGTCATTCCGCCCGCGGGCGGGAACATTCCCCTCCGCTGCCGAAGCATTCCCCCCGACGGCCGAATGATCGCCCCCACGGGGGGAATCTCCGCACTGCTGGGGGGAATGCTCCGGATGCCGAGCGGAAAGTCCCGGGTCGTGAGGGGAATGTTCCAGATGCCGAGCGGGAAGCCCCAGATCGCGAGACGAATGTTCCAGAGGGCAATCCCGGAAGCGCGGCAGCGAAGCGGAATGCACGCGCGCGCCGGGGGTGCTGTCCGGCGCGGAAGGGGAATGTTCGCGAGCCCTTGCCGCGCCTCACGTCTGCGCGGGGGAATGGCCGCCGCCGCTCCGGCGATAGACCGTGGGTCTCTGGCCATTGCCGGGAGACACGACGTGGGCGCGGCCCTCCTCGACCAGCCTCTGGAGAGTCCGGTAGAGAGCGCCGCGGTCCGGCTCATAGCCGAGGGCATTGCACACGTCGCGGCGCGTGAAGGTTTCGGGCAAGCGGGGGAGAGCCGCGTAGACGTCGGTTTCCACCTCGGCGCCGAGCCGGCGCCGGGGCTTCGCCGCCGACGGGAGGATCTCCTGCTTCGCGGGAGCCGGCGCCGAGGGGGCTGTCGAGGAGGAGGCGATCGCGGGTCCGGCGCCGGCTCCCTCGCCCTGGAGCATCCACACCAGGTCCAGGGCGCGGACCTGCGCCTGGTGCGCCGTTTCCACCAGCTCGATACCCCAGCGCCGCTGCTCCGCGAGACGTTCCTTGCTCCGTTTGTACTCGTCGCGAATCACAATGTGCACAATTAGATCACAACGCGCGAAGGATTGCACCTGCGTGCCCAACCCACTTTCGCGATGCCTCCACGATCGCCATCCTTGGCCACCGCGACACCGGTCCCGCAGAGACGCCCCAGTCGATCAACGACACCCCACCGCAGGCCACGGGGACGGCGGGGCGTCTCCGAAGCGGCGACGTCGCTGCGGTCCACCACAACCTCCGGCGTCGCGAGGAAGTACCCCAGGGCGGCGGGCGAGTGGGGCTGGCAATACGCCTTCTTTCGCGCACCCACCTGCTGATGAACGGCTACGACATCCGGACGGTTTCAGCAGCTCTTGGGTCATCGGAGCGTGAAGACGACGATGATCTACACGCACGTGCTCAACCGCGGCGGCCGGGGCGTGCGGAGCCCGATCGATGTCCTGTAGCCGGGTTTGCGCTAAACCAGCCGGATATCATTCCCTTGGACGGCATATGACCTTCGGATAAGGCTGACGCCTGCGGCGGTCTGAGGCCCTGACCTCAGCAACTCCAAGGGGATCAGCCACAGGGAGACTCCGTGCAGGAAAGCTGCTGCGGTCCTCTTCGGCCCGAGAGGCTTATGCGGCTGGATTTCCTCAGTTTGACCGGGAGGGGAAGGCGGTGTAGAATTCTATGACTAATAGAATGAGTGACATAGACCACTTTGCCGAATTCGAGGGACCTCATGGCGCGAAGCACGCC
>JBKPTH010000058.1:0-73359 GCA_046765915.1 Acidobacteriota bacterium | reverse complement strand
ATGCTCTGTGCAAGGTTCAGTGGTGCGTTTCTGGGCAACTCGCGAACAACGCGGCCCGCTCTCTGCCATTCAGACCTTGCGCGTAGCCTGACCACGCTCCGGCGCAAGGTGATTTCACCACGGGCTGCTAGGGGCGGCGCGCAATGGGGCTTGGGTGCAGGTATGCAAGGAGATCAAGAAGGCGGTCAACCCTTGATGGCCTGTATCCGTTCTGTAGAGACGTTCCAGGCTTTCACGATATCCATCGCAGGCCACGGGGACGGCGGAACGTCTCCGGAGGGCAAGGACGATCTTCGTAGGGCACGGCCGCCGGGGTTCCCCCGACGGTCATCGGGATGGCGACAGGCGACGCCGTAATCCCTTCGAAGGAGACGTTCCGCCGTCCCCGTGGCCTGCGGTGTGTTGTCGTGGGCGGGTTGGAACGTCTCTACGGGTCCCAGACGCCTCTACGGCTGCCTCCGGGCCGCCACTCTGGTATCATCCCGCTCCTATTGGGCGCTCCGGCCGACTTGACGCCTGTCTTTCCGTTCGGCCTCTTCCCGAGAGAGAATTCATTCTGGGAGTTTCTTGATGACTCGTCTGACTCGTAAAGAAATCAAGCAGGACGACTTCCGGGCCGCCGTGGGCCGGAGCGTCGAGTACGCCGAAAGCCACGTGCGGACCATCATCTACGCCGTCGGCGGGGTGGTCGCGCTGGCGGCGGTGGCGGTGGCGGTCTACTTCTACATGGGCCATCGCCGGCAGGAGGCTAGCGAGGCCCTGGCCGAGGCGACGAAGGTCTACCAGGCCCCGATCGCCGCCACGGACGCGAAGCCGAACGATCCTGACGCGCCGACCTTCCCCACGGAAGCCGCCCGCCGGGCGCGCGCCAAGGCGCTGCTGGAGAAGGTCCGCGACGACTACGGCATGAGCGACGCCGCCGACGTGGCCGGCCTTTACCTGGCGCAGATCGCCGCCGACGAAGGCCGGCTCGACGAGGCACGCAAGCTGTGGAGCGATTTCGTCGACGAGCACGCCGACAGCATGCTCGCCGGCGAGGCGCGCCTCAACCTGATCGATCTCGACCGCAAGCAGGGCAAGGCCGAGCAGGTGGTCAAGGACCTCCAGGCGCTGCTCGAGAAGAGTGACTCGCCGCTGCCCCAGGACGTGATCCTCGCCGAGCTGGGCGTGACCTTCGAGCAGCTCCACCGGACGCCGGAGGCGATCCAGTCCTATCAGCGGATCGTCGACGAGTTCCCGCAGTCGCCGTATCGCCAGGAGGCCCAGCAGAAGGTCTCCGCCCTCGATCCGACGCGGGCGGCGGCCGGCGCGCCGGCCCTTCCCGCCGGCGTCCCTGGTTTCCCCGGCTGATCCGCCCGGCCGATTCCCTCTCATGGCCCTGCCTTACCGCATCCTGGAGCGCAAGCGCGCCGGGATGCGGCTCAGCGAGGAGGAGATCCGCTCCGTGGCGCGCGGCGCCGCCGACGGCTCGTGGAGCGAGGGGCAGCTCGGCGCCTTCCTGATGGCGGCCGCCATCCGCGGGCTCGACGCGGAGGAGACCCGCGCCCTGACGCTCGCCATGCTGGAGTCCGGCGAGCGCTGGGAGCTGTCGCGCGAGGTGCCGCGGCTCTGCGACAAGCACTCCACCGGCGGCGTCGGCGACAAGGTCTCCCTCGTCCTCGGCCCTCTCCTCGCGAGCTGCGGCCTGCCCGTCGCCATGCTGACCGGCCGCGGCCTCGGCCACAGCGGCGGCACCATGGACAAGCTGGAGAGCATCCCCGGCATGGAGCTCGGTCTCGACCGCGCCCGCTGCCTGGACCTCCTCGAGCGCTGCGGGCTCGCCATCGGCGGCGCCACCGCGGAGATCGCACCCGCCGATCGCCGCCTTTACGCCCTGCGCGATACCACGGCCACCGTCGACTCGCTGCCGCTCATCACCGCCAGCATCCTGTCGAAGAAGCTGGCGATGGGCGCCGCGGCCATCGTCTTCGACGTCAAGACCGGCAATGGCGCGTTCATGCCCGAGCTGGAGCGTTCGCTGGAGTTGGCCCGCGGCCTGGTGGAGACCGCGCGCGCCCTCGGCACGCCTACCTCCTATCTGGTCACGGACATGAGCCAGCCCCTCGGCCGCTGGACGGGGCATACGGCGGAGGTGCTGGAGACCTGGCAGTGTCTTGCCGGCGAGGGCCCGGCCGACACGATGGAGGTCACCTACGCCCTGGGCGAGGAGGTCTCGCGCCTCGTCGGCGCGCCGGTCAGCCGGCGGCAGATGGAGGAATCCATCTCCTCCGGCCGCGCCATGGAGCGCTGCGAGCAATGGGCGGCGCTCCAGGGAGCGGATCCGGCCTGGCTGCGCGCTCCGCAGTTTCCACTGGCGCCCATCGAGCGCCCTCTCCTCGCGCCTCGCTCGGGCCGCCTCGCCGCGGTGGACGTGCGCCAGCTCGGCCTGCTCCTGGTGGAAGCGGGAGGCGGGCGGAGGCGGCCTAGCGATGCGGTTGATTTTGGCATCTCCCTGGGGGTCAAGGCGCGGCTCGGGGACGAGGTTCGGGAAGGGGACGAGCTTGCCCGCGTCTATCTTCGACGGGACGACGAACGTCTCGCCGGGTTGTTCGCGGCGTGCTTTACGGTGAGCGACGAAGGCGAGGCGCCGGTGCTGATCGCGGCGCGCTATCATCCCCACCCATGAAGGCCGCCATCGTCGCCGTGGGATCGGAGCTGCTGGGCACCGATCGCCTGGACACCAATTCCCTGCGGCTGACCGCCCTGCTGGACCGCTACGGCGTCGAGCTGCGGCGCAAGGCGGCGATCGGGGACTCGGAGGAGGAGATCGCCGCGGAGCTGCGCTTCCTGCTGCCGCGGACGGATCTGATCCTGGTCGGCGGCGGGCTCGGACCGACGGCGGATGACGTCACCCGCGAAGCCGTGGCCGCCGCGCTCGACCGGCGCCTCTTCCTCGACGAGGAGGTCCTCGCGACCATCGAGCGCCGGTTTCAGGCCCTGGGCTGGCGCATGCCCGAAGTGAACCGCCGGCAGGCGTGGATCGTCGAAGGCGCGGAGGTGATCCCCAACCCCCGCGGTACGGCTCCCGGGATGCGTTTGGAGGAAGGCGGCTGCACCCTGTTCCTCTTTCCCGGCGTGCCCGCGGAGCTGGACGGCATGGCGGCCGACGCGCTGGAGCCCTGGCTCGCCGGACGCTCGGGCGGCTTCGCACGCGAGACGGCGGTGCTCAAGATCGCCGGCCTTCCCGAGTCCGTGGTCGAGGAGCGCATCGCGCCGGCCTACGAGGAGTTCGGGCGCGAGGCGATCACCATCCTCGCCAATCCCGGCGAGATCCGGCTGCAGGCCACCGCCGGCGGCGCCGAGCCCGAGCGCCGGGCCCGGCTGCAGGCCATGGTGGCGCGCCTCGCGGAGCTGGCTGGCGATGCGGTCTTTACGACCCGTGAGGAGGACACCCTGGAGAGCGTGGTGGGGGAGCTGCTGCGCGGCGCCGGCACGACGCTCACCGCCGCCGAGTCGTGCACCGGCGGCCTCTTCGCGCAGCGCATCACCAGCGTTCCCGGCAGCAGCGACTACTTCCTCGGCGGCGCGGTCACCTACAGCAACGAGCTGAAGGTCCGGCTGGTGGGAGTGCCGCCCGAGTTGCTCGCCGAGCACGGCGCCGTCTCCGAGCCGGTGGCGTGCGCCATGGCCGAAGGCGTCCGCCGCACCCTGGGCAGCGACTATGGGGTCGGCATCACGGGCGTCGCCGGACCGGGCGGCGGCAGCGAGGAGAAGCCGGTCGGCACGGTGCACATCGCCGTGGCGGGTCCCGGGGATGATGAGATCCAGCATCGCAAGTTGCGTCTGCCCGGAGACCGCGAGCGCGTGCGCCGCTTCTCGGCCCAGCTCGCGCTGGAGATGCTGCGCCGGCGCCTGCTGGGCTCGGCGGAGGCAGCGTGAGGCTGTTCGTCGGTTTGGAGGTCCCCGAGCCGTCCCGGCGCGATCTGCGCCGCCGGGTCGAGGGGCTCCGCGACCGGCTGCCGCGCGCCCGCTGGGTGGATCTGGAGAACGTCCATCTGACGCTGCTGTTCCTTGGCGAGACGGCCGAGTCCGCTGTTCCCGCGCTGGCCGCGAAGCTGCGCGAGGCCTTCGCCCGCTGCCCGCCCCTGGACCTGCGCCTGGCGAGCGGCGGCACCTTTCCACCCGGACGCCCGGCCCGCGTGGCCTGGGTGGGAGTCGAGGCCCCCGAGGAGCTGTTGACCCTGCAGGCGGACGTCACCCGGGCGGCGGTGGAGACGCTGGGCTTCGAGCCCGAGAAGCGCGCCTATCATCCGCACGTCACCCTCGCCCGCTGTCCGGATCCCTGGCGGCGGGATGCCATCGACAAGCTGACGACCGCCCTCACCGGACCGATCGGGCCGCCGTTCGTGGCGGATCACGGCGTGCTCTTCGAGAGCAAGCTGTCGCCGAAAGGCGCCCGCTACCGCGCGGTCGAGACTTTCCCCATGACCGGGGAGGACGCCGGATGAGCCCCGGTCTCGCCGCCGCCGTCGTCGCCGGCGCCTATCTGCTCGGCTCCGTATCCTTCAGCGTGCTGATCGTCCGGCTGTTGCAAGGGCTGGACGTGCGCACCGTGGGCAGCGGCAACGCCGGCGCCACCAACGTCCTGCGCGCCGCCGGCAGGAAGGCGGGTGTGATCGTGCTGGCGCTCGACGTCGCCAAGGGAGTGACGGCGGTGGCGGTGCCGCGGGCGCTCGACGCGTCTCCGTCCGTGGTCGGCGGCGCGGCGGTGGCGGTGGTCCTCGGCCACGTCTTTCCCGTCTTCTTCGGTTTCCGCGGCGGCAAGGGCGTCGCCACCTCGGCCGGCGCGCTGGGGACCCTCGCGCCGGCGGCCATGGCTCTCGGCCTCGTCGTCTTCGTCCTTGTGGTGGCCTGGAAGCGCTACGTCTCGCTCGGCTCCATCGTCACCGCGGCGCTCCTGCCGCTCCTGGTGGTCTTGTGCCAGCGGCTCGGCTGGGTGAAGGGCAACGACACATGGCTGGTCGTGCCGGCCGCCGCCATCGCGCTGATCGTCATCGCCCGCCACGCCAGGAACCTGCGGCGCCTGCGCCAGGGCACGGAGCCCCGCCTGGGCGAGCGGCGGAGCGGGCCGGCCGAGGAGGCCGAGGGATGAACGGCGAGGCCCGGCGGATCGGCGTCCTGGGCGCGGGCTCGTTCGGTACCGCGCTCGCGGTTCATCTCGCTGGCGCGGGCCGGCACCGGGTGCGGCTCTGGGGGCGCAGCGCCGAGCTGGCGCGGCAGATGAGGGAGGAGCGGGCCAATCCCAAGTACCTGCCCGGCGTCGAGTTTCCTCCCGGGCTCGAGCCGACCTCGGATATGGCCGAGCTCGCCGACTGCGACTTCCTGCTTATCGCCGCCCCCTCGCACGGTTTCCGCGAGGTGCTGCGGCAGTTCCTGCGGCTGCATCGCGACGGCGCCCCCCTGCCGCTGGTCTCGGCGACGAAGGGGATCGAGACCGAGACCCTGGCGCGCATGAGCCAGGTGGCTTTCGAGGAAGGCATGGCCGCGGATCGCGAGGTGCGCTTCGCCGTCCTCTCGGGTCCCACCTTCGCCGCCGAGTTGGCCCGCAACGCTCCCAGCGCGGCGGTGATCGCCTCGGAGGACGCCGGATTCGCCACCGAGGCCCGCGAATGCCTGGCCACTCCTTTCCTGCGGCTCTACTCCTCGCCTGACGTGGTGGGCGTCGAGCTGGGCTCGGCCGCCAAGAACGTCATCGCCATTGCCG
Source organism: Acidobacteriota bacterium (assembly GCA_046765915.1). Taxonomy (GTDB): domain Bacteria; phylum Acidobacteriota; class Thermoanaerobaculia; order Multivoradales; family UBA5704; genus DATARR01. The sequence continues at coordinate 67,616 of JBKPTH010000058.1, read as the reverse complement.
CGGGCACGCTCTCCGGCATGGGTCTCGGACACAACACCCTGGCCGCGCTGATCACCCGCGGCCTGCACGAGATCACCCGTCTCGGCATCTCCTATGGCGGTCAGCCTCGCACCTTCGCCGGCCTGGCCGGATTGGGCGATCTGGTGCTCACCTGCACCGGCGGTTTGTCGCGCAACCGCCGCATCGGGATCGATCTCGCAGCCGGCAGGAGCGTCGCGGAGATCACCGGCGAGACCCACCTGGTGGCCGAGGGCGTGCGCAACTCCATCGCCGTCTCAAGGCTCGCGGCGCAGAAAGGCGTCGAGATGCCGATCACTCAGCAGATGGTGGCGGTCCTGCACCATGGTAAAGACCCTCGCCGCGCGGTCGAGGAGCTGATGACGCGGGAATTGAAATCGGAGACCGAACTATGAGGATCAGATGAGCCACCAGACCGTCCTTATTCTCGACTTCGGCAGCCAATTCACCCAGTTGATCGCCCGCCGGGTGCGCGAGAACCGCGTCTACTGCGAGGTCCAGTCCTTCGACTTGGCCGTCGAGGAGATCCAGCGACGGCAGCCCATTGGGCTCATCCTCTCCGGCGGTCCGCAGAGCGTCTATGAGACGGGAGCTCCGAGCGCCGATCCCGCGATGTTCCGGCTGGGCGTGCCGGTGCTGGGCATCTGCTACGGCATGCAGGTGATGGCGCACGAGCTGGGCGGCGGGGTGGAGGGCTCGAGCCGCCGCGAGTACGGCCGCGCCGAGATCTCGATCGACGAGCCCGGCAAGCTCTTCGAGGGGCTCGCCGACCGCGAGACCGTGTGGATGAGCCACGGCGACCGCCTGCGCCACCTGCCGGCGGGCTTCCGCGCGACGGCCAGCACCGGCAACGCAGGCGTGGTCGCCTTTGAAGATCCGGAGCGCCGGCTCTACGGCATCCAGTTCCATCCCGAGGTGGCGCACACCGTCTCGGGAGGCGAGATCCTGCGCAACTTCCTGTTCGGCGTCTGCGGCGCCCGCGGCGACTGGCGGATGGCCTCCTACCTGGAGGAGGCCACGGCGACGATCCGCGAGCGGGTCGGCGAGAGGCGCGTCATTTGCGCGCTCTCGGGAGGCGTCGACTCGTCGGTCGTGGCGGCGCTGTTGCAGCGGGCGGTGGGGGAGCGCTCGACGTCGATCTTCGTCGACACCGGCGTGCTGCGCAAGGACGAGGCGTCGCAGGTCGTCCACAGCCTGCGCGACGGGCTCGGCATCCCCGTGCTCGCGGTGGACGCCGGCCAGCGGTTTCTCTCCGAGCTCGCCGGCGTCGAGGACCCGGAGCAGAAGCGGCGGACGATCGGCCGCCTGTTCATCGACGTCTTCAAGGACGAGGCGAAGAAGATCCAGGGCGCGGACTTCCTCGCCCAGGGCACGCTGTATCCGGACGTCATCGAGTCGGTCTCGGTCAAGGGGCCGTCGGCGGTCATCAAGACCCACCACAACGTCGGCGGCCTGCCGGCGGAGCTGGGATTCGAGCTGATCGAACCGCTGCGCTTCCTGTTCAAGGACGAGGTGCGCCAACTCGGCCGCGAGCTGGGGCTGCCCGAGCAGATCCTCACCCGCCATCCGTTCCCCGGCCCCGGCCTCGCCGTGCGCATCCTCGGCGAGGTGACGCCCGAGCGCGTGGCGCTGCTCCAGGAGGCCGACGCCATCTTCCTCCACGAGCTGCGCGAGAGCGGCTGGTACGACAAGGTGAGCCAGGCCTTCGCCGTGCTCCTGCCGGTGAAGAGCGTCGGCGTGATGGGCGATTACCGGACCTACGAGAGCGTCGTCGCCCTGCGCGCCGTCGAGACCCCGGACTTCATGACCGCCGACTGGAGCCCGTTGCCGTATGATCTTCTGGGCCGGGTGGCGAACCGCATTGTCAATGAGGTGAAGGGGGTCAATCGGGTGGTTTACGACGTGACGAGCAAGCCCCCGGCGACGATCGAGTGGGAGTGAGCACCTACGTGCTGGTCACCCGCCAAGGCTGCCATCTCTGCGATGAAATGGCAGCGCTCCTCGATGAGATCCTGCCTGAGTTTGGCCTGAGCTGGTCGCCTCGCGACGTCGATGCCGAACCCGCTTTGCGGGAGCGCTTTACCGATATCGTTCCCGTCTTGCTGCGGGACGGCCAGCCTGTCGCCAAGGTGCGGATCGATCGGCGAGCCCTGGAGCGAATCGTCCGCGGGCGGCGCTGATCAAGGCGTCTTCTTCGGGATCTCCTGCTGCGCCGCCGCCTCTTCCTCTTTCGGCCGCAGCTCGATGCGGCCGATCTTCTCCGGGTTCTTCTTCAGCTCTCTCGCCAGCCGGATCCCCAGCCGCTTCTGCATCTCCCGGCGTCCGGCGGCGTCGGTGACCTTGCTGGCGTCGATCCAGCCGCCGGCGAGCATGCCGTGGCCGCCGCCCTTGCCCCGGCGGCCGATGATGCGGTTCATCAGACTGCCGGCATGGGCGCGCGGGTTGGTGGTGCGGATCGAGAGATAGAGACGGTCCTGATAGTAACCGGTGGCGAGGGACCAGGTCTTGCCTTCCATGCGCAGCAGCAGGTCCGCGATCTCGGGCACGATGTCCGGCTGCTCGACGGGTCCGAGGTGGCTCAGGATGAGGGAATCGACGGTTTCGAGGTTCTCCAGCGCGTCGTGCAGGTTGCTGAAGTAGGCGAAGGGCAGGCGCGGGCTCTGGATGCGGGCGAGAAGGCGGTGGTTCGCCTGCGGAAAAAAGAGGTCGTGAATCGCCTTGTCGGGCCCGGCGTGCTCGCGGGCGAAGTCCTGGGTCTCGGAGCGGATGGCGTAGATGAGCGCCGTGGCCAGCGCGTGCGTGGGCTGGATGCCGGCGGCGAGCAGGTACTCGGCGAGGATGGTGGCGGTGGCGCCGTACTTCGGACGGACGTCGTAGAAAGGTCCGGTCTGGGTGTTGGCCCGCACGGGATGGTGGTCGATCACGACGTCCGGTACGACGCGCGGCGGCAATTGGTTGTTGCCGCTGCGGGGCTGGGTGTCGACCAGCGCGAAATGCCGGTAGTTCTTGAGATTGAGATAGCGGATGTGGCTGAAGGGCAGCCGCAGCGCGCGCACCATCTCCCGGTTCTCGGCGCGGCCGATGATGCCGCCGTAGGCCGCGGTGACTTTCTGCCCGAAGGCCTGCCGCAGCAGCCGCGTCAGCAATTGCGCGGAGGCGAGCGCGTCGGGATCGGGGTTGTCGTGGGTGAGCACGAGCCAGCGGCCCTTGTCCAGGCGGCGGACCAGCTCCGTCAGGGCCGCGTAGCAATCCCGGGTTGCCTCGGTGATCATGAGGCGGAGGTCTCAGGTCTCCCGGGCCAGGCTCGCGGCGAAGCCCTCGCGGGCGTCGCGAAGCCCGGCGATATCCTCGCCCGCCGCCGCGGCGCGGGCGATATACGCGTCGAGCCGCGCCAGGTCCTCGAAGATCTCGTATCGCCCCGTCAGCTCCTCGTCGCCCTGGAACCGCCGCACCCAGACGTACAGCCGAGCCGGACTGCCGGCCTCCGGCGCGCCCAGGATAGCTTCGTAGGTGACGCGGTCTTCGGTTGGCATGGTGGAGGGCTAGTGTATCTGATCGCCCGTGCTACCATTCCCCGCCGGGCCGCACGGCCCCCGCCATGATCCGGGAAATCTTCCACATCGGCTCGTTCTCGATCAGCCCGTTCGGGGTGATGCTGGTCCTGGCGTTCCTGGCCAGCTATCTCCAGCTCCGGTGGGGGATGAAGCACCTGGGGATCGGCGACGAGGAGGACGCGAGCGCCATCGTCTTCGCCGCCGGCCTGGGCGGCATCCTGGGCGCCAAGGTCTACTACGCCATCCTCAATGGAGATTGGCGGCTCCTCTTCGATCGCTCCGGCCTCGTCTGGTACGGCGGCTTCATCGTCGGCACCGCCGGCGTGATCTGGATGATGCGCCGCCGGCGGCTCCCCGCCTGGCCGATGCTGGACGTCGCCACGCCCGCGCTCGCCCTCGGCTATGCCATCGGCCGCATCGGCTGCTTCCTGGTCGGCGACGACTACGGCCGGCCCACCGATCTGCCCTGGGGAGTGGCCTTCCCTGTCGGCCTGCCCGAGACCACGGCGGGCAATCTGCGCCGGATGTTCAACGTCTCGGTCCCCAGCTCCGTCCCTGACGACACGTTGATGCGTGTCCATCCGACGCAGCTCTATGAGACCGCCTTGGCCCTTGCCATCTGGGGCTTCGCGCTGTGGTTGTTCCGCCGCCGCTTGCAGCCCGGTACCGTAGCTCTCACCATCTTCGCCCTCCTCGCCGTCGAGCGTTTTTCGATCGAGTTCCTGCGCGCCAAGGACGACCGCTTCTTCGGCGGCTTCACCCTGGCGCAGGGGATCAGCGTGGCCGTGCTGCTGGTGGTGCTGGGGTTGGCGTGGTATCGGCGCAAGAGGCTCCAGGCGCGGACGGCGTGAACAACACCGGCCGCCCGCCCGGCCCCTCACCCCCCCTTCCCCCTCTCTCCCGGCTCACACCCGCCCTCCCGGGAGAGAGGGGGTTGAAAAAAGCAAAGAAATTTCTTCTTTTTCAGTCTCCCTCCTCTCCCCGGGAGGGCGGGTGTGAGGTGGGAGAGGAGGGCCGGGGAGGTGAGGGGCCCGGCGGCGCGGACTATGTTCGAACCCTGCGAGATCGGTGGAATCGGCGTCTGGGTGGAGGGGACCAGGCGTGACGCCGCCTCGCCTGCTCACCATCGCCGGCTCGGACTCCGGCGGCGGCGCCGGCATCCAGGCCGACCTCAAGACCTTCGCCGCTCACGGCGCCTATGGTCTGAGCGTCATCGCCGCGCTGACGGCCCAGAATACCCGCGAGGTGCGGGCCGTCCTGGAGGTGCCGCCGGAGATGGTGGCGGCACAGATCGATGCCGTCTTGGAGGACATCGGCGCCGACGCCGTCAAGATCGGCATGCTCGGGAGCGCCGGGGTGATCCGCGCCGTGGCGGAGCGCCTGCGGGCGCATCTCGCGGGCACGAACGTCCCCATCGTTCTCGATCCCGTCATGGTGGCGAAGAGCGGTGACCGGCTGCTGCGCGAGGACGCGGTCGAGGCCCTGACGACGGATTTGTTGCCGCTCGCCACGCTGGTGACTCCCAACGTTCCCGAGCTCGAAACGCTGACCGGCCTGCCCGCCTCCATCGAGGACGCGAGGCTTCAAGCAGCCCGAGCCCTGACGGCGAAAGGCCCGGCTGTGCTCGCCAAGGGAGGACACGCGGCAGGCGAGGAGGTGGTGGACCTGCTGCTCGCCGGCGAAGGGGTCCACCGCTTCAGCCATCCTCGCCTTCACACCACCTCCACCCATGGCACCGGCTGCACCCTTTCCTCGGCTATCGCCGCGCGCCTCGGAACGGGAGAGGATCTTGCAATCGCGGTCGAAGGCGCGATTCAGTATCTGTACGGCGCCATGGCCGCGGCCTACCCGGTGGGGAAGGGGAATGGACACGGGCCGGTCGATCATTTCTATCTGTGGAGGTAGGACGCCCGGCGCTTCCGCACCGGGCTACTGAAACGTCGCTTCTCTGAAGCGAATCGCCCTCTGGGCGACGTCTCGCCAGCCCGGTGCGGGAGCGCCGGGCGAAGCGCGGGCCGAATTGAAGGAGGCTCTCTTGAACGAAGTCTTAGATCTTCTCGTCGTCGGCGCCGGGCCCACCGGCATCGCCATCGGCGCCGAGGCGCGCCGCCAGGGCTTGTCCGTGCTGCTGGTGGACCGCGGACCTCTGACCGCGGCGATCCAGGGATATCCCACGTTCATGGAGTTCTTCACCACGCGCGACCGCCTGGAGATCGCGAACGTTCCCTTCACCATCCCCGACGACAAGCCCACGCGCCGGCAGGCCCTCGCCTACTACCGGTTCGTGGTGGATCACTACAAGGTCCCTCTGGCCTTGTACGAGGACGTGCTGGAGGTGAAGAAGGAGGGCGAGGAGTTCACGGTCCATACGCGCCGCGAGCGCCTGGGGCCGCGCACCCTGCGCGCTCGAGCAGTGGCCATCGCCACCGGCTACTTCGTGAACCCGCGGCGGCTGGGCGTCCCCGGCGAAGATCTGCCCTGGGTCTCCTTCCGCTACAAGGAGCCCTTTCCGCACTTCGGCCAGGACGTGGTCGTCGTCGGCGCCGGCAACACCGCCGCCGAGGCGGCGCTCGATCTGTGGCGCAACGGCGTGCGGGTGACGCTGGTCCATCGGGGATCAGCCATGAAACCAGGGGTCAAGTACTGGCTCAAACCCGACATCGAGAACCGCATCGAGGAAGGCTCGATCCCGGCCCGCTTCAACACGCTCGTGCGAGCCTTCCTGCCCGAGGGAGCGGTCGAGATCGAGACGCCGGACGGCCCCGAGCTGCTTTCCGCCCAGGCCGCCTACGTGCTGATCGGCTACGTGCCGGACGCCGACTTCGAGCGGCGCTGCGGCGTCCAAGTGGACCCCGAGACCCTGATCCCGGCCTACGATCCCGAGACCTGCGAATCCAACGTCCCCGGCCTCTACATCGCCGGCACGCTGCAGGCCGGCCGCTGGACCGACCGCATCTTCATCGAGAATTCCCGCGATCACGGCCCGAAGATCGTCTCCCACCTGAAGGGCCGGCTGGCGGCGGTGCCGGTGGGGTAGGGAGTGGGTCCCTTCCGCCTCATCAGCCAACTTGAGTCGGTGGAAACGATCGCCGAGGGGAATGCCGTTCGAGATGCTTACCGCTTGAACAGGTCCTACGGGCGGGCTCATTGGCGCAAACGGAAGGGCATTGGTATGATCGAGCTTGAAAATGGCTCCATTCGGCGTGCCGAGCTACACTGGTACGAGGCGCATGGTCTGGGAAGAAAAGAGCTCAAGTTCAAGCACTACGTAGACTAGACTATGGAAAAACAAGAACCGTCCTACATGGTTTGTGTTGACAATTCAGGCTATCCAGCGGCGCTAGAGCTGCGGAAGATCTACCAGCGTCTTCCCGACCTCCGCGGAGAACAGGACGGCCTCGTGCGAATCATTGACGAGTCCGGTGAGGACTACTTGTACCCGGCACGTTTCTTTGTCCCAATCTCCGTTCCCGAAGAAGTCGAGAAGGTGTTCGCCGGCGCTGCCTGAGCGTGCGCACGACTCGGCTCCTCCCGATCCTGGCGCTCAGCTCGCTTTGCCTTCTCGCGAGTTGCGCCGCCCATACCCCCGAGCCCCGCCTGCCGCAGACGACGGCCCCGGCTCAAACCCGACACGCTCTGATTGATTCCGGCCTGCGCGCCGGCACGATCGCGGGTCCGCGCGGCGTGCTCCATTACTACGAAGGCGGTGAGGGCAGGACCGTGGTGCTCCTTCACGGCAGCGGCAGCCAGGCCGGCGATTGGCACGCCGTGGTGCCGGCTCTCATGCGGCGGTATCACCTGCTCGTTCCCGACCTTCCAGGCCACGGCGAGAGCGGTCCGGCGGAAGGAGCGCTGCCGGTGGGCGATCTCGCGGAGAGCCTCGGTGCGCTCCTGGAGGCGCGGAGCCCGGGCCAGCCGGTCACCCTGATCGGCAACTCGTTGGGCGGCTGGGTATCGCTCCTCTACGCGCTGCGCTATCCCGAGCGCGTCGAACGCGTGATCGGCATCAGCAGCTCCGGCATCTTCGCGGTCCTCAAGGTGCCCTTCAGTCCCAAGGACCGCGAAGAGGCGCGGCGACTGGTGGTGGCGATCCGCGGTCCGCATTTGCCGATACCTTCCGACGCGGAGCTCGACGAGCTGGTGAAGAGGGTGGCCGCCGGACCGGGTGCGCGTCTGCTGGCCGGCTTGCGCGCCGAAGATTTCCTCGACACCCAAGCGGGGAAAATCAAGGTGCCGGTCGAGCTGATCTGGGGTAAGGAGGACGGTGTGCTGCCGCTCGATTACGGGCGCCGGCTCGCCTCGCTGCTGCCGAACGCGCGGCTCCATCCGCTGCCTCGCTGCGGCCACATGCCGCAGGTGCATTGCCCGCGGGAGCTGTCGCGTCTGCTGCTGGAGCTGTTGGCCCGCTCGACCTCATCCCCGGCCCTTCTCCTAAAGGAGAAGGGAGAAAAACCGTTTTCAAGCCCCTCTCCTTTAGGAGAGGGGTTGGGGTGAGGTCGCCGAAGACATGAAGCCGGACCGCTATCCGCGCTACGTCCTCGGCGTTCTGGTCGTCGTCTACGTTTTCAACTTCATCGACCGCCAGATCCTCTCGATCCTCGCCGAGCGCATCAAGGCGGACCTCGGCGCCACCGACGCGCAGATGGGGTATCTCTATGGCACTGCGTTCGCCGTCTTCTTCGCCATCTTCGGCATCCCGCTCGGCCGTCTCGCCGACGTGTGGGACCGCCGGCGTCTGATCGCCTGGGGCCTCGCCGCGTGGAGCGTCATGACCGCGCTCTCGGGCCTCGCCAGGAGCTTCGCGCAGCTCGCGCTGGCGCGCTTCGGCGTCGGCGTCGGCGAGGCGAGCGCCAGCCCGGCGGCGTACTCGTTGCTCTCCGATTACTTTCCCGCCAAGCGGCGCGCGACCGCTCTTGCCGTCTATTCGAGCGGCATCTATATCGGCGCTGGGCTGGGGCTGGGCATCGGCGGGCTGATCGTCGACCGCTGGGACGCCGCCTGGGCCGGGACCACGCCTCCCCTGGGACTGCACGGCTGGCACGTGGCATTCCTGGTTGTCGGTTTGCCGGGCCTCCTGCTCGCCTTCTGGGTCCGCACGTTGCGCGAGCCGGTGCGCGGCCAGGCGGACGGCGTCGCCGCGACCGCCGAGACCCATCCCTGGCGAGAGTTCTGGCGCGAGCTGGCTGCGGTGCTGCCGCCATTGACCATCGCGAATCTATGGCTGCGCGGCGGCCGCTTTCGCACCCTGGCGGCGAACCTCCTGGCGGCGGTAACTTGCGCGGCGGTCGCCGCCGGGCTGACCCGCTGGCTCGACAATCCCGCGCAGTGGTACTCGCTGGCCGTCGGCCTCTACGCCGCGATCTCCTGGGCGCAATCCCTCCGCCTGCGCGACCCAGCCTGCTTCGCGCTCGTGCTGAAGACGCCGTCGCTCCACGCCGCCAACGTGGCCATCGCTCTGCTCGCCTTCACCAGCTACAGCTACGGCTTCTGGATCGCTCCGTATCTGATCCGCACGCACGGCGAGAGCCTGGCGCGCGGGGGCCTCATCCTGGGCGGGATCGCCGCCGCCTGCGGCTGGTTGGGAGTGACCCTGGGTGGCATCCTCGCCGATCATTTTCTGCAGCGTTCTCCGACCGGACGCCTGCGGGTGACGATGCTGGCGGCGGTGCTGCCGGTACCCTTTGCGGTCTTGCTCCTGTTCGCTCCCAGCCTCACCACCGCCTATCTGGTGTGCGTGCCGTTGTTCATCACCACCTCGCTCTGGCTCGGCCCCGGAGCCTCGACGGTGCAGGATCTCGTCCTGCCGCGCATGCGCGCCGTCGCCTCGGCGGCCTATCTCCTGGTTGTCACCTTCATCGGTCTCGCGTTGGGTCCCTATACGGTCGGACGCCTGAGCGTAGCTCTCGAGAGCCTGCGCCCGGCACTGCTCTGGGCGCTGCTCGCCAACGCGCTCTCCCTCGCATGCGCTGTCTATGCCGCGCGCAGATTGCCCGGAGATGAGGAGAGCCGGTGGGAACGGGCCTACTTCGCCGGCGAGCCGCGCTAGAATCAATGGCCGTCGACGTTCAAATGTCTATGGGACGGTTATGCAGCCATTTCTCGCCAGACACCGCACGTCGATCGCCGCGATGCTCGCGGCCGGCCTGTTGAGCGCCGGCTGTGCCGGGCGCCGGCCACCGGCCAATCCAGTTACATCGGCGCCGATATCGGCCGAGCCAGCCTCCACGGCGTCCGAAGTCGAGCGTCCGGCGGGCACCCCTGAAGCGCCGCCGGGGCTGCGCGACCTCTGCCGCCAGCCCGACGAGGGCGAGCTGATCGACGATACGCGGCGGGTTCTCGAGGAGACGTTCTGCGGCGCCACCCTCTGGTTCGACGGCCTCTTCGGCGGCGAGCCCGACGTCGCGAACGCGCGCCGGGTCGCGGGGCGGGCCGAGATTTCGACGCTCTATACGCAGGCCGAGGGGCTCGACGTCAAGGGGCGCCTGCGCCTGCGGTACGACCTGCCCAATCTCCAGCGGCGGGTCAACTTCTTTCTCGGCCGCGACGAACGCGACGAGTTTGTCCAGGACCGGAGGGAGGGGCTCGCCATCCGTTCCTCGGTCTTCGGCCTGGAGAACCAGGAGCGGTGGCTCGCCGGCCTCGGCTACTCGCCTCCGGGCCGCTTTGCGAACAAGGTCGACTTCCGGGTCGGGGCCAGGGTGAAGACGGCGCCGGAGGTCTTCGCCCAGACCCGCTACCGGCACAATGTCTTCATCGGCACCCGCGGCGTCTGGCGCTTCCGCGAGACGGTCTTCTGGGAGAACCGCGAGGGCTTCGGCTCGACCACCAGCCTCGACTTCGATCGGGCCTTGCGCCGCGACCTTCTCTTGCGCTGGGGCAACGTGGGGACTTTTTCGGAGTCGACCGAGGGGTTGACGTGGCGCTCGGCGGCGCTCGCCTACCACAACCTTCGCCATTCGCGGGCGGTGGCGGGGGAGATCTTCCTGCGCGGCGCCACCGGGTCCGAGGTCAAGCTCAGCGAGTACGGCACGCGCGCGATCTACCGCCAGCCGGTGGGCAAGCCCTACCTTTTCGGCGACCTGATCGTCGGTTACACCTGGCCCCGTTTCGAGCGCGACCAGCCGCGCGAGGGCTCGGCGATGCTCGGCCTGGGAGTGGAGCTCCTGTTCGGGCGCGAGCCTTACTGAGCGGAGCTCAAACGCCGACGCTATGGTGAAGTGGCCGCTTCGCGTGCTGGGCTACCTCTGGACGTCCCCCAACACCCTGATCGGCTTGGCGTTCGCGCTGGCGGCGGGCGGACGGGCGCGGATCTTCCACGGCGTGCTGGAGGTGCATGGGCCGGGAGTCCGCTGGCTGCTCGCGCGGATGACTCCGGCCGGCTCCACCGTGCAGGCGTTCGCGCTGGGCCACGTGGTGCTGGGGCGCGACCCTGACGCCTTGAACCGTACCCGCGCCCACGAGGCGGTCCACGTCCGGCAGTACGAGCGCTGGGGCCCCCTGTTCCTTCCGGCTTACTTCCTGGCCAGCCTGCTGACCACCCTGCGGGGGCGTGATCCCTATCTCGACAATCCTTTCGAACGCGCCGCTTTGGCCGCCGAGAGCCAATCGGAACGGTCCGTGTAACGAATCGGACCGCGCCGCGCCTGAAGGGTTGTTAGGAGTAGAAGGGCGCGGGCCTCCACGCCATTCGTTTCAAGAAGGGGAGAGAGACATGCCTCCCGAGAACCTCACCCTTTCCGTCGTCCGGCCGGGCGATCTCCTGATTCTCGACCTCCGGTTCGACAACGTGCTGGTGACGCCGCCGCAGGCCGGCCAGCCGGGGAAGATCGACGGCACGGCCAACGCGCGCTTGAGGGTCCGCCTGCAGACGCAGCACATCGCCGAGCGGGCGTTCGTGCAGGTCACGCAGGACCACCAGGACGTCAATCCCGCCGATCCGCCTCTGCCTCCGGGAAGCGCCGAGTCGCGGCTGGCGGGCCCAAGCCGGCTGGTGTTCAACGTACCTCCGGGTGAGACGATCCCTCTGACGCTCGAAGGCCTCCTCGACGCGCTTCAGCGGCTGCCGCTCAGCGTCTCGGCGGTGAACCGCTGGCAGCCGCCGGGCTGTCTCAGCCTTTTCCTGTGGTTCACGCCGCCGCCGAAGGTGGCGCTGCCGGGCGCCGCGGACACGGCGATCGAGGCGCCGTATCGGCTCATCCTCTCGCCCGACGAGCTCGCCCGCTGGCGCCACGCTCTCGCTCCGGTCGTGCGCGGCGACTGGACCGAGCTCTGGCACACGCGGCTCGGCACGAGCCGCGCGGATGGGGACCCGCGGCTGCGGGCGATCTGGTCGCCGGATTTCCAGGCGGATTCGGCCAAGACTCCTTTTGTCGATCCGTTCCTCATGTCTCTCAAACCCAGACAGCGGAACGAGGTCGTTCACCTCACCTCCAACTACCGTATTCCCGGCTTCGTCCCGACGCCGGTCCGGACGGAGCAGTTCACGTTGTCGTCTCTGGGCGCGTGGATGAAGGTGGAAGGAACGTGGAATCCGCCGCGGCTCAACGACGACGCCAAGCTGATCGTCGAGAACTGGCGCCACGAGGCGATGATGGGCCGGGACCAGTTCGTGCGGGTGGTCGAGAAGGGGTTCTTCTGCCCTCTCGGCCATCGCGCGGTGAGGGTCACGCTCACCGAGCGCAAGTTCTTCTACAACCAGAACGCGCAGCCGCCCGGCCACGTCGCCTACCTCTTCCAGGTCGTGTTCCTCCTCTGCCGGGAGAAGACGCGCACGTACAGCCCGCGGAACATGCCGTTCCGCTCGATCACGATCAAGACCGAGTCGACGCCCAATCTGAACGTGGCGAGCGGCGATTTTGGAATGGGCGAGCGGGCCTTCTGGCCGCGGATTGGAGTCGCTCCGCAGGATTTCCAGTTTCTCGTCGAGGGCACGGACTGGGCAGGCAAGAAATCCGAGTGGCCGATGCCCCTCATCTTCGTCGAGGGGGACCTCGATCAGAATGAAATCGACTCGGTCCTGAAAGAGTACAACGTCACCCATCCCATGGACCACCTGCGGCGCAGGCGTCCGTTTTCGGGTCAGACGGTCTCGTTTGCACCGGTCGTCAAACCGGGGGACACTGCTTTCGAAACCACCGATATCTCTTTCGCGGCGAGCAAGGTCGAAGGCGGCGCGGAGCCGTTTTTCAAGCCCGAGGTCAAGCAGGCGAACGTCGACGCGCCGGCAATCAAGCAACTTCTGGGAACCGGCGTGCCTGCGAAGATCGAGTGGGAGCCGACCTACCTCAGCGGCTCCGGCAACCACATCGGCAACAAGGCGGACGTCTTCGTCAAGCTGGTCGGCGCGAAGCCGCTGACGTTCGCGACCGAAAAGGTCGGCGGCATGGTGGCGCCGAACCTCGACATCAGCGGGCTGTCGCGCTCCCTGGGCCCGGTCGGCGGCCCGGTAGACAAGATGGTCGGCGGCGACTTCAAGCCGAAAGACATCTTCCCCAACGTCAAGCTGCTGGGCGGTATCAGCCTCTTCGAGATCGTCAAGGACCTGATTTTCGACGCGTCGAGCACGACCGGCGAGAAGCTGCCGCGGCTGACCACGGAGCGTGCCGGCAACGTCGTGATCACGAAGTACGTCTGGAAGGTCGGCAGCAACGAGCTGGTGCATCCCGAGCTCGATCCGGTGAAGAACCCGGAGCAGAAGATGCCCATCTTCAGGCCGACGGACAGCTCCGAGTTCACTCTGGAAGCGGTGGTCGAAGCTCCGATCGACGGCACGCCGCCGAAGTTCCGCGTCCACGGCTCGCTGACCCACTTCTCAGTCGTCCTGCTGCCGGGCAAAAACAAAGACGATCATAGCCTCGAGCTGGTCGAGCTCATCTTCGAGTCGGTCTCGTTCGACGCCTTGCCGGACAAGAAGCCGGACGTGTCGGTGCAGCTCGGCGGCATCGAGTTCAAGGGCATCCTGGAGTTCGTCCGCCGGCTGCAGGAGTACATCCCGCTCGACGGCTTCAACGATCCGCCGAGCCTGGAGATCGTGCAGTCGCCGCACCCGGGCATCAACATCGGTTTCAGCCTGGGCATCCCGGACATCACGATCGGCGTCGCGTCGCTCCAGAACATCAGCTTCGGCGCCGGTTTCTTCCTGCCCTTCGGCGACGCGCCGCTCAATTTCCATTTCGCCTTCTGCGAGCGCCAGCAGCCGTTCATCCTGACCGTCTGGCTGTTCGGCGGCGGCGGCTTCTTCAGCATCGACATCGGCGTCGACGGCGTGAAGATGATCGAGGCGGCGCTGGAGTTCGGAGCCAGCATCGCGCTCAATCTGGGAGTGGCCAGCGGCGAAGCCTCGATCATGGCCGGCTTCTACTTCCAGATGGTGGGCAAGGACTTCCAGCTCACCGGCTACTTCCGGGCTTACGGAGCGTTATCGGTGCTGGGGATCATCACGGTTTCGCTGGAGCTCTATCTCGGCCTGTCCTATGCCACGAAGGGGATCTCGCCGCATGGCGGGCATCTCTGGGGCCAGGCCAGCGTGAAGGTGAAGATCGAGATCCTGTTCTTCAGCATGAGCGTCAGCGTGTCCATCGAGCGGGAGTTCGCTGGGTCGGACCCGAAGTTCCGCCAGATGCTGACTCCTTCCGATTGGGAGACGTACGCGGACGCCTTCGCCGCGTATCCGTAGGAGCGGACCATGATCAAGCAGACGATCAATTGGACGGCCTTGCCCCGCAGCAGCAACGGGCCCATCGCAGCGGCAACGGAGCTGCGCCTGTCGGTGTTCGTGGCGCCGCGGCTCTGGAACGACGATCCGACCGTCAAGGTCATGCCGCTGAGCGATTTCCCCGATTGGCTCGACTGGCCCGCCGTCATCGCCGGGTCTACCTTTCAAGTCGAATTCCAGGGCGGTCCTACTCTACCGGCGGCCGTCGAAAGCGCCGCTCCGCGCTCCGATCTCTGGCAGGCGCTCTTCAAGCCGGCGACCACGGTCAAGCCGTTCGCCTTCGAGGACCTCAGCGGCGTCAAGATCCTGTCCTTTCCCGCGGCGATCGTGCACGACACGATCAAGGGGATCTATCAGCAAGCGGCCATCGACGGGGGCCTCGGCGGCGGTGCCGGCCTCCCCGGCCGGGAAGTCCTAGGGAACCATCTCGCCGAGATCGCGGGCGAAGTCAGGCCGCCCGATCCCTGGGTGCCGCCCGAGACCGACCGCGGACCGGTGTACGTCGGCGGCAAGGAGCCGGAGGACAAAGGTCCAGGGGGAGAACCCGGCGAGAAGCCCGGGCCTCCGGACGGCTGTATGAAGGGTTGCGCCGGCTGCCTGCTGTGGCCGTTCCTGCTCCTCCGTCGAATCATCTGGAAGCTGCTGGGCGTCAGCATCGTGCCGTTCCCGATGATGGCCGGCTCGGCCAAGAAGGAGGCGTTCGACAAGCTGCACGCCTACGTTCAGCCGCACAGCGTGACCTCGAAGAAGCTGCCCACGCAGGCGGAGATCGAGGACCGATACGACTTCCACCAGATGATCTCGTCGCTCGGCGACTATCCCGTCCTGATGCGCGAGCTCGGGCTGGTGGTGGACCTCGTGGTCACGCTGGACGCGGTCCTGCCGGCGAATCCGGGGAGGGTGCGGATCATCCCGGCGCCCGTTCTGGCGACCGCGACCTCCAACTTCACTCCGCGCACGCACTATGAGCTGGGCGTCGAGCGCTTCCAGGCCCGGCCGCGCGCGGGCTCGGACCTGAGCGACGGCCTGCTGCGGCTGAACGAGGCGAACCGTTTCCGGGTGATGCAGATCGACCTTCCCGGCAGCGGCATCAAGCTGCGCAACACCGCCACGAACCTGCACGGCATGGAGCAGCTCAACGCGTGGCCGCCGAACGCGCCGGAGGACGCGGGGCTGCCGGCTCTGCAGACCGCCGGGATCTCCATCGCCCGCGCCGAGCAGGTGCCCGAGCTCACCCGTCGCTTCGATCACAGCTACGCGCTCAACCGCTTCCTGACCACGGTCGACGCGTCGCCGCTCGTTGCCTATCAGGGCGCGGGGCCGCAGCCCGCCGCGTCGGACGAGCTGTTTGCCGACGATGTCGTGCGCGGCTACTGCCTCGACGTCCGGGATGACAAGGGCGGAGCGTGGCGCTCGCTCTGCCAGCGCCTCGGCAACTACGACTTCCTGGACGGGCCCCTCTCGCTGGTCGATGTCGAAGACGAGGGGTTCACGCAAATGGCCGCGACCGAGTCTCTGGTCGAAGTGCCGGAGCGCGAGCTGCGCGTGCACGATTCCCTTTTCACCTGGGACGGCTGGAGTCTGGTGGCGCCCCGGCCGGGCCGCACGATCCTGCCCGATCAAACGGAGGGCAACTCGGCCAACACCGCGGTGACCCAGTTCAAGCTGGAGACGAAGTTCCGGGCCAAGCTGGGCACGCTGCCGCGGCTGCGGTTCGGCTGGAAGTACCGAGTGCGGGCGCGCATGGTCGATCTGGCCGGCAACAGCCCCTTCGGACCGGACGACGCCGCGTTCGCGGACACGCAGCCCCAGGTCACGCCGGAATTTCAATTCAACCGCTTCGAGCCGCTCGCGCCGCCGCCGCTGGTGCTGCGCGCCGTGCCGATCGAAGGCGAATCGCTGGAGCGCCTGGTGGTGCGCAGCGCGATCCAGGACACACCGGCGAGCATCGCCAGCCAGGCCACCGAGCGTCACATCGTGCCGCCCAAGACGGCCCAGCTCATGGCCGAGCGCCACGAGGTCTTCGACGGCGTTCCCGGCATCCAGAAGGACCAGGCGGCCTACGACCTCGCGAGCCGCGAAGCGGGCTCGCTCACCGAGCGGATGAACCTCGTCACCGGCACGATGGAGACCATCCCCGGCATCGTCAAGGACGAAGAACCGGCCCAGAAGCGCGTCTACTGGCTGCAGACCAATGACCAGTTCGAGATCGCCTTCCTGCCCGACAACTTCGCCCGCGGCGTCCTGTTCCTGGGGCTGCCGGGCATGCCCGCGCCGGACGACGTCATCGACGGCGTCAACCGGATCGAATTCACCGGCGTCTGGCCTGATCTGGAACCCTTGCGCCTGCGGCTGCAGGGGCTGGAGGACGGCGCCGCGCCGGCCCAGCCCGCCTGGAACGCCGCCGACCGCGTGCTGACGGTCGAGGTGCCTCAGGGAGTGACCCTGGCGGTGCGCTACAGCTCGTACTTCCTCCAAGCCGACCTGGAAAAGATGGGGATCTGGGAGTGGGCGCAAGAGGCCAATCCCATCGACCTGGCGGACCTCGAAAAACTGGCGGAGGACGGGCGCAACTGGCTGTTGCTGCCGTTCCGCACCCTCCACCTCGTGCACGCCGTCCAGCAGCCGCTGGCCATTCCCAAGATCACGCCTTTGGCGATCAATCCGGCCAAGCTGCTCGGCGCCACGGACATCACTCTGCAGGGAACCGTGAACATCGACGCCAAGAGCACGGGAAAGATCGATCTCAAGGCCGCCTGGTCCGATCCCTTCGACGACCTCGCCAAGCCGTCCTTCAACGCGGCGACGGATCGGGTCAACAAGAGCATGCACGTGGAGGAGATCTTCGCCCACGACGCGGCGAACGATCAGCTCCCGGTGAAAGACATCAAGCAGAAGGACGTCAAGCATGCCCTCGGCGACACCAGGTACCATCGCGTCACCTACACGGCGATCGGCACGACCCGGTACCGCGAATACTTCCCGCCGGCCGTGCTGGCCAATCCCCAGGATCTCATCCGGCCGACTCCCGCCGAGGTCGGGACACCGCCGGCCGACGCCGCGCGTCTCGAGCTCGACGTGCCGAATTCGGCGCGGCCGGACTCGCCGAAGCTGCTCTACGCGGTGCCGGCCTTCGGCTGGAGCGAGACCGTGAACGCCGGCGTCGTCACCCGCAAGCGGCAAGGCGGCGGTCTGCGTGTCTACATGGAGCGCCCCTGGTTCTCCTCCGGCGATGGCGAGCTCCTGGGCGTGGTCCTACGGCCGGCGAAATACGCGCCGCTCACGCCGGACTGGAAGACGCTGCGCAAGGTCGTCAGCGAATGGGGCATGGATCCGATCTGGAACGCCGACGAGACCGCTCCTCTCACCAAGGCAGACTTCGCCAACGCGGTGCCCAAGAAGCCCGTCGAGCCTGCGCTGGTAACGCTGGAAGAGCTGTCCGGTTTCGACGTCGAGGTGGAGGGCTTCGAGGTCCAATACGACACCGACCGCAATCTGTGGTTCTGTGACATCGCCTTGAAGGCGGAACACAAGTATTTCCCCTTTGTCCGCCTGGCGCTGGCCCGCTATCAGCCGATCTCGGTGACCGGTGCCCACCTCTCCAAAGTAGTGCCATCCGATTTCATTCAGATCCTGCCGCATCGCACCGTGAAGTACGACACCACGCAGGTCGCCGTCACCAGCCAGCTCGGCATCCGGATGAACGGACCGGCCTACTTCCAACCCCAGCGGGAGCAGCTCGCCTCGCCTCTGGTCGTCGCTCGCGTCGAGCGGCGGCGATTCGACACCGGTGACGAGCTCGGTTGGGAGGCGGTGGCGACGCAGGTCATTCCGGCGGTCCAGAAAAGCGTCACCGACACGGTCTGGCAGGGGAACGTGAGCTTGCCGAGCCCGGCCCCGAGCCCGCTGCGCATCCTGGTCCTGGAGGCCGAGATCTACGCCACGGACCCGCAAGCCCGCCTCGCGGCGGAGTCCCGGCTGCTGGGCGGCGACTTCTTTCCGGCGGCGGGCGCCGGCTCGGGCTCGACGGTGGTCGGGGGGCAGGACCTGGGCTACCGCATCGCCTTCGCGGACTCGATCGAGCTGCCGTAGAGCTCACCCCCGCCCGGGGAAGCTCGCCAGCGCCTGCAGCGTCGAGTCGACGTCGTGCGGCGTGTGGTCCGCCGAGATCTGGAAGCGGATCTCCTCGTCTCCCTTCGGCACCACCGGATATTTGAGGCCCGTGGCGAGGATGCCGTTCTCCTTGAGGTGGCTCACCAGGGCGTTCGTCTTCGGCGTGTCGCGCACCATCAGCGGCACGACTGGATGCTCGCCTGGAATCGTCTCGTAGCCGAGGTCCACGATGCCCTTCTCGAAGCGCGCCGTCATCGCCCGCAGGTGGTCGAGCAGGCGCAGGCCCTCGGGGCTGTCGAGGATCGACAGGGCCTGCGCGGCGGCGGCGGCCTCGCCGGCGGTGATGGGGTTCGAATAGATGTAGAGCGGGGCGGTCTCGCGCAGGAACTCGACGAGATGGCGGTTGCCCGTGACGTAGCCGCCGTTGACGCCGAAGGCTTTGCCCAGGGTGCCGATGAGGACGTCCGCCGGACGGGCGCAGGTGAACTCTTCCGTGCCGCGGCCGGTGCGGCCGAAGGCGCCGACGCCGTGGGAGTCGTCCACCACGAGGATGACGTTCTCCGGGAAGGCCTCGTCGAAGCGTTCGCAGAGGGCCTGGATCTCCGGCAGCGGCGCCCAGTCGCCGCGCATGCTGAAGATGCCGTCCGTGACCACGAGGGCGCGGCGGAACTGGCCGGCGGCGGCGGCGGAGAGCCTGGCCTCCAGGTCCGCCATGTCCACGTGACGGTAGATCAGCTTGTCCTTGGGCCGCGCCAGCCGCATGGCGTTGATGATGCAGTTGTGGTTCAGCTCGTCGCTGACGATCACCGTCTCGGCGGTGATGAGCGGCACCAGGACGCCCAGGGTCGTGGCATAGGCGGAGCTGAAGATCATCGCCGCCTGGCGGCCGTGGAAGGCGGCGAGCTGGCGCTCGAGCTCCACGTGCTGGCGATAGGTGCCGCTGATGAACCGCACGGCTCCGGGTCCCGCGCCAAAGGCCGCCGTAGTGGCCTCCTCGGCCTCGATCACCTCGCGGCGCAGTGACATGCCGAGGTAGCTGTTCGAGTTCATCTTGAGGAAGAGCTTGTCCCCATGGCCCTCGAGCAGGTAGCGGGGCCCCCGCTCGCCGGCGGCGGGCAGGACCTGCACGATCACGGCCTCCTTGCCTTTGAGCGTGCCCCGCTCGCGCAACGCCGCCACCTCGGCGGACAGGGCCTCCAGGAATCGGTCATGCGGCATGGCGGCGCATCTCCTATCCAAACGCGTGAGGGTTCAACTGGCTCGCCTGAGCTTTCTCTGCAGGTTCGCGAGCATGTCCGCGACCATCGCCGGCAGGTCGAACTCCGGGTCCCATCCCCATTCGCTCCGGGCGGCGCTGTCGTCGAGGGAGCGCGGCCAGGAATCGGCGATGGCCTGCCGGATCGGATCGACATGGTAGTCGATCCTGAACTCCGGGACGTGCTTGCGGATCTCGGCCGCCAGCTCCTCGGGCGTGAAGCTCATCGCCGTGATGTTGAAGGCGTTGCGATGGACGAGACGGGAAGGATCCACTTCCATGACCTCGATCGCGGCCTTCTTCGCGTCCGGCATGTACATCATGTCGAGGCGCGTTTCGGGACCCAGGAAGCAGGTGTACTGCCGGTGACGGATGGCCTCGTAAAAGATCTCGACGGCATAGTCGGTCGTGCCGCCGCCGGGCGGGGCGCCATGGGAGATCAGGCCCGGGAAGCGCACGCCGCGGGTATCGACGCCGAAGCGGTGAAAGTAGTAATCGCAGAGCAGCTCACCGCTGACTTTGGTCACCCCGTACATGGTGGTCGGCCGCTGCACGGTGTCCTGCGGCGTATGGTCGCGCGGCGTGCTCGGACCGAAGGCGCCGATCGAGCTCGGGAAGAAGACGGCGCAGTGGCTCTCCCGCGCCACCTCCAAAACTCTGTAGAGGCCGCCCATGTTGACGTCCCAGGCAACCTGCGGCTTGCTCTCGGCCACGGCCGAGAGGAGGGCCGCCAGATGGTAGATCGTCCCGATGCCGTGGCGGCGGACCGCCTCGTTCAGCGACCGCTGGTTGGTGCAGTCGACAAAATCGAAGGGTCCCTCGGTGCCGCGCGGCGGCATCCGGATGTCGGAGGCGACCACGGCGTCGTCGCCATAGCGCGCGCGCAGAGCGTCGACGAGCTCCGAGCCGATCTGGCCCAAGGCTCCGGTGACGAGGATCCTGGTCTTCATCGGCCCGGAGGATATCAAAACCCGGTCACGCCACCTTCGGCTTGCGCGCGCGCACGAAGGCGCTCATCACCTTGCCGTCCACCTCGTCGGCGCCGGTGGCGTCGATGCCGGCCTCCTCGAGGAAGGCGCGGGCGTCCTCGGCGCGGTAGATGCGCGTCGGCTCGACCTCGATCGCCTCGAAGCCCACCTCGGCGAGAAGGCGCCGGTACTCCGGCTCCTCCAGCGCGCCGGCGACGCAGCCGATCCACAGCTCCACGTTGCGCCGCAGGGCCGCGGGCATCTCGCCGCGCACGACGACGTCGGAGACGGCGAAGCGGCCGCCCGGCTTGAGCACGCGGAAGGCCTCGGCGAGCACCCGCCGCTTGTCGGCCGAGAGGTTGATGACGCAGTTGGAGATGATCACGTCAACGGCGTTCTCGGGCAGCGGGATGGCCTCGATCTCGCCTTTCAGGAACTCGACGTTCTCCACCCCGGCCCGGCGCTGGTTCTCGCGCGCCAGGGCCAGCATGTCGTCCGTCATATCCAGTCCGTAGGCCTTGCCGGTGGGGCCGACGCGCTTGGCCGAGAGGAGCACGTCGATGCCGCCGCCGGAGCCGAGGTCGAGCACCACCTCTCCCGGCGCGAGCTGCGCCAGCGCCGTAGGATTGCCGCACCCCAGCGAGGCGAGCACGGCTTCGGCGGGCAGCCCCGCGGTCTCGGCCTTCTCGTAGAGGTCCGAGGTGATGGGGTCAGGACCGCAGCCGCAACCGCTACCGCAGCCGCAGGAGGCGGTGGCGCCTTTCTGGACGCTGCGCGCCGCCTCGCCGTATTTCGCCTGCACTACCTCGCGCAGAGCGGCGGGGTCGAACGGCTGGTCGGCTGAAAGGGAGGGGAGGGAAGGGGTCTCAGTGCTCATTGGTCGTCCTTTCTGGTTGTTACTTGCAACTATCCGTTTCAAGAAAAGCGCGCCGAGCATCAGGCCCGGCGCGCGGGGGTTACTCGATCCTGCAGCAGCTTCCGCCCGCGGTGTCGACCTGCGCCGCCGCCGCGCGGGCGAAGCGGCGGAGGAGCTGCGTCATGGCCTGGCGAACCTCGGGCGCGAAATCGGCGATGAGCTGGCGCTCCTCGGCGAGGATCGACTCGCGGATCTTCCCCTCCAGCTTGCGCCCGGCGGCGGTGGCTTCGAGGAGCACCGCCCGGCGATCCTTCGGATGCGGGGAGCGGGACACGTAGCCTTTCCGTTCCAGCGCGTCCACCACCCGGCTCGCCGTGCTCTTGTCGAGATAGAGGTACGCCGCCAAGTCGTTCAGCGTCATGTCGCCCCGCCGCACCAACCCCTCCAGCGCGTAGCACTGCGAGACGGAGACGTCGAAGCAGCAGATGCGGTCGCGGTCGCGGAACTGGTAGACGCGCAGGAGGTCCTCCAGCGCGTCGTACAGCTCCTCGGCGTCGCGCGCTAGGGCGGAGTCCTGCGGGACGATCGGAAGGACGGCGGCTCTGCTCATCAAAAGGAGTCTAGCACAGGTTGTTGGCAGTTGCAACTATCGCCGCCAAAGTAGGGGCGCAGCACGCTGCGCCCCTACCGCTGCCTCGAGCTACTGGTCGAAGCAGACTCTCGTTTCAACTGCATTTACGGACTGCACTCACGGACGCACCAGGGACCGCTGAAGCCGTCGCAGCGGCAGCAGTTGAAGCAATCCCCCGTGCCGGCGCAGACTTCGCAAAAGTTGCAGGGCGTAGGACAGTAGGTCGTGTTGCCGTCACAAGTGACGTGCCCCCTCTCACCGGTCGAGCAGTTGCGGTCCACCGCGGTGCAGCTACTGTTGCCCTGGCAGGAAACAGAGCCGGATGCACATTGCGCCGTGGCGGTGCAGAGCGATTTCGGGCCGCCGCTCGGCCGTCTTGCGGCGAACAGCACTGCGCTCTGCTGGTTGCCGCAAGGGCCGGGGCCCGCGGCAGGACCCAGGATCGCGGCCAGGGCCTCGCTGGTGAGAGGAGCCGTGCTCTGGGCGAAAAGGCCGGCCGAAGTGAAGAGAAGCGCGCACGCTACAAACCAGATTTTTCTCATCGGTCTCCTCCTGTAGTTTTTGTTCAACTTTTCGTTCGTCTGTCCGCCCTCCTGCGTCTACCCGAGAAAGACCCTGAATCGCAGATCCGGTTTACTGCGGCGCGGGCGCGTTCGGCCCACGGGCTATACTCCGGTCTAACCTTGAGAAAGCTTTTGCAATGAAATTCCAACCGCGACGAGAGCTCCTGATTGCCATCCTCTGCATCGGGCTCGCCGTTGTTGCGGGCGCGAGTCGCCTGGCGGAAGCGAGCGGGATCGGGATCGTCGTCGAAGAGGTTGGCAAGGGATCGGCTCTCGAAGGAGCAGGCCTCCGTGCGGGAGATCTTCTCCTTGCCTGGGAGAGACCGCCCGATCCGCCGGTCAATCCCGAGGGTGGCGAAGGAGAGATCGGGACGTACTTCGACTGGCTGTGGCTGAAGACCGAGCAGGCGCCGCGGGGGACGGTGCGGCTGCGCGGCGAACGCGAGGGCGCGGCGATCCTGTTCGAGGTGCCGAAGGGCGTATGGGACGCGAGGATGCGCCCACAGATGCCGGCGAGCCTTCTCCAGAGCTACACGGAGATGCGCCGGCGGACCGCGGGCGTCGACCTGGCGGAAGCCCTGGCTCTCGGAAACCAGATCGTCGAGCCTGCGGAGCCTCAGGCCGCGCCTGCTCTGAAGGGCTGGCTGCTCTTCCAGGCCGCCGAGGCGTGGTCGCAGGCCGGCCAGGGCGAGAAGGCACGATCCGCGCTGCAGGCGGCGCTGGAGGAGGCGCGGGACGCGCGCACCCGGATCGCCGTCCTGGAGGAGCTGGGGAGGAGCTACGAGCAGGCCAACCAGATGGCCCGGGCCGAGGCCAGCTTCCGATCGGCCCTGGAGATCGGCGAATCCGGCGGGGGTGAGAGCCTCCAGGCGGCCGGCACGATGGCTTGGCTCGGCTTCATCCTGCGGCGGCAGAACCGGTTGGACGAAGCGGCGCAGGTCCTCGGCCGCGCTCTGGAGATCCAGCGCCGCTGGGCGCCGGACAGCCTGGAGGTGGCGTTCAGCCTGAGCCAATTGGCGGTCGTGGAATCAGCGCGTGGGGAGCTGCGGGAAGCGTCCGAGGACAATCGGCGCGCGCTGGCGATCCAGGAGCGGTGGGCTCCCGACAGCTCGGCGGTGGCCAGGACCCTGAACTACCTGGCCATGGTCGAAATCGAACGCGGTCTCGTAGAAGAGGCCATGGCGATGCTCCAGCGCGCGCGGGCCATCCAGGAGCGGCAATCTCGCGACAGCCTTCCCGTGGCCATGACGCTCGCCAATCTGGGCACGGCGGCCAAGATGCGCGGCGACGTGGAATCCGCGGAGGAGCTACACCGGCGTGCCCTGGCGATCCGGGAGAAGCTGGCTCCCGAGAGCATCGGAGCCGCCGCCAGCTTGAGCAACCTCGGTGCCATGGCCCGGGATCGCGGTGATCTGGCCGGGGCGGCGGAGCTCTTCCAGCGCGGCTTGGCGATCTGGGAAAAGGCCGCTCCCAACGGTCTGGGCGTAGCGGACAGCCTGGACGCCCTGGGGAACATCGCGCGGTTGCGGGGCGATCTGGACGCGGCATGGAAGCTCCTCAGCCGCGGATTGGAGATCCGTCAGCGGCTCGCTCCGGACAGCCTCGGGGTGGCCACCTCTCTGGACCATTTCGGGATGGTCGCCGAGGCGCGCGGCGATCTGGACCTGGCACTGGACTTTCAGCGGCGGGCCCAGGCGATCTATGAGAGCCTGGCGCCCGGCACGATCGACGAGGCTCGGTCGCTACAGCAGCTCGGCCGGCTGTACCGCCGCACTCGCCGGCTCGACGAGGCGGAGAAGTTTCTCGCTCAGGCTGTCGATGCGCTGGAATCCCAGGTGGGGCGGCTCGGAGGCTCCCAGAACCTCCAGGCCGCGTTCCGGGCGCGCCACGAGGAGATCTACCGCGACGCCATCGAGGTCGAGCTGGAGCGGGGACGCGCCGCCGAGGCCTTCCAACTGGTCGAGCGTTCGCGGGCGCGCAGCTTTCTGGCTCTGCTCTCGGAACGCGACCTCCAGTTTTCGGGCGAGCTGCCGCCGGCGCTCGAGCGCTCGCGGCGGGACAATGCGGCGCGCTACGACCAGACCCTGCGCGAGCTGGCGAGCTGGACCCCAACGGCCGGCGAAGAGGCGAGGGAGAAGCTCAATCACGAGCTGAGCCGCCTGCGCCGGGAGCGGGACGAGATCGCCGCCGAGATCCGCAAGGCCTCGCCGCGGCTCGCCGAGCTGCGCCAGCCGCAACCTCTCGATCTGGCCGCCGCCCGGAAGGTGCTCGATCCCGACACGCTGGCCCTTTCCTACAGCGTCGGAGAGAAGCAGACCGCGCTCTTCGCCGTGACCCGCGAGGGAGGGCTGCGGGTGAAGACCCTGCCGGTCGGCGAGGAGCGGCTGCGCCAGGATGTGGAGCGCTTCCTGGAGCGCGTCCGGCAGCCCGCCGCGGATGCTGGAGCCGACAAACCTCGCCCGGTCGCTCTACCGCGTCCTCCTCGCTCCGGTGGCCGATCTGGTCGGGAAAAGCCAGCGGCTGCTGATCCTCCCCGACGGCCCTCTGCACCGCCTGCCGTTCGGCGCTCTCGTGCGTGAGACGGGAGGCCGCCGGCAGTACCTCACGGAGTGGAAACCGCTCCACACGGCTCTTTCGTTGACGGTCTACGGCACGCTTCGCGCCGCGACGGCCGAACCGCGCCGCGCCGCCGATGCTTTACGGCTCGTCGCCTTCGCGGACCCCAAGTACCCGAAGGGCGTCACGTCCGGCGGAGAAGGCGGCGACGCGGCTCACCGTTCCCTCGGCCCAGAGCTGCGTGGCTTCGACTGGGCGCCTCTGCCTTATACCCGGCGCGAGGTCGAGCGCATCGCCAAGGCCTACCCGAAAACGCGTCTCTACCTGGGCGAGGAAGCGACGGAGGAACGAGCCAAGTCCGTGGGCCGCGACGCGCGCGTCGTGCACTTTGCCACCCACAGCTACATCGACGATCGCACCCCACTCGACTCCGCCCTGGTGCTGACCATTCCGGACGAGCTTCCCGCCGGCCGCGACAACGGTCTGCTCCAGGTGTGGGAGATCTTCGAAGGCTTGCGGCTCGACGCCGACCTCGTGGTGCTCTCGTCCTGCGAGTCCGCTCTCGGGCGGGAGCTCAACGGCGAGGGCCTCATCGGGCTCACGCGCGCCTTCCAGTACGCCGGCGCGCGCTCCGTCGTCGCCACCCTGTGGAGCGTCGCCGACCAGGTCACCGCCGAGCTGATGGCGCGGTTCCACCGCCATTACGCCGCCGGGCTCCCCAAGGACGAGGCGCTGCGGCAGGCGCAGATCGAGCTCATCCGCCAACCGATCCGCATCACCACCGCCAATGGGCAGACGGTGGAGACGGACGCCTCGGCGCCTTTCTTCTGGGCCGCCTTCCAGCTCTTCGGTGACCGGTTGTGAAGACCGGCAAGGCGATGAAGGGGCCGGGCGAGCCGGTCGAGGCCATCGTCAAGCGGTTGCGGGACGGCGCCGGCCGCGAGGAGAGCTTCCGGCTTCTCTTCGAGCGTTTTTATGGGCCGCTGTTCCGCTTCTTCGAGCATCGGGGGTTCTCGACGGAGGAATGCCAGGATCTAATCCAGGAGACGTTCCTGCGGGTCTATAGAGGTATCGAGGCATTCCGCGGCGAGTCGCGGTGGGAGCACTGGCTCTTCCGCATCGCCGCCAACACGGCCGGCAAGGCGTGGCGCCACCGCGCCGCCGCCAAGCGCGCCGGTCAGGCGGTCCCTTTAGAGGAGAAGGACGAGGAGGAATCGGCGCCGGCCGCTGAAGGGATCATTGGTGACGCGCGAGCCCCGGCGCCGTTGCGGCGGTTGCTGGACAAGGAGATGGGGGAGCTCCTGAAGCAGGCGGTGGAAGGCCTCCCGGTCCAGATGCGACGCTGTGTACGCTTGCGGGTCTTCCAGGACCTCGACTACGACGAGATCGCGGAAGTGCTCCAGATCGCGCCCTCGACGGTCAAGGTGCAACTGTTCAAGGCCCGCAAGCGCCTGCAGATAGAGATGGGCCGTTCCTTTACGAGCTTCGAGCTATGAGGACGCACGTCGGATCGAAACGTCTGATCGCCTACCGGGAGGGCAAGCTGCCGCCGGCGGAGCGCGAGGCCGTGCAGGAGCACCTCTCCCTCTGCGCGCAATGCACGGGGCTGCTGCGCGAGCTGCGGGATTTCGAGGCCGCCGCCGCTGGAGGAGAGACCGGCCCCGAGCCGCTGCGGCAGGAGGCCTGGGATTCTCTCGTCCGGCGCCTGCCGGCGAAAGATCCGGCGGTGCGGCCGATCGCCGGTGCCGCTCCACCCAATGCGCCGCGGCCGCGAGATCTCAGACCTTTTCTCTACGGTGCCGCGGCCGCCTTGCTGCTCGCTGTTCTCGGACTTTCCTCTTGGGCGGCGATCACGGTTCGCGAGGAGCGCCATCGATTGCTCCAACTGGAGAGGCGGTTGGCGGAGCGGGAAGAAGCGCTCGCGGCCGCGCGTCGCTCCCTTGCCGACGTTGAGCACCAACTCGCCGGGGCGCGCGGTCACATTCAAGACCTCGAAAAAGAGAAGCGCGCGAATCCGCTCGTGGTCGCCTCGCGCGAGATCGCGGTCGCCGTCGCTCCCAGGTTCGCCTTACGCGGGCAGGAGAGCTCCGGGAGCGGCCTGTTGCGGGGAGACGCGGTGAATCCCGTGCCGATCACGGCCCAGGGGGAAGGTTTCACCGTGGCGCTGAGCCTGGCCGATCATCCCGTCTACGGAGAGTACCGGCTCGAGCTGATGGATCGGAACGGCGAGGTGCTCTGGGCCGGCCGCCGGCCGGGCAAGGCCCTCTTGGGCGATATCGGCACGTCGTTCTTGGTCTCCGGGCTCGGCCCCGGTCTCTATCGGCTGCGCATCGAGGGCGTGCGAGGGAAGCGCAGCGAGCTCCTCGCCGAGTACCGCTTGGCGGTCGAGCGTCTCAAGGAACGTACAGAAACACGTCCTGATTGAAGTTGTAGTCGCCGGCCGCGAGGTTGGAGGCGAGGCTCTCGAAGAGCACGGCGCCGTTCGCGGCCACGGAGAGGTTGCCGAAGGAATCGGTGCTGAGCGAGGTGTCGCCCGAGCGGTCGTTGCCGGAGTTGAACGGCGGCAGCGGTGAGCGGCTCACCAGGGTCGTCTTGCCTGTCGTGCGGTCGAAGAGGAAGACGTTCTTGGTGGGGGTGCGGATCGGTTCCGAAGAGAGCCGGGATGCATCGCTGACGAAGGCGATGAAGCGGCCGTCGGCGCTCATCTCCGGGTGGGTCGAGTTGTTGAGCTCCACGGCCCCCGCGGGGGAGCTGACGAACCGGCTGGTGCCGGTCGTGCGGTCGTAGAGGAGCACGTAGCCGACGTTGCGCGGGCCGCGGTAACCGGCCACGAGGTCGCCGCCGGCGGAAAAGGCGATGAGCCCGCCGTCGGCGCTCATCGCGAAGGGATAGCCGGCGCCTCCCGCGATGAGGGGCTCGCCGGATCGGTGCGAGACGAGCCGCGTGGTCCGGGTGACCCGGTCCCACAGAAAGAGATCCAGCGTGAAGCCGAAATCGTCCGGCTCGACCTGGCCGGGCACGAGATCGCCATAGAAGCTGCCGAACGCGACCCAGCGCCCGTCGGCGCTGATACGGGCGTTCTCGCCTCCCTGGAGAAAGCCGCCGGGCGAGGCCGGCCGGGTGATGAGGGTGATCGATCGGGTGATCTTGTCGTAGAGATAGAGCGCCGCGGTGAAGAGATCCTCCGCGCCGGGAGGCGTATCGGCAACGAGGTCGGAGGCAGAGCTGGCGATGACCACGTAACGCCCGTCGGCGCTCATCGTGACGGCGAACGCCTCGTCGTTGGCCGGCTCGGTGACCGAGACGTGGGAATGGGAGACCAGGGAGATGACGCCGGTGGCGCGGTCGTAGAGAAACACGTTGTCCTGGAAGCGCGAGTGGCCCTGGCCGGGCACGACGTCCGTAGCGTCGCTCCTGAAGAGAATCGTCGAGCCGTCGCCGCTGATCACGCCGGCAAAGGAGACGCCGACGCCGGTGACAGGCGAAGTCGCGGAGCGGCTGACCAGAGTCGTCTGGCCGGTCGCGCGGTCCCACAAAAAGAGGTCGGCGGAGGAATCGTTGTCGTCGATCTGCCCCGGCACGAGGTCGGTGGCTTGGCTCAGATAGAGCACGAAGCGGCCGTCGGTACTGAGCTGCGGCGAGTTGGATCCCCCGTTGGCGGTCTGCAGGGCGCCCGCTGTCGAGTGGCTCACCAGGGTGAGGGTCTTCGCGGTTCGATCGTAGAGATAGACGTCTTCGTCGTTGTTGAGGTCGCGCACGCGGGGAGCGACGTCGGGCGAGGCGCTGACGAAGACGGCGTAGCGGCCGTCGGCGCTGAGGTTTCCCGCGCTGCCTCCGGTGGCTCTCAAGGGTAGCCCCGGGTCACGCCGCGAGACGGCGTCGAGGTCTCCCGTGGTGCGGCCGAAGAGGAAGACGTCGCGCCGGCCGTTGAGATCCTTGAGATCCGGCTCCAGGTCGGTGGCTTCGCTGGTGAAGGCGATCCAGTTGCCGTCCGCGCTGAGGACCGCAGTGCTCGAGTCGCCGTTGCCGCCGGACTGGCCCGAGCCTCCGGGCGTGCTGACCATGACGGCTTGTCCCGAGCGGTCGACGAGAAAGACCTCGGACGAGCTACGGGGCTCGAGGGGGTCCGCGATGTAGCCCTCGCCCGAGATGAGGATGCGCTGGCCGTCGGCGCTCAGGCCGTCCAGGGAATTGAAGCCGCTGGCCGAGGCGGTGGGGGAGCCCGGCGGGTGGCTGAGCAAGCGGACGTTTCCGCTCGCCCGCTCCCAGAGAAACACGTCGAAGCTGAAGATATCGCCGTCGACCTGTCCGGTCACGAGATCCGTGGCGCGGCTGACGAACGCCACCCAGGCTCCATCGGCGCTGATGCGGGCGCGCGCGGAGTCGTAATCGCCCATCCGGTTCGGTGACGAGGCCGCATGGCTGACCAGCCGCATCTGGCCCGTCGGACGGTGAAAGACGAAGATGCAGCCGGAGGCGTCGCCGTCCGCGCCCACCGTCTAGCCGGGAACGAGGTTGGGCGCGGCGCTCTCGAAGACCACCGACTCGCCGTTGGCGCTGAGGACGGGCGCGATGCCTCCGGCGCCCACGGTGGCGCTGCCGTTGGCGCGGCTGACCAGGAGGTTCTGGCCGGTCGAGCGATCGAAGAGGAAGACGTTGACGAGATCGCCGCCGGTCTGGCCGGCCACCAGGTCGCGGCCATGATTCGCAAAGGCGACCCAGCGGCCGTCGGCGCTGATCGAGGGACCCTCCTGGCCGTAGCCGGCCTGGGGCGCGGCGGCCGCCGACGTGGCGACGTGGCTGACGAGGACCGTCTTCCCGGCCCGGCGGTCCCAGAGGAAGACGTCCTGGTTCTTGTTGGTGTCCTTCTGCTTGGGAACCAGGTTCGAGGCGTAGCTGGCGAAGGCCACGTAGCTGCCGTCGGCGCTGATCGCGGGGCGGTCGGAAAAAGCGTCTCCCACCGTCCGTGGCGAGGCCGCCGAGCGGCTGACCAGGGTGACCGCGCCGGTCACCCGGTCGAACAGGAAGACGTCGGGCTGGAGCTGGAGGTCCACTTGGCCGGCCACGAGGTTGCGGGCCGAGCTCACGAAGGCGACGTAGCGGCCGTCGGCGCTGATCACGGCGGAGTCCGATGTGAAGTCGCCCGTGGTCACCGCAGAGGCGGCAGTGTGGCTGACGAGGACGGTCGTGCCGGTGATGCGATCGCGGAGGAAGAGGTCCGCGACGTTGTTCTCGTCGATCTGGCCGGGTACGAGGTTAGCGGCCGTGCTGGAGAAGACGACGAAGCGGCCGTCGGCGCTGATCGCCCTGGCCTCGCTCCCGCCCGACGCCGTATCGGAGACCCGCCGCACGGCGAAGGCTTTGCTCAACATGTCGAGCTGGCCGGCCGAGGCGGGCAGGACCGACGCCAGCAGCAGAGTTGCGCAGAGGCAGGCAGGGAAGGAACTGGTTCGCGGCATGCAACGACTCCGGGGCGGAATGATACAGAAATCTCTTTCAGCCGTTGGGACACGAACTTAGCACAGACATGTCCTCCTGAAGTGACATTTCCTCCTCACGGTCGGTGCATTCACCCACAGGCAGGCTTCGGCACCTCCCTTGCTTGCGTACGGAAAGAGCAGCACGGCAGGCAGAGGAGAGGAGGGATATGAAACTCGCGATCGGGTTCATGGGCGCGCTCCTCATGGCGGGGGCCGCGGCGCTCTCGGCACAGGGGGAGAAGGCACCGCAGGTGCAGGTGTTCGAGGAGGCGATCGACGTTCGCGTGGTCAACGTCGAAGCCGTCGTCAACGACGCCCAGGGAAACCGGGTGAAGGGACTGACGGCGCAGGATCTGCGGCTGCTGGTGGACGGCAAGGAGGTGCCGATCGAGTACTTCACGGAAGTCGTGGAGGGCAAGTCGGCCGCCGCGGAGGCAGCCGGCTCCCAGGCCCCCGTCGCCGCCGGGGAAGAGGTCGGGCGGAACTACCTGGTCTACATCGACGAGTCGTTCTCGGTCGCCAGCATCCGAGACGAGATCCTGGAGAGACTGGAGCGCGATCTGGCGCTGCTCGCGCCCGCCGACCGCATGGCCGTGCTGGCGTTCGACGGCTCCAGGATCGAGGTGCTGAGCGGCTGGACCGGCGACCGCGCGCTTCTCGCCGCGGCCTTGCGGAAGGCCCGCCAGCGTCCCGCCTTCGGCAACGCCATCCTGTCGCAGCAACGCAAGCTCCAGCAGGACGTGGATTGGATCCTGGAGAACGCGAACAGCTTCGAGCCGGATGATGTCGCGGCGTTCCTGGACGCCGTCTCCGGGCGCATCAGCCCGGAGGCCCGGACGCAGGTCGGCAAGACGGCTCCCGCCGCCGCCAGCGCTCTGCGGAGCTTCGAGGCGCCGCCGGGCCGCAAGGTGATGCTGCTGCTCTCCGGCGCCTGGTCGCTGGGAGTCGCGCCGCGGCTCTACGCTCCCCTGATCGAGGCGGCCAACCGGCTCGGCTATACCCTCTATCCGGCCGAGGTCGCGCAGTCGGATGCGCGCCTGGTGACCGGGCTCGACGGCCTGGCCCGGGCGACCGGCGGCCGCGTGGTGGCCTCCACGCGGCTGGAGGTCTTCCGCCAGGTCGTCGCGGACTCGGGTTCCTATTATTGGCTCGGCTTCACCCCCGCCTGGAAGGCCGACGACCGTGGCCACCGGATCCTCGTCGAGGCGCGCCGGCCGGGTCTCACGATTCGCGCGCGCGGCGGTTTCTCCGATCTCTCGGCGCAGACGGCGAACGCCATGAAGGCCGAGGGCGTGCTCCTCTTCGGCGGCGCCGAGCAGGAGAAGCGGCTGATCGTCGAGCTGGGAAAACCGCGCCGCGCCGGCCGCGGCCAGGTGGAGGTGCCGGTGACCCTGGGCGTGCCCGTCGAGTCGCTGGCGCTGACGCCGGCGGAGGGCGGTTTCGTCGCCGAGACGCCGGTCGCCGCCGCGGTGCTGGATGACCAGGGCGGGCGCGCCGACCTGCCGTCCTCGCATCTCAAGGTGACCCTCGCCGCGGCGCCCCGCGGCGGCACCTACGCCCGCTTCCGCATGGTCGTCAAGCTCAGCGACGCGCAGCAGCGCCTGGTGTTCACCGTGCGCGATCCGCTGAGCGGCGGGACGCTCTGGGGGGACGCGGATTTCAAGCCCCGGCAGGCCAAGTGAGGCCGCAGAAAGAAACCGCCGCGCCGTCTTGTTGTGGCAAGCAGACTCCGGGGCAGCCTTCCTCGCGGTCCCATTCTTGCCTGGCAATGGAGAGATCCCCATGAAAACGCATCGTTCAGGGTGGCTGGCAGCCGCTTTCCTCTGCGCCGCGCTGTCGCCGGCCGCAGCCCAGCAGCCGCCGGCGGAGCAGCCGTCGGGCGTCTTCGGTGAGCAGATCGAAGTGCGGGTGGTCAACGTCGAGGTGGTGGTCACCGACAAGCAGAACAACCGGGTCCAGGGCTTGAAGCCGACCGACTTCCGCCTCAAGGTGGACGGCAAGACGGTCCCCGTCGAGTACTTCAACGAGGTGCGGGGAGGACAGGCCATCGCCCTGGATGCCCAGGATGCGCAATCGGCGGCGGTGCAAGGCCTGCCGAGCCTGGCCCCCGGCAGCGCCGTCGGCACCAGCTATCTGGTGTTCGTCGACGACTACTTCTCAGTCGGCCCGCGGCGCGACGAGGTGTTGCGCCAGCTCAAAGATCAGCTCACGCAGCTCGGCCCGGAGGACCGCATGGCCATCGTGGCCTATGACGGCGGCCGCGTGGACATGCTGTCGAGCTGGTCGAATTCCCAGCGGCAGCTCGGGGCAGCCATCGAGCAGGCGATCGGCCGCCGTGCCCTGGGGGTCAGCCGTCTCGCGGAGCTGCGCAGCTTCGAGGCCTCGCGGCGCATCACCGGCAATACCTTCGAGCCCGGCCCGCGCGCGGCTTTCGCCCAGCGGCTCGACATCGAGGAGCTCGAGTACGCGGAGCGCCTGGCGGCGCAGACCGAGCGCGCGGTGGCGGCGGCGACGAGCACCCTGCGCGGCTTCGCCTCGCCTCCCGGTCGCAAGGTGATGCTCCTGCTCGCCGGCGGCTGGCCCTTCTCCCCCATAGATTTCGTGGTCAACAATCCCAGCCGGCCGATCCTCGACCGCGAGGTGCCGCGCGGCGAGGAGATCTTCCAGCCGCTCGTCGACACCGCGAATCGCCTCGGCTACACCATCTATCCGATCGACGTGCCGGGCGTCGAGGCCGAGGTGGTGGACGCCTCGCTCGCCGGTCCGCCGCCGGGCGGCATCAACATCCGCGAGCAGGAGCACCAGGCCGCGCTGCTCTTCGCCGCCAGCGAGACCGGCGGCAAGGCGCTGCTGAACTCGCAGAGCCGCGACCTGCTGCAGGCGGTGGAGTCCGACACCCGCTCCTATTACTGGCTCGGCTTCACGCCCTCCTGGCAGGGCAACGACAGGCGCCACAAGGTGGAGGTGGAGGTGCTGAAGCCGGGCTTCAAGGTCCGCTCGCGGGAGAATTTCCTCGACCTCTCCCGCCGCGCCGAGACCACGATGATGGTGGAGAGCGCCATGCTCTTCGGCGGCGCGCCGGACTCGGCGCCGCTGGCGATCCAGGTCGGCCAGCCGATCGCCGCGGGCCGCCGGGAGATGGAGGTGCCCGTCGCCCTCACCATCCCGGTGGATGCCATCACTTTCGTGCCCGTCGACGGCAAGTACACGGCCGAGCTGGAGCTGCGCGTGGCGGCGGTGGACACGGGGGGCAGCCGCGCGGCGGTGCCCATCATCCCCGTGACGCTGCGCTTCGACGCCCAGCCGCCGGCGGGCACCTCGACGCGCTACGAGGCCCGGCTGAAGCTGCGCCGGTTGCCGCACCACGTCACGCTGGCGATCTTCGATCCGCAGAGCGGCAAGATCCTGACCGGGGAGGCGGACGTGGTACCGCCGGCCAAGTAGCGGCGGCCCTGTATAATCGCCGGCGGAAGGGAAGGAAAGGTCATGAGCTCACCAAAGGGTTTCATCCTCGCGGGTTGCGTGCTCCTCGCGGCCGCGGGCTTCGCCGGCGCGCAGATGCGCAAGCCGGGCCAGATCGATCCGCCGGCCGCCAAGCCCGCCGCGCGCGCGGAACAGGAGCCGTTCGTCGACATCGTCAACGTCAGCGTCGTCAACGTCGACGTCTACGTCACCGACAAGCAGGGGCGGCCGGTGACCGGCCTCACCCGCGACGACTTCCAGCTCTTCGAGAACAAACGGCCGGTGGAGATCACCAACTTCTACGCCGTCAACGAAGGCAAGCCCACGACTCCGCCCGAGGAGGCTGCCGAGGAGGCCGCAGCGGCGCCGGTGCCGGCGCTCCCGGGGCAGGAGACGGTGAAGATCCCCACGGATCAGCGATTGAGCCTCATCGTCTACGTCGACAACTTCAACCTGCGGCCGTTCAACCGCAACCGCGTGCTGGGCGAGCTGCGGGCCTTCATCGGCCAGAAGCTGAGCAAGGGCGACCAGCTCATGCTCGTCACCTACGACCGCGAGCTCCACGTGCGGCGCCACTTCACCAGCGACCCGAGCCTGATCGCCCAGGCCATGGTCGAGCTCGAGAAGATCTCGGCGCAGGGCGTCCACGCCGATTCCGAGCGCCGCGACGTGCTGCAGAGGATCGAGGACTCGCAGAGCGTGGCCGAGGCCGAAGGCGCCGCGCGCACCTACGCCGAATCCACGTACAACGACCTGTCGTTCACCATCGATGCGATGAAGAAGATGATCGACGCCCTGGCCGGCATGCCGGGGCGCAAGGCGGTGGTCTACGTCAGCGACGGCCTGCAGATGATCTCCGGTCAGGACGTCTTCTACGCCGTGCAGAACAAGTACAACGAGCAGAGCACGAGCCTCACCCAGACGCTGGAGTTCGACTCTTCCCGCCGCTTCACCGAGCTGGCGGCGCAGGCCAACGCCAACCGCATCACCTTCTACACCATCGACGCCGCGGGCCTGCGGGTCAACGAATCGACCACCGCCGAGAACCGTGGACCGGGGCCCACGGCCGCGGGCTTCTCCCAGCTCATCGACTCGGTCCGCGTCTCGAACTTGCAGAGCCCGCTGCAGTTTCTGGCCGAGAAGACGGGCGGCGTGGCGATCATCAACACCAATTCGATCACGCCGTCGCTCGGCCGCATCGCCAACGATCTCAAGACCTACTACTCGCTGGGCTATACGCCTTCACACTACGGCGACGGCCGCTACTACCAGATCGAAGCGAAGGTGAAGAACCGCAAGGACCTGACGGTCCGCCACCGCGAGGGCTACCGCGACAAGAGCACCGACTCGCGGATGAGCGACGGCACGCTGGCGGCGCTGAACTTCCCCTTCGAGGACAATCCGCTCGGCGTCGTCGTGGAGTTCGGCCAGCCGAAACCCAAGGAGGACGGCTACTTCCTCGTGCCGGTGATGGTGCGCATCCCCATCGGCAAGCTGGTCCTGGTGCCGCGCGAGCAGACGGAGGAGGCCAAGGTGCGCCTGTTCATCGCCGCCATGGATTCGGGCGGCGGCACCTCGGACGTGCAGCAGGCGCCGGTGCCGATCAGCATCCCCAAGGCCGAGGTGGCCACGGCGCAGGGCAAGCAGTTCGTCTACTCGATCACCCTGCTCATGCGGGGCGGCGAGCAACGGGTGGCCGTGGGGGTGCGGGACGACGTGGCGGCGCAGGCGTCGTTCGTCAGCCGCGGAGTGATCGTCGGCCGCTGACGGCCGGAATGGGGGGTGGCATGGCAGGCTGGATCGAGCTCTTCCGCTCGCTGGGCGAGTCGCTCCTGGAGGTCTGGCGGGCCGAGCTGGCCACACTGCAGGAGGATTTCGGGCGCTCCGGCCGCTACCTCGGCTCGGCGCTGGGACTGCTGGGCGCCGCCCTCATCCTGGTGTTCTGGATCGTCGGCCTGCTGCTGTTCGTCCTCATCGCCCTGCTCCACGTCTGGCTGCCGTGGTGGGGCGCCTCCCTCGTCGTGCTGCTGCTGTTCCTGCTGGCGTCGGGGCTGCTGGCCTGGCTCGGCGTGCGGCGGCTGCGCAAGGTGGAGAACCCGGCCGAGACCGTGCGGCGGCGGGTGGACAGCCATCTCGACTGGTGGCAGCACGGGCTGCTCGCCCAGCCGAAGGCTTTGGATGTCGAGGCCGCGGCCGCGGAGCGGGGAGAACCGCTGGGGAGGGACCTGCCATGAGCCGTCTGGAGGAAGCGCGGCGCGAGGCCGAGCGCCGACTGGAAGAGAGCCGCCGCGAGGCCGAGATGCGGCTGGCCGATGTGCGCAGCGCGGTGCAGACCGAGGTGGGCAGCCTGCCGAAACGGAAGGTCTGGTTGATGGTGGCCGCCGTCGGCGCCGCGGGATTCGCCTTCGCGCTGCGCCGCCGGGGACGCCGCCGCAAGAAGCTCAAGAAGTAGCGACGGGCCGCTTGAAGACCATGGCGATGTTGTCCGTGGCGCCGGTCTTGAAGTTGACGGAGGTGATCGAGACCAGCTCCCATCCGTCCTCGCCCAGTTGGTTGAGCTGAGTCGCGGAGTTGGGATCGAGGCGGTAGTTCTCGCTGCGGATGTTGATGATCTTGTACTCCCATTTGGTCATGGCCACTCGCTCCTTCCCACCGACCGGTCGGGGTAAACGCGGCCGCCTCGGCACACGTCCACCCGGGTTCTTTTCAAGATTCGTTCCATACGATGCTCACCTCGGCGCCGCGGCCGATCTGCCAGCGGCGGGAAAGGTCATCCCGGTTCAAGGAGAGCTCGACGGTGCCCAGCGAGCCGGCGAGGAACGCCGCCTCGCCGGCGGGAATCTCCGCGTAGTGGCCGGCCCGCCGGTCGACCGTCCGCCCGGCCATTTCGGCCCGGCAGGGAGCGTCGGGCAGCCAGGCGGCGGGAATGTCCGTCACCAGGTTGCCGTAGCGGTCGACGTGGACGACCCGGCCTGAAATCCGGCCCGGGGACCGCTGCGGCGGCGGGACCGGCAGCCGCCTCGCATCGCCGATCTCCGGTCCCAGCCCGGTCTCCGCTTCACCCCGCAGCAGCCAGGCCGCCGCGGGAGCGAAGCGGTCCCTGCCATGGAAGGTCTGGCCGGGACTGGGAAGAAAGAGATCGCCTCTCTCGACCGAGCGCACGCAGACGGCGCCCTCCAGCACGGGCGTCAGCAGGCCGTTGTCCGGCGCCAGGAACCAGGCCCTGGCGGTGCGGACGGCCAGGATTCGCCGCTCGCTGCCCACTCCCGGATCGACCACCGCCAGATGGACCGTTCCCGGCGGAAAGGCCGGAGCCGCCGCGGCCAGCAGGAAGGCGGCGGTCTCGACGTCGCCGGAGGGAACCTGGTGCGAGACGTCCACGATCTCGGTACCCGGCGCGAGCGTCAGGACCGTGCCCTTGACGGCGGCGACGTAGTAGTCGGCGGTGCCGAAGTCGGTGAGGAGGGTGAGAATCATGATCGGATACAATCCCGCCCCGTGTCCGCCCCCTCCCGCCGCCTGCTCCTGTTCACCAAACCCGCCCGGGAGGGACGCGTCAAGACGCGCCTGATCGGCGATCTTAGCGCCGCCGAGGCGGCGGAGCTGCACGCGGCCTTTCAGGCGGACCTGCTCGATCGGCTGAGCGAGGGCGACTTCGAGCTGCGCCTCGCCTGGGCGCTCGAGCCGGAGGAGGAGATCCCCGCCGGGCCGCTGCCGGGCCTCCGCCAGCGGGGAGACGATCTCGGCGAGCGGCTGTATCTCGCGCTCGCGGAGGCGGCCGGCGAGGCTGCCGTAGTGGCGGCGCTCGGCAGCGACCATCCCACGCTGCCGTTGGATCTGGTCCATCTCGCCTTCGCCAAGGTGGAGGCCGGCGCGGATGTGGTGCTCGGCCCCGCCGAGGACGGCGGCTATTACCTGATCGCCCTCGCCGCCGACGCCGTCTCCCGGCGGCTGTTCGAGGAGATCGCCTGGAGCACGGAGCGGGTCCTGCCGGCCACCCTCGAGCGCTGCCGCGAGCTCGGCCTCACCGTGGAGCTGCTGCCCATGGCGGCGGACGTCGATACACCGGACGATCTGCGCCGTCTCGCCGAGCAGATGATCTCCGCCGATCTCGGCTGCCCGCGCACCCGGGATCTGCTGCGGGCCTGGCGGCGGTTGCCGATCAGAGGCGCGGCATGAGGATCCTGACCGCGGAGGCCATGCGCGAAGTCGATCGCGCCGCCATCGAGGATCTCGGCGTTCCCAGCCTCGTGCTGATGGAGAACGCCGCCATCGGCGTCGTCGAGGCTCTGGGCCGGGCCTTCGGCGACGCCGAGTCGGTGGCGGTCTTCTGCGGGCCGGGCAACAACGGCGGCGACGGCCTCGCCGTGGCCCGCCATCTCGCGGTGCGCGGCTGGGAGGTGCGGGTCTTCCTGATCACCGGCGGCCGCGAGCTCTCGGCCGACGCGGCGGTGCAGCTCGGCATCTGCCGCAAGGCCGAGCTGCCCATCCTGGAGGTCTCGTCCGGCGACGGCCTGCCCGCGGCGCTGGAGGCGGCGGCCGAGTGCGACGTGGTGGTGGACGCGCTGTTCGGCACCGGCCTCACCCGGCCGCTGGAGGGCCTCTTCGCGCAGGCCGTGGAAGCCGTCAACTCCCTGCCGGTACCCTGCGTCGCCGTGGATCTGCCGAGCGGCCTTTCGGGCAGCCAGACGCGGCCGATCGGGCCGCACGTGCGGGCCGACCTCACGGTGACCTTCGCCGCGCCCAAGGTGGCCCACGTCTTCCCCCCCGCCGCCGACGCCGTGGGCGAGATGGTGGTGACCGATCTCGGCATCCCGCCGCGGCTGGTCGAGGAGGTCGAGGAGGAGGCCGGGGACCTCCATCTGCTGATGGGCGAGGAGCTGGCGGAGCTGCTGCCGGAGCGCGAGCCCGGTACGCACAAGGGCGACTACGGCCACGCGCTGATCGCGGCCGGCTCGCCAGGCAAGGCCGGGGCCGCCATTCTCGCCGCCCGCGCCGCCGTGCGCGCCGGCGCCGGGCTGGTCACGGCGGCGGTGCCGGAGCCGATCCTGCAGACGGTGGACCTGGGCTCGGTCGAGTCCATGACCCTGGGGCTGCCGGCGGGCGCCGCCGGCCAGATCGCCGAGCGGGCGGCCGACGTGCTGCTCGACGCGGCCGAGGGCAAGACCGCCCTCGCTCTCGGACCGGGGTTGGGCCAGGAGCCGGCGACGGCATCGGCCATCCGGCGCATCGTCCTGGAGTGCCCGCTGCCGCTGGTCCTCGACGCCGACGGCGTCAACGCTTTCGCCGGCCGCGCCGCGGACCTCGCCAAGCGCAAAGCCGAGACCATCCTGACGCCGCACCCCGGCGAGCTCGGACGCCTGCTCGGCATCTCCACCTCGCAGATCCAGGAGGACCGGCTGGCGGCGGCCCGCGGCGCGGCGGAGGAGACCGGCGCCATCGTCGTGCTCAAGGGGCATCTCACCCTGGTGGCGTCCGGCACGGCGGTGTTCGTCAATCCGACGGGCAATCCGGGAATGGCGAC
The DNA here is from genome assembly GCA_046765915.1 of Acidobacteriota bacterium. GTDB lineage: Bacteria > Acidobacteriota > Thermoanaerobaculia > Multivoradales > UBA5704 > DATARR01. The sequence goes on along the minus strand of JBKPTH010000058.1, from coordinate 27,922 downwards.
GGGGGGCACGGGCGACGTGCTGACCGGCCTCCTCGCCGGCCTCCTCGCCCAGGGTCTCGATGCCCTCGACGCCACGCTCCTCGCGGTCTACCTCCACGGCCTGGCCGGCGATCTCGCCGCGAGCCGGCTGGGGGAGGGAGCGCTCGCCGCGGGAGATCTGATCGAGATCCTGCCGGCGGCCCTCGAGGCGCTGCAAGGCGCGGGCGAGGAGGATGAGGACGGAGAGGACGGCCACGACCATGCCGGGCGAGGCCACGGGCGCCGCCCTTGGCTGCGATGAGATCCTGGCGCACCCGCGGCGAGGCGGAGACCCGGGCCCTCGGCCGCGATCTCGCCCGCGAGCTGGCGCCGGACGGAATTCTGCTGCTCTCGGGTGAATTAGGGAGCGGCAAGAGCGTGCTGGCGCGCGGCATCGGCGAGGGCCTGGGGATCGATCCCCGGGACGTGCAGTCGCCCACCTTCACGCTCATCCGCGAGCACCGGGGGAGCGGCGGCCGGCTGGTCCACGTGGACCTCTACCGGCTCGAACCGGAGCAGGTGGCGGCGCTGGGGCTCGACGAGCTGCTGGCCGGACCGGGCGTCAAGGTGGTGGAGTGGGCCGAGCGGCTGCCGTTCGCCGTGGCCGGCGCCCGGGCGCTGCGGCTGGCGCGGCTGGCTGAGGAGGAAGGGCGGGAGATCGTCGAAAACGAAAACATCCTGGATTCGAATTCGAGATAGGAGGGCCTGCATGAAGAAGATCAAGAAGGTGGGAGTCCTGGGCTGCGGCCTGATGGGCTCGGGGATCGCCGAGGTCGCCGCGCGCTCCGGTTACGAGACCGTGGTGCGCGAGGTCACCGAGGAGCTGGTGGACAAGGGCCTCGCCAAGATCAACGCCTCGCTCGGCAAGGCGGTGGAGAAGGGCAAGCTGGAGGCCGCGGCCCGCGACGAGACGGCCGCCCGCCTCTCCGGCACGGTGGATCTCGCGGCCCTCGCCGATTGCGATCTGGTAGTGGAGGCCATCGTCGAGAACGTGGAGGAGAAGCACAAGACGCTCTCCGCCCTCGACCAGGCGGTCAAGGAGGACGCCATCTTCGCCAGCAACACCTCGTCGCTGACCATCACCCAACTCGCCATGTTCACCCGCCGGCCGGAGAAGCTCGTCGGCCTGCACTTCTTCAACCCGGTACCGGTGATGAAGCTGGTCGAGGTGGTGCGCACGATCGTCACCTCGGACGAGACCTTCGACCGCGCCTTCGAATTCGCCCGCTCGCTCGGCAAGGAGCCCATCGCCTGCCGCGACAACTCGGGCTTCGTCGTTAACCGCCTGCTGGTGCCCTACCTGCTCGACGCCGTGCGCGCTCTCGAGGAGGGGGTGGGCAGCGTCGAGGACATCGACAAGGGCATGCAGCTCGGCTGCGGTTATCCCATGGGGCCGTTCACCCTGCTCGATTTCGTCGGCCTCGACACCACCTACTACATCGCCAACATCATGTTCGAGGAGTACCGCGAGAAGCGCTTCGCGCCGCCGCCGCTGCTGAAACAGATGGTGCTGGCGGGACGTCTGGGGAAGAAGAGCGGGCGGGGGTTCTACGATTATTCGAAGAAGTAGGGGCGAACGGAGCGATATGCCCGCGAAACCTCACCCCCTAGCCCCTCCCAATGTAGAGACGCCCTGCGGGCGTCTCCCGGGGCGGCGAAAGACGTCATGTTGGCGAAAACCGCCCGCGGCGCGTCGTGGTTTCTGAACGGTATCGCCGCCTTCGGAGACGCCCGCAGGGCGTCTCTACATTGGGAGGGCCAAGGCAGACCGTAATCCGTCTCTGCTACACTGGACTCCCCCGGACCGCCCGGCCGCTGACGCCGGGCCGGTCCCGCGAGAACGAACCACGATGACCCAAGTCACACTCGCCGAGGAGGGGCTGGATACCCTCTTCGGCACCCAGGACGAAAACCTGCGGCGCATCGAGCGCACCTTCGACGTCACCGTCGCCGCCCGCGGCAACGAGCTGCACATCAACGGCGATCCCGAGCGGGTGCGCGTCGTCGAGCGCCTGCTCACCGAGCTGACGGCGGTGACGGAGAAGGGCTACCGCTTCCGCCCGGGCGACGTGCAGACGGCGATCCGCGTCGTCGCCGAGGCTCCCGAGACCTCGCTGGTGGGCTTCTTCCTGCCCGAGGGCATGCTCGCCTCGGTGCGGCGCCTGGTGGCGCCCCGCAGCTTCAAGCAGCAGCTCTACGTGCAGTCGATGATCGACCACGACATCGTCATCTCCATCGGCCCCGCCGGCACCGGCAAGACCTACCTTGCCGTCGCCATGGCCGCCGCGGCGCTGCTGGAGAAGCGGGTGCGGCGCATCATCCTGGCGCGCCCCGCGGTCGAGGCCGGCGAGAAGCTCGGCTTCCTGCCCGGCGACCTGGTGGAAAAGGTGAATCCGTACCTGCGGCCGCTCCACGACGCCTTGCACGACATCATCGGCTACGAGAAGGTGGGGCGCATGCTGGAGCGCGGCATCATCGAGATCGCGCCCATCGCCTTCATGCGCGGGCGCACGCTCAACGACAGCTTCATCATCCTCGACGAGGCCCAGAACACCACCACCGAGCAGATGAAGATGTTCCTCACCCGCATCGGCTTCAACTCCAAGGCGGTGATCAACGGCGACGTCACGCAGGTGGACCTGCCGCAGGGGAGGACCTCCGGCCTGCGCGAGGCCCAGGAGGTGCTCTCGGGCGTCGAGGGGATCAAGTTCTTCTATTTCGACCAGCGCGACGTGGTGCGGCACGCCCTGGTGCAGAAGATCGTCACCGCCTACGACGATTTCGAGAAGCGGAAAAGCGAACGCGAGACAGAGGCGCGCAGGAATCCCTGACCCGGGGGATCCCCTATGGCCCGCGACAAGGAACCGACCTCGGAGCTCCGCGCCGTCACCGGCGCCATCCGCATCGGCACGCGGCTGCGGCCGCGGGACTTCTGGGACGGCGCGATGGAGATGCCCCGCCTCTGGCTGCCCCTGTTCCTGGTGCTGGGGACGTGGTGCCTGCTGCCGGGCGCCTTCCTGTTTTCCAACCGGGCGGTGCCGGGGACGATCGCGGACCGCGACTACGTGGCCTCGCGCGATCTGCTGCTCGACGACGAAGAAGCCACGCTGAGCAAGCAGCGCGAAGCCCGGGAGGGCGTGCTCCCGGTCTACGATCTCGATCCCGGCGTCATCGCCGAGAGCGACGCCCAGGTGGCGCAGCTCTTCGCGCGCGGCCGGCGCCTGCTGACGCGCGCCGCCGCCGCAGAGGGCGACGCCGAGACGGCGCGCCAGGGGATCGTCCGCGAGCTGATGGCCGAGTCCCCGTCGCCGCACAGCCTCAAGCTCACGCCGGCGCGCCTTCAACTGCTGATCCGCAAGGGTTTCGCGCCCGATCTGGAGGACAGCCTCCGCGGCGCCCTCACCCAGGCGCTGCGCCGCGGCGTCGTGGCCAACAAGGATCTGCTGCTCGAAAACCGCATGCGCGGCATCACCCTCCGCAACCTGGCGACGGGCGGCGAGAGGACTCATCTGAACCTCTTCGAGAACGTCGGCTACCCCGGCGAGGCGCGCGAGCTCTTCGAGTCGGAGGTGCGCGGCTGGAGCGGCTACTCGGCGGCGGATCGGCGGCTGCTGGTGGACCTGCTGCTGGAGAATCTGACCCCCAACCTGCTGCCGAACCGCAGCGAGACGCTGGTGCGGCAGGCCGCCGCCGCGGCCTCCGTCGGGCAGGTCTTCAATCAGATCCGCAAAGGGCAGGTGATCGTCCGCCAGGGCGATCCGATCGACGCCGCCCATGCCCGCATCCTGGCGCAGATGCGGGGCGAGCGGCAGCTCCGGCGCCAGCTTCCGCCGCTCGTCGCCACCCTCTCGCTGTTGGCCCTGGTGGCCCTGGTGATCTGGTTCGCCGAGCGCGGCGAGCGGGTGGCGGACCACAGCCGGGACCGCTTGTTCTCCGAGAGCCTCCTGCTGCTCCTGCTCTCGCTGCTGGGAGCGAAGTTCTGCTTCCTGGTGGCGAACGCCCTCTCGGGAGCCTTCGAGACCGTGCCCTTGAATTCGGTGCAGAGCTGGGCCTATGCCATCCCGTTCGCCGCGCTGGCCGTGCTGGCCACCCTGCTGCTGGGACGCAATACGGCGCTGGTGCTCTCCGTCCTCTTCTCGGTCCTCTGTTCCCGTCTGGCGGTGGACGGCAACGGGCTCTGGATCGTCTTCTACAGCCTCGCCGGCTCGCTGGCGGTGATCCACACCCTGGACCATGCCCAGTTCCGGCATCGCCTGGTGATCGCCCGCATCGGCCTCGTCGCGGGCGCCGTCAACCTCGTCATGGTGCTCGTGCTCACCGCCCTGCCGTCGGCGGAACGCAGCTCCATGCAGGTGATCTTCGACCTCGTCTGCGCCCTCGCCGGCGGCCTGCTGGTCACCGCCGCGGCGAGCTTCGCGCTGCCCATCCTCGAGTGGCTGCTGGGCCTCACCACCGACGTCACGCTGGTCGAGCTCTCGAACACCAATCTCCCCCTGCTGCGCCGCCTGGCCTTCGAGGCGCCCGGCACCTTCCAGCACTCCCTGATGGTGGCCAACCTCGCCAAGGAGGGCTGCGAGGCGATCGGCGCCGATCCGGTGCTCGCCTACGCGGCGGGCCTCTATCACGACGTGGGCAAGGTGCGGCGCCCCGATTACTTCGTCGAGAATCAGCGGCCCGGCCACAACCCCCACGACAAGCTCCTGCCGTCGATGAGCGCCCTGATCCTCATCAACCACGTCAAGGAGGGCGTCGAGCTGGCGCGGCAGCACAACCTGCCGCGGGTGGTCAAGGACGCCATCCGGCAGCACCACGGCACCCGGCTGATCAAGTTCTTTTACCACAAGGCCGCCGAGCAGCGGGAGATCGACGCCGGCGAGGTGACGGAAGAGCATTACCGCTATCCCGGCCCCAAGCCGCAGGCCAAGGCGATGGGCGTGCTCATGCTGGCCGACGCCGTGGAGGCGGCGAGCCGGACGCTCGCCGAGCCTTCGCCGGGCAAGATCCGCGGGCTCATCCGCACCATCCTCGACGACTGCCTGCAGGAGGGCCAGCTCGAGCACACCGATCTGACCCTCTCGGACCTGCGCAGCGTCTCGGAATCGTTCGAACGGGTGCTCACCAACATCTACCACCAGCGGATCGACTATCCCGGCTTCGACTTCAACGTCGGGCCGAAACGGGAGAAGCGGGCCATCCGTCAGGCCTCTTGAACGTGAACCATCCGTGAACCATCCGTGAACGATCCGGCGCCACGCCCCGAGCTCGTCCTGCTGAATCCCAATCACTATCCGGAGTCCGCGATCCGCCGGCTGCGCCCCTGGCTCGCCGCGCTCGTCACCGCGCTGGCGCCGGAGGCGGAGAGCTTCGGCGTGCGCTTCGTCAGCGACCACGAGATGCGGCGGGTCAACCGCCAATTCCGCGCCAAGGACGGCACGACGGACGTCCTCTCCTTTCCGGGCGAGGACGGGCACTTGGGGGACGTGCTGATCTCGGTGCCCGCGGCGCGGCGCCAGGCCGCGGCGGCGGAGCACGCCGTGGAGCGCGAGCTCGAAACCCTGTTGCTGCACGGCGTCCTCCACTGCCTGGGCTACGACCACGAGACCGATCAGGGGGAGATGGAGCGGCTCGAACGCCGGCTGCGCCGCACCTGGATCCGCGAGGGCAAGGATGGCTGACGAAGGGTCGTGGCTCTCGCTGAGCGTCCTGATCTGGGGGCTGGCGCTGCTCGCCCCCCTGGCGGCGCTCACGGCGACGCTCTCGGCCCTGATGGAGCGCAGCGGCCCGATCCGGCTCCGCCAATGGGCCGAGGAGGCCGGCGGCTCGCTGCTCGCCCTCTCCACGTCGCCCATCCGCTTCGTGATCTTCCGCTATCTCCTGTCGCTGCTCGCCCGCACGCTGCCCATCGTTCTCGCGGCGCTGCTGGCGGAGCTGCTGGAGCGCTGGCATCGGGCCCACCCGATCCTCTGGTCGCTCGCCATCGTCCTGCTCTGCGTCGCCGCCATCGAAGCGATCAACCGCACGCTGGTGGGGCAGGATCCGGAGCGGGCCCTCCGCGGACTGACCCGCGTCTACCGCGTGGCGCTCTGGGTGCTCAGGCCGCTGATGGCGCTCATCGTCCCCTTCGTTCCCGCCCTCGCCTTCGAACGCGACGAGGAGGGAGAGGAGAGCCAGGCCTCGGACGAGGAGATCGAGGCGTTCATCGACGTCGGCACGCGCGAGGGCATCCTGGAGCCGGAGGAGGGCGAGTGGCTGTGGGGCATCGTCGGCTTCGGCGATACCCAGGCGCGCAGCGTCATGACGCCGCGCATCGACATGATCTGCGCGCCGGTCGATTCCGCGCTCGACGCGCTGGCCGAGCGCTTCATCGAATCGGGCCACACGCGCATCCCGGTCTACGAGGATTCGATCGATCACATCATCGGCATCCTGCACATCCGCGACGTGCTGCGCGCCAGCCGCAGTCCGGAGCCTCCCGCCGTCCGTGAGCTGCTCAAGCCGGCGCTCTTCATCCCCGAGACCAAGCCACTCACCGAGCTGCTCAAGGAGCTCCAGGCACGCTTCCAGCAGGTGGCGATCGTCGTGGACGAGTACGGCGGCACGGCCGGACTGGTGACCGTCGAAGACCTCCTGGAGGAGATCGTCGGCGAGATCATGGACGAGCACGAGGCGCTGGCGGCCGAGCTCGAGCCGCTGGAGAACGGCGCCTATCGCCTCGACGGCCGCGCGCACATCGAGCTGCTCGACGAGCTGTTCGACGTCGAGATCGAAGACCCCGAGTACGAGACCGTGGCCGGTCTGATCTTCAGTGTTCTCGGCTACGTGCCGCAGGTGGGAGAGACCGTGGAGACCCATGGCCTCCGTTTCACCGTCGAGGGAGTCGCCGACCGCCGCATCCAGACCGTCCGCGTCGAGAAGATCGAGACGGCCGAAGAGGCGCGGGAGGCGGAGGTCTGATGGCGAAGTCCGGCACCGTCGCTCTCATCGGCCGGCCCAACGCCGGCAAGTCCACGCTGATGAATCATCTCCTCCAGGAGAAGCTGGCGATCGTCTCCGACAAGCCGCAGACCACGCGCCACCGCATCGTCGGCATCCTCTCCGGCGAGCGAGGGCAGATGGTGTTCTACGACACGCCCGGTATCCATCGGCCCCTCCACCGCCTCAACCGCCAGATGGTGCGCTACGCCCTCGACGCGATGAACGAGGCCGACGTCACCTGTCTGCTGGTAGACGTCGCGGAGCGGTTCGGCTCCGGGGATGCCTACATGCTCGACCTCGTCGGCAAGGCCGAGGGACCGCGGGTGCTCGTGCTCAACAAGGTGGACCGCATCAAGAAGCCGGAGATCCTGCCGCGCATCGAGCAGTACGCCAAGAGCGGCCTCTTCGCCGAGATCGTGCCGATCAGCGCCGCGAAAGGCGACAACTGCGACCGCCTGCTCGACGTCCTGTGGAACCTGCTGCCGGAGGGCGAGCCGCTGTTCGACCCCGAGCTGCTCACCGTGCATCCGGAGCGCTTCCTCGTCGCCGAGCGCATCCGCGAGAAGGTCCTCTCGCTCACCACGGAGGAGCTCCCCTTCACCACCGCCGTGGTCATCGAGCGCTGGGAGGAGGACGAGGAGCGGGATCTCATCCGCATCTACGCCTCGATCCTCGTCGAGCGTCCGGGCCAGAAGAAGATCGTCGTCGGCCACCAGGGCCAGATGATCAAGGCCATCGGCACCGCCGCCCGCCTCGATCTGGAGCAGTACCTCGAGCGGCGCGTCTACCTCGACCTCCACGTGCGGGTGGAGACGGATTGGCGCGAGAACAAGGCCGTGCTGGCGGCGCTCGATCGCGATGTGGATCTGGGGCTGGAGTGATCCCGGGTCAGCTCGCCGGCGGCAGCGCCTTCTCGATCTGATGCAGCCGGCTGACGTCGATCGACAACGTTCCGTCCGGCCTCGGGGAATTGAAGAGGTCCGCGAAGCGGGCTCCCCAGACGATCTCATGGGCCTTGTAGGAAGAACGGGTGTGGACCGTCTGCGAGAAGGTCTCGTCGATGCCGGAGAGCAGGATCAGGAACTCCGCGTCCCAATCCTTCAGATCCTCATGGCTGGCTCCCCACAGCGGGCTCTCCTCGTCGATGGGATGGACGATCGTCCATGCCAGAGGAAAGAAGACGACCTGGGTACGCTCCAGCTTGAGGCTGACGAACTCGCGGTTGCCGCTGCCGTCCCGCTTGAAGCGGCTGAGCAGCACCCGCGCCTCCACCTGGATCATCTCGTTGGCGCGCGCGTTGGCGATGCGGAACTCGAACGCCGTGATGCCGCGGTACGGAGCGATGATGGCGTTGCGGCTGAACAGGATCTTCGCCGTCGGCTGCGAGAAGCGGGCGAAGAGGATGCCGGTGGCGAGGGCGAAACCGAGCAAGCCGACCAGCGATTCCAGGGTGACGAGCACGTTGGCCGCGAGGCCCACCGGGTGCATGCCGCCATAGCCGATGGTGGCGAAGGTCTGCACGCTGAAGAAGAAATCCTCCAGGAACTGGCTATGGAGCTGGGTGGCGTTCGAGCCCGCGATCTGTCCCGGTCCGCAGGCGAAGTAGGCGAGGCCGAAGACGAGGTTGGTCACCAGGTAGAAGAGAACGATCAGCCCGAGAAAGCGCGGCCAGGAGGTGGTGAGGAGATACTGGTAAGGGCTGAGCGTCTGGAAGAAGCTCAGCCCCTCGCGCACGACGTTGAAGCTGCCGTCCCGGTTGAGCAGGCGTTTGCGGCTCTCGCGGGCCACCACGGCGCCGAAACCGAGATCGCGGTTCGGATCGTCGGTGGGGATCGGGGCTCTGGGCTCGGAGAGGGCCATAACTGCCGAAGTGTATAGCAGGCGTTCTGCTACCATTCGGCGATGGCTTTGCTCACCGCCGAGGCGTTGATCCTCGACGTCACGGACCTGCACGACCGCGACCGCATCGTCACCTTCCTCACCCGCGAGCACGGCAAGAAGAAGGGAGTGGCGAAGGGCGCGCGGGTCAAGCACAGCCGCTTCGGCGGCCAGCTCCAGCCGCTCGCCAAGGCGCAGATCACCTGGTACGAGAAGGAAGGGCGGGACCTCGCGCGCATCTCCTCGGTGGAGCTGATCCGCACCGCGCATCCGCTGCAGACCGACCTCGAAGGGATCCTGCTCGGCAGCTACCTCGCCGACCACCTGCTGGAGTTCGCGCAGGAAGAGGAATCGTCCGATCACCTCTACCGGCTGCTCGATTCAACTGTCCAGGCCCTGCTGGCCGGGGTGGACCGCGATCTCGCCGCCCGCTACTTCGAGGCCTGGATGCTGCGGCTGGCGGGGATCTTCCCGGCGCCCGACGTCTGTCCCTCGTGCGGCTCGCCGTTTCCGCCGGAGGGAGCCGCGCTGCCGCGCTCGGGTGAGATGCTGCTGTGCCTGGACTGCGGCGGCCGCGGTGGCTTCGCCGTCTCGCCCGCGGCGCTGGACTTCCTGCGCCGCATCAGCCGCGAGAGCCTGCCGGCCGTGGCGCGTCGGGCTCCCGCGGCCGCCGTGCTCCGCCAGGTCGAGGACCTCTGCGCCCACGTGCGGCGGCATTTCCTGCAGCGCGAGCTGCGCAGCTACGAGGTCATCCAGCGGACGCTCGCCGAGGTCTGATACCCTAACGCGCTCATCATGCAGACTTTCCAGGAGCTGATCCTCAAGCTGTCGGAGTTCTGGGCCCGCGAAGGCTGCGTGCTGCAGCAGCCGCTCGACCTGGAGGTGGGCGCGGGCACCATGCACCCGGACACCTTCCTGCGCGTGTTGGGGCCGGAGCCGTGGCGCGTGGCCTACGTGCAGCCGTCCCGCCGGCCCGCCGACGGCCGCTACGGCGACAATCCGTTCCGGCTCGGCAAGCATCATCAGTTCCAGGTGATCCTCAAGCCCTCGCCCCTCGACGTGCAGCGGCTGTACGTGCGCAGCCTGGAGGCGATCGGGCTCGATCTGAAGAACCACGATCTGCGCTTCGAGGAGGACAACTGGGAGGCGCCCACCCTCGGCGCCTGGGGCGTCGGCTGGCAGGTGATGCTCGACGGCATGGAGATCACCCAATTCACCTATTTCCAGCAGGCCGGCGGCCTGGAGCTCAAGCCGATCAGCGCCGAGATCACCTACGGCTTGGAGCGGCTCACCATGTTCCTCTCGCTCTCGCAGAGCATCTACGAGATCGACTGGGTGGAAGGGCTCGACTACGGCCAGGTGCGCAAGCAGGAGGAGTACGAGCTCTCCCGCTACTACTTCGAGCTGGCGGACGTCCCTTTCCTGCAGAGCCAGTTCGACGGCTACGAGGCGGAGGCGAACCGCTGTCTGGAGGCCGGGCTGGTGCTGCCGGCCTACGAGTGCGCCTTGAAATGCTCGCACTGCTTCAACGTCCTCGATGCCCGCGGCGCCGTCTCGGTGACCGAGCGGGTCGGTCTGATGAAGCGGGTGCGCGACCTCGCCGTCGGCTGCGCCAAGGCCTATGTGGAGAGCCGGGAAAAGCTGGGCTTCCCGCTGCTCAAGGGAGAGGCCCGCGAAGCCTTGCCCGCGGAGGTGGCCGATGCCGCGCGGTGAGTACCTGCTGGAGGTGAGGAGCGAGGAGATCCCGGCGCGCATGCTGGAGCCGGGAGTGCGCGAGCTGGCCACGCGCGTCTTCGAAGAGCTGATGGCGCGCAACGTCGGTCCGCGCGAGTTGGAGACCGCCTACACGCCGCGCCGGCTGGTGCTGATTCTCTCCGGCCTTCCCGAGCGCGAGCCCGACCGCGAAGAGCAGGTCATGGGCCCGCCCGTGCGCGCCGCCTTCGCCGCCGACGGCTCGCCGACTCCGGCCCTGCTCGGCTTCGCCAAGCGCACCGGCCTCGCGCCCGAGGAGCTGTCGCGGGTGAAGACCGATAAGGGCGAGTACCTGGCCGCGACGAAGAAGATCGAGGGCCGTCCCACGCGCGAGGTGCTGGCCGAGATCGTGCCGCGCGTGCTCGCCGCCATCTCCTGGGCCAAGACCATGCGCTGGGGGAGCGGCGAAGGCCCGTGGGTGCGGCCCGTCCACGGCGTGGTCTCGCTGCTCGACGGTGCCGTCGTGCCGTTCGATTTCTTCGGCGTCGTGGCCGGCGACGAGACGCAGGGGCATCCCATGCTCTCGCCGGAGCCCTTCCGCGTTTCCGGCGCCGAGGACTACAAACGCCGCCTGGCGGAGATCCAGATCGAGGTGCGGCCGGCGGAACGCCTGAAGACTCTGCACGAGACCATGCGCTCCCGCGCCGAAGCGTTGGGCGGACGGCTCGTCGAGGATCCGGCTCTGCTCGACAAGCTGACCGCCATCTGCGAGATCCCCGGCGTGCTGGAGGGCCGCTTCGGCGACGCCTTCCTGGAATTGCCGGCCGAGGTCCTCTCCACCAGCCTGCGGGACCACCAGAGCGCGCTGACGGTGGCCGCTCCGGACGGCGACGGCGGCCTGCTGCCGTACTTCCTCACCGTCATGGACCGGCCGGACGACCGGCAGGGCCGCGCCCGCTCTGGCAACGAGTGGGTGGTCGCCGCGCGTCTCGCGGACGCCCGCTTCTTCTACGGCGAGGACCGCAAGGCGGGGCTCGCCCATCGCGCCGAGCAGCTCACGCGCCTCGCCTTCCACGAGCGGCTGGGGAGCTACGCCGCGAAGACCGAGCGGCTGGCGGCGCTCTCGGCGGCCATCTGCGATCAGCTCGGCTGGACGGAGGAGAAGCCGCAGGCGGCCGAGGCCGCGCGCCTGCTCAAGGTGGATCTGGCGACCGAGATGGTCAAGGAGTTCACCTCGCTCCAGGGCGTCATGGGCGGCATCTACGCGCGCGAGGAGGGCCAGCCGGAGGAGATCTGGCAGGCGATCTACGATCAGTACCTCCCCGCCTCGGTCGACGACCGCATCCCGCGCGGCCGTGTCGGACAGGTGACCGGTCTCGCCGACCGTATCGACACGCTGGTGGGGATTTTCGGCCTCGGCCTGATCCCCACCGGCAGCCGCGATCCCTTCGGCCTGCGCCGCGCCGCGCAGGGAGCGGTGCGTATCGCCCTCGAAGGCGGTTTGGAGTTGGACCTAGAAGTGGTTGCCTGCGAGGCTGCCCGTCTCTACGGCGACAAGTTGACCCGTAGTACCGAGGAGATGCTGGAGGACCTGCGGCCGTTCCTCTACGACCGCATCCGCTACCTCCTCGGGTTGCAAGGCTATGCCTACGACGAGATCGAGGCCGCGCTCGCCGTGGGCGTCTCCGGCCTGCCGGATCTCAAGGCGCGGGTGGACGCCCTGCACCGGATGCGCGAGTCTTCCGATTTCCTCACCGTGGTGCTGGCGGCCAAGCGCATCGCCAACATCGTCAAGGACGCCGCCGAGCAGCCGCTCGACGAATCCCTCCTCGCCGAGCCGGCGGAGAAGGACCTCGCGGCCGCCTTCCAGGATCTGCGCGCCGACATCGAAGCCGCCGCGGCGGCCGGCGATTACGAACGTTGCCTGGGACGCATCGCCGATCTCGCCCCCGTGCTCGACCGCTTCTTCGTCGAGGTCCTGGTGATGGCCGAGGACGAAAAAGTGCGCGTCAACCGCATCGCCCTGCTGCAGGCGATCGGCCGCGCCGTCTCGCGCACGGCCAAGCTGACCGAGATGGTGGTCGACAAGGCGGAGGCGCGGGCGAAGGCGGGGTGAGGGAGTTTCTCCATGCCCGGCGGAGACGCTCTTTTCGCAGCGATTCTGGAGAATCCGGACGACGACCGTCTGCGTCTGGCTCTTGCCGATTCTCTGGATGGTGATCCGCGCGCCGAATTCATCCGCGTCCAGTGCGAGCTGGCCGAGGTTCCACGAGACCGAGCCGTTCCCATCTTCCGGGATTGGCTGTTCGAGGATTGGAACTGCGACCTGGCCGGCTTGATGGCGGCAGTTCCGTCCGACCTGCTCGATCGCGAACGACAGTTGCTGGACCTGCACGAGGAGACGTGGATCCGTCCCGTGCAAGGATCGGTCAGGCCTTGCCGCATGAGCCGGGGCGAGCTACGGGACTTCCTGGAACGTCCGAAGCGGATCGAGAAGCCTCTGTATGACTGGCAGTTTCATCGCGGACTTGTCGACACGGTCTGGATGGAAGCGCGAGCGTTCGTCAACGACGCGGACCGCCTCTTGCGGTCGGCCCCGGTGCAGAACGTCTGGCTCTACCGCCCGGCCGGACTGATGAAATCCCTTGCCGCCTTGCCTGGGATGGTCCGTCTGAAGGCTCTCGATCTCGGCGGAAATCCGATCTATCACTACAACATGGACTGCATCACCGATAAGGATCTCGGCGCGCTGGCATCCTGTCCGGGTCTGTCCCGCCTGACCGCCCTGGGCTTGAGCTGTCACGACATCGGCCACCGCGGCGTCGAGGCGTTGACTCACTCTCCGCATCTGCCGCGGCTCACGGCTCTGAACCTGGGCAGCAACCCCTTCCTCAGGGATCGGCGGGGAGTTGAGATCCTGGCTGGATCGCCCATGATGGAGCGGCTGACCGGACTATGGCTTGGAGGAGACTCCGACCTTCTTTCCTGTAAGTTGCGAGACGCCGGTGTGACCGTGCTGGCGGGCTCGCCGCGCGTGGCCGGGCTGCGGACGCTCGGCCTGAGCAGCGGCGGCATCGGCGTACCGGGGATCGAGGCCCTGGCGGCTTCGTCCTGCTTGTCCGGGCTGGAAGCGCTCGACCTCGGGTACAACGATTTCGGCGATGACGGAGCGAAGGCTCTGGCCCGCGCCTCGCACTGGACCAAGCTGCGGATTCTCGACCTGGACGACAACGGCATTGGAGATGCGGGCGTCGAGGCTCTCGTGGGCTCGGCCTGGCTCTCACAGTTGCAGGTGCTCAACCTCAACCGCAACCAGATCGGCGAGCCTGGCCTGCGGGCGCTCCTGGAATCGCCGCATCCGTCTCGATTGCAGGCCCTCGGCCTGGGTGACAACCGTGTCCTCGACCAAGGCGTTGCTGCACTGACGGCCTCCCCTGGTCTGACGGACCTGAGACTGCTCGACCTGTTCAATGCGGGCATCGGCGAGGCCGGCATCGTGGCTCTGGCGAACGCGCCGAACCTCTCCCGGCTACGGTGGCTGAAATTGCACGGCAGCCGGCCCGGAAGGCGGGGAATCGAGGCTCTCGCCGCCTCCTCGTACCTCGGCAACCTCATGACGCTCAATCTCAACTATTCCGAGCTCGGGGACGCGGAAGCCGAGCTGCTCGCGAGCGCTCCCTCCCTGGCGCGGCTGGCCCGGCTGGAAGTCGTCGGGAATGCGTTCGGCGACCGCGGGATTCAAGCCTTGCAAGACCGCTTCGCTCGCCGGGTCATCTTCAAGAATCGATGACGCGAGCGCTCTCGCCAGTCGGTTATACGCTAGACTCCAGACCTTGCGTATAACCGAGGGCGATTCCGTGTCCCACCAGCGACTCCCTGAAACCATCCAGACGCTCTACGCCGAGCTGCTGGAACAGACGATCCACGCCGAGGCCGAAGCTGCGGCGACCGGAGCGCCGCATGGAACCTTCGTCTCCAAGACCATCAAAGGCGGGACCTACTGGTATTTGCAGCGGATGGAGGGAGACCGCAAGCGCCAGCACTATCTGGGCCGGGAATCCGCCGCCCTGCTCGATTGGATGGAGAAGGTCCGGCAGGCCCGCTCCCGATTGGCGGCCGATGACGCGCAGCGGGCGAACCTCGTCGGCATGCTGGCCGCAGGCGGCGCTACGACGGAGAGCGCTTCGATCATCAAGGTCTTGTCATTGCTCGCCGAGTCTGGGGTATTCCGGATGGGAGGGATCCTCGTCGGAACCCAGGCCTTCATCGCCTATGGCAACATGCTGGGCGTCCGATTCGACAAGGGAAGTTTGAGGACGCAGGATGTCGATATCGCGCAGGACCGTGCCATCAGCATCGCCCTCTCTCGCGAGGCTGGTACGGTCAATGTCGAGCGCTCCCTGACAGATTCCGGCCTCGGCTTCTTTCCAGTCCCTGGCTTCGAACCGAAGCAGCCGAGCACCTCGTTCAAGATCCGAGGACGCGAGCTGCGAATCGATTTCCTGACGCCTCTGGTTGGACGAGACTCTGAGCGGCCGGTCTTCCTGCCAGCCCTGGGGATTTCCGCCCATCCTCTGCGGTTCCTGGACTATCTGATCGAGAATCCCGCGCAGGCTGTCGTCATTGGTGGAGCCGGCATTCTGGTCAACGTACCTGATCCCGCGCGGTTCGCTCTGCACAAGCTCTGGATCTCGGAGAGGCGCCCGGTTTCCGAGCAGACGAAGGCCGTCAAGGATCGCCGGCAGGCTGGAGATCTGCTGGAAGTCCTGCTCGAAGACCGCCCCGGAGATCTCGAAAAGGCTTGGCAGGCGTTGGCTCAGAACCGTTCGGCCGCCGGGATCGTCCGTGCCGCCATTAATCGGCTAACTCACAATCTTCAGGAGCAGTTACGGCGGGTTGTCCCACCCTGATTCGATAAACAAAGGCAAAGTGGTGCGTTGAGCACCAGAGCGATCGAATCATTGGCAATCGCGCCGCGAAGTGGGTCAGTCATCAGCAAAACTGCGCCATCGCTTCCTCCTCAGCCGCGTTGGGTATGGCTTGGATTCTGTCTCCACCTTCGGATTCCTAAGACTAAGGCCACAAGCAGGAGGGGCGTGGCTATCCAAATCGTCACCTTCCACCACGAACTCAGCCCCCAGTCCACGTTATCCACGAAGAGCTGACCATTATAGACACCGTCGTCCTTAGGGTTCAGGCCCAACTTGATTCCAATGCGACAGATCGCCTTCGCTCGACGGTCCCATGGACCAAACCAATGCTTGAGCTGGTAGTCTCCTCCGGAGCGAATCTGTACGGGTTGGCTATTGATTCGCTCCGAGTTTCTGCCACATGTTTCGAAGAAAAGCTGTAAATAGCCGGGAATAGTATCATACTTGCTCACCAAGTTCTCATTAGGAGCGTGAGATGCGGGTACATACACTTGCGCCGATACCATGCGCCCAATAAGGCTCACCGTATCGCCATCCTGGTAACCGCGCGGAGGATTCGAGGGTGTGTCCACCCACACTTCCCCCTGGTACTGCCCTGGCGACATGCCAAGTAAATGGACCTCGACGGCGAGCGATTTGTCTCCATCCTTGACATGCTCATCAGCCTGAGCGACTTCGCGCAGCGCGCAACCACGCTGCGCACAGTCATCTTGTGACGGCACTCGCCAGGCTAGGGCATTCTGGTCCTCAAAGCTGTAGCGGGCTGTCGCCCTCCTTGCGAGTGATTCCAAGAGTCGAGGTTCCCAAAGAGTGAGCAGACAAATGCCGGTAATTATGAGGCACTCTCTATAAAAACCAGCGCTTTTTAGGTACGCTGCCCACTCACGTCGGCCACCGAGTCGCTGGTTAAGCAGCGTGGCGATCGCCGCAAGAAACGCAGCCAGAATCAACTCAATCAGCAATCTCTTCATGTTATCTTCATCTGCCAAAGGTGAGTGGCCGCATTCGGCTGGGCACGTTCACCTGGTCTTCCTCTGCAGCCAGAAACGCGTTGTCCGGTCGGAAACCGAATCTGTCAACTCTCGAGTCTGGTTTTGCTAACCTTTTGTCATAGTCGAGATAGTCGAGCCCGATTTTCAGAGGACCCCCTCCTCGGATCAGGCGGTATACTCCGTCTTCGAAATCCTCGATGGGAATGCGCGCTTCGGCAGACCACCGAGAGCGGCGCCGCGCTGTTCTTGCGATGAATCTTTGATTAATTACAATGGCATTGCGCAGGTTCAGATCCGTTCGGTAAGGCGGGAAGTAATCCAGAGATGCGTCCCGAGCTTCAGGCGCCAACTCGAGCTGAAGAAATGCCTTTTGGTTGGACGTTCTTGGGGCGTTCACCAAATCGTGGAAGTCCTCATCGAAATCGAGCGCAGTGCCGGCGAAAAAGAGCTCGAAACAGTCGCCAGAGTAGGGATGGCTGGAACTTGACTGTGCAGAAAGAATGATGTCGTCGGTTACTTCAATCGCTATATACCAGTCAAGCTCTCTCCAAGCCATTGAAACGACAATGGCGAAGTCCTTGTTGTTCACTGGCTCAGGGCAGGCGTCGCGTATACAGTTCCATTGCGGGCCGGCGGCCGCGGAAGTCATAGTCAAAATCCGGTATTCCTCTGGCCATTCTGCCAGGGACCCATCAATCGAGATTGAATGCTGCTCGGAGAGCTGTTTGACTTCGATCTTCCGGAGAGACTCAATTTGGGAGGTATGGTGGCTCGTGTCGCAGCATGTCTCCTGTGGTGAAGTTCCACCGCATGAAGTGGTGAACGCGCTGAGCATGGAGAGCACTGAAATCACTCGGTACGCCCATCGAGGTAAGCAATGTTGCAAAATAGCCATATTCACATAACTCGTCGAGGCTCGAGGCGCTAAGATAAGAAATGATAGTAAGATCTAGCCTCTCCGTCAACCATCCGAATCGAATCAAGCGCGGGGAGCCTCCTGAAGTCCTGCAGCAGCCGAAGAGCGTCAGCGCCGATCCGATCCTGCCTGATTTCAATTGGCGACTCGAGGAGATCTGGGAGCCTCGCTGGTAACTGTGGCGCCCGCCACCTCCCTCACACGCGTCAGGCGCCTTTTGCCGCGCGCTGACTCGGCGCATCATTAGGAAGTGGCCGGACCTCTCTCTAGACTGTCCCCGAGTCGATCCTTTTCGACCTCGAGGTCGTACCGCACCTGAAGATTCAGCCAGAAGAGCTCGCTCATGCCAAAGAAACGCGATAAGCGAAGAGCGGTGTCCGCGCTGATCGCCCGCTGTCCTTGAACGATCTCGTTGATACGGCGAGCGGGGACCCCGATGTCCTTGGCGAGCCGATACTGGCTCAACCCCATCGGCCGGAGAAACTCTTCGAGCAGGATCTCTCCGGGATGTATAGGCGGAAGCTTCTTGCCCATTAGTCCAGCCCCAGTCGCGCTTTGACCTCCGCGAGCGAGAGGCCCCCAGCCGCCTTTTCCTTAGATCGCTCTTCGAGAAGCTCCATCAACTCGCGGTTCCTACTGATGGCCTCAACCTCTTGGTCGAAGTCGTCGATCTCGGCGACGATGAATTCGCGACCGTCCGGCGTCGTCACCAGGACTGTCTCGTCCTCAGCGAGGTTCAAGAGCTCGGAAAATGTCGATACTCGAGCAGCTTCAATGGTCTTCATAGGAGGATTTCCTTCCCTCGGATCAGAAGACGGTTGTGCTCCTTTCTCCCGATCGCCTTCACCCAGACAATCATATCCTGCGGATCGATGTCGTAGAACACCCGGAAGGCGCCAAGCCGCAACTCCCAAGTCGCAAGGTCGTTCGGGCGCAGAGGCTTCCTCCTGCGAGTTGGCTTTGCCGGTTCCAGGGAGAGATGTTGCTCGATCATGGAGACGACAAAGCGCTGCTCGAACTTGTTGAGGAAATCCAAGTCCTCGAATGCGCTATCCACGAACCTTGTCTCGAACATTAGGAGGCTCTGCCGTCTGCGGGCGTCTTCGCCATCCCGCGCTCCACCGCCTCGATCAGATAAGGCCGCAGCCGCTCCGGCGCCACGATGTGATGGACGGAGCCGACCTTTTGCGCGCGCTCGATGCTGTGGACGGCGTCGAACTCCGCGGCCACTTCGCTCAGCTTCTCGGAGCGCACGGCCGCCAGCGCTTCGTCGAGGCTCGCGCGCAACCGCGCCTTGTCGGTCCGCTCGGCGTCGGCGATGGCTTTCTCCAACTCGACGATGCGCGGGTCCTGACGCGTCCGCTGATTCACTTCGCGCGACAAGGCGACCGCCGCGGCCGGCGCGCCGCCGATGACGGACGCGTACGACCCCTCGAGCGCCGCCACCTCCAGGTTGTCGTGGAGGGTGTTCGAGAAGACCACGAAGGCGCCGCCGTGATAGCGGGAGATGACGCAGAAGACGATCGGTCCCTGGAAGTTCACCACGGCACGGCCGATCTCGGCGCCGTATTCGAGCTGCCAGAAGCGCATCGACTCCGGCGAGCCGTCGAATCCCGAGAGGTTGGCGAGGACGGCCAGCGGCCGGTTGCCGCTCGCGGAGTTGATCGCCCGCGCCACTTTCTTCGCCGCCAGCGGGAAGAGGGTGCCGCCCGTCCACTGCTCCGGACCGAAGCCCGGCACGGAGCCGAGCCGCGGCAGGGGCTTGGATTCGAAACCCAAGAGGCACACCGGATGGCCCCCCAGGCAGACGTCCCACACCACGGCGATCTCGGCGTCGCGCATGCCGTACCAGCGCTCCAGCGGCGGATGATCCTGGTCCGAGACGGCTTCCATCACGCGGCGGATCTCGAACGGCTTCTTGCGTCCCGGATTGGTGAGCGACGAGAAGACGTCGCCGACCGTCTTGAGCTCGCCGCCGTGGGGGAAGCCGCGCACGTCGCGATCCCGCGGATCGCCGGTCGGCCAGGAGCGCGGGAACCGCTCACCCGGAGCCACGTAGGTGCGGTCGTAATAACGGTGCAGGAGCCGGCAGGCCTCGCCGAGATCGCGGGCGAAGTACTGCGCCTGGCCGTTGGGACCCATGATCCGCTCGTAACCGCCGAGCCCCTGGTTGTCCTCGGCCGAGACGCCGCCGGAGTAGTCGAGCGCCTGCTTGCCGGTGAGCACCATGGCGCCTTCGGGCGTCATGATCAGGATGCCGCGGGTGTGCATCAGCATCGTCGACTCGGCGTTCCAGTAGGGTTGGGCGCCGGCGTTGATGCCCGCCACCACGACGTTGACCTCCAGCCCGCCCTGCGTCAGCTCCACCAGCCGGCGCAGCACGCGGCCGATCCAGTCCATGGCCTCGGTGCCGTCCTCCATCGAGATCCTGGCGCCGGCGGAGAGAGCGAACCATTCCACCGGCACGCGCATTGCCGCGGCGAGATCGAGGGCGGCGAGGATGCGCCGGCATTCGGGCTCGGCCAGCGCGCCCATGCCGCGGCTCGCGTCGCTCAGCAGGATCACGCGGACCATCCCCTCGGGATGGCGCAGGGTGTAGTTGCGTACGATGCCCACGACGACGCCGGCCGTGTTCTGGCCATAAGGCCGCTCCACCGGCACGAGCCGGCCCTCGGCGTCGAGATCGTGCTCGGCGAAATCCCCGGCGGGGACGTCCGCCTGCGCATCCCGCCGCGGCGGCGCGAGACGTTTGACGACCTCGTAGGGATAGGGGAGGCCACGGCGCCGCAGGTCCACGACCTTCTGGGCATACTCGCGCAGCGGTTTCAACGGCGCCTCGGACGGCTTGCGGAAGCGCAGCACGACCCCCGCCTCTTCGAAGCTGGAGATTTCCAGCACGCGGTCCTGGAGCTCGCCGCTCTCGCGGTCCGGAATGCGGCAGCGGACCGCCACCTTTTCCAGACCGAGACCTTCGGAGAGCGGCGCCAGGCGGCGAACCAGGCGATCGAGCTCTTCCGGCCGCAGGTCCACGGGCGGCCAGATGTTGAGCAGCACGCGGTTCCACTGCAGCCGCTCGGCGACGGCGCGGCGCGACTGGTAGCGGCGGATTCCGGTCAGCGCCTCCATCAGCATGTGCTCCAGTTGAGGCAGCTCGACGACGCGGCCTCCCTCGTCGCGCACCGGTGTCAGGTCCCGCACCTCCGCGACGGCGAACAGGCGCTCGTCGCGCGGGTTCTCTCGCGCCACGCCGTGAAAGAAGTAGATCCGTTCGGGCGCGGGCAGGCGCTCCAGATGGAAGTTCTGCAGCCGCCACAGCTCCAGCCGTAAGGCCAGCATGGGATGGATGCCGCGATAGACCCGCTCCTCGCGGAAGGCATCGCCTTCGCTCTCGCTGCGCCGGAAGGCGAAGATCTGGGCGCCGTCGGATCCCGAGATGACGACGGCAACGCGGCGAAGTCCGGCCGGCAGCGAGGAGCTCGCCAGGAGATCGGCCATCTGTTGGGCGACGCCGTCCTCCTTGGCCGGCCGGCCGGAACGCCAGAAGTAGAGGTCCGCGACGATCTCCGAACCGGGCGCCGCGTCCTCGGCGAGTCGGCGAACGGCCTCGACGGACCAGGCGAGCCGATCGAAACCGGCGTGGGTGACGATGAGGTGGACGTGCGAGCCACGATGCTCGTAGGTGGCCACGGCGAAGAGCTGCCCGTCGAGGTGAGCCGGCAGCAGGCTGCGCAGCTCGCGGATGCGGTAATACCGCCGCACCATCACCTCCAGCAGGGCTTCGCGCAGGCCCGCGCCCGCCTTTTCGTAGCGCCGCGAGAGCACGAGGTGGAGGGGCTGCGGACATTCGACGAGAGCGCGGATGCGCTCGGCCCGTTCTTCCGGGCCGGGATCGGCCGCTAGCCGCTCGAGGTCGGCGTCGGCCGCGTTGTAGATCCGTTCACGCACGGCGAGCAGCACGGGCCGGTCGAAGCGGCGGTAGCGCACCTCGCGCGCCAGGTCGTGCACCGCCGGCTCGCTCCCTTGCGTCTCGGCGATCACCCGGTCCAGCAGCTCGCGCAGCTCGGGTCCGCCGGCGTTCTCATCCCCTTCCAGCCAGCTCTCCAGCACGGCCAGCACGGGAGGGACCTGCCGCGCCAGCCGCCGGTTGGAGATCGCGATGCGGAAGAGGCTCTCCTCCAGCTCCGGCGAGCGGTCGAGATGGCTGACGCCGTAGTGGGCCAGCGCGCGTTCGAGCCTGGCGAGGAAGCTCTCGGGAAGGCCCTCTCCGCCGGCGTCGAGATCGCGCAGGTAGGCGGCGAGAATCTCCTGGGCGCTGTGCCGGCCGTCGCCAGCTCCGTCGGCCGGGTGGAGACGGAAGAGGAGAGGCACGTCGGCGAAGGCGCGCAGGATCTCCTCTTCGAGAGGCCGGTCCCTTTCAGCCGTCGCGGCCGCGGCGAGAAAACCCTGGGCCGCCGCCGGGTCGGCGTCGTAGCCGAGCATGAGCCTGCGTGTCTCGCGCAAGCTCTCGTCCCTGCCTGAGGCGGCGCCGTCCTCGGGCACGACCAACGTCTCGAACCTCACTCGCGTGCGCCGTTCGTACGGTCGCGAGGGATGGGGAGAGACCGCTGGCTCGATCACCAGCAGCGGACCGCCGGTCGCTACCCTGGCGTTCTTGCGCGTCAGGATCTTGCGCACCCGGCCCGGCTCTTCGGCCACCAGCGTGGTCTCCACCTTCATGGCCTCGAGCACCACTAGCGGATCGCCGGCGGTCACCGGGTCGCCTTCCTGGACGGCAATGGAGGAGACCACCGCCGGGGCCGGCGAGCGCACGACCGCTCTTTCGTCGCGCTCGATGCGATGGGGAATGCCGTCCACCTCGACGATCTGCCAGCTCTCGTGCAGGGCCAGGGCGATCCGCCAACTGCGCTCGCCGCAGGAGATCGTGCGGCCGGTCCGTCCCGGACGCTCGGCCAGCATCTCCAGGCGGACGCCGTCCACCTCGATGCGGAACCGCCGCCAGTCCAGCCGGGCGACGCGAAACAGGTAATCCTGACTGCGGTAGCGCAGCTCGACGTCGCGGCCGATCTCCTCCGGCACCTCGGGCCGGCCGCGGACGGCGGAAGCGAAAAAACGCTCCCGGGCCGCGTCGAGCTCCGTCTCATAGCGGCTGATCGCCGCCGCCAGCAGCGCCGCCTCGGCGCCCCGCCGCGGCAGATGCTCGCCGCTCGCCACCAGGCGGTTGAGCCAGCCGGGATCCACCGGTTCGTGCGAGGTCAGCTCGGGCCGGTCCAGCACCTCCGCCAGGAAGGCCTTGTCCGTGCCGCCGTCGCGCAGCGAGACCTCGGTCCTGGCGAGGCCGCGCTGCAGACGGTCGAGGGCCTCCGCCCGGGTGCGGCCGTGCGCCGTGACGCGGACGATCTCCGCGCCGTCCGCCGGCGTCTCTCCTTCGTTGACCTCCGGATCGGCGCGCAGGCCGGGACCGGCGGGGAGGCGCAGCGCCTCGACGATTCCGGGGCTCGGCGCGAAGCCGTCCTCGGGATCGAGGGCCGAGAGGCAGACCTGCAGCGCGTATCCGCGGGCGTCCGGCGGCTGGCCGTCGAGCGTGCCGCCGCGCGCCAAATGGGCCTCCAACGCGGCGAGATCCACCTCGTCCAGAGCTTCGAGAACGGCGATCCCTTTCGGCAGGCCCGGCGCGGTGCCGAGGAAGCGGTGCTCGCCGCTGGCAGGCTCGGCGAGGAACGACACCGTGAAGACGCCGACTCCGCCGCGGGCGCCCGCCAGGCGGGAGGCGGCCTCGTCCAAGGACCGCGTCAGCGCCGCGCTCAGTCCCGGCGGCGGCGATTCGACGAGCACCACGCGATCATGATGACGGACGGTGACGTCTATCAGCCCCGCCGTGCGGACCGCTCCTCGCCGGTCCACGAGGACGGGGACCTCGAGGCGGCGCACGCCGGGAGAGCTGAGACTGATCCCGGCCATTAAGGTCGGATCTCCCTGCAGGTGTCGTACCGCGGGGTATCATCGGGTGCGAGGTTTACGGCGAGCATCGCGGTAGCTGGAGAGCTGGTGTCAAGAAGCTCCAGGACTTGTGAGGATATCGCGACTTCTTCGCCGCAGCGATCTCCTCATGGTTTGAGGGATTTGGAGGTTTGAGCGATGAGTGAGTTGCGCATCAAGAGCGTCTCGTTCTCGGGCGAAATGATGATCGTCCGGTTCTCAGATGGCAGGGAGATCTTCGTACCAATGGGTTACTTCCCAGGCTTGGAAGCTGCGAGTACAGCCGAGCGCGAGCGGTGGTCTTTGATCGGCCGAGGATTAGGCGTCCATTGGGATGCTGTGGATGAGGACTTGTCCGTTGAGAACATCCTCACGGCCTACAGCCGGCATCAAAAAGCGGCTTATGCGCACGCGGCTGGGGCCTGAAGCGCGGCGAACCACCTGAGACTCTATCCTCCCAAAGGTCGTCCCGACTCGGTTCTCCCGTCGTGAGGCTCTGGACGCTCCATCCCAAGTACCTGGACCCGCAGGGTTTGGTCGCCCTCTGGCGGGAAGGCCTCCTGGCGCAGAAGGTTCTCGCGGGAAAGACCCGCGGCTACAGGCATCACCCCCAGCTCGACCGTTTTCGCGGCGCCAGTGATCCCGCGCTCGCCATCGCCGCTTACCTCGGAGCGGTGCACCGGGAGGCGTGCCGCCGCGGCTACTCCTTCGATCTCACCAAGCTCCCGGCCGCGAGGAGCCATGTGCGCCTGGTCGCCACGGACGGGCAACTCCTCTGCGAATGGGCTCACCTGAAGGCCAAGCTCCGCTCGCGTTCGCCGGCGGCCTTCTCGCTGGTCCTGGACGTCAAGAGACCCGAGCCTCATCCGCTTTTTCGGATCGTCTCCGGGCCGATCGCGCCATGGGAGAGGGTCTGATATCTTCCCATCGGGAAGGAGACGTTGATGCACCGCGTTGCCGCACTGCTCTCAGTGGGATGTTTCGCCCTCTCCGCCGCCGCATCGAGCCAGCCGCTGTCTCTCCGACTCCCGGAGAATCGCTCCGCAAGCCTCTTCAAGGCCGGGACGGAGTGCACGGGAGGAATCCGCTACGACGACGGACATTTCGAGTCCGGCTTGTTCTTCGACTCATCGAATACCGTCGGCAGGCTCGTGTCGCTCTTCCAACTGCCCGCCGCGGTCTCCTGCCTCCGGCGCGGCTGGCCTGATGCTCGCCGGGGACAGCAGCGGCGAAAGGCCGGCCTGGAGCCAATTCAACGACAATGAGTGGAAGCCGGTCGAGCTCGACGTGCCGAACACCTTGCTGGGAATCCGCGCGGAGGCCGGCGACGTCGCGCCGCCGGACGGCCCCTGGCTCACCACGGCGGCCTTGCCGGGCTTCCGCTTCAAGGTGCGCATCGCCTCGCTCGCGGGCGTGCAGGAGAACGACTGTGTTCCGGAGACGCTCTGCGTCAGCGGCGCCGTCCGCGGACGCTCCGAGGTGTTCGTCCGCATCATCGGGCCGCGCCCCAACGGCTTCCTGTGGCCCAACATCGTGAAGTTCACGGTCTCCCAGGTGGAGGTCTGGATCGAGCAGCTCGGCACGAGCCGGCTCCGCTACTACAAGCTGCCTGCCCAGGGCCCGGCCGACACGAGCCTGCCCGGATTGGTGGACCGCCAGGGCTTCGAGCCTTGAGGATCGGGTCGTGGGTGAAACGCTTATAGGGAGCCGCGCTCGACGACCCACTCCACAGGCTGGTGAGTGACTTCGGCGATCAAGTCATAGTCACGGTCGTAGTGGAGTACCGTCAAGCCCGCGGCCTCAGCAGTCGCCGCAATAATGAGGTCAGCAATTGGAATCCGGTGGCGGCCACTTCGTGCTAACTCAGCCTGTATATCGATGGCGCGTACGAGGATCGTCTCGTCAATCGGGACGGATTCGTAAGCGAGAGCTCTGCGGTACCGGATCAGATCGTGCTCCTCGCGGTTACGGGCGCTGAACAGCACCTCGAGGTCGATGATGGCGCAAGTCGCAGCCTCACCTGCTTCGATGATCGGCGCAAGTCGGTCCTGGACCGTCTCGTTCAGCATTCGGGCCAACGCGCTTTTGTCAATGAGATAACGTGGCGTCACGAGCGCCAAGCCCCTGACATGACATCTGGATCTGCCAGATCCATTCCGCGCATAGTGGACAGGGCCTCGACCTCCTCGCGCCGGGCTTTCCTCCGCAGCACCTCGCGCAGTGCCTCCTCAATCGTGTCCTTGATGGTTGTGGTCGAAAGTATCCGCTGAGCGGCCCTTAGAAGCTCTTCATTGACCTCGACGCTGGTTTTCCGGACACCCATGATTCACCTCCTGCCCTTCTAAGGATATCATAGATAGGCGTTCTTTGATATCTCGTGTCGGCCAAGTCAGATGTCACGGTTCGAACCAAGTCGCCTAGCCAGCAGCTCCAAACTTCGCTCCAAATCTGGCCGTAGATCGAGCACCGGCAGTAGCGGATCGTCCTTCAGCCGTCGAATCCGCGCCGGCAAGGTTTCCAGGTTGAAGGCGCGGATATCCAGAGACTCGTTCACCTCGCTCCACTGCAGTGGCGTCGAGGCGGGAGCGCCTGGACGCGGCCGGACGGAGTAGGGGGCGACGAGGAGCTTGCCGCGGCCGTTCTGCAGGGCGTCGATGTAGACCTTGTCCTGTCTGGCGCGGACGGCGCGCGCCGTGGTGGCGATCGCCGGCAGGCGCGCCACCAGCACGCCGGCCAGCAGCTCGGCGAGCTGGCGGACCTGATCGTGATCGAGCCGGCCGCCCGTCGGCATCAGCACGTGCAGGCCGCTGCCGCCGCTCGTCTTGATGAAGCTCGGCAGAGAAATCTCCTCGCACAGCTCGCGCACGGCGAGAGCGATGGCGATCACATGCGCGAAGGGTGCGCTCTTCGGATCGAGATCGAGGATGCACCAGTCCGGCCGGTCGAGGTTCGGCACGCGGCTGGACCACACATGAAAAGGGATGGCGCCGAAATTGACCAGCTCGAGCAGAGTGTCCACGTCGTCGCAGAGGACGTACTCGTGGCCGCGGTCCGAGCCGCCGATGTCGATCGCCACCGTGCGGAAACGGCCGGAGGAGCCGGCGGGAGCGCTTTTCTGAAAGAACGATTTTCCAGCGATGCCGCCCGGATAACGATCGAGGACGAGCGGCCGGTCGCGCAGGAAGCGGAGCATCCATGGCGCGACGGCGCGGTAGTACTCGACGAGATCTCCCTTCGTGAACCCTTCGTCCGGCCAGAACACCTTGTCGAGATTGGTGAAGGCAGGCCGAGCATGCTGCGCCCCTACAACAACAGCGTCGGCTTCGATCTCATCGCCCGGGCGGAAACACTGATCGGCGGACTTGTCGTCGCGCACGCGCAGGAACACAGAACCGCGCAGCCGGCCATCCTCCGTCCACTTCTGATACCGCACCTCGACGACAAACTCCGGCTCGACCCAGACGGTATTTCCGCGCGGCGCCTCGGCGATCACGGCCTTCGGACGGCGAATCGCGTCGAGCTTCGGATGGAGCGCCGCGACGTCCGGGCCGGTGAAGCCGGTGCCCACCGTGCCCACGTAGTGCCAACCTCCTCCGGCCTTGCGCACCGCGAGATGGAGGTTGCGGAAAGCGCCGGAGGTCCGCGGCACGGGATCGAAGCCGATGACGGCGAAGTCCGACGAGCGCTCGATGCGGACCTTCACCCAGTCGGCCGAGTAGCCGCCGCGGTAGGGCGAATCGGCCCGCTTGCCGATGATGCCTTCGAGCCCCAGCTCGACGACGGCGGCGTAGAGGTCCTCCCCGCGCTCGGGTATTTCATCGGCGACGCGGAGGAGGCCATCGCCCGGGATCACCCGCCGCAAGATCGCCTTGCGCGCGGCGAGCGGCAAGGGCCGCAGGTCGAAGTCCTCAAAACCGAGGAGGTCGAAGACGAAGAGCACGGCGGGCTCGACGGCGGCCTGGGCAGGAGAGACTGGCCCCGTTGGCAGACCGCGACGCTGCAGCTTCTGGAAGTCCGGACGGCCCTGCTCGTCGAGGATCACCACCTCGCCGTCGAGGATCAGAGAGCGGAAGGGCAGCGCGGCCACGGCCGCGGCCAGCTCGGGAAAGGTCGGCGCGCCGTCGCGGCCCTTCTTGTAGAGGAGGCGCGCCTCGCCGCTGCCGCCGGCGGCCAGCATGCGGAAGCCGTCATGCTTGAGCTCGAAGATCCACCCGGCGCGGTTGAACGGCCGCTCGCGGCTCGCCGGCTTCATCACCTCGACGGCCGCCGCATCGACCGGCCGGCGGGGGGCGCCGAGGCGGGTGAGCTCGGCGCGGACGGCGCGGGTCGAAGAGGAAGAATTTATTTTCAATTTACAAACTCAATCTCAGCCGTCTTCGCCGCTCGACCTCACCCCAACCCCTCTCCTAACCCGGCCGAGCCGGAACCAAACAGGGGTAAGCTGGCCTGAGGACCGTTGTAAGGGCAGTCGGCACGGGTCCAGGAGGTCAGGTGATGGTGGTGCCGCTGGTAGGGCGCTATGGAGAGCAGATTCTTGGTGTTCT
>JBKPTH010000057.1:0-143496 GCA_046765915.1 Acidobacteriota bacterium | reverse complement strand
GGCCCGCCGGGGGTGAGGGAGCGGTGCGGCCGGCGGGCGGCGCCGGCTGGCGAGAGGGGACGACGGGACGAGACACGGGCGCGACCGTCTCGCGGCGGGAGGGCATCTCGGCCGTGCGCACGGACGGCGCTTCGACCGGCAGCGCGGCCCCGACGCTCGCCGCCGCCTCGGCGCGCGGCGGCTCGGGGGCAGGCGCGGCGATCGCCTCGGCCATGACCGGCGGTGGAGGAGCGGCCGGCATCGGCCGCTCCGTCACCGGCATCGACTGGATGCGGGGCTCCACCTTCTGGATCAGCGTCCGCGGGCGGTTCGGGCGCAGCGGATTGGCCGGACGGCGGACCACGCTGGCCGGCGTCGCGGCCGTGCGCCGGCGCGCCACCTCGGGCGGCGTCTGCTCGTCCCGCAGGATGACCTCCCGCGGGTGGGGGAGCTTCTTGCCCTGCAGGATGGCCTGGATGATGTCGGTGTCGATGTACGCGTCATCCCCTTCGACCCGCACGCCGATGGACTTCAGCTTGAAGATGAGGTCCTGGTTGGAGATCCCCATCATCTTCGCGAGGTCCTGGACTCGAAGCTTTCCCATAGGTTCTCGTGACTCCTGTAAATACCCGCCCGCGGCAGCCATGCAGGGCCGCCGCTACTCTTCGTTCTCGGAGCGCAGCCCCGCTTCCTGGGCGGCGGCGTCCGCCGCCGCCTCGTCCGCCGCTTCGTCCTCGCGCGTCTGGGCGGCGGTCGCCCGCTGCTGCTCGCTCTCGGCGAAGGCGCGGCTCAGCGCCGCCATGAAGTCCTCGTCGCCCATGGCCGTCGCCGGCGCCTCGGCAGCCGGCTGGAGGCGGCCGAGATCCAGCTCCGCCGCCTGCCTCTCCCGCTGCTCCCGCGCCCAGTCCACCAGGCCCTCGGCCTGCGCATGGTCGAGGTCCTCGAGGCCGAGGTCGAGCAGCGTCCCCGCCTCCGCCTCGGCCAGCGCTTCGAGGCTCTCGAAGCCCGCCTCCTTGAGCTGCTCGGCGAGCGCGGCGCTGATGCCGGGAGCGGCGGTGACGTCCATTTCCTCCTCCGCGGCGGCTGAGGGCGATTGGCTCATCGCCGTCTGCAGCATGCGGGCGAGGGCGTCGGCCACCTCGTCCTTGACGTCGCTCTCGCTCTTGATGTCGATGCGGCAGCCGATCAGCTCGGAGGCCAGGCGCACGTTCTGGCCGCGCTTGCCGATGGCCAGCGAGAGCTGCTCGTCCTCCACGATGACGTCGAGGTGCGGCACCTCGCCCTGGTGCGTTATCGAGACGCGGGTGATCTTGGCCGGCGCCAGGGCGCTCTGGGCGAAGGTCACCAGGTCGTCGCTGTGCTCGATGATGTCGATCTTCTCGCCGCGCAGCTCGCGGATGATCGACTGCACGCGCGAGCCCTTCATGCCGACGCAGGCGCCCACCGGATCGACGTCGCGCTCGCGGCTGTAGACCGCCACCTTGGCGCGCTCGCCGGGGGCCCGCACCGCGTTCTTGATCACCACCGTGCCGTCGTAGATCTCCGGCACCTCGGTCTCGAAGAGCTTCACCAGCAACCGCGGATCGGTGCGCGAGAGCACGATCTGCGGCCCCTTGGGCTGCTTGTGCACCTCGACGATGACGGCGCGGATGCGCTCGCCCTGGCTGTAGCGCTCGTGGCGGGCCTGCTCCGAGCGGGGCACCACCGCCTCCGTCCGCCCCAGGTCGATGATGATGTCGCCGCGCTCGAAACGCTTGACGGTGCCGTTGAGCACCTCGCCGACGCGGTCGATGTACTCGTTGTAGATGTTCTCGCGCTCGGCCTCGCGCACCCGCTGGTAGAGCACCTGCTTGGCGTTCTGCGCCGCGATGCGGCCCAGGCCGTCGGTGGAGATCGGCAGGTGGACCTCGTCGCCTACCGCGGCGTCCGGCTTGTGGTCCCGCGCCTCCTCGACCGTCCACTCGGCGAGCGGGTCTTCCACCGTCTCGACCACCTTCTTGACGATGAACGCCTCGAACTTGCCGGTCTCGCGGTCGAGATGCGCGCGCACCGGTTCCTTGATCCGGTGCTGCTTCTTGGCCGCCGAGGCCATGGCGTCCTCGAGCGCGGAGATCCACCGCTCGAGGTCGATGTCCTTCTCCCGCGCCACCTGGCGCAGGATCTCGTTCAAGTTCACTTCCGCAGTCTGTGCCTTCTGAGCCTGAGGCATTTTTTGTCTTCCTATCGTTGCAGCGCTACAGCTCGATCTCCAACCGAGCCGTCTTCACGTTCCTGAGGGGAAGTCCCCAAGGCTCGCCGGAGCCGTCCTCCAGCAGCACCTCGGCCTCCCCCTGTTCCGGCCGGCGCAGCCCGCGGAGGCGCGCCACCACCGTCTTCTTCCTGCCCGTCGCCGGATCCTCGAAAGTCACCCGCGCCAGCCGTCCGGCGAAGCGGTCGTAATCCCCCGGCTTGTAGAGCTGCCGGTCGAGCCCGGGAGAGGAGACCTCCAGCACGTAGCGGCTGCCGCCGAAGTCCAGCACGTCGAGCAGGGCCGAAACCTGACGCGAGACGTGCTCGCAGTCCGCCAGCGTGACCCCTTCCGGCTTGTCGATGAACACCCGCAGCACCCCGCCCTTGAGCTCCGCGTGCACCAGCTCGCAGCCGGCCGCCGCGGCGATCTGCTCGATCTCGGGCGTGAGCTCCTCGATGCGGCCGGGAGTCGCGGCCATCGTGCCGGATCGCTCTCCTCTCTCTCGCTTTGCCCAACAAAAAAAGTGGGCCTGGGCCCACTTCTTGTACCGACCGTCGCCGGTCAGGGCAAGCTGGCTCGCCCCATTATAGGGAAAAGGATACGTCCATTCAAGCTGAGACGGAAAAATCCTGAAACCGGCGTCTTGCCGGCCAGCGGAACGAGGGCGAGTGGGCACCTCGAAGGAGAGAACACGACGGGGCGGGGGATTCTTCCAGGGCGGAACTCCGGCGTGTAGACAGGTCGGCGCCCCGGGCGGGAGAATTAGGCGCATCTGAAACTCAAAAACGAAGGGATGCACGGCATGGACAGACGTGTAACAACTACGCTGTACATGGGGTTAGCGCTGATGGCGTTGGTGCCCCCGGATTTCGCGACAGCCCAATTGCAGGCCGTGCCAGCTAAACCGACGACATGGCAGTTCAGCATTCCCTTGAGGCGCGAAGTCGCCCTGCGTGCGGTTCAGGAAGGGGGGCAAGCTTATGGTCTCGTGCCGGCGGCAGCGGATCGCGAGAATTGGTTGGTCAAGTTCGAACCGGTGACCCTGAGTGCCGAGAAGCTTGACGCCTACTGTGTCTATCCAATCATCTGGAAGTTCAACAAGCAGCCGTTCGACACCTTTACTGGGTGGAATCAGCGCAGCTCGAAGGCGGGCGGTGGTTCGGTCACTGGCTCCGTGATGGTCGTGGTGCGCGTGAGCGATGAAGGCTCAAACTCGACGGCATCGGTAGTCGCAACGTTTGCGGGCGGCAACTCACGTGAGCGACACGACTTAAACGCCAAGGGGAAGAAGTTCCGGGCGGAATTTGAGGCATATGTTCTCTCGAAGGTCGCATCCGCGGCCGCTGCCCCCACGCCGTCACCTGAAACTGTGATGCCTAGCGGGATGAGCAAGATAGAACAGCTTGAGCGGCTCGCCGCTCTTCGCGACAAGGGAGTCTTGACCGAGGAGGAGTTTCAGGCAGAGAAGAGCAAGATTCTTTCCGGTCCGCCTCCATGAAGCGCTGTTCCCCTCTGCGCCAAAGAGATCCAGCATGAGTTCTTCGATGCTCATTAAACAGCTTCGAGAGCACAGAGTGGCATGGTTACTCTACTTTGCGGTGGTCTTGGTGCTGATCTTCATCATCGTGCACTTGGCTTGCGGCAAGTCGCCCGCCCCTCCGGCGGCAGGGCAGGTGCCGCCTACCCCGGCCGCCCCGCCGCAACCGTACACGATGTACGCCATCCATGACGGAGTCGGATCCATCGAGGGCGTCAGGGACGGTGCGATCTCCTACGGCGAAGCCGTGCTCGTCCTATGTGATGCCGCGAACCAATGCACCGGCGAGAGGGACGGGCACAAGCTCTCGATCAGCCTGCACGACCTCTATCAATACGAGCCTCCTAAGGGTCCGAAGTACGCTTACGGCTCTGTAACCGTGCGGGGCACCTATCAAGGGCGTGACTATCTCCGTCACGACGAGAAGGTGGAGATCTCCGGCTTCGATCCTAGTGATTCGACGGTGCGCATCGGAAAGGACGCCTGGGTATCGACGGCGGAGCTACGAGATCACCCGGAGACCCGCGAGGAGCGGAAAGCGCGGATGGAGCTGGAGCTGACGCTGGCGCAGGGCGAGCTCTCCGCTCGCCGGGCTTACGCCTCCCAGCTCCGCACCCACTTCCTCGACCAGAACATGGACGTGGAGGTCCGAGTCTCCGGCTCCAAAGCAGACCGCCTGACGTTGGAGTTCGTCCTGTTCAACGCCGTCTGGGCTCACAACTTCCAGAAGGGTGACCTGATCGACGAAATCCGAGGCAAGGGTTTCAAGCGAGTGGATCTGACGGACGGCTACGACTATCACGTCTACTGGACCTTTAAGGACTGAAGGCGATGGCATTGAAACAATGAAATGCCCTTCGTCTTCAAGCTCCTCGGGGGATGGACTCATCGACAACAAGAACCGCATGAGCGGCAAGCGCCTCGCCTGCGGCCGCCATGGCCGAAATCATGCGGACGTGGTCCGGCGGTCGAGCGCAACCGAGGAATCAGCCTGGAGCGGATAATCCGGGAGCTGAGCCAGTACCTGCTGGGCTGGATCAACTACTTCGGCTTCTGCGAAAGGCGGACGGAGCTGCGGGACCTGGACGGCTGGATTCGGCGGCGGCTTCGCTGTGCCGCCTGGAAACAGTGGCAGAACGGGCGCCGACGATACCGAACGCTGCGACGGCGGGGAGTCCCCGCCGAACGAGCCAAGGCCATCGCCGGGCGGTCTGCCGTCGCGCCTCCGGCGCTTCATGGGATTGTTGAGGCGACCGTTCCTGGGGCTCGCGCCCCAGGCTACATGCCGTCGCCCGCTTCGCGGGCTCGGTTCAGCGGTGGGGCGACTATACTCCGGCGAGAGATACCAAGAGAGAAAAAGGATGGGAAGCGAGTCCGCGCGGGAGAAGAACCTCAAAATGGTGGCTGGCGAACGCTCGGAGATCCTGGCACGTAAGCACGGTGGATCGAGACTCTCACCAGCCGAGGAGGACAGACTCGAGTCGCTGACCGTGAGGCTCAAGGAGCTCCTGCCTCCAGTGCCCCAGACGACTTTGAGGCGCTTGTGGAGATGGCGGAAGAGGGGGAGCGCATCCGAGAGCGTGCTCGCGAGCGTCGACGACGCTTGGATCCAGGCTAGCCATCACCGGACCCGCTCTCCGGTCTCTGATGTCTCAGCCAGATGCGCCAATTTGGCGCGATCGGCTCGAGCTGACCGGCCTCTTTCCTCGGGGAATTTGCCTGGCAGGACGTTTGCTTTCGGGAGAGAAGCGAGAAGGCTATTGAAAGGAGACCTGAAGCACCCATGAGCAATCTATCGAGAAGGAATCTCGCGACGTTCCTGCTCGTCCTGGGAGCGGTCGTCTTCGGCATGGTCCTCGCCGGGGGCCTGCAATTGACCGTTCCGAGCTTGGCCGACCAGGAGACGGGCAATCTGTCCGCCACCCGGCTGGCATCTCTGCATGGCACGTCATTGCCCAGCTTCGCCGATCTGGCCGAAGCGGTCGATCCGGCCGTGGTATCCATCCAGGCGGCCACCATCGAGAAGAGCCCCAACGGGCGCCGCCCCGGCGGCGGTGGTGGTGGCGTCGATCCGTTCGAATTCTTCTTCGGCCCGCGCAACCGCCGGCCCCAGCAGCAGCCGGACGGCGAGGAACAGCAGCCGGAGGAGTTCCGCTCCGACGCCGGCGGCAGCGGCTTCGTCATCGGACCCGACGGGCTGGTGGTGACCAACTACCACGTCATCGAGGGAGCCACCTCGGTGAAGGTCCACCTCGGCGACCGCGACTATTCGGCGCAGATCAAGGGCACCGACAAGGCCACCGACATCGCCCTGCTGAAGATCGACGCCGGCCATCCCCTGCGCTACCTCGAGCTCGGCGACAGCGACGCCCTGCGGGTGGGCGACTGGGTGATGGTGGTCGGCAACCCGCTCAACCTGGACAAGACCGTGACCACCGGGGTGGTCTCCGCCAAGGGCCGCTCGCTCGGCATCAGCGACGCGTCGTTCGAGAACTTCATCCAGACCGACGCCGCGATCAACTTCGGCAACTCCGGCGGCCCGCTGATCAACATGAACGGCCAGGTGGTGGCGATCGCCACCGCCATCAACTGGGGAGCCGAGAACATCGGCTTCGCGGTGCCGGTCAACACGCTGAAGGAGATCCTGCCGCAGTTGCGCGAGAACGGCAAGGTCAGCCGCGGCTATCTCGGCATCGGCATCCGCAACCTCGACTTCCAGCAGGCGCAGGCCTGGGGGCTGCCGAACACCGACGGCGCGCTCGTGCAGTCGGTCGAGGACAACACCCCGGCCGAGGACGCCGGCATCGAGCACGGCGACGTCATCCTCTCGGTCGACGGGCGGAAGATCAAGACCACCCGCGACCTCATCGATTACGTCTCCTCGAAGGGTCCCGACGCCGCGGTGACGCTCGACGTCTTCCGCGACGGCAAGACGGTGCAGAAGCGCGTCAAGCTGCGCGAGCGTCCGGTGCAGGGCGAGGAGGAGGCCTCGAACGCCAAGCCCGAGCAGGGCGGCGGCATCGAATGGCTGGGCATCCAGTATCAGGACCTCTCCAGCACCCTGCGCGAGGGGCACAACATCCCGGGCGACGTGGACGGCGTCATCGTCACCAGCGTCGCTCCCACCAGCCCGCTCTACGAGCAGTTCGTGCGGCCGGGCAGCATCATCACCGAAGTCAACGGGCGGCAGGTCAAGGGAGTGGGCGACTTCGAGAAGGCGATCAAGGATGCAAAACCGGGTACCTATCTGCGCTTTTACGCGGTGCAGTTCGGCCAGCGCGGCGAGCGCCAGCCGTTCTTCGCCGTCGTCCAGGTGCCGTAGGGGCTCGTTGACCGATATCGGCTAGACCGAAAGAGCTACGATTTGGTGGTTGCGGGCCGGCCCCTGAGGGCCGGCCCCTTTCTTGTTACACTGTGCTCAATCATGCCGAGACCTGGTGACAGCTACCGTGCCTCCATTCTCATCGTGGACGACGAAGCCGCGATCCGCGACAGCCTGCACATGATCCTGGAGTACGAAGGGTACCGGGTGGAGGAGGCGGCGAGCGGCTCGCAGGCCCTCTCCAAGGTGGCGGAGCGCGCTCCCGACGCCATCGTCCTGGACATCAAGATGCCGGAGATGGACGGCCTCGAGCTGCTCAAGGCCCTGCGCGAGCGGGGCTACGACATGCCGGTGCTGATGATCAGCGGCCACGCCGACGTGGCCACCGCCGTCGAGGCCACCCGCCGGGGCGCCTTCGACTTCTTCGAGAAGCCGCTGCAGCGCGAGCGCGTGCTGCTCTCGCTGCGCAACGCCGTCGAGGCCTGGCGCCTGCAGGCGGAGAACCGCAACCTGCGCACCGAGCCCGAGCAGCTCATCGGCGCCGCGCCGACGATGCGCCGGCTGCGCGAGACCATCGAGAAGGCCGCCCCGACGCCCGCCACCGTGCTGATCACCGGCGAGAGCGGCACCGGCAAGGAGCTGGTGGCGCGCGCCATCCATCGCCTGTCCTCCCGCCGCGACCGTCCCATCGTGCAGGTCAATTGCGCCGCCATCCCCGAGGATCTGATCGAGTCCGAGCTCTTCGGCCACGAGAAGGGGAGCTTCACCGGCGCCGTGCGCAAGCAGATGGGCAAGTTCGTCACCGCCGACGGCGGCACCATCTTCCTCGACGAGGTGGGCGACATGTCCGCCCGCACGCAGGCAAAGGTCTTGCGGGTGCTGCAGAATGGGGAGGTGGAGCCGGTGGGAGCCGAGCGGACGATCCAGGTGGACGTGCGGGTGGTGGCGGCCACCAACCGCAGCCTGGAGGAGGAGATCGCGGGCGGCCGCTTCCGCGAGGACCTGTTCTACCGGCTCAACGTCATCCCGGTGCGCACCCCGTCGCTGCGGGAGCATCTCGAGGACCTGCAATTGCTCGTCGAGCACTTCGTGCGCCGCTACGCCGACCAGAACAACTACAAGGCCAAGGAGTTCAGCCCCGAGGCGCTGGCCCATCTGAAGGCGCTGCCCTGGAAGGGGAACGTGCGCGAGCTCAAGAACCTCGTCGAGCGCCTGCTCATCCTCTCGCACGGCGACGTGGTCACCCGCGAGGACGTCCTCGCCGCCACCGGCGGCTCGCGGCCCGAGCTCTCTACCTCGCTGCTCGCCGTGCAGACGCTGCGCGAGTTCCGCGATCTCTCCGAGCGCATGTTCCTCCTCCACAAGCTGGAGGAGAACAACTGGAACGTCACGCAGACGGCGCAGGCGATCGACACCCCCCGCAGCAACCTCTACAAGAAGCTCGACCAGTACGAGATCCACCGCGAGGAGCCGATCCGTGAATCGTGAGCGACGCATCCTGGTGCAGATGCTCGAGGAGAGCGGCGCCCTGCGCCGCGGCCACTTCCTCCTCTCTTCCGGCCTCCACTCCGAAGCCTACGTGCAGTGCGCCCTACTGCTCGAGGATCCGGTGCGCGCCCGCAAGGTGGGACAGGACCTCGCCGAGCGGCTGCGCGCCTTCCATCCCGACTCGGTGCTCTCTCCCGCCTTGGGCGGCGTCATCATCGGCCACGAGGTGGCGGCCGGGCTGGGGGTCCCCTTCCGCTTCACCGAGCGCAAGGGAGAGGAGATGGGGCTGCGCCGCGGCTTCACGCTTCGTCAGGGAGAACGGGTGGTGGTGGTGGAGGACGTGGTGACCACGGGACGCTCGACCCTGGAGACGATGGCGCTCGCCACCGCCCGCGGCGCCCGCGTGGTGGGCGTCGGCGCCATCATCGACCGCACCGGCGGCCGCGATCCTTTCGACGTGCCGTTCCACGCCCTGCTGCAGCTCGACCTGCAGGCCTACACGCCCGCCGACTGCCTCATCTGCCGCGACGGCGTGCCCGTCGAGAAACCCGGTAGCCGGCCGGAGGCGGCGAAGAGGGCGGCCCAGGCGGGCGTGGCCTCGGGCGACGGTCTGCCCTTCGAGACCTCACCTGGCCCCCTCTCCACGGGAGCTGGAGAGGGGGGGGAAGGGAAGGATTCCTAAGCTGGCGAACACCTTGGGAGGGACTCGCTCAAGCCAGCCTCAGCCTCCGGAGAGCAACCTCTCCTCCAACAATCACCTGAACCGTCAGCTCGTTTCCCAGCAGGAGGCCCACTCCGAGGAGTGGGTCTGTTTCCGCCACGTCGATCGCAGCCAAACGGTGCTCGCCTGCCCAGGCTACGGTCGCTTCGTGGACATCGAACTCGCTTTCGCTGCCATCTCCCAGCAGGACGCTTCCCCTCCCGCGGAAAGGGAGACCCAGATCGGAGACCACAGCCGAAGGTAGGGTGAGGGAACCTGTGTAGCCTGTATCCAGGATCGCCTCGATCTGCCTCCCCTGGCCTCCAGGGCCAAGAACCACGAGGCGCACGATCGCCTCGCGCTGCGCATTCATGGCGCCGACAATCATTCGCTAAGCGGCGGTCCTGCTGCGTGGGCCGAAACGGCGAGTATGGGAAGAACCGACCAACCGGAACCAGATCTGGGCCTCCGGGTTGCGAGCGAGCAGCCGATGCGAAGCGGCAATCTCGTCGGCATCGGTCTCGAAAGCGCCCGTCTCGATATCGATGGCGACAAACTTGCCGGCATCTTGTGCGCTGAGCTGAGGTTGCACCTCGCGCTCATAGATCTCGTTACCCCGCCGTGCGAACTCCTCCTTGCTATACCGAGGATACGGGGAGATGCTCATAGCACGATTCTACGACACCGAGCTCTCGACAGTCATCCTTGCGGAGAGCTGAGCTGCTACACCTCCCCCCGCAACGCCAACTGCGGCTCCGTGCGCGCCGCCCGCCGCGCCGGCAGATAGGAGGCGAAGGCGGCCACTAGGACGAGCGTCAGCGCCACGCCCGTGTAGGTCACCGGATCGCTGGCGCTGACGGAGTAGAGAAGGGTGCGCAGCCCGCGGGTGGCGAGGAACGCTCCGACCAGGCCGGCGGCGGCGCCGGTGAACGCCAGGACGAGGCCCTGGCCGAGCACCATGCGCACCACCCGGTCGCGGCTCGCGCCGAGCGCCATGCGGACGCCGCCCCGGCGGCCGTGACGCCGGGAAGGCTCCGCAGCCGCTCCACCAGCGTATTCGCCAACGCCCGGAGCTGGGGGTCCTTCTCGTACTTCGGGGAGGGAGGGGCGAGGTTGAAGACGATGGCGTTCTCCGGTTTGAATCCGGGATCGACGTGCAGCAGCTCGCCGAAGCTGCGCAGCAGGAGGCCGGCGCCGGCGAGGAGCACGACGGCCAGCGCCGTCTCCACCACGACGAGCACGCTGCGCGCCTGCACGGCGAGGCGCCCCTTGGAGCTGCGGGCTCCTTCCTTGAGCACCGCGCTGAGATCCGGCCGCGAAGCCCGGAGGGCCGGCGCCAGGCCGAAGAGGATGCCGGTGCCCAGGCTGACGGCCAGGGTGAACAGCAGCACCGAGGAATCGACCCCCACCTCCTGCAGCCGCGGCGTCTTCTGCGGCGCCAGCGCCACCAGCGCCCGCGTCGCCCAAACGGCGAGAGCCGCGCCGGCCGCGCCGCCGAGGAGAGAGAGCACCACGCTCTCGGTCAGGAGCTGGCGGACGATGCGCGCCCGTCCCGCGCCCAGCGCCGTGCGCACCGCCAGCTCGCTCTCGCGGCTGGAGGCGCGCACCAGCAGCAGGTTGGCGACGTTGACGCAGGCGATGAGCAGCACGAAGAGCACGGCGCCCATCAAGACCAGCAGCGGCGTGCGGACGTCGCCGACCATGAAGATCTGCATGCCGGCGACGTCCATCCGGTATCCCGTGTTCTTCTCCGGGTATTGGGCCGCGAGCCGCGCCGCGATCGTCCGCGCCTCGGCGCGCGCTCCCTCGAGACTCGCCCCTGGGGCCAGACGGGCTACGGACGAAAGATAGATGGCGCCGCGATTGCCCGGATCGATCCTCTCCGCGGTCAGCTCGAAGGGCATCCAGAGATCCACGATGCTGGGCCAGCGGTTGCGGCCGGCGATGCCGATGACGGTGTAAGGCGTGCCGTCGAGCGTCACGGCGCGGCCGACCAGGCCGGTATCGCCGCCGAAACGCCGTTCCCAAAGCTCCTCGGAGAGCACCACCACGCGGGCGGCGCCGGGCCTGTCTTCGCCCGCCGCGAAGCCGCGGCCGGCGCGGAAGGGAGCCTTGAGGACGGAGAAGAACTCCGGGCTGACCAGCGCGCCCCGCAGGCGCTCAGGCTCGCCGCCGGCGCCGGTCAGGTTCACCGAAGTCGTATCGAGGAGCGAAGCCGCCTCCACCGTGCGGCTCTGCTTGCGCCAATCGAGATAGTTGAGCACCGAGAAGGCGGTCGGCTTTCCCTCGTCGCTCAGAGGATAGACGCGGACCAAGCGGTCCGGGGACGGGAAGGGGAGAGGACGCAGGAGGATGCCGTCCACGACGCTGAAGATCGACGTCGTGGCTCCCACCCCCAGCGCCAGGGTGAGGATCGCGATCAGGGTGAACCCCGGGCTCTTGGCGAGCTGCCGGAGGGCGAAACGAAGGTCCTGCCCGAGCTCCTCGAGCGCCTTGATCCACTTCATCTGTTTCTCCTTGCTGAGATCCAACTGGCGACAGATCCTGCGCGTCGCCTCCAGATCGCCGAACCGCCGTGCCGCCTCCAACCGCGCTCCTTCTTCAGGCCACCCTGCCTCGACGAGCTCCCGCGCCACCATCTCCAGATGGAAGCGCAGCTCCTCGTCGACGTCGGCCGCCACCTGGGCCGAAGTCCGCCAGGGGAAGCGGAAGAGGCGCCGGCCGGGCATGACCGTCAGGCGGTCTCCAGCACCTTGGAAACCGCTTCGACGTAGCTGCGCCAGGTGGAGACCTCGGCCTGGAGAGCCTTGCGCCCCTCCTTCGTCAGGCCGTAGAACTTCGCCCGGCGGTTGTTCTCGGAGAGGCCCCACTCGGCCTCGATCCAACCCTTGTGCTCCAGACGGTGGAGAGCCTGGTAGAGGGCCGCGTCCTCCAGTCCGAGAGCGCCGTCGCTGCGCCGGCGGATCGAGCGCGAGATGTCGTAGCCGTGCAGCGCGCCCCAGGAGAGCGTCTTCAGGATGAGGACCGCCACGGTCCCTTGCATCAGGTCGAGAGAGGTCTTCGGCATCGGTTCATTCCCTCATCATGTGAGGGGAGGAGGATATGGGAAGGGAGGGCGCGATGTAAAGCCCCCTTAGGTGGTGAGGGGAAGAAAGGACCCAAGGGACAGCAAGGACTCCAAGGATAGAAAGGACAGGTATCGTTGTCCTTGTAGTCTTTGCTGTCCTTGTTGTCCTTTACCAGCGTAGAATCCTCCGGCACAAGGAGGTCACCATGAACCGCCGCGAATTCCTCGGAGCCGTAGGAAAACCCACCGCGCTGGGAGTGGCCGCGGCCATGCTCGACCCGGTGGGCGTGCGGCAGGTCCTCGCGAAGGTGGCGTCCTACCCTGGCACTGCGGAGGAGGCGGCGGGCGACGAGTCGTTCTGGTTCGACATCCAACAGGCGTTCACCCTCGACCGCAGCGTCATCAACCTCAACAACGGCGGCGTGAGCCCGTCGCCGGCGGTGGTGCAGGCGGCGCAGAAGCGGCACCTCGACTTCTCGAACTCGACGCCGCCTCCGGTGGCGCTCTGGCAGGTGCTCGAGCCGCAGCGCGAGACGGTGCGCCAGCGACTGGCCCGCACCTTCGGCGTCGGCGCGGAGGAGATCGCCCTGGTGCGCAACGCTTCCGAAGGCCTGCAGATCTGCCAGTTCGGCTTCGACCTCCAGCGCGGCGACGAGGTGCTCACCTCCAACCAGGACTACCCGCGCATGATCGCCACCTTCGAGCAGCGGGGCCGCCGCGAGGGCATCATGCTCAAGCAGTTCTCGCTGCCGGTGCCGGCCGAGGACGACGACGAGGTCGTGGACCTCTACCGGCGCAACATCACGCCGAAAACCAAGCTCATCCTGATGTGCCACGTCATCAACCTGACCGGTCAGATCCTGCCGGTGAAGCGGGTGGTCGAGCTGGGGCGCGAGCGGGGCATCCCGGTGATCGTCGACGGCGCCCACTCGTTCGCGCATTTCGATTTCACCCACGCCGATCTCGGCTGCGACTACTTCGCGACGAGCCTGCACAAGTGGCTCTTCGCGCCGCACGGCACGGGGATGCTCTACGTGAAGCGGGAGAAGATCCGCGATCTCTGGCCGCTGATGGCGGCTCCGACCACTCTGGACGGAGACATCCGCAAGTACGAGGAGATCGGCACCCACCCCTCGGCCCAGAACCTGGCCATCGCCGAAGCGCTCACCTTCCACGAAGGCATCGGAGCCAAGCGCAAGACGGCCCGCCTGCGTTACCTGACGGCGCGCTGGGCAAACCGGCTCCAGGGACACGGGCGGGTGCGGCTCCACACCAGCCTCAAGCCGGGGAGGTCCTGCGGTATCGCCAACGTCGAGATCGTAGGAGTCGAGCCCGGCCCGCTGGCGGACTACCTCTGGAAGCAGCAACGCATCCTCGCCACCCCCATCGTCCACCCCGAGTTCCGCGGCCTGCGCGTCACGCCGAGCGTCTACACGACCCTGGAGGAGATCGACCACTTCAGCGAGGTCATGGAGGGCATCGTGGAGAAAGGGTTGCCGGCGTGAAGGTGGAGTCCTCGCGCCCGGACGCTCCCGAGCCGAATGAGCCGATTCGCCTCACGCCGGAGGAGGAAGAGGAACTCTTAGAAGCCGTGGAGCAGATCCGGCAGGGCAACTATGTGGACGGCCAGACTTTGCTCGACGAGCTCCGGTCAAATCGCAATCGTTGAGCTATCAGCTTGTTTCTTCGGCGGAGATCGGACCTTGGGGACCGCTCTCAACCCACTCTTGCCATAGCTCGGCCTGCTCCTCTGCAGAGAGCTCGACTTTTTCTTCGACCGGTTCCTCAACGATAGTCCCCTGGTGGTAGACGATCTTCCAACCTTCCTCCGTGCGCCGCCAGATCGTGGAGCGGCGAGTCACGCGCTGGCCTTGCAGCAAGGTGTAGGTGAGGAGGTAGTTGTCGCGAGCGATCTCCAGACAGTGGAAGTCCTTGGTCTCCCACAGGTCCTCGCCCGGATTCTCGTAGCGCTTCTCAAGCTCGTCCAGAACGTACTGCCGGCTATAACGGCGCCCGGAGGCCCCGACTTCCCAGAAGGCCCGATCCGTCATCCTCTCGAAATCGCGTCGCGTCGTCCCCAGCTCCGGCCGATGGAAGATCGGCTCCCGCTGCATGAGCTCGTCGAGGACAGCCAGGTGCTTGGGATCAGTGACGAGATGGGGTTCCATATCGGCGTGCTCCCGCGAGCCATCGGACCTACTTGTTCTTCTGTGGGCAGACGCGAGGTCCGAGCTACTTCGTCGGCCTGAAGCGAGAAAACAGCGTGATGTGGTAGGAAACCCGCGCCGAGCCGCGAGTGGCAGGTTCATAGCTCCAATCAGGCAGCGCCCGCAGGAAAGCCTGAGCGAAATCCTGATTGTCCGTCTTGACGACCACCGGATCGATGACGGTTCCCGACGGGCTGACGGTGGCTCGGACGCAAACAAAGCCGCCCCGCGGGTCGGTCGCGGGGGGTGGTTGCGGCCGCCCGTGATGGATCAGCCGGGGAGGAATCACGTCGGGATTGTTCGGGAGCTGGTACGTCTTGCAGTCCGCCTCCTCATTGCCGGCGGCAGGTCCTCTCGCCATGCCGCTGCAGGCGGCAAGAACCAAGGCAACCGCTGCAACCAGAGCCTTGAATGTGTCCTTCGGCATGGTATCCGGGAAGACGAAGAAGCGAGCGGTGCCACAAATGAGGTAGGCGCTCCTGAAAGCAGGATCAAGGTTCCTAGGAACTCGTCGTGACGCCCCGGGGCATAAGACCTCGAACCCGGAACTTGGACCCGTGGTCACCGCTCGCGCGCCAAGTTTACCATACCCGGGCTGGACTCGGAGCCCTGTTTAGCGAACCGCCGTCGCCTCGTATCGGGGGCCTTCTGATCGTCCTACTTGTCCTTCATCCGAAGATGCCGCGGACCTGGTGCTTGCCCGTTGCCGGATCGAAGATCTCGTCGAGGACGGTTGGCTGCATCCGCGTATTATGCCGCGAGTCTACCCAGGTCCGCGCTGAGCCGCTTCAGCTACAGCCGCTGCAACGCAAGGGCACCATTGGCACACGCAGTGGAGCCGCTGCACTGTACAGGCGGCGGCCTGTACGGTGCACCGGAGGCGTTGCGCTATACAGGTGATCGCTTGTACGTCCCAGCGCAGGCGTTGCACTGTGCAGCCGACGGCTTGTACGTCGCAGCGGAGGTGTTGCAACGTGCAGGCGACAGCTTGTACGTTGCAGCGGAGGCGGTACAACGTACAGGCAGGAGCTTGTACAACGCAACGGAGACATTGCAACGTACAACGCGTCCGCTGCACGGCGCGACGGCTCGGCTGCATCACAAGGGTTCCGCTTTGCGTCCCATCGGCGCCGCGCCGCGTGGCA
Organism: Acidobacteriota bacterium; assembly: GCA_046765915.1. Taxonomy (GTDB): domain Bacteria; phylum Acidobacteriota; class Thermoanaerobaculia; order Multivoradales; family UBA5704; genus DATARR01. Next base: position 127,821 of record JBKPTH010000057.1, on the reverse strand, counting down.
ATAAGGGCCCCCTGTGCAGCTCTTTCGGAGCCCGCCGCAGTGCAGGCGTTGCAATACAAGTCAAGCTCCGTCAAGCAGGCGTCTGCAGCCGGCCCGCCTCGTGGTCGACCGGCTCGGTGCCGTGCTCGCGCAGGTAGAGGTTGACCACCTCCCGCGAGCCGCCGTCGGCCCGCACGCGGCCGTCATCGAGCCAGATGCAGCGGCTGCAACTCTTGAGGATCGCCGTGGAGTCGTGGGAGACGAGGAGCACGGTCGAGCCGGCGTCGTGGAACCGGCGGATGCGCTGCTCGCATTTCTCGGTGAAGGTCACGTCACCCACCGCGAGGACCTCGTCGAGAATCAGGATGTCGGGAACCCAGGCGGTGGCGATGGCGAAGCCGAGGCGCGCCTGCATGCCGGAGGAGTAGTTGCGCAGCGGCGAGCGGATGAAATCGCCGAGGCCGCTGAAGTCGATGATCTCGGCGATCTTCTCCTCGACCTCGCGCCGCGTGTGCCCGAGCAGGAGACCGTTGAGATAGACGTTCTCGATACCGGTCAGCTCATAGTCGAAGCCGCTGCCGAGCTCTAGGATGGGAGCCAGCCGCCCCTTGACCGTGGCGGTGCCGGCGGAAGGCTTGAGCACGCCGGAGATGACCTTGAGCAGCGTGCTCTTGCCGGCGCCGTTGCGGCCGACGATGCCCAGCGTCTCCCCGCGCCGTACCGTCAGGTCGACGTCTTGCAGCGCCCAGAGCTTCTCGTAGGAGAGGGCTCCGCGCAACAAATGGATCGTGTATTCCTTGAGCGAGGGGATCCGCTGTTTGGCCAGCCGGTAGCACAGCGAGACTCCCTGGAGCCGGATGCTCAGATCGTCCATCAGATGTAGAACGGAATGCGGTCGCTGCTGCGCCGGAAGGCGAAGGAGCCGAGGGCGAGGGCTGCCACGGCGATGCCGAAGCAGACGGAGAGATGGGTGATCGGCGGCACTTTGCCCAGATAGATGGGATCGCGGAAGACCTCGAGGATCGAGCGCACGGGATTGAAGCGCACCACCGGCAGGAAGCGGGTCCCCTCGAGGATCTTCATCGGATAGATGACCGGCGTCATGTACATGAGCATGGAGAGGATCACGCCGATCAGCTCGATGACGTCGCTGAAGAAGACCGCGAGCGGCGAGAGCAGGAGGCCGGCTCCCAGGGTGAACAGCGCGGCCAGCAGGATCGACACCGGCAGGAAGAACAGCGCCGGCGTCAGGGGATGGTGCGTCACAGCCATGATCAGCAGCAGGGGCACGAGAGCGAAGCCGAGGTTGATCACCCCGGAGATGACGGTCGCCAGCGGGAAGACCTCCTTGGGAATCGGCAGCTTGCGGAGGAGCTGCGCGTTGCCCTTGAGGCTGTTCATGGAGGCGACGATGCCCTGGCTGAAGAAATTCCAGAAGAGGATGCCGGCCATGGCGAAGACCGCGTAGTTTCCATTGTCGAGCTTGACGCGGAAGATGGCGCTGAAGACCACCTGCAGCACCAGCATCGTCAGCAGCGGCTGCAGCATCGTCCAGGTGAAGCCGATGGCGGAGCGGCGGTAGCGCACCTTGAGCTCCCGGGAGACCAGGGCGAAGATGAGGTCGCGGTAGCGGAAGATTTCACGCATGGCAAGGAGAAAAGGACGGCAAGGATAGCATCACGAGGATTTTCCCAATCCCGCCAGCGCCGCCCGCAGAGCCTGGTCATCCTCCCGCCAGGCGCGGCGCTTCGGGGCGGCGAGGAAAGGGCGCGCCAGGCGCCGCGAGAGCAGACGCAGGGCGCCTCCCGTGCGCAACGCCGTTTCGGCGCGTCCGGCCCAGGGCTCGCCGCGGTGCTTGCGCGCCCAGCGCAGCAGGTCGCCCCAGAGCAGCTCGGGATGCTGGCGCCGCGCGGCGCCGGGGGTCTGCCCGATGGTCGCGCCGTGATGGTGCAGCACCCGCAGCTCGGGCCGCACTTCGGTCCGCCAACCGGCGCGCCCGGCGCGCAGGCAGAGGTCGAGGTCCTGGGCGTAGAAGTGGAAGCCTTCGTCGAAGGGTCCCGCCGCTTCCCACGCCGCCCGCCGGATCGCCATGGCCGCTCCCGTCACCCAGTCGACGCGCGCCGGATGCGCCGGGGCGAGCGGCTTGGCGCGCCGGTAGAGCGGCAGGCGCTCCAGCAGCCCCGGCAGGCCGCTGCCCAGCGCGAAGAACCAGGCGGGCGACGGCTCCCGGCCGCCGCTCCATTGGGGCGAGCCGTCCGGATAGTGGAGAAGGGCGCCCGCGATCCCCAGGTCCGGCTGCCGCGCGAAGGCGTCGAGCAGACGGGCGAGCCCGCCGGCCTCCACCTCGGTATCGCTGTTGAGGAGCAGCAGGATCTCGCCCCCGGCGCGGGCGAGGCCGCGGTTGGCCGAGCGGGTGAAGCGCTGCGGCCGCTCGTTGCGCAGGACGACGACCTCGGGATGGCGCGCCAGCGCCGCCTCGGCGGTGCCGTCGCCGCTGGCGTCGTCCACCAGGATCACCTCCATCCCCGGCGGCGGGGAAGCATAGAGGGCGTCGAGGCAGCTCAGCGTGAGCTCCCGCGTGTCCTGCGTCGGGATGACGACGGAGAGGGAAGGCCGGGTGGCGTCGTCCATGTCCGCCCACCATTCTATGCGGACAGAAAAAAAGCCCCCTTTTGGGGGGCGCTAGGGGGAATTCAGCCAACCCGGAGTAAAGCCAACCTTTGTTGCGTCGCGCTGGAACCAGTAAAGAGCAAAGCCCATACCCGAAGGCTTTACTCCTTGTTTTCAACAACTTGAGTGCGATCCTCCCCATGCGGAGCGACAAATTTTGGCAGCGGGGGAAATCGAAAGCTGTCAATTTCTGGTCTTGAGGCTTTTGCAGCAGGCCAGGTCGTGGCTGAGCGTTACGTCCAGGGTGGAGATCGCATCGCTGCGCTCCCGCTGACTCCGGCGCGCGCCGCGGTAGGTGGCGGCGAGAGCGTCGCGCGCGGCCTCCGGCGTGAGCCGGACCGTGTGGCTGATTCTCCGCCGGCTCTCGATCTCGAAGTGTCCGGAGAGCGCGGCGGCGGCCCGCTCCATGCGGTCGCGCAGCGTTCCTTCGCCGAGCACCGCCGCGCGCAGCTCGAAGAGATCGTCCGGCCCCGGCACCGCGACGAGAAGGCGGCCCTGGGGAGCCAGCACCCTCTGCAGCTCGGCCGCCGGCAGACGGGCGTCGATCGACAGGACGAGATCGAAAGAGCCCGCGGCATAGGGGAGGAAGCGGTCCGCGTTGGCGACGATCCAGGCCGGCCGGGGATAGCGCCGCGCGGCGAGGTCGATGGCGATCGTCAAGAGATCGGTCCCATGGGCTTCGAGTGGCCGCTCGCCGGCGATCCTGCCGAGGCAGGTCCCTTCGCCGCAGCCGACGTCGAGCACGGCGGCGCCGGGCCGGAGGGCGAGCGCGTCGATCTTCTCCAGCAACGCCCGGAGGAGGGGCTCGCCGTATCCCGCATCGAGGAAACGGCGGCGGGCCTCCACCGCGGCTCGGGAGTCGCCGGGCCGCGGCGAGCGGCGGTCCTGCGGCTGCAGCAGGTTGCAGTAGCCGCTGCGCGCGAGATCGAAGCTATGCCCCCGCGAGCAGGCGAGGCTCCGGCTCCGTCTTTCGAGAGGCTCCCCGCATTCGCGGACGGGACAGATCAGGGTGACCAGGAGAGTAGAATACCCGTCTATGGCCACGACGACCTCGACCCTCAGCGCCGTTCGACCCCGCACCGTGCGCGCGCCGCGCGGCGCGGAGATCTCCTGCCGCGGCTGGCAGCAGGAGGCCGCCCTGCGCATGTTGATGAACAATCTCGATCCGGAGGTGGCCGAGCGGCCGGAGGAGCTGGTGGTCTACGGTGGCTCGGGCAAGGCGGCGCGCAACTGGGAGTGCTTCGAGGCGATCGTCGAGACGCTCAGGCGGTTGGGGAACGAGGAGACGCTCCTCGTCCAGTCGGGCAAGCCGGTGGCGGTCTTCCGCACCCATGCGGAGGCGCCGCGGGTGCTGATCGCCAACTCGCTGCTGGTGCCCCACTGGGCCACGGCGGACGAGTTCCGCCGGCTGGAGGGGCTCGGCCTCACCATGTACGGCCAGATGACGGCGGGCTCGTGGATCTACATCGGCACCCAGGGCATCCTGCAGGGGACTTACGAGACGCTCGCCGAGTGCGCCCGCCAGCGCTTCGGCGGCTCGCTCGCCGGACGCCTCACCGTCACCGCCGGCCTCGGCGGCATGGGCGGCGCCCAGCCCCTCGCGGTGACCATGAACGAGGGCGTCTGCCTGGTGGCCGAGGTGGACCGGACGCGCATCGAGCGCCGCCTCGCCACCCGCTATCTCGACACGGTGGCCCCGGACCTCGCGACCGGCGTCGAGCAGGCGCTCGCGGCGCGCGACCGGCGGCAGGCGGTGTCGATCGCCGTCGAAGCCAACGCCGTCGATCTCCTGGAACATTTGGTAGCGGCCGGCCTGGTGCCGGACGTGCTGACGGATCAGACGTCCGCCCATGACGCTCTCGAAGGTTACGTGCCGCACGGCATCCCCTTCGAGGAGGCCCTCCGCCTGCGCCGGGAGGATCCGCGGGACTACGAGGCGCGCGCCATGGCTTCGATGGCGGATCACGTGCGCGCCATGCTCACCCTGCAGGAACGCGGCGCCGTCACCTTCGACTACGGCAACAACCTGCGCGGGCAGGCCCTGGCGGCGGGGGAGGCGCGCGCCTTCGACATCGGCGGCTTCGTGCCGCTGTTCATCCGGCCGCTGTTCTGTGAGGGCAAGGGACCTTTCCGCTGGGCCGTGCTCTCGGGCGACGCGGCGGACCTCGCGGCGACGGACGAAGCGATCCTGGCGACGTTTCCCGAAGACGCGGCGCTGGCGCGGTGGATCCGCATGGCCGGCGAGCGGGTGGCCTTTCAGGGATTGCCGGCGCGCATCTGCTGGCTCGGCTACGGCGAACGGGCGAAAGCCGGCCGGGTGTTCAACGAGCTGGTGGCCGCGGGCCGGGTGAAGGCGCCGATCGTCATCGGTCGCGACCATCTCGACTGCGGCTCGGTGGCGTCGCCCAACCGCGAGACGGAAGGCATGCGCGACGGCTCGGACGCCATCGCCGACTGGCCCATCCTCAACGCCCTCCTCAACGCCGTCAACGGCGCGACCTGGGTCTCCGTCCACCACGGCGGCGGCGTCGGCATCGGCTATTCCCTCCACGCCGGCATGGTGATCGTCGCCGACGGCACCGACGCGGCGGCCCGGAGGCTGGAGCGGGTCCTCACCGGCGATCCCGGCATGGGGGTGGCGCGCCACGCCGATGCCGGTTACCCCGAGGCGGTCGCCTGCGCCCGGGAGCGCGGAGTGGACCTGCCGATGCTGCCGCGGTGAAAGTCTCTTCCCTCGCGCCGGCGAAGCTGGCGCTGCTCGAAGCCTTCCTCGTCGCCGCGCTGGTGGCCGTCCCCCTGCTGCCGGCCGCCGGCGCCGCGGCCGCCCTGCTCGTCCTCTCCCTTCTCTGGCTCGCGGTGCGGCCGGCGCGCGAGCGGCGCATCGCCGGCCCGATCCTGGCGCTGGCGGTCGCCGTCCTGGTGTCCGCTTGGGCCGTCGGCCGCCGCGAGCGCGAATCCCGGGCCGAATGGAAGCGGGAAACCCGGCAGACCTACGCTCGCCTGTGGGACGGCCTGCGGCAAGAAGCCGCCGGCGCCGCGTCCGCTCTGGGCAGGCCGGCGGACACGCCGGCGGCCCGGCTGGCGGCGTTCAGCCGGCTGGCGCGCATCGAGAGCGGCGGCGCGGAGAAGGGCCGGCGCGCCCTTCTGCTGATCGACCCGGACGGCGTGCCGGTCGCGTGGGCGGGCGAGGGATTGCTCCACGAGCTGCCCCAGGAGATCCCGCGCTCCGGTTTCGACTACCGGGCGAGCTTCAGCGCCGTGACGCTCCTCGCCATCCATCCGCTCGAGCGGAGCCAGCGGCCCTGGCGGGTGGTCGCCGGAGCGAGCTTCGCGACCGATGCCCCGCCGTTCGGCAAAGGCGGCCGGGATCGCTGGACCCTGGCCGACGGCGCGGCGCAGGTCCTGGGAGGAGCCGAGCTGGTGACCCTGCCGGGAGCTCCGGCGCTGGTGGTCGAGAGAGCCCCGGCGGTGGCGCAGCCCTCGCGCTGGCCGCCGGCGGACCGCCTCGCCTGGCTGGGGATCGGCCTCGCCCTGCTGTCGGTCGCCGTCCTGCGTTTCCTGGGCCTCGCGCTGGGGGGAGGCGCGGCGGCGCCGGAGCATCATCCCGCGCGCTTCGTGGGTCCCCTGGCGATCGGCGGTCTCATCGCCCTGGGCGCCGCGGCCGCCGTCCCGGCCCGGGCCTTCGGCGTCCTGCTCGCCGGAGTGGCCGTCGCGGCGGCCGGCGGCTGGAGCCGTCCGCGCCGCGGCGCTCGCCTTCCTTCCTGGCTCGTCGGGGCCGGCGCCGTCCTGCTGCTCGTCGCCGCCGCGTGGGGGCTCCAGCGCTTCTGGGGCCCGCTCGATCTCGCCGGGGGGATCCTGGCTTCCGCCGAGGTCTTCGCCCTCCGGCTCGGCTTCACTGCCGCGGCCTTCGGCCTCTTCTGCCTCGCCCGTCCGCGCGGCGAGCGCACCCCGCCGCGCGATCTCGCGGCCTGGACCGCCGCCGCCCTGCTGCTCGGGGGCGCCGCGCTCTGCGATCAACCTTTTCTGGCCGTGCCGCTCCTCCTCACCGGCGGCGCGGCGGCCGCCCTCTACGCCCAGCCGCGGCGCCTGCGGGAGGCGGCGGGCCTGACGGGGCTGGTCCTGATGTCGGCGTTCGCGGCCGCCGGTAGCTGGGAGACCGCCTATCGTCTGCGGCTCCGGGAGTATGCGGGCCGCGAGCTCCTGGCCCGGCTGTCGCCGCCGACGCGGGCGGAGATCGCGGCCGTGTCCCGCGAGATCGGCGGCTATTTCGAAACGCTCGATCTGGCGCGAGTGATCCCGCGGGCGCCGGCGGGCCTCGAGCGGCAGGACCTCGCCTACGCGCTGTGGAAGGACTCGCCTCTGGCGCGGCATCATTCGCTCTCGGCGCTGGTGGTGCAGACGGCGGACTCTCCGGCGGCATCCTCCTTCTCCTTCGGCATGCCGCTGACCGATCAGGGCCTGGTCGATCCGGATCCCGGCCGCTGGGAGGACCTCCGGCTGCCGCTGTGGGAGGACCTGCTGATCTCCGGCGTCGTCCCGTTGCGCGTCGGCGGCCGGCCGTGGGCCCGGGTGCGCTACTGGCTCGTGCCCCGGCCGGGTTTCGAGGTCCATGACTGGCAGCGCCTCTCCGAGGTCGATGTCGGCCTGCTCAGGGGCGGCCCGCTGGCCGGCCCGGTGGAGGAGATCGCCCAGCCGGCCCTCTATGCGCTCTACACGCCGGACGGCCGCGCTTCCCTCTCGCCCTGGGAGGAGGAACCGCCGCTCTCCACCCGCCTGCGCCGGTCGGCGGGCGGCCTGACGCGAGCCCTCGTGGAGACTCCCGCCGGCCCGGCTCGCGCCTGGGCCCGGCTCTCGTCTCAAGGGTGGGAGGTGGTCTACCTGCCCTTCCTGCGGCCGCTCGACGCTCTCGAGCGCACCGGCAACTGGAGCGTGGGGGTGGTGATCCTGCTCGCCCTGGCCGCGCCGCCGATCCTCCTGCTGGCGCTCCCCCGCGCCGCCTTCCGCGACCTGCTGCGGCGGACCGTGCGGTCCTACTCCAAGCGGCTGATGATCGTCTACACCGTCCTCCTCCTGGTGCCGCTGATGCTCCTCTACCTGGTGCTCGTGCGCTCGATCCAGGAGCGCCTGCACCGGGACCAGCAAGCCGCGGGCGAGGCGGCGCTCAATTCCGCGCAGCAGGTGTTGGGCGAACGGCTGTTGACGCTGCCGCCCGGCTTCGGCGTCGATACCGTCTTCGGCGACCGGCTGCTGATCGATCTCTCCGGCATCATCCGGCACGAGGTGAACCTGTATTGGGGGAGCGCCGTTCACGCCTCCAGCCGCCACGAGCTGTTCACCGCGGGCCTGCTGCCGAAGCGCATTCCGGGCGAGATCTACCGCCGCCTGGCGCTCCTGGGATACGGCCTCTCCTCGCGCCTGAACCGCGTCGGCGAGACGACCTACCTCGAGATGTACGCGCCGCTGCGGGTGCCGGGCAGCGCGCCGGGCAGCGAGCGGTTGTTCCTCTCCGTGCCTCTGCTCGCCCAGCAGGAGGAGGGGGCCCGCCAACTCGGCCAGCTCCGCCGCCAGGGCCTGCTGGTGACGGCGGCGCTCTTCGCCCTGCTGGTGGCCGTGGGCCGCCGCCTCGCCAGCAACTTCACCCGCCCGTTGATGCAGCTCGTCGAAGGCACGCGGCGCATCGCCGCCGGTGCTCCCTCGCTAGACCTCGCGCCCACGGAGCTGGAGCTCGCCTCGCTGGTGGAGGCGGTGGACGAGATGGCGCGCCGCATCGCCGACGCCCGCGAACGGCTGGTGCGCGAAAAGCAGGTCGTCGAGCGCATGGTGGAGAACATCACCTCGGGCGTCGTCTCGCTCGATCGCGAGCGGCGGGTGCTGATGCACAACCGGGTGGCCGCGGAGCTGCTCGGCAGCGGGGTAGGGGAGAGCCTGGAGGAGGCCGTGGCGCGCTCCGCGCGGCTGGCGCCGGTCGCCGAGTTCCTGCGCTCGGCCGGCGCCGAGATGGCGCGCGCCACCGTGCGGCTCGCGGGCAAGGACGGGGAAGGCGAGCGCGAGTGGGCCCTGGTCTGGGTGCCGCTGCCGGGCGCCGGCGAGCCCTCGGCCCTGCTCGTCGTCGAGGACGCCACCGAGGTGCTGCGCGGCCAGCGCCTCCTCGCCTGGGCGGAGATGGCGCGCATGATCGCGCACGAGATCAAGAACCCCCTGACGCCCATCCGTCTCTCGGCCGAGCACATGCGGGAGGTCTACGCGCACGATCCCGATCATTTCGACCGCGTCTTCGAGCGCTGCACCAGCAACATCCTCGCCCAGGTGGACGAGCTGCGCGCCATCGCCTCCGAGTTCTCGGCCTACAGCTCCATCCCGCGCATCGATCCGAAGCCGGTGGACCTGGTGGCGAGCATGACCGAGCTCGTCGAAGGCTACCGCGCCGCGCCGCCGCCCGGCGTCGCCGTCGATTTCGAGACGGCATCGGCGAGCCTGATGACGCGCTTCGACGCCAGGCTCCTGCAGCGGGCCGTGCGCAACCTGATCGAGAACGCCCTGCGCGCCAGCGCCGGCGGCGGCCGCGTCGTCGTGCGGGTGGAGCAGGCGGACGGCCTGGCCAGGATCTCCGTCCGCGACACCGGGCCGGGCGTGCCGCCGGATCTCCTGCCTCGCATCTTCGATCCCTACTTCTCGACCCACGACACCGGCACCGGACTGGGGCTGCCGATCGCCCGCCGCATCGCCGAGGAGCACGGCGGCGGCATCACGGCGCGGAACCGGCGAGAGGGCGGGCTGGAGGTGATAGTGACGCTGCCGGTGTAAGGATATGCCGCCCATGACCTCCTCTCCGCCCCGTCTCGTGGTCCTCGGCTGCGGCTTCGGCGGCTACTCGCTGCTGCACGAGCTGCGCACGGAACGCTGGGACGCCACGCTGATCAGTCCGCGCAACTACTTCCTGTTCACGCCCCTGCTGCCCTCCGCCGCCACCGGCACCGTCGAGTTCCGCAGCATCCTCGAGCCCGCGCGGCGCCGGCTGCGCGGCGTGCGGGTGGTGGAGGGCTTCGCCGAAGCGATCGACTGGCGGCAGCGCCAGGTCTCCTGTCTGGGCGCGGTGAGCGGGGAGAGGTTCAGCGTGCCCTACGACTTCCTGGTCATCGCCGTGGGCTCCGCGATCGCCGACTACGGCATCCCGGGCGTGGCCTTGCACGCCGTCAAGCTGGCGAGCGTCGAGGATGCGCGGGCGGTGCGGCGCGGCATCCTCGAGCAGTTCGCCTGCGCCGAGATCCCGGGGTTGGGCGAGGAGCAGATCCGCCAGCGCCTGACCTTCGTCGTCTGCGGCGGCGGCCCCACCGGCGTCGAGGCGGCCGCCGAGATCCACGATCTGATCCGCGAGGAGCTCGCCGAGAGCTACCCGGAGCTCGCCTCACACGCCCGCGTGGTACTGGTGGAGGCGCTCGGCCGCCTCCTCACCAGCTTCGACGAGGCGCTCGCCGGCTACACCCTGGAGCATTTCGGGCGCGAGGGGATCGAGGTCCGCATCTCGGCGAAGGTGCAGGCGGTGGAGAAGGAGAGGGTGATTCTCCAGGGAGGCGAGATCCTGCCCTGCGGCATGGTCGTGTGGGCGGGAGGCAACGCGCCGGTGCCGTTCGTCCAGTCGCTCGGCGAGCCTCTGAGCCCGCGCGGCCGGCTGATCGTGGACGCCTATCTTCGCCTGCCGGCCCACCCGGAGGTCTATGCGCTCGGCGACTGCGCGGCGGCGGGGGAGCCGCCGCTGCCGGCGACCGGCCAGGTAGCCCAGCAGCAGGGGGAGTATCTGGCCCGAGCCCTCGACCGGCTGCGCCAGGGCAAAGCGGTCGAGCCCTTCCGCTTCAAGGCCGCGGGCATGCTCGCCTACATCGGCGGCGGCCAGGCGCTGGCGGACCTGCCGCGGGTGAAGTGGAGCGGCCGGCTCGCCTGGCTCTTCTGGCGCTCCGTCTATCTGACGAAGCTGGTCAGCCTCGCCAACAAGGCCAAGGTCCTCTTCGACTGGATCAAGGCGCGGCTGTTCGGCCGCGACCTCAGCCGCTTCTGACGCTTCAAGTCCTCACGCCGAGGAAGAGGTACCCCGAGAGCAGGGCGAAGACGGCGCCCGGGCTCCACACCGCCGCGGCCGGCGGCAGGGCTCCCGCTTCGCCGAGCTTGCTGAAAAAGGCGAAGAAGGCCATGAAGAAGATGCCGAGGACGATCGAGATGCCGATGCCGTAGAGGGCGCCCTGGCGGCCGAGACGGAAGGCGAACGGCAGCGCCACCAGGGCCATGATCAGCGAGGCCACCGGCAGGGCGATCTTGTTCTGCAGCTCGACCTGCAGCTCGGGCACGGCCTGGCCGCTCTCCTTGAGCTCGCGGATGTAGTCCTTGAGCTCGCCGTAGCGCATCTGCTCGGGCGGCCGGATCTCCGAGTCGAAATAGTCCGGCGTCTCCGGGTAGCGGACGATCTTCGGCTCGGTGAAGCGCGTGTAGTCGGTGGTCTGCGTGCCGTTGAAGGTGCGCGCCCAGCCGTTGGTGAACACCCAGGCCTCGCCGATGTAGCGCGCGCTCTCGGTGTAGAGCCGGCGGGTGAGCCGGTGCTGGCCGTCGAAGTCGAAGACCTGCAGGCGCTGCAGGCTCGGCTGCTGCGGGTCGTAATGGATGTAGTTGTAGATGTAGCGGCCCTGCCCGAAGAGCCACTGGCGGTCCGCCCGCCGGTAGGTGCGGGCGGTCTCCCGGCCGTGGATGCGGTCCTTCAGCTTCGCCACCTTCTCGTTCGACGCCGGCAGCACCGAGGACTCCAGGTAGCCGCAGAAGAACGTCACCAGCAGCGCCACGCCCAGGGCCGGCAGGGCCAGGCGGTAGAGGCTCATGCCGAGGGCCTTGCAGGCGGTGATCTCGTTGGTGCGGGCGAGCAGGCTGAAGGTCATCAGCGTCGTCACCAGCACGACGATGGGCGCGATCTCGTAGAACATCTGCAGGGACGAGTACTTGTAGTAGTTCAGCACCAGCCCGGTGCCGACCTTGTTCTTCAGGATCTCGTCGATGTTCTCGGAGAGGTCGAAGATGATGAACAGGGAAACCCCGGAGAGCACCACCAGCCCGAAGACCGAAGAGAACAGCCGCACGATGTAGCGGTCGAGGATGTTGGGGAAGGCGAGCCGCGGGCGGGGGAGGAGGAGCACCACGAGCGGCAGGGCCTTGGGCTTGCGCGGCTTGTCGGCGGCGCGCCGCCGCCGCTCCTGCCGCAGCTCCAGCCGCCGCGCCCGGCTGACCTTCTTGAGGAACAGCAGACCGCCCCAGAGGTCCTCGCGAACCCAGCGGTCGATGCGGGTGAGCAGCAGGCTCTTGTCGCGGTTGCGGCGCAGGAGGAGGAAGACGCCGGCGGCCGCGAGCAGGAGGTTGGGGGACCACATGGCCAGCCAGGCCGGAATGCGGCCGTAGCGCGCCGCCTCCTCGCCGTTGTTGAGCAGCACGTAGTAGAGGATGAGGACGCCGATCGACAGCGCGAACCCCGAGGCCTTGCCGCCCCGGCGGTTGTTGATGCCGAGGGGCAGGGCGAAGAGGCCGAAGACGAGGCAGGCCGCCGGGATGGAGAATTTCTTGTGGATCTCCACCCGCGCCAGGTTCCGCTGCTCGGGTGTCGCCGACGGATCCTTGCGCAGGTCGCGCAGCTCGCCGAGCGTCAGCTCGCGGACGCTCTTGGAGACCGACATCTTCGCCTTCTGGTCGCTGGTGAATTGGTCGTCCAGCACGATATCGAGGCGCTTGTGCCGGCTGGACTCATAACGGTCGGGGGCGTCGAGATTGACCTTGTGCTGGATTGCGTTGTACAGGCGCAGGACGACCCGCTCGCCGGCCTGGTCGACGAGCACCTCGCCCCAGTCGGCGATGGTGATCTGGTTGTTCTCGCTCGCCGGGATCGCCTCGGCGAGGAACACCCCCTTCCAACGCTTGCTGCCGGGCGGCACCTCGAAGACGTAGACGACCTTGCCCTCCCATTCCTCGTAGAAGACCCGCGGCTCGACCTGCTGCGAGACGGTCTGCGTCAGGATCTGCAGCCGCAACTGCTGGAGTGAGTTGTTGCCCCAGGGCAGGACGTAGACCATGAGCAGGGTGTTGAGCACCGTCAGCACCCCCGACAGCAGGAGGATCGGCCGGTAGAGCGACAGCAGGCTGACGCCGCAGGCGCGCATGGCGATCAGCTCGCTGTCGGAGGACAGGCGTCCCACGGCGATCAACGTGCCGAACAGCAGCGACATCGGCAGCGTCAGGACGACGATGTTCGGCAGCGTCAGCAGCAGGAGCTGGCCGACGATCGAGGACGGCAGGCCGCGGCGGATGATCATCTCCGCCGACTGGAAGAGGAAGCGGATGAGCAGGATGAATGTATAGACTAGGAACCCCAGCGCCAACGGGCCCAGGATCTCCGTCACGATGTAGCGATCCAGCCGCCTCCGCACGGGCGCCATTATAGGAGGATGCGATGAAGATCGCCCTCGAGCGCCGCTACCGGTTCAGCGCCAGCCATCTGTACCGCCGTCCGGAGTGGAGCGAGGCGGAGAACCGCGCCCGCTTCGGCAAGTGCGCGAACCTGCCCGGCCACGGCCACAACTACCGCCTGTACGTCACCGTGCGGGGAGAGATTGATCCGGTCACCGGCTTCGTCGCCGACCTCGGCCGGCTCGACGGGCTCGTGCAGGAGCGCGTCCTCGACCGTCTCGACCACCAGCACCTCAACGCGGCCCTGCCGGAGTTCGGGGAAGGAGGCGCGATACCGTCCAGCGAGAATCTCGTCCGCTGGATCCGCGAGCAGCTTGCCGAGGGATGGCCGCCCGGCAGCGAGCTCGCGAAGCTCCGCCTCGAAGAGGACGAAGATCTGGCCGCGGAGTGGAGCGCCGGCTGAGAGGCGTGGCCCACGCGCCGCCGGCCTTTCCCACGTCGGCATGTTTACATAATCACCCTTATCAGACTGTTCATGCCGACGAAATCAGATCTGTAGGGGCGGCCCTATGTGGCCGCCCTGTTTCCGGGTGACCCCACCGCGGTAACCCCCACCGGCGGCCCCCACCCAGGGCGGCCACGCAGGGCCGCCCCTACAGATCTCTCTACGACGACTTCTTGCGCAGGTCCGCCAGGATCTGCTCCAGGGCGCGGATCAGATCCTCTTCGTCGACTTCGCTCTGGCGGAAGCTCAGCGACAGGCTGTAGGTGCGGTCCGGCGCCTTGAAACGGAAGACGTATGGCTTGCGGCGGCCGGACTTCCCTTTCCGGCTGTCCCGCCGCAGGCGCTGGCGCAGGTCGTCGCGGTTGAGGCCGCGCCGGGCCACCTCCTCGAGCAGCTCGATCATCTCGGGCTCGCTGCCGGCCTTGAGCACCTCCAGCAGCAGCGACTTGGAGGTGAGGCCGAGCGCCTGGACGGTATCGCGCGCCCGCGGCGGCATCTGCAGCAGCGACAGGCTCTCGGTGACCACGGTGCGCGACTTGCCGACCGCCTCGGCGATCTCCTCGTGGGTGTAGCCGTGCGCCTCACCCAGCAGGCGGTAGCCTTCGGCCTCTTCGAACGGCGTCAGGTCCTTGCGCTGGAGGTTCTCGATGAGGGCGATCTCCAGCGCCTCCTCGTCCGAGACCTCCATCTCGATCGCCGGCACCTCGTAGAGGCCGGCCTCCTGGGCCGCCCGGTAGCGCCGCTCGCCCGAGATGATGCGGTAGAGCACGCCCGAGAGGCCGCCCTCCGGCCCGCCGGGCCGCGGGCGGACGAGGATCGGCTCCAGCACCCCCTTGTCGCGGATCGACAGCACCAGGTCCCCCAGGTCCCCCATCGTCGACCGCGGCTGGCCGGGGTCCGGCTCGATGGCCGAGAGCGGGATCATCCTGCCCACCGGCACCTCGTGCCGCGCCGTGAGCTCCTCCACGAAGTGGGTGTCGTGGCGCATCTTGACGCGCACCGGGAGCCCTCGCTTGCGGGCGGGATCAGACACGGCTCAGCACCTCCTCGGACAGCCGGTAGTACTCATAGGCCCCGCTCGACCGCGGCGCGAAGGTGAAGATCGACTCCCGGTAGGCGGGACTCTCCTCCAGCCGCACGCTCTTGGTGATCACCGTCTCGAAGACCTTGACGCCGAAGACCCGCTGGATCTGCTCCAGAATGTCCTTCGCCAGCAGGGTGCGCTTGTCGTACATGGTGATGAGAGCACCGAGGATCTGGAGCTGCGGGTTCGCCCGGATCTTGATCTTGTCGATCGTCTCCAGCAGGTCGTCCGTGCCCTCGAGGGCGAAGTAGCTGGCCTGGATGGGGATCAGCACGTGGGTCGCCGCCACCAGGGCGTTGACGGTGATGATGCCCAGGGTGGGCGGCGTGTCGATGATGACGTAGGCGTACTCGTCCTGGATCCGCTGCAGCTCGTCCTTCAACCGGTAGTGGCTGTCGAGCTCGCCGATGAGCTTGGCCTCGATCTTCGCCAGGGCGATGGTCGAGGGGGCGATGAAGAGGTTCTCGATGCGGTCCGCGGGCTTGACGACGTCCGGAAGATGAGTGCCGTCCTCCGTCAGCGCGTCGTAGATCGACGTCGCGAGGCCGTGGATGTCGAGGAACGACATCGAGCTGTTGGACTGCGGATCGAGGTCCACCAGCAGCGTCTTCATCCCCTTGCTGGCGAGGGCCGCGGCGAGGTTGATGGCGGTGGTGGTCTTCCCCACTCCGCCCTTCTGGTTGGCGATGGCGATGATCATAGGCGGCGGGCAGTGTAGAGAATGGGCGGCGAACAGGTCAAGCTGACGAAAACCCCCGTTGTCGGCGCGCCGACATGGCGGGTAAATCGCTGGAAATTCAGGAGTTGTGGACGAGGTGACGCATCGTCACATGGTCCACTTCCCCAGCTCTTCGGGACTGATCTCTTCCAGCCACTTCTTGAGCTTCTCCTCGTCGCTCGCCTGTGTCGCGAGGTCCACGGCCTGCGCCTTGTCGAGCACCGAGCGCAGCACGAAGATGGGGGATTCGGTGCGCAGGGCGAGGGCGATGGCGTCGCTCGGGCGGGCGTCGATGGTCAGCGCCCGCTCGTGGTTCTGCACGTGGATGACGGCGAAGAAGGTGCTCTCCTTGAGGTCGGAGATGACGATCTTCTCCACCCGCCCGCCGAGGCTCTCCACCACCGAACGCAGCAGGTCGTGGGTCATCGGGCGGGGCGGCTCGACGTTCTCCAGGCGGAGGGCGATGGCGTTGGCTTCGAAGACGCCGATCCAGATCGGCAGGAACAGTTGGCTCCGGATGTCCCGGAGGATGACGATCGGCACGTTGGACGAGGGGTCCAACATCAGCCCTTTGATTTCCACCTGGAGCTCTTCGTCGGGGTTGCTCATGCCGCTATTGTGGGCGCGGCGGGAGACGAGGTCAAGGCGAAACTGAGAGAGGAGCTGGAACCTCGATCCGCCGCCCGAGCAGGCTGTGCGGGAACGCCGATTCCACCTGCACCCGCGTCACGCCGCCGAGGGAAACCGGCTCGGGACCGGCGTCGAAGTGGACGACGCGATGGCAGGGCGTGCGCCCCGTCTGCGCTCCCGGCTGCCGGCCCCAGCCGGTGACGATGACCTCGAATTCGCGGCCGACCAGGCCCTGGTTGATCTCGCGCTGGATCCCCTCCTGGACGGCGAAGAGGCGCTGCAGCCGCTCGGAGGCCACCGCGTCGTCCACGGCGCCGCTCAGGCGGGGGGCGGCGGTGCCGGGCCGCGGCGAGTACTTGAAGGCGTAGACCGCCGAGAAGCGCACCTCGCGTACCAGGTCGAGCGTGCGCGCGAAGTCCTCCTCCGTCTCGCCGGGAAAGCCGACGATGAGGTCGGTCGACAGCGCCAGGTCCGGCCGCGCCCGCCGGAGCTGCGCCGCCAGCTCGCGGTAGTCGTCCCGCGTGTAGCCGCGCCCCATGCGGCGCAGCACGGCGTCGGAGCCCGACTGCACCGGCAGGTGGAGATAGGGGCAGATGTTGGCGTGGCGCCCCACCTGTTCCACCATGCGCGGCGTGAAGTCGCGCGGATAGGAGGTGACGAAGCGCAGCCGCTCGACCCCCGGCAGCCGGGCGACGCCGTCGAGCAGGTCCGCGAAGTCCGCTTCGCCGCCCGGCTCGCGCCAGTGGTTGACGGTCTGGCCGAGCAGCTCGATCTCCCGGAAGCCGTAGTCCAGGAGGTGCCGGACCTCGCGCAGGACGTCCGCCATCGGCCGGCTGCGCTCAGGTCCCCGGGTCTGCGGCACGATGCAGAAGGTGCAGCTCTTGTTGCAGCCCTCGATGAGGGTCACCATCCCCTTGTATTCGCCGTGGCGCGAGACGGCGTCGAGATCGTACCGGCGCTCCGCGGGGAAGCCGGTGGCCACCACTCGCTCGCCGGCGCGGCGGCGCGCCACGACGTCCTGGAGCTCGCCGACGCGCGCCGGGCCGAGCACGAAGTCGAGGTCCGGCACCCGCTCCAGGGCCCGCTCGCCCTCCTGCTGGGCGACGCAGCCGCAGAGGCCGATCAACAGCTCCCTGCCATCCTTCTTCAGCAGGCGGTACTCCCCCAGCCGCGAGTACACTTTCTGCTCGGCCTTCTCCCGCACGCTGCAGGAGTTGAGGAGGATGACGTCCGCCTCGTCGGCGCGCCGCGTGGGCAGGATCCCCTGCTGCATGAGCTGGCCGGCCATGCGCTGGCTGTCCAGCTCGTTCATCTGGCAGCCCCAGGTCTCGATGAAGAAGCGGCGCGGCGTCATCGCCCGCCTCCCGGCGGCGGCTCGAGGATGGGAGTGTCGATCGCCTCCGCCGGCGGCTTCGCCTCCTTCTCCTTCTTCGCCGGCTCGGGCTCCTCGTCCTCCCCTTCCCGCAGCCAGCCCGGCAGGGCGCCGGCCGCCCTCCCCTCCTCCAGGAAGTCCGCCAGCTCCTTCTGCGTCGTCTCGACGTCCAGCCGCGCCTGGCGCAGCTTGTCGAGCACGCGGTCCCACTCCGGCTTGATCTGGTTGTCGCGGTTGAAGTCGTCGGTCTCCTGATAGAACTTCTGGCGCAGCTCCGCCGAGCGCTGCTCCAGCGCCTTGACGTCGTCGGCGGCCTGGCGCCAGCGCTCGCGGATGTCCAGCGCCCGGCCGCGCCAGTACTGCTCGTCGCGCACCAGCTCCCTGGCCGCGGTCTCCTGGGCCTGCGTTGCGCCCGTTTCCTTCTTCTTCTTGGGATCCGCGACGGTGATCTGCCCCTTGGCGGCGTATTTGGGGAGGGTCTTGTCGTTGATCACCGCCACCGGCTGGCCGGCGTGGGCCCGGCGCTCGCGCTCGGTGTGGGCGGCCTCGGCCAGGCTCACGTCCTTGCCGTCTCCACCGCCGGGATCGACGACGACCGGGGCGTCGTCGCGCGGGGTCTGGCTCTTGGGAGGAGCTTCCGCCGCGGGGGCGGCGGCAGGCGGCGCCGGCTGCGGCGCGGGCGCCGGAGCGGCCGCGGCCTTGGGTTTCTCCTCCCCGGCGCGCACCACCGGCTGCGGGGTCGCTCCGCGGCAGCCGGCCGCCAGGATCAGCAACAGGAGAGCGCCAGCCGTCGTAGCGGCGGCCCTACGTGGCCGCCGCAGGAACGCCGCGACGAAGGACGGCGGGCACGTAGGCTCGCCGCTACGCTCTGCCATACCGATCCTCCAATCTAACCACGTCGTCGAGCTCCGGCGTCGACACCTCGACGAGGTCGCAGCCGTTCTCCCCGGCGACCATGCGGTGCCGCGTGCCGGGCGTGATGTGGTACGAATCGCCGCCGCGCAGCGTCGTGCTCACCAGGGCGCCGTCCTCCTCGACCACCAGCTCGATCTCCCCCTGGGCGAGGTACAGCGTCTCGTCCTTGACGTTGTGGTACTGCAGCGACAGGGCCTCGCCGGCGTTGACGTGCAGGATCTTGCCCACGTAGCGGTCGGTATGGGCGAAGATCAGCTCGTAACCCCAGGGCTTGTCGACGCGGCGAATGGGTACTCGCATCCGGGCTCCTCTTCCTACGGACCTCAAGCTCCGGCGGCGCTGACCTTCGAAGGCGCCCGGCACTCGAGGAAACTCTCGAGGTGACGCTGCACCTCCGCGGCGGTGCTGTGCTGGAGGCAACCCGTCGCCAGCTCGGCGAGCTCGGCGACCGTCGCCTCGCGCACCCGGGTCTTCACCTCCGGGATCTGGCGCGGGCTCATCGACAGCCGGCGCAGCCCGAGACCGACCAGCAGCAGCGCGAAACCGGGGTCCGCGGCCATCTCGCCGCAGAGGCTGATCTCGATGCCGGCGGCGCGCGCGCTGTCGATGATGAAGCGTAACATGCGCAGAATCGCCGGATGAAGGGGCTGGTAGAGGCTCGCCACGTGCTCGTTGTTGCGGTCCACGGCGAGGCTGTACTGGATGAGGTCGTTGGTGCCGATGGAGAAGAAATCCACCTCGCGGGCCAGCACGTCGGCGATGATGGCGGCGCCGGGGACCTCGATCATCACCCCCAACCGCACGTCCGGCCGGAAGGCCACGCCCTCCGCCTGCATCTCCGCCATCACCTCGGCGGCGAAGGCGCGGAACTGGCGCACCTCCTCGACCGTGCTCACCATCGGCAGCATGATCCACAGGTCGCCGTGGACGCCGGCGCGGAAGAGGGCGCGGATCTGGGTGCGGAAGACGTCGGGGCGCGCCAGCGTCAGGCGGATGCCGCGCAGGCCGAGCACCGGGTTGTCCTCCTGCGTCGCCAGCATCTCGCGCGCCAGCTTGCGGCCGCCCAGGTCGTAGGTGCGGATGATGGCCGGATGCGGCGCCGAGAGCTCGATCAGCCGACGGTAGACCTGGACGTGCTCCTCCTCCGTCGGCAGATGGGGGCTCTTCTCGATGTAGAGGAACTCGCTGCGGTAGAGGCCGACGCCGGCGGCGCCGAAGGAGGCCACCTCCTCGACCTCCTCCGGCAGGTCGATGTTGGCCATCAGGCAGACCTCGATGCCGTCGCGGGTCACCGCCTTGAGCTCGCGGATCTCCAGCAGGTCGCGGTCGTGGCGCTCGAGCGCCGCCTTGCGCGCCCGGTATTGCTCCACGACCTCGTCGGTGGGATGGAGGATCACCGTGCCGGTCTCGCCGTCGACGATGATCGGCGCCTCGTCGCCGCCGCCGGGCAGGCCGAGGATCCCTATCAGGCCCGCCACCGCCGGAATGTTGAGGGAGCGGGCGATGATCGCCGTGTGGGAGGTGCGGCCGCCGCTTTCGATGGCGAAGCCGATCACCCGCTCGCGGCCGAGCCGGATGGCGTCGGAGGGCGTCAGGTCGTCGGCGACGATGACGATGTCGTTCGGCAGCTCCGAGAGGTCGTGGTGGGCGATGCCCTGCAGGCTGCGCAGCAGGTGGCGGCCGACGTCGGTGAGGTCCTCGCTGCGCTCGCGCAGGTAGGAGTCGTCCATCCGGGCGAAGCGGTCGTCGAGCTCCTCGGCCGTCTTCGCCACCGCCCACTCGGCGTTGACGTGGTGGGTGCGGATGCGCTCCTCCACCCGGCCGAGGAAATTGGCGTCGGAGAGCAGCATGACGTGGGCGTCGAAGATCGCCGCCAGGTCGTTGCCGAGGTCCTCCTCGGCGCGGGCGCGGATGCGCTTCAGCTCGCCCTTGGCGTGCTGCGCCCCCTCGCGCAGGCGGGCGACCTCGCCCTCCACCTGCTCCTCCGGGATGTGGAGACGGTAGACCTCGGGCCCGCGGGTCTCGATCACCACGGCCCGCCCGATGGCGATACCGTCCGAGACCCCCATCCCCTTGAGGACCTGCATCTCCGCCTGCGGCATCAGATCTCCTCGTCAGCTCTCCTCGTCAAAGCGGTTGGCGATCAGCTCCGTCACCGCACGCATCGCCTCCTCCTCGTCGGCGCCCTCGCAGCGCACCCTCAGCCGGCTCCCCTGTCCGGCGGCCAGCAGCAGCAGGCCGAGGATGCTCTTGGCGTCCACCTCCTCGCCGTCCTTGAGCATCGTCACCCGGCTCTGGAAGCCGCCGGCCTTGTGCACCAGCTTCGCCGCCGCGCGGGCGTGGAGCCCGAGGCGGTTGACGATCTCCACCTCCCGCTCAGTCACGCCGCTTCGGCTCCGCCGGCACCGGGCAGGCGGTCTCCCATTTGCGGCTGTGCACCAGATCGCCCGCCAGGCAGACGCTCTTCTGGCCCTTGGCCTGCAGCCAGCGGGCGAGCTCCGCCACCCCCATCTCCTCCGCCTCGGCCTGGCAGCCGAGGCGCAGCACCATCGGCAGATTGACGCCCGTCAGCACCTCGATCTTGCCAGTCTGGAAGAAGGTCATGGCGATGTTGCACGGGGTGCCGCCGTACATGTCGGTGAGGATGAGCACCCCCTGCCCCTGATCGAGCCGATCGAGGACCGCCGCCACCTTGGCCCGCGCCTCGTCGAAGCCGTCGCTCCATTCGAGCGACAGCGCCTCGAAACCGTCGAGCCGGCCCGAGATGACGCTGGCCGCCGAGAGCAGCTCGCGCGCCAGGCCGCCATGCGTCAGAATCAACTTGCCGATCATCGTTGCCAGATCCCGCCCCAAGCCTGTTAACCCGCCGCCGTTTCCACCGATTCCTCAGCGCGCGATGTCCCGGTGGATCAGCCGCGCCGGCCAGCCCCGCTCGTCGAGCGCGCCCTTCAGGCGTTCGCTGACGGCGACCGAGCGGTGGCGGCCGCCGGTGCAGCCGATCGCCACCGAGAGATAGCTGCGGTTCTCGCGGCGGTAACGCGGCAGAAGGTAGCTCAGCAGGTCCGCGAGCCGCGCCACCAGCTCCGCGAAGTCCGGCTGCCGGTCGAGATAGGTCCGCACGTCCGCGTCCTGCCCCGTCTGCTCCCGCAGGCCGGGCACGAAGTGCGGGTTCGGCAGGAAGCGCACGTCGAACAGCAGGTCGGTGCCGTACGGGATGCCGTGCTTGAAGCCGAAGCTCACCAGGGAGACTACCATTCCCGGCTCCTCGCCGGGGTTGCTGGCGAAGTCGCGGTAGACCTGGCTGCGGATCTCGTGGATCGACCACTCGCTGCTGTCGAACACCATGTCCGCCAGCGCCCGCAGCTCGGCGAGCACCTCGCGCTCCCGCCGGATGCCCTCGATGACCGGCAGGTCGGGCGCCAGCGGGTGCGGCCGGCGGGTCTCGGAGAAGCGGCGCACCAGCACCTCGTCGGAGGCTTCGAGGAAGAGCAGGGTCGGCTCGATGCGCTCGCGGTCGATCTCGGCGAAGAGGCGCGGGAACTCCTCGGCGAAGCCGGTGGCGCGGACGTCCGCCACCACGGCGATGCGGTCGTGCCCGCGCACCAGCTCCAGCGGATTGTCGAGGAACTGCCGCAGCAGCGGCAGCGGCAGGTTGTCCACCGTGTAGTAGGAGAGGTCCTCGAAGCACTTGGCGACGACGCTCTTCCCCGAGCCGGAGAGGCCGGTGATGACGACGAGCTTAGCCTTGGCGGGACGTGCGGTTTCGCTCAAGCTGGGCCTCGAGTTTGCGCGCGAACTCCCGGGCCGAGTGGTGCCCCTGGAGCTTGAGGACGTGGTTGCGGGCCGCGATCTCGACCAGGATGCTGATGTTGCGGCCCATGGCGACCGGCATGCGGATGTAGGGGCAGGGCGTCTCCAGGATGTGGAACAGGGTCTCGTCGAGCCCCAGCCGGTCGTAGGCGCGGCCGGCCTGCCAGTGCTCCAGCTCGATGACCAGGTCGATGGTCGTGCGCTCGCGCACCGAGGCGAGGCCGAAGAGGTCCTGGACGTTGATGATGCCGATGCCGCGCAGCTCCATGTGGTGGCGCAGCGGACCCTCGGCGTAACCGACGAGCTCGCCGTTCGGGTAGCGCTTGACCTGCACCCGGTCGTCCGCCACCAGGCTGTGGCCGCGGGTGATGAGGTCGAGCGCCGACTCGCTCTTGCCGACGCCGCTCTCGCCGATCAGCAGCACGCCCAGGCTGTAGATCTCGAGCAGCACGCCGTGCAGCGAGGTCGAGGGGACCAGGTGATCCTCGAGGAAGACGCTGATCCCCTTGATGACGCTCGACGACAGCTCGGAGGAGGAGAGCACGGGCACCTCGCGGCTCTGGCAGAGGGCGAGGAAACCCGGCAGCGGGGCGATGCCCTTGGTGACCACGAACACCGGCACCGGCAGGCTGGTGATGCGGTCCAGGCGCTCGCGGCGCTCCTTCTCGCGCAGCGTCTTCAGGTACTCCGTCTCGCTCTCGCCGACGATCTGCACCCGCCCGGGCTTGACGTAGGCGTAGTAGCCGGCGAAGGCGAGGCCCGGCTTCTGCACCCGCGGATGGGTGATCAGGTTGTCCAGGTGGCTCTCGCCCGAGAGCACGGAGAGATGGAGGTAGTCCAGCTCCTCCCCCAGCAACTCCGCCACCCGCACGGCGCCGGCCGGCTGCTCGTTGGTCATCAGCTCCCCTCGTCCCGCAGCAGATCGTACACCTCTCCCGGCTGGCGCAGGGCGAGGATGCGCTCGGCGTGCCGGCCCGCCCGCACCCAGCGCGAGATCGCCGCCAGGATCTGCAGGTGCTCGGCCGGCGCGCCGGCGGGCGAGACGACGAGGAAGAGGACCTGCACCGGCCGGCCGTCCGCGGCGCCGAAATCCACCCCGCCGGGAACCAGCCCCACCGCCACGATGCCGTGCGCCAGCCCCGCGAGCTTGCAGTGCGGAATGGCGATGCCGGCGCCGATGCCGGTCGAGCCGAGCTGCTCGCGCTCCCACAGCCGCTGGAAGAGCTCCTCGCCGCTCTTCACCAGCCCCAGGCCGGCGATGCGGTCGGCGAAGGCGCGCAGCGCCTCCGGGCGGTCCGCCGCCGGCAGATCCGGGAAGATCAGCTCCGGCCGAATCAGCGACCCGAGGCGCACCTCAGAGCTCGGGGGCGATCAGCCCGTAGTTCCGGTCCTTGCGTTTGTAGAGGACGTTGAGGCGGTCGCTGACGGCGTCGCGGAACACCACGAAGCCGTGCTCCGAGCCGTCCAGCTCGAGCGCCGCCTCCTCGATCGTCATCGGCTTGATCGACAGATGGCTGGTCTCGATGACCCGCGGCGCGCCGCCGCCGCCGACGCTCTCCTGGTCGAGCACCTCGACCGGCCAGCGGTGGTTGACGCCCCGCCGCCGCTTGTGCTTGTCGACGAGCTTGCCGTGCGAGCGCCGGGCCTGTTCCTCCACCTTGGTGGCGGCCCTCTGTACGGCGTCGAGCAGGTTGCCGTCGCTCTCCTCGGTCCCCTGCAGCACGCCGAGGCGGTGGGTGACGTGCAGCTCGGCGACGTGGCGGTGCCGCTCGGTGCCGAGGGTGGCCCGCATCTCGATGGGCTCGTCGAGGAACTTCTCCAGCTTGCGCAGCTTCGCCTCCACGGCGCGGCGGAGGCGGTCGTCGACCTGGACGTTGCGGCCGATGATCTCGGTCTTCATCTCATCTCCAGTGGTTCATTTCCAAAGAGCGCTAGAAGATCTGCTTGCGGTCGGTGGACGACGGGATGCTCAACTCGTCGCGGTATTTCGCCACGGTGCGGCGGGCGATCTGGATCCCCTCGCGGTTGAGGATCCGCATCAGCTCGCTGTCGGAGAGCGGACGCTTGGGGTCCTCGGCCTGGATGAGCTGCTCGATCTTGCGCTTGACGGTCAGCGAGGAGATGTTGTCGCCGTACTCGCGGTCGATGCCGCTGTGGAAGAAGAACTTCATCGGGAACAGGCCGCGCTGGGTGTGGATGTACTTGTTGGACACCACGCGGCTGACCGTGGATTCGTGCATGCCGATGTCCTCGGCCACGTCGCGCAGCACCATCGGCCGCAGATGGTCGATGCCGCGGTCGAGGAACTCACGCTGCTGGCGGACGATCGACGCCGCCACCTTGTAGATCGTGCGCTGGCGCTGGTCCAGGCTCTTGATCAGCCACACCGCCGAGCGGATCTTGTCCTTGATGAATTGCTGGGCCTCGCTCTGCCGGCCCTCGCTGCGCATCGTCGCCAGCATCCGGCGGTAGGCGCGGCTGACGCGCAGCCGCGGCATGCCGTCGTCGTTGAGCTGGATGACGTACTCGTCGCCCACCCGGCGCACGAAGACGTCGGGCTCGATGTAGTGCGGCCGCTCGGTGCTGAAGCGCCGGCCGGGGTGGGTCTCCAGCGTGCGCACCAGCTCGAGGGCCTCCTCCAGCTCCGGCAGCTCGACGCCGAGCTTCTTCGCCACCGCCGGAAACTGCCGCCGCAGGAAGAGGTCCCAGGCCTCGCCGATCATGCGGCGGGCGAGCGAATCGTCCGGGATCCCCTGGATGTCCATCTGCAGCAGCAGGCTCTCGCGCAGGTCCGTGCAGGCGATGCCCGGCGGATCGAAGCTGCGCACGAGGCACAGCGCCTCCTCGACCTCCTCCAGCGTGTACTCGTGCTGCTCGCCGTTCTGGTCGCCCATGGTCCGGATCTCCTCCGGCGAGGCCATGAGGAAGCCGTCGGGGTTCAGATTGCCGATGATCAGCTCGGCGATCTCGCGCTGGCGGGGCTCCACCTCCGCCATGTGGAGCTGCCAGAGGAGGTGGTCGTAGAGGTCGGGCTCGCGGGTGAGGCTGTTCTCGATCGGCGGCTCCTCGCGCTCCTCCATCATCGACGAGGTGCCGGGGCCCTCCCAGTAGTCGCCGAAGTAGGCGTCGAGGTCGATGTTCTCCATCGACTTCTCGTGGTCGAGCTCCTCGCCGTTGGTCTGCGGCTGCTCCGGCGCCGCCTCCTCCTCGCGGGCGGGCTCCTCTTCGGAGACTTCCGACTCCTCGAGCACCGGGTTCTCCACCAGCTCCTGGGTGAGGAGCGTCTCGAGCTCCATGCGGGTCATCTGCAGAAGCTTGATCGCCTGCTGCAAAGAAGGCGTCATCACCAGCTTCTGCGCCAGCTTCAGGGATAGTTTCTGCTCTAACGCCATTCAGCCCAGCCCTACAGGGTGAAGTCTTCGCCCAAGTAGATTTTACGTACCTGCGGGTCCGTCGAGAGCTCCGGCGGGGTGCCGGCACGCAGGATTTCGCCGTTGTTGATGATATAGGCCCGGTCGGTTATTTTCAATGTTTCCCGCACGTTATGGTCGGTGATCAGGATGCCGATGCCCATCGCCTTCAGATGCCGCACGATGCCCTGGATGTCGAGCACGGCGATCGGGTCGATGCCGGCGAACGGCTCGTCGAGAAGGATATACCACGGGTTGATCACCAGGGCGCGGGCGATCTCCACCCGCCGGCGCTCGCCGCCGGAGAGCAGGGCGCCCTTGGTCTTGCGTACCCGCGAGAGGCCGAGGTCGGCGATGAGCTGGTCGATGCGCCGCTCCTGCTCGGCGTGCGAGAGGTCCAGCGTCTCGAAGATGGCCCGCAGGTTGTCCTCCACCGAAAGGCGGCGGAAGACCGAGGGCTCCTGCGGCAGGTAGCTGATGCCGCGCTGCGCCCGCAGGTACATCGGCAGCTCGGTGATGTCCTCCTCGCCGAGGAAGACGTTGCCCGAGTCGGGCGGGGTGAGGCCCACCACCATGTAGAAGGTGGTGGTCTTGCCCGCGCCGTTGGGCCCCAGCAGGCCGACGATCTCCCCGGGACCGACCTCGATCGACACCCCCTGCACCACGGTGCGGCCGCGGTAGATCTTGCGCAGGTTGGCGGTCGAGAGCTTCTGCGGCGTGGTCTGCGGCAGCGTCATCGGCCCTCCCCCTGCGGGCTCGGCGCCGCCGCCGCGGGAGCGGCCTCGTCCTTGCCCTTGACCTCCACCCTGCCGTCGTCGATGAAGTAGAGCGCCCGCTTGCCCCGCACCTGGTTGCCGTCGCGGTCGCTCATCACCACCGGGTCGCCGAAGAAGTCCACCTGCCGCTGGTCCACGTGGTAGATCGCGCGCTCCCCCTCGACGCGGCGCCCCACCTTGGGGTCGTTGAGCTTGGTGCCGCCGGTGCAGGTCATGGTCTCGGCCTGGTGGTCCTCGCCGAGGTCCACCTGCAGCCGCTGGCAGGAGAGGGTCTTCCCCTCCTGGTCCACGCGCACGTTGCCGGTGTAGACGAGCACGCCCGCCTTGTTCTGATAGCTCATGTCGGCGGCCACCACCTGGATGCGGCCGCGCGGCTGCCCGGCGGCCGGCTTCTGCTGGCTCCCCTGCCGGCGGCCGCCCGGCTCATTGACCTTCGCCGCCTGCTCCGGGGTGGGGAACCACAAGGTCTTGACGCCGCCGCCGGCGGTGAGCTGGTCCGCCTCCTTGTCGCCCTTGAGCTCGGGCGCGAGCAGCAGGTTCTCGCCGCGCCAGGCGCGGACGTCGCCGCGGAAGAGGAACGACGAGGGCTGCTGACGCCAGAAGGCCTCCTGCGATTCGACGTGCACCGGGCCTTCGCCTTCCGAGAGCGGCGTGCCTTGCAGGGCGGTCTCCTCCACCTTCTGCAGCACGGCCTTGACGCCGCCGCGGGCGCTGGCGATCCGCTGGTCGGTGTTGTACACCACCCGCGGCGCCTCCATCCGGCCGCGGTCGCTGACGATGGCGACGGGCGCGCCTACGAACTCGCCCCGCCCCTCGTCGAGGTCGAGGGCGCCGTGGTTGCCGGTGGCGGTGACCGGGCCGTCGCGGTAGATGACGTTGCGGTCGAGGTTCACGCTGGCGAGCTGCCCGTCCGGCCGGAAGCCCGCCGAGGCCCGCTGGCCGTTGGCCTGGCGCACCACCGGCGGCTTGTCGGGCGGCCGCGAGGTCTCGCGGATCTCGACGCCGCCGAAAGCCTCGGCGTTGCTCAGCACGCCCGCGGCGAGCACCCCCTCGATGCGGCGCGCCGTCAGGGTGCGCACGATCCCCGGCCCCGTGGCTTCGAGGCTCGCCTTTCCACCGCCTTCGAGCGGGCCCTCCAGCTCGACGCGCCGCACCTGGTTGCCTTCGGGCTGGAAGAGCACGGCGAGATCCTTGCCGCCGAAGCGCACACGCGTCGGCTGGGGGGCGCTGCCCGCCGGCTGCATCGAGGCCCGAGTCTCGCCCTTGATGTCCCAGAGGGCGTGGACGAACTTGAGCGAGCTCTCGTCGTCCGAGAGGTTGCCGAAGATGCGGCGGGCGGAGAGCCAGTCCTGCCCGCGCCGCAGGTTGGCGCCGCCCTCGACGCGGATCCAGCGCTTCTTGCGCTCGTAGAGCAGGCGCTGCGCGGAGAGCGACACCGGCGTCGCGGCGCCGGGGAGGCTCTCCACCGTCGCGCCCTCCTGCAGCACGTAGACCTCGTCCGGCAGGTCGAACTGCAGCTTGCCCGCGTGCACCACGTACTTGCCGCCGTAGCGGATCTCCGCGGCGCCGCGGCTGATCACCCGGTTGCCCTTCTGCTTCAGGTCGAGCCGGGCGGTGCGCAGCTCGAGGTTGGCGGGACCCTTGAGCAGGACGTTGCCCTGCAGCGCGCCTTCGTTCTGCTCGCGGTTGAAGCTCGCCTTGCGGCTCTCCACGTGGTAGACCTGACCCTGGCGGTCGTAGAGGGTGAGGGCGACGCCGTCGAGGAACAGGGTGCCCTCGCGGTCCGCCTTCACGCTCTCGCCGCGGATGTGGAAGATCGGCCGCTTGCCCTCGGTGAAGGTGTAGTCGAAGTCCTCGCCGATCAGCGTCATGCCCTTGCCGGCCTTGGTCTCGGCCTCGCGGCCGGGAGCTTCCCGCTTCAGGCCGGCGCGGCCGAAGAGGAACAGGCCCGCCACCGCCAGCACCAGCAGCACCAGCGCCGCGAGCAGCAGCTTGCGGAATCCGGCGACGGGGGATCTGGCTTTGCGTGCCATGGAAGATGGATTCTAAGCGGGCCGGCTGTCCACCAGCCGCAGCACGGGTCCGCCGCGGTAGGTGTCGTTCTCGACAGAGGCCAGAACCTCGAAAGGCCCGCGCAGACTTCCCGCGCGCTCTCCCCAGCGCCAGCCCACCAGGTCCACCGCCGCGCCGTCCTCGCCCCGCGCCCGCGCCGAGAGATGGCCGTTGCCGAACGGCCGCGGCTCGCCCTGCAGGCGCAGCGGCCCGGTGCGCACCAGCGGCCGCGGGTTTCCCTGGCCGAAGGGCTCCAGCGCCGCGAGCTGCGCCAGCAGGCCGTTCGTCACCTCGCGCGGCGGCAGCTCCAGCTCGTACTCGATGCGGTGGGCGAGCAGCTCCGCCGGCCAGGCGGCGCCGGCTTCCTCCCACTCGCCGCGCAGCTCCTCCAGCCGCTCCCTATCCACCGTCAGGCCCACCGCCTGCGCGTGGCCGCCGAAGCGCCGCAGGCGGTCCTTCCAGGCGGCGAGGAAGGCGTGCAGCTCGAGCCCCGGCACGCTGCGGCCGGAGCCGGTCGCCGACTCCCCTTCGACGGACAGCAGCACCGCCGGGCGATGAAACTCCTTCGCGATGCGCCCGGCCGCCACCCCCACCACGCCCTTGTGCCAGCTCTCGCTCCACGCCACCAGGATCGGCGGCAGGGGCGAGCGCCCGGCGAAGCCGCGCCGCGCCTCCTCCACCACCCGGTTCTCCGTCGCCTGCCGCTCGCGGTTCCAGCCGTCCAGCTCCAGGGCCAGCTCCAGGGCGCGGCCGGGATCGCGGCTCATCAGCAGCTCGAGGGCGCGGTCGGCGTCGGAGAGGCGGCCGGCGGCATTGAGCCGGGGTCCCAGTCGGAAGCCGATGTCCGCAGCCGTGTACGGCGGCGTCATGCCCGATTGCTTGATGAGCGCCTTCAGACCCTGCGATCTCGCCGCCGCCAGCGCCGCCAATCCCAGGGCCGCGATTACCCGGTTCTCGCCCTGGAGCGGCACCAGGTCGGCGATGGTGCCGAGGCA
The DNA here is from genome assembly GCA_046765915.1 of Acidobacteriota bacterium. GTDB lineage: Bacteria > Acidobacteriota > Thermoanaerobaculia > Multivoradales > UBA5704 > DATARR01. The sequence continues at coordinate 98,474 of JBKPTH010000057.1, read as the reverse complement.
GGCGATGCGCAGCAGCGGCAGCGGATCGAGCTGGAAGCCGCAGCGCGCCGCGAGCGCCAGGCAGAGCTTGAGCGCCAGGCCCGCCGCCGCCAGGTCGCGGAACGGATAGGTGCAGCGCGCCTGCCGCGGATTGATGTGCAGCGCTCCCGCCGGCAGCTCGCAGCCCGGCAGATGGTGATCGGTGACGATGACGCCGATCCCCGCCGCCAGCGCCGCCTCCACCGCCGCGGCCGAGGAGCTGCCGCAGTCGGCGGTGACGATGAGGCCGCATCCCAGCTCCCGCGCCCGCTCCACGTGGACGGTCTGGAAGCCGTAGCCCTCGCGCAGCCGGTGCGGCAGGACCGGCCGCGCCTCCAGGCCGCACTTCCGGAACACGGCGAGGAGCTGGGCGGTGGCGGTGACGCCGTCCACGTCGTAGTCGCCGACGATGGCGACCCGCTCGCCGCGCGCCTTGGCGTCCAGCAGCCGGGCCACCGCCTCCTCCATGCCGGCGAGGAGGAAGGGATCGTGGAGCTGGTCGAGGGAGGGACGGAGGAAGCGCTCGGCGTCCTTGGAATCCGTGACGCCCCGCCGCGCGAGGAGGGCCGCCAGCCACGGCGGCTGCCCGGCGGCCGCGAGCATGGCGGCGGCCTCCGGCGCCGGCGCCGCCACCCACTCCACCGGCGAGGCGGCGCCGTCAGCCTTCGTCGTAAGCTCCGAGGGCCCGAAACTTCTGGTACCGCTGGTCGATCAGCTCTTTGACGGGAAGGCGCTGCAGCTCGCCGAGCGCCCGCTCGATGACGTCCCCCACCCGCCGGCAGGCTGCGGCCGGATCCGTGTGCGCGCCGCCCTGCGGCTCGGGTATGATCTCGTCCACCACTCCGAGAGACAGCAGATCCGGCGCCGTCAGCTTCATGGCCTCGGCGGCCTCGGCTTTCTTCTCCTGGTCCTTCCAGAGGATCGCGGCGCAGCCCTCGGGCGAGATCACGGAGTACGTCGAATACTCCAGCATGAACACCCGGTCGCCGACGCCGAGCGCCAGCGCGCCGCCGCTCCCCCCCTCGCCGGTGATGGTGACGACGATGGGCACCTCCAGCGCCGCCATCTCCTCCAGGTTGCGGGCGATGGCCTCCGCCTGGCCGCGCTCCTCGGCGTCGATGCCGGGGTAGGCGCCGGCGGTGTCGATGAAGGTGAGCACGGGCAGCCGGAAGCGCTCCGCCAGCTTCATCACCCGCAGCGCCTTGCGGTAGCCCTCCGGCCGCGGCTGGCCGAAGTTGCGCCAGATGCGCTCCCTGGTGTCGCGGCCCTTCTGATGGCCGATCACCGCCACGTGCCGGCCGCGGAATTCGGCGAGCCCGGCGACGATGGCGGGATCGTCCGCGACCCCGCGATCGCCATGGATCTCGACCCACTCCGTCATCAGGGCCTCGACGTATTCGAGCGTATAGGGGCGGTCCTGATGACGCGCCACCAGGGTGCGCTGCCACCGGCTGAGGTGGCCGTAGATCTCGGCGGTTTCCTTGCGCAGGGAATTGCGCAGGCGCTCCAGCTCCTTCTCCTGGCCGCTCCCCGGCGGGAATCCCTCCAGCTCCTCGATCTGACGGCGGAGCTCGATCAAGGGCTCTTCAAAGGAGGAATCGGAGATCGCCATGCCGCCCGGCACGGTAACAAAGCGAGGGGACTGCGGTCAACGAGCACTGGCAGGCGTATGCCCTCAAGGCATCTCAGTTCTGCAGCGACCGGCGTCTCTCCTATATACTTGCGGTATGGCCGAGCCCGTCCGCAAACCGCCGGCCGACCGGGATCCCCGGACTGCACCGCCACGGGACGATCCTTTCCGTTACGGCTATCGTATTCGGGCTTCATCGCCTGGCAGTGAGGCTGAATGGATTCCGCTCACGGCGGACGACCTTCTCGATCCTCAGTTTGGAGACCAAGTGACCCAAGGGGGCCAGCACTTCACGGTGGTGCACCTCCTCGCCGGGATGCTGAGACGCTACTTCAAGCTCCGCGAGGACGTCTACGTAGGTAGCGATTTGAAGATGCTGTGGGGAATCCCCGGCCTGAAGCGGCCGGCTCCCGACATCGTGGTCATCGCGGGATTACGCCGGAAACCCGATCCGGAGCCGGATAGCTGGGACGTCCTCCGCGAGGGCGCGCGTCCTTGCCTGATCATCGAGGTGGTTTCCTCGAAGGACGCGAAGACTCGGAGCAATGACTATGAAAGGAAGGTCCCGGTCTATCAGCGGGCGGGCGTCCCCGAATACTTGATCCTCGATCCTCCGACCCGCTCGACCAAAGGCCGTTTTCTGGTAACCGGTTACCGTTTGGATGCTGAAGGACGATATAGAAGAATCGAGCCGAATTCCCAGGGCCACCTGCTCTCTGAGACCACCCAACTCCTCTTCGGTGTGGCCGAGGACGGACGTTCGCCTCTGGTCATCGATGCCGGGACAGGACACCGGCTGCTAGTAGACAATGAAGTCGAGACCGCACGTCAGGCCGCCGAGGAACGCGCAACCCGAGAGGCTGAGGCCCGGCAGACCGAAGCCGAGGCCCGGCGGGCCGCCGAGGAACGCGCAACCCGAGAGGCTGAGGCCCGGCAGGCCGAAGCCGAGGCCCGGCGGGTCGCCGAGGCCGAGCTAGCCCGCCTCCGCGAGGAATTGGAGAGCCTCAAGAACCGGTAGGCCGCGTCGTCGGCAGCCTGACCATCCTGGCGCTCACCTCCCACAACCGCTTCGCGAGATCTTCATCCTGCGCCAGAGGCGCCGGCGCCACCATCTTCCCCTCCTCGAAATACTTGCCGCTGACGCCCTCCAGCTCCGGGCTCGCCGCCAGTCGCACCACGTTCTCGGCGCCTTTCCGCGCGCTGATGAAGAACGGCCGCCAGAGAACATTGATGATGGGCTTCGCCCACAGCGGCGCGCCGGACCAGATGTTCGTCGCCACCGCCCCGGGATGCACGCTGTTCGAGGTGACGCCCGTGCCCGCCAGCCGTCGCGCCAGCTCAGCCGCGAACAACACATTGGCGAGCTTTGAACGCGCATACGCCCGCATGATCTTGTAGCCGCCACGCTCGAAACCGAGATCGTCGAAGTCGAGCGTGCCGCTGCGGTGGCCGACCGAGGCCACCGTGACCACCCGCGCCGGTGCGCTCCGCACGAGCAGATCGCAGAGGAGATTGGTGAGCAGGAAATAACCGAGGTGATTGACGGCGAACGTCATCTCGATCCCGTCCACCGTCACCCGCCGCGTCTTGTTCACGCCGCCGGCGTTGTTCACCAGGACATGGAGCCGGTCATGCCTGGCGAGGAAATCCGCGGCGAGCTTGCGGATCGCGGCCTGAGAGGAAAAATCGCAGAGCAGGTGCGACACCTCGCGCGAGCCGCTCCGCGCCACAACGTCGGCCACCGCGGCCTCGGTACGCCCGGGATCGCGGCCCACCATCACGACGCGCGCTCCAAGGCGGGCGAGCGCGACGGACGCCTCGAGGCCGATGCCGCTCGTTGCGCCGGTTATCAGGATGGTCTTGCCGCGAATGTCCCAGGCCATGCGTCCCTCCTCCTCGATCCTTGGACGCTATCCGGAAGTGATGCTCGGGTCAAAACAGGAGCTGCAAGAAGGTATTCTAGGGTGGCATGCTCGAACCGCCGACCACCCTCCCTTGGATTGATGTTGCGCTCGACAGGCTACCTGACCTGATTGCGAGCAAGATGGTCGCCTTGGTCGAGCGTGGTGCCCCGCGAGAGTTTCGGGATCTCCACGCCTTGTGCCAAGCTGGGCTCGCGACGCCCCAGGAATGTTGGCAGCTCTGGAAACAGTGCCAGCAGAAGATGGAGCGCGATACCGATCCGTACCGCGCGCGCCTCGCGGTAGAGACGCATCTGATGAGGATCTGCCTGCACCGTCCTTTGGAGAGAATTGCTGAGGCAGATCGGAGAGCCGAAGCCGAACGGGTCCGCTCCTGGTTCAAAGAGGAGTTCCTCCATGCCCTCCTGGATTGATGGCGCTCTTTATCCAGATACGGAGATCCCCGAGGAGCTCGATTCACTGGAAGATCGCGTCGATTTTCTGGCCAGGCTTTGCGCGGCTTGGGATTTCGGCCATCTTCCGGAGCGGGAGACGACCGAGGAGATTCGCCGTCCGGATTGGCGCGAGGCGGTCGATGCCACCCGGCTGCTCACTTCTCCCACCTACCATCGTGTGAGAGAGTGGCACGGCCTCCCCTCCGTGCCCTACCTTGGACAGCAACTCGCGTATATCCGAGACGATCCGAATCTGGCGTTCATTTGAGCATGTCCCGACGATCGCGTTTATTTCCCCCGAGCTGAACCTGGACAGGTACCATCTTCCGTCGCGCCCATCGCTTCATTCAGTCATAGGAATCTCTCATCGTTCAGTGTTTTCACGCTTGCGTTGAAGAGCCGCTTTGCGCCTGCGCTCGTGCTCATCTATAAGTCGCTCGACTGCATGGTCAGCAAGCTCAATCGAGGAGTAGCGCAGGCCCTTTCCGATCTCAAGCCATCGCCAGGTCTCATCATCTTCGCCCGGTTCAAACTCATATTCAGCAACCACTTGAGCCACCTCATCTGTCCAACCGAAAACAAGAGGCTCTTTGTTCATGAAGAGAATTAGCCTCGCGCTCCGGATGATGGTACCGATGGGACCGTGCCAAGATAAAGAGTGGTCCTGCCGAAAGAAGGCGACTTCTACATCGCCGGTTCCCACGGTGTATATGCCGTTGATATCCCGGCCACGTAGTGAACCGGGATTAGAAGCGTTTAGATTCGACACCACATCTACGAGGCGGGCGTTGACTGCTTCGCGCTCCCTCTTGAAAGCTTGTATCGCCTCCAAGCTGACGCGGCGGTTCTCTCGCGTCTGCTCGGCGTCCAAACTACGTAGGCGGCGTTCGACCCTGGCTACAACGTCTTCTTCCTCGGTAGGCGAGTCTCCTCCACCGCCGCCTGGACCTTCAGGAAGTGGCCGGCCTGGTTGGATCTCCGGTTTCCGGACCTTCGGCTCGTTCCTCAGATGCCGGAGGAGCAATTCGTAGCCGTCCTCCGTATCCACTCGATATCGGTTGTATCCTCGGAGAGGCTTCGGAATCGAGCGCGCCGAGGTGTCTTCGAATAGGACGGGGATGAACTTCTCGTTCCGCATCCCGTCGTCGTAGAGATCCTGGATGATGAGGACGCTCTCGAAGGTGACGCCGAGCCCACTCCCCGGCTTCTCTCGTCCTTCGGCGCGGCGGAGGTAGGTCTCGGTGCAGACCACCAGGACGAAATCGGCTTCCTCGATCTGGCGGTCCATCCAGCGCGGCCAGGGCTCTTTGGGATGAGGCTCGTACTGGTCGATGGTGCAGTCCACGCCGTCGCCGTGGAGACGGTCCGCCAGCGCTCGGACCCGCCCGGCATGCGCAGGCGAATCCTGGCTATAGCTGATGAAGGCCTTCGGGGGACTCGACATCTGGCTGAAATTCTACCAAGCGCGCCTCCGTTGCAGGGACTCGTCGGCTGCCGCGTCCTGCCACCGCCTCCGTTGCTTCAAGCCAGGATCGGCGGGCGACCTCCGCCGGCTCCGTTGCAACGCGACGAGGGCGCCGACGGAGCCCTGCCTGCGCCGGCGCAACAAGCGACGGACCCAAAGGTCGGCCTGTCGCCGCCGGTGGAACGCGCAACGGGTCCGGCGCGCGTTTCCCCGCCGCCGGCGCGTGTTGCGCTGGCCCCAACGCATGTTGCACTGGCTCAGGCGCGTGTTGCGTTGGCCCCGGCGCGCGTTGCACTGGCTCAGGCGCGTGTCGCACTGGCCCCAGGGTGTGTCGCACCGGCGCCGGCGTGTGTCTCAATTCGGCCCCGAGCCGTAGGAATCGGGCCGTCTGGCGTTTCTTTCCGGCCGGTCGCATTGCACTGCAACGCGGCGCGTGGTGCGCTTCGGTTACAGAAGCTGCTGCGGATCTACGTCGATCACCAGATCGTAGCCCGGGTTCTTCGGCAGCACCTCTTCCATCAACCGGTGCAAGCCGCGGCCGTCGGCGGAGCGGGCTAGGAGCTGGAAGCGCCACTGGCCGCGGAGACGTGCCGCCGCTACAGTCATGCAGTGATGATTTCCAAATGACTGCGGGTCGCACCAGCGACGGCCGTCAAAGGAATCCTTCCGTCGAAGGTGGCAAGGCGGCCGCCCTTTCGCTTTGCCAGACCAAGCAGGTAAACGTCAGTCACCTGTCGATGCGTTGCGGGTGCGGTCCGCTCGAACAAGCTGGAGTCTCGCAAGGAGACCTCGTCCGCCCAGAATACGTGACCGCCGCTTGCGCAGAACGCCTCGAGGCGTCGGACAAGTGCGGCCGGCGTCTCCAGAGCGCCCCCATACGCTGGATTCGAAAGGATACGAATCAAGCCATTCTCCGTCAGTGGGCAGGTGGCCCAGCCGGCGTCGCGATGGGCGGCGAACCAGGAATGAACGGCTTCGTGATGGACGTGATCTGGGTCGAACAGCGCCACCAGGACGTTGACGTCCAGCAAAGCGACTAAGCTCAATCCTCGTCCCGCAGCTTGTTCACCAGCGCCATGGTCGGACGCGGCCTCCCCTTCGGGCGACGCGGCAAGAGCGGGACCCCGTTGCGCACGCTGGGAACCCGCTTCGGCTCAAGGGCCTTTCGCGCCAGATCCGAGAGCACCCGGCCGGCCGTTGTGGAGCGACTCGCGGCGATCTCTTTGGCTGCCTGCAGGATGTCGTCGTCGATATCGAGGGTCGTTCGCATCCTTTGTATCTTCTCGCATCACGCATCTGATGTCAAAAGCACTTCCTGTCTCTATAGAAGCTGCTGCGGATCCACGTCAACCACCAGATCGTAGCCCGAATTCTTCGGCAGCACCTCTTCCATCAACCGGTGCAGGCCGTGGCCGTCGGCGGAGCGGGCTAGGAGCTGGAAGCGCCACTGGCCTCGTAAACGCTCGAGGGGCGCGGGGGCAGGGCCCGAGAGGCGGACGCCGCGGGAGAGCGGATGGGCAGACAAGTCGGCGGCGAGGCCGGAGATCTCCTTCCAGGCGCGGTCGCGGTTCTTGTCGAGGACGAGGAGCTGGATCAGGCGCGTGTACGGCGGATAGTGGAAGACGCGGCGGAAACGCAGCTCTTCGCGGGCGAAGGCTTCGTCGTCCTGTCTGAGCACGGCTTGGATGGCGTAGTGCTCCGGATGGTAGGTCTGGATGACGACGCGGCCGGGCTTCTCTCCCCTCCCCGCTCGCCCGGCCACCTGCACGAGAAGGTTGTAGGTGCGCTCGACGGCGCGGAAATCGGGAAAGCCGAGGTAGGCGTCCGCCGCCAGCACGGCGGTCAGCGCCACGCGCGGGAAGTGGTGGCCCTTGGAGACCATCTGCGTGCCGATGAGCACCTGCACCTCGCCGCGCGAGAAGCGCTCCAGGATGGCCGCGGGACCGCCGGGCCGGCGGGCCGTGTCGCGGTCGAGCACGTCCACGGTCACGCCGGGGAACAGCTCGCGGAAGTCTTCCTCCACCCGCTCGGTGCCGGTGCCGATCGCCTCCAGCGCTTCTTCACCGCAGACGGGACAGAGCTTCGGCGCCGGCAGCATGGAGCCGCAGTAGTGGCAGAGCAGCCGGCGGTCGCGCCGATGGTAGGTGCGCGGCAGGCCGCAGTCCGGACAGCGGAAGTCCTCGCCGCAGGCCCGGCAGAGCAGCATCGGCGCGTAGCCGCGGCGGTTGCGCAGCAGGATGACCTGGTCGCCTTCCGCCACGGTCTGGAGGATCTCCACCCGCAATCGCTCGGAGAAGTGGACCTCCCCCGGCCGGCGCGAGAGGCCTTCCTCCCGCAGATCCACCAGGATGGCCTCGGGGAGCGTTCCCTGGCCGGCCCGCTCGGTGAGCTGCAAGCTCTCGAGCTTGCCGCGCCCGGCGTTGTAGCGGCTCTCCAGGCTCGGCGTGGCGGAGACGAGGAGGACCGCGGCGCCGGCGTCCCGGCCGCGCACCAGGGCGAGGTCGCGGGCGTTGTAGCGCGGCGAGGCGGTCTCCTGCTTGTAGGAGGTGTCCTGTTCCTCGTCGACGACGATGAGGCCGAGGTCCTTGAGCGGCGCGAAGAGCGCCGAGCGCGGCCCGAGCACGATCCTCGCCTCGCCGCGGCGTACGCGCTCCCACTCCTGGTGGCGCTCGCCGGTGCCGAGCAGCGAATGGAGGATCGCCAGGTCCTCGCCGAAGCGCTGCTCGACGGCGCGGGCCAGCGCCGGGACGAGAGCGATCTCCGGCACCAGCAGGATGACGGACCGGCCGCGCTCCAGCGCCGCCTCCGCCGCCCGCAGGTACACCTCGGTCTTGCCCGAGCCGGTCATGCCCTGCAGGAGGAACGGCGCCAGCTCGCGGCGGTCGAGGCCTTCGATGAGCCGCTGGAGGGCGTGCTCCTGATCCCCCCGCAGGACGATCACCGCTTCCTTCGCCGGCACGCCCAGCATGTGCCGGTCGAGGCTCAGGCGCTCCACCTGGGTGAACTGGCGCAGCACGCCCTTGGAAACCAGCCGCCGTACCACCGCCGTCGAGCAGCCGGCCGCCGCCGTGACCTCGGCCGTGGTGGCGGGCCGGCCGATGGCCGCGAGGTACTCCACGACCGCCTTCCCCGCCTCCGAGCGGCCCACGGCGGCGAGCCGCGCCGCGGCGTCTCCGGGGACCAGCTCGACGGCGTTGATGTAGCGGGCCGAGCGCGCCCGGTGCTCCTCGCCGCCGATGCGGCCGCCCTCCGAGAGGGCCGCGAGGACGCCGTCCAGCTCCGCCAATCCCACCCGGGACTGCAGCTCGGCGACGGTCATCCGCCCGCCATCGCGCAAGGCTTCGAGGATGGCCGCCTCGGCCGGGCTCCGCGGCACCGCCAGCGCGCCGGCATCGGTGAGCCAGACCTTGCGGTCTCCCCACGGCGGCAGATCCGCCGGCAGCATCGAGCGCACGACCTCGCCGAGAGGAGCCATGTAGTAGTCGGCGGTGAAGCGGGCGAGCTCGAGCAGATCCGGGGTGAGCACGGGCTCGCGGTCCAGGATCTCGACGATCGGCCGCAGGTTCACCCCTTCCGGCGGGCGGTGATGGACCGCCACGATCATGCCGTTGAGCCGGCGCTTCCCCACCAGCACGCGGGCGCGCACGCCCGGCACCGCCTGCGCCGCCCAGTTCGCCGGCACCTCGTAGACCAGCGGGTCCGGCAGCGGCAGGGGAACGGCGATATCGGCGAGGAGGGTGGGCATGGCGGACATCCTTATCATTTCCGTCCAGAGAGGCCTATGAAATCTTGACGCGGACGGTCGTAGAAGCCAGAACCGATATCCGCCGCCTCGTGCCCCTCACCTCCCCGGCCCTCCTCTCCCGCCTCACGCCCACCCACCCGGGCGAGGAGGGAGACTGCAAAAGAAGATCTGCTTTTTCCAACCCCCTCTCTCCCGGGGGTGGGTGTGCGGTGGGAGAGAGGGGGCAGGGGGAGTGAGGGGCCCGGCGGGGCGGACGCCTTCGAGTTACCGCTCACGGTTGAGGCGGAGATGCCCTGCACCCCTCCGAGCAGAACACCTCCTCCCCCACCCCCTTCAGGGCCCTGGGAGCGGCGACGAAGGTGCCGCAACGCGCGCAGCGCACCAGGGTCTCAGAGCGGAGAGCTGGCGGCGGCGCCGGCCGGGGTGAGCCCTGGCCGAACGTCACCTTGAGCTGCAGCTTGAAGTTCTTCAGGGCCAGCCAGAGGATGACGAGCAGGAGGCCCAGGACGAAGAACCGGGTCATCAGGCGGCGCTGCGCTGGCGGGCCACCGCGTCCGCGAGCTTCGCCACCTCCGGGTTGCTCGGCTGCATGCGCTGGAGCTCCTGCAGGACGGGGCCCGCCTCGTCGTAGCGCTTGAGATCGAAGGCCAGCACCACCACCTCGTTGTACAGCGCCTGCCAGTGGCCGGGAGCCAGCTTGCGCGCCTCACGGAAGTTATCGAGCGCCTGATCGAACTGCTTCGTCTCGCGGTAGGAGATGCCGAGATCGGTGAGCACGTTCGGATTGCCAGGCTGCAGCTTGAGATAATGGTTGTACAGCTCCTGCGCCCGCTGCCAGTTGCGGATGTCGAAGTTGAGGTCGGCGAGCTGCAGCACGGCCTCCGCGTCGTCGGGGTGCTGCTCGACGTACTCCTTGAGCTGCTGGACCTGGGCGTTCATCGGTCCGCCGCCGCCCCCCGGGGCCGCCCCGCCCATGGCGGGATTCGACGTGTCCGCCGTCCGCGCGTCGGTGGCTCCTTCCGGCGCGGCTCCTCCAGCCCGGAGCTCCTCGTCTGACAAAGCGATCTGGGCGCGCAGCTCGGGGGTCAGGCGCGGCGGCTGGCGCGCCGCCATGGCCTCGAACAGCAGGTAGGCGGAGACGAAGCCGATGAGAGTGCCGATGATCGTGTACAGCAGATTGTCCTTGTTCACGGCTGTTGTCCGCCTTCCCGGACGGCGATCCAGTCCCCGCGTGTGGGCTGCCCCGTCACCAATTCGTTAGACATCCAGGTTCCCGCCATCCGCCCGCCGGCGGCCGCCCCCTCCCACACGCTGTCGAAGCCGCCGTGCGAGTCGATGCGCTCGAGCCGCAGCCGGCCGTTGGTGTAGGTGCCGCGGAACGAGCCGGGCGAGCCGCCGGCGACCTCATAGGAGCCGGTCACCACGGTGCCGCTGAGGCGAAGGTCGAACGTCGCCGTCGCGTTCTGCGGCAGCACCGTCACCCGCCAGCGGCCGGTGATCGGATCGGCGGCCCGGGCGGGACCGCCGGTGTCGCCTTCGAGGAGGCCGATGCGGCGCAGGCGTTCCTGGATCTTCTCCAGTTCGCCTCCGAGCCGCTGCTCGGTGATGCGCGTCACCGCCCGCGCGGCGTCGAGGTCATTCTGCAGACCTTCCAGGGTGCCGAGCGCCACCGCGTCGCCGGCCAGCGCCTCGTCGAGCCGCGCGAGGACCTGGTCGAGCGCCGCCCGGGCGCGCTGATCCCGCTCGCGGGCCTCGCGATAGCTCACCAGGTCGAGAGCGAGGAGACGCTGTTCCAGCCGCAGCTCCGTCTGCAGCGCGCTCGGCGCGGAGCCTTCGGCGAGCGTCCGCGGATCCTGCGGCGCCGCCGTGGCAGGCAGCAGGAGAACGAACAGGAGCACGACGAGAGAGCGGGACATGAGGGATGGATTCTAGCAGGTCCCCTTCAGGGCTCCCCCGCCCCGGAAGGTGGGAGGACAAAGAAAAAGGCCGCCCTCGCGAGCGGCCCCTTTCGACATGGTGATACCCCCTGAAGCTAGCTCGCGACCTTGGCCCGCGACCGCTTCTCCAGGCTGGAGTTGAGAGACCGCTCGACGAGCTCCTCCGCGTCCCGCTCGTTGATGCCCTTGACGTGTGCGACCTCGCTGACGATGAAGTACTTGGCGCGCTCGTACATCTTCTTCTCGCGGAAGGAGAGGCTCTTGCGCTGGGAGACGAGGCGCAGGTTCTTCAGCACCTCGGCCACGTCCGTCAGCCGACCGGTCTTCATCTTGTCGAGGTTCTGCTTGTACCGCCCCTTCCAGTCCTTGTAGGTATCGATGTTGCCGTCCTCCAGGATCTCGAACAGGGCTCGAACGTCGCGCGTGTGGCAGAGCGGGCGCAGGCCCACCAGCTCGAGGTTCGACTTCGGCACCATGACCTTGGAGTTGTTGGCGAGCAGACGGAGATGAAAATACGTCTGCTCGACCCCGTCGATGTGACCGGGCTCGATCTTCTCCACCAAGGTGACGCCGTGGTTGGGGTATACCACCTTTTGACCGACCTTAAATGTCACGCCGGACCCCCTTATATAGATGCAGATGAGTGAAGCTGCGGTGAGTAAGTCGCTGAGGGACTTCCTCTTACGCCGCTTGTTATACACCCGAACAAGCCCCGGCGTCAAGCGGCGGGGTTCCGGGAGGAGGTGTCACAAAGGTGTTACAGAGGCGTAAGTCCGTGGAAAAACAGGCGGTTGACACCCCGGAGGGGAGACCCTACGATTACCTCCCCCCGCTCGCCGGAGTGGCGGAATGGCAGACGCAGCGGACTCAAAATCCGCCGGCCGCAAGGCCATAGGAGTTCGACTCTCCTCTCCGGCACCAACCTGTTTAACGCCCGGTTTACGCCGGAGGAAGCCCCGGCTCGTCCTGCGCCTCGGCCTTTCTGTAAAGCCAGGCTTGACACCATGCGTCCCTTAACGTACGCTTGGATCCAATGATCCGGAGCTTCCGAAGCAAAGGGCTCGAGAGGTTCTGGAACAGAGGCGATCCGAAAGGGATCCGTGGCGACTTGCGCGACCGCGTGCAGACGCGACTGACGGCACTCGATGCGGCGCAGGATCTGCGGGAGCTCGACCTTCAGGGGTGGGGGGTTCACCGGCTCCAAGGCGAACCCGTGCGCTTCGCTCTCTCCGTCAACGGCCCGTGGCGGATCACCTTCGAATGGGAAGACGGGGACGCTCTACGAGTAGACCTCGAGCAGTACCACTGAGGAGCCGACGATGCCCGAGTATCCAGCCAAGCACCCGCCCGGAATGGAGCCCGCACACCCAGGCAAGATCCTGCGTGAGGACGTGCTTCCGGCACTGAAGCTCAACGTTACCGAAGCGGCGCGGCAGTTGCGAGTCTCCCGCCAGATGCTGCATTCAATCCTTGCCGAGCGCTCGGCGGTTTCACCGGAGATGGCGGTGCGACTCGGGAAATTCTGCGGCAACGGCGCCGGCTTCTGGCTCCGCGTTCAAGTGGCGCACGACCTGTGGCACGCGGAGCGGAAACTGCGAGCCGAGGTGCGCAAGATCCCCGAACACGCCGCCGCGTAGGGGGAAGGGTTGGGGCCTACTCGTACCGCAGAGCCTCGATCGGGTCGAGCCGCGACGCCTTGGCCGCCGGGTAGATGCCGAAGAAGATGCCGACGATGGCCGAGAAGCCGAAGGAGAGGGCCACCGCCCATAGGGGGACGTGGGCGGGCGGGAAACCGGGGATCAGCTTGGCCGCCAGCGCTCCCATGCCGTAGCCGAGGCCGAGGCCGATGGCGCCGCCGATCAGCGACAGGGTGATGGCCTCGATCAGAAACTGGACGAGGATGTCCTGCCGCTTGCCGCCGACGGCCTTGCGCACGCCGATCTCCCGGGTGCGCTCGGTGACCGAGACCAGCATGATGTTCATGATGCCGATGCCGCCCACCAGCAGGGCGATGCCGACCACGCCGCCGACCACGGCCGTGACCGTGCCGAGGACGGTGTTGACGGTATTGAGGATCTCGTCCTGGGTCTGGATCTCGAAGTCGTCGGGCTGGTCCGACGGCAGCCGGTGCCGCTGGCGGAGGAGGCGGGTGATGCCGTCCTTGACCTGCTCGACGTGCTCGGGCGCGTCCGCCTGCAGCCGGAGCTGGATCTGGTCGCCGGCGTTGCGGCCGAAGAGGGTGAGGGCCGAGTCGAAGGGCACGAACGCCAGGTCGTCGACGTTCATCCCCAGGCTCTGTCCCTTCTTCTCCATGACGCCGATGATGGTGGCCGGGTAGGTGTCGACGTAGATCTCCTTGCCGAGAGGCTGCGGCCCGAGGTTCAGCTCCTCGATGACCTTCTCGCCGATGACCACCACCTTGCGCCGGTTCTCCAGGTCGATGCGCGAGAAGAAGCGTCCGCGCTCCACCGCGTGGTTGTTGACGTCCTGCCAGTTCTCGTTGACGCCGATGACCGCCGCCGGGGTGTGCTTGCGGTCGCGGTACTTGAGCGTGGCGCGGCCGAAGATGGTCGGCGTGAGGATCTTGACGCCGGGGACCTTGTCCTCCACCGCCTTGCCGTCGTCGTAGGTGAGCTTCACCTGCCGGGCGACCATGCCCGGGAAGTCGCGGTCGGTCTTCGGCGAGATGACGACGAAGGTGGCGCCCACGCCCTGCAGTTGATTGCTGATGGTGAACTGCAGGCCCTGGACGATCGAGACCACCGCCACCACCGCGGCGACGCCGATGATGATGCCGAGCGTCGTCAGGATGGAGCGCATCAGGTTGGCGCGCAGCGCCGCGATGGCGATGCGGAAGTTTTCGAGGAAGACCATGAGCTCTTCCCTAAGACAACCGGAATTGCCCGCGCGACCTCACCCCCGGCCCCTCTCCTAAAGGAGAGGGGAGAAAGGCGCGCTCTTCAAGCCCCTCTCCTTTAGGAGAGGGGTTGGGGTGAGGTCGAGAGGCCGAGAACCGATCCGAAGCCATATGCCTCACCCCACCGGCACCGCGGCCGCTTCGGCCCGGGCCGTTTTCTCGTCGGAGATGACCTGGCCGTCGCGCAGGATCACCTGGCGCCAGGCGTGCTTGGCGATGTCCGGCTCGTGGGTGACCAGCACCACGGTGTTGCCGCCCTGGTGCAGCTCGTCGAAGAGCTGCATGATCTCCTCGGAGGTGGCCGAGTCGAGGTTCCCCGTCGGCTCGTCGGCGAGCAGGATGGAGGGCTCGTTGACCAGGGCGCGGGCGATGGCCACGCGCTGGCGCTGGCCGCCCGAGAGCTCGTTCGGCTGGTGGTGCATGCGCGCCGTGAGGCCCACCTTGTCCAGCGCCCGGCGCGCCCGCTCGCGGCGCTCGTTGCGGGACAAGCCGGCGTAGATCAGCGGCAGCTCGACGTTGTGCAGGGCGTCGGTGCGGGCGAGGAGATTGAAGGTCTGGAAGACGAAGCCGATCTCCTTGTTGCGGATGGCGGCGAGCTGGCTGTCGTCCAGCTCCTCGACGGCGACGCCGTTGAGCACGTAGCTGCCGGAGCTCGGGGTATCCAGGCAGCCGACGAGGTTCATCAGCGTCGATTTGCCGCTGCCCGAGGAGCCCATGATCGCCACGTACTCCCCGCGCTCCACCGTCAGGTCGACGCCGTTGAGGGCGTGCACCTTCTCCGCCCCCATGTCGTAGACCTTGTGGATGTCCCTGAGCTCGATGAGGGCCATCAATCCTCCTTGTCCCGGGACTTCTCCGCGGAGCCGCTCTTGCGGTCCTCCTCCTCGGAGGTCTTGCTGACGTGGACCTGGTCGCCGTCCTTGAGGTCCTTCAGCGTGCGATAGGGACCGGTGACCACCAGCTCGCCCTGCTTGACGCCGGAGAGCAGCTCGACGTGGGTCTCGTCCGAGAGCCCGGTCTGCACCGGCCGCTGCCGGGCCTTGCCGTCCACGATGATGAAAACGACTTTGACCTCCTCATCCTTCCCGCCCTCGACGGCTTTGCCGTCGGCGCCGAGAGGCCGGCGCTCCACCACCGCCTGGATGGGCACCGTCAGGACGTTCGAATGCGCCGCGGTGTGGATCTCGGCCCGCACCGACATGCTGGCCCGCAGATCCGGGTCCGGGTCGGCGAGCAGGATCTTGACCTTGAAGAAGGTGACGTCCGGCTGCGCCGGGCGGTTGAAGCCGGAGCTGCCGACCTCCACCACCTTGCCGTGGTACTCCTTGCTGGGGACGGCGTCCACCTTGAGCACCGCCGCCTGCCCGGGGCGCACGTTGACGATCTCCGTCTCGTCGACGTCCACCGTGGCCAGGATCTCCGACATGTCGGCGATCGTGCCGATGATCGACGCCGGATTGTTCATCGTGCCGGAAACCACCACCTCGCCTTCCTTGGCGTTGAGGACGATGACGCGCCCGGTGAGCGGCGCGTAGATGGTGGTCTTCGAGAGGTCGTCCTGCGCCTTGGTGAGGTTGGCCTGCGTCTGGTGCACGGCCTCGCGGGCCTCGTCGAGCCGCAGGCGCGCGGAGGCCTCGGCGAGCTGCGCCGCCTCGAGCTGCTCGTGGGAGCTGATGCCCTCGCTCTGCAGCCGCTCGGCGCGGTTGAGCTTGATGCGGCTGTCGGCGAGCGACACCTCGGCCTGCCGCACCGCGGTGCGCGCGCTGCTGAGCTGCGCCGCCCACTGGTCGCGCTGCGCGATGAAGGCCTGCTGCTCCAGGCGCAGGAAGGGCTTGCCTTTCTCGATGCGCTCCCCCTCCTGCACGTACAGGCGGTCGATCTTGCCGATGACGTGGGCGGAGATGTTCACCTTGACGCGCGGCTCCAGCTCGCCGCTCGCCTTGACGATCTGCGCCACCTCCCGGCGCGCCACCGGCTCGGCGTAGACCTTGACGCCTTTCTCACGGCCCCGCGCGCGGATGCTGGCGAAGACGATGACCGCCAGCACCGCCGCCACGGCGGTTGCGATGAGGGCTTTCTTCACGGACCCTCCTTCATCTCCCGAAGAGGGCGGCCCAGCCGACCCGGACACCGACGAACAGCAGCCATATCACGACCGCCGTCACCGCGGCGGCTTTCGGCGACACGCGCGCCACCACCCGGTATCCGATGATGGCGAGGACCAGGCTCCACAGGGCGAAGAAGTCGAGGCTGGAGAGGGCCGCGGTGACCCATGCGGGGCTCCCCTCCGGGGCGAGGAAACCGAGGTTGGACGCCAGCAAGGTGCCGGTCTTGACGTCGTCGTAGCCGAGCGTCTCCTTGCTCAGGATGATCGGGAGGCTGAGCAGCGAGCCGACCAGCACCGGCGGCACGGCGGCGTGCAGGTTCACCGAAAGGCTCGACTTGTAGCTGATGTCGCTCCCCTGCAGCTTGAAAGCCACCCAGTAGATCAGCGCCGCGAGCAGCGAGAAAAAGGCCACCACGACCGGCACCGAGAGACCGTAGATGTAGGCTCCCGCCTTCTCCATCATCTTGATCTGCGGCTCCAACTGCGCTTCGGTGAGATTGCGCCCGGACTGGCGCACGCTCTGCGTGATGGTGTCGCGGTAGTCGATCCTCTGCCCCGCCAGGAACCACACCGCGCCGCTGACGAGCATCAGGACGAGCAACGCCACTCCCCACGTCGGCCGCTCGGCGATGGCGCGGAAGGTCTTGCCCGGAGAGGTCAGCACTCCGATCAGGCGACCGAAGCTGGAATCTTCCATGGCCATGGCTTATCTCCCCTCGCCCGGCAGCGGCGCGCGGCTGAAGCTGAAGCGGCGGGAGGCGTAGTCCGGCTCCTCGGGATCGTCGATGCCCACGTCGTGCTGCTCGAGCAGCCGGCCGATGGCGCGGTAGTACTCGGCGAGCGCCGTGCGATAGGTGATCTTCGCCGTCACCTCGTTGCTGCGCGCCTGCGTGACGTCCTCCTGGATCTGGGTGATCTGGAAGCTGGTGGACATGCCGTTCTCGTAGCGCTTGCGCTCGGCGTCCAGGTTCTTCTCCTGGAACTCGCGCGAAATGCGCGCCGCCTCGATCTGCTTGGCCGCCGTCTCCACCGCGCGGGCGGCGCGGCGCACCTCGGTGGCGATCGTCGTCTTCTGCTGGTCGAGCTCCGTCTGCAGGCGCTCGACGTCGAGATTGGCGATGGCGCTCTGCGCCCGCGCCGAGCGGTTCTGGATCGGGTAGGCGAAGGTGAGCCGGGCCGTCCAGCCGCGGAAGTCGAGCCCGGTGACCTGGCTCAGGGCGTCGTTGAAGTTGAGGCCGACGCCGGAGAAGCCGTAGTCGACGTTGAGGTCGAGAGTCGGCTTCAACTGGCCGCGGAAGAACTCGGCGTCGAGCTGCGCCTGCGCCACCCGCAGCTCCTCCGTGCGCAGCTCCGGCCGCTCGGCGTAGGCGGTGGCGATCGCCTCGTCGACGTTGATCGCCGCGCGCTCCGTCTCGGCGGTCGTCGTCGGCTCGATCGGCCGCTCCCACAGCTCGCCGGGAGGCAGGTTCAGCAACTGGCGGAGCACGTCCTCGGCGTCGCCGATGTTCGAGGTGGCGCGGATGATGTCCTCCTCGCGGCTGGCGATGGCCGCCTCGCTCTGCACGATCTCCAGCGGCGCCATGGTGCCCACTTCCACCTGGATGCGGTTGCGCTCGTGCAGGTCACGGGCGAGCCCCAGGCTCTCCTGCGCCACCACGAGCTGCTGGCGGGCGCCGACGAGGTTCCAATAGGCGTCCACCACCTGCTGGATGGTGGAGGTGACCTGGCGCTCGAACTCCTGGCGGCTGACCTGGCTGTTGGTGCGCGCGATGAGGATGCCGCGCTCGGTGGCCAGACGGCCGAAGTCGCGCAGCAGCGGCTGGCTGAAGGAGAAGGTGGCGCCGGAGTCGTAGAAGGTCGAAGCCGTGAAGATCTGGGCGTTGCTCTCCTGGCGGGTGTTGTCCCAGCCGAAGGTCACGGCGCCGCCGGTCGGCACGAGCTGCGTGAAGCTGAAGTTGACCTGCTGCCGGTTCGAGGCCGTGCCTTCGATCGCCGACAGGGTGGCGGACTTGTTGTCGGTCGCCAGGAGATTGGCGTTCGCCAGCAGGTCGTAGATGCCCAGGCTCTGGGTGATCCCCAGCCGCTGCTGCGTGCGGGTGTAGCGCTCGATGACGAGCCCGAGGTTCTGCTGCAGGGCGATCTCCACCGCCCGCTCGAGCGAGAGCTGGATCGCGTTGTCCTTCATCTCCAGGGCGGGCGCTTCCGCCGCCGGCCGGACCGCGTTGGTGTTCACGGTGACCTCCGCGGCGCCCGCCGCGGCCGGCATCAGCAGCGTCAAGGCCAGGAGCGCCCCCCGGAGCTGCCATCGATTCCATCGCAAAGACGTTGTCCTCATGAGTGACCCCTCACTTAATGGGAATGCCTTCGTACACGCGTCGCGACCCGGGTCATCCCCGCCCGTGATGTACGGGCCGGCCGCTGAAAAGTTCTCCAGCTATTACGTCCCCTCCGTGCCGTTCCTTACCGCTTCCGCCGACAGCTCTCCCGGATAGAAGCAGGCGGCGAGCCGTTCCCATTCCCCGCCCTCTCCTGGGAGCGCCGGCGTCTCGCCGGCTTCTCCAGCCAGCCACGCAGCCGGCGGGACGCCGGCGCTCCCAGGCGGCGCCAACTCCGGCCGTTCCCCGGCGCAGCGTTCCCGGGCGCTCGGGCAGCGCGGATGGAACGCGCACCCCGGCGGCGGCGCCAGCGGACTCGGCGGCTCGCCCGGCAGCACGATGCGGATCCGCCGCCGGCCGGGATCGGCCACCGGCACCGCCGAGAGCAGGCTCGCCGTATACGGATGCAGCGGCCGCCGGAACAGCTCGCCGCTCGGCGCCAGCTCCACGATGCGCCCGAGGTACATCACCGCCACCCGGTCCGCCAGCCGCTCCACCGCCGCCATGTCGTGCGAGATGAGCAGCATGGCGAGCCCCAGGCGCTCGCGCAGGCCGGCCAGCAGCGCCAGGATCTGGCCGCGCACGGAGACGTCGAGGGACGACACCGGCTCGTCCGCCACCAGCAGCTCCGGCTCCGGCGCCAGCGCCCGCGCGATGGCCACCCGCTGGCGCTGGCCGCCCGAGAGCTCGTGCGGGTAGCGGCCGGCGAGCTCCGGCGCCAGTCCCACCGTGGCCAGCAGCTCGCTCACCCGCGCCTCGCGCTCGCCGCGGCCGAGATCCGTATGGATCGCCAGCGGCTCGTTGACGATCGATCCTATCCGTTGTCGCGGATCGAGCGAAGCATAGGGGTCCTGGAACACCATCTGGAAGCGCCGCCGGCGCCGGCGCAGCTCGTTTCCGCGCAGCGCCAGCAGGTCCTCGCCGCCGAAGACGATGCGCCCGGCGGTGGGCTCGATCAGGCGCAGGGCGCAGCGGCCGAGCGTCGTCTTGCCGCTTCCCGACTCGCCGACCAGCGCCAGGCACTCGCCGCGCGCCAGCGAGAGATCCACGCCGGCCAGGGCCTGCACGGTGCCCAGGCGGCGGCGCAGGAAGCCGCGCCGCACGGGGTAGTCCTTGCGCAGGCCCTGGATGGCGAGGAGCGGTTTCTCGATCATCGGACCTTCCCCCGCCCGGCCCCTCACTCCCCCTTCCCCCTCTCTCCCACCGCACTCCCTGCCCCCGGGAGAGAGGGGGTTGGAAAAAGCTTGCTTTTGTAGTCTCCCTCCTCTCCCCGGGTGGGCGGGTGTGAGGTGGGAGAGGAGGGCCGGGGAGGTGAGGGGCCTTCCAGCCGCGGCACGGCCGCCAGCAGCTCGCGGGTGTAGGGATGCACCGCGGCGCGGAACAGCGCCTCGACCCCTGCCTCCTCCACCACCTGGCCGTAGCGCATGACGACGGCGCGGTCGCAGGTCTCGGCCACCACTCCCAGGTCGTGGGTGATGAGCAGTACCGAGAGGCCGAGGTCCGCCCGCAGGTCCTGCAGCAGCTCCAGGATCTGCGCCTGCAGCGTCACGTCGAGCGCCGTCGTCGGCTCGTCGGCCAGCAGCAGGTCCGGCGCGCCGGCGAGCGCCATGGCGATCATCGCCCGCTGGCGCTGGCCGCCGGAGAGCTGGTGCGGATAGTCCTCCAGACGCCGGCGGGCGTCCGGCAGGGCCACGCGCTCGAGCAGCCGCACGGCCTCGTCGCGCGCCTGCCGCCGCGACAGCCGGCGGTGCGCCCGTATCGCCTCGACGATCTGGAAGCCGATGGTATAGACGGGATCGAACGCCGTCGCCGGTTCCTGGAAGATCATGCCGATGCGGCGGCCGCGCACCCGGCGCATTCCGCGCTCCGTCAGGGTGAGCAGATCGGTCGCGCCGCCGGGACCCTCCAGCAGCACGCGGCCCGCCGTCACCCGGCCCGGCGGCGGCACCAGTCCGAGCACGGCGAGGGCGGTGAGGCTCTTGCCGGCGCCGGACTCCCCCACCAGGCCGACGAGCTCGCCGCGCCCCACGGCGAGCGACACGCCGCGCACGACGGGCGACCCCTCGCCGTCGACGGGAAAGGAGATCTCGAGGTCCTGGATTGAGAGGAGAGGAACCATGGAATCAGCCCGCCTCTCGCCCGGCGCTCCCGCACCGGGCTACAGAGACGTCGCCCAGAGGGCGATTCGCTTCGGAGAAGCGACGTTTCGCTAGCCCGGTGCGGGAGCGCCGGGCCGGGGCGGCGGGCTCCATCGTTATCCCGAGAGGCGGCGAAGCCAGCGCACGGTCGAGGCCACGCCGAAGCCGGTGGCGCCCGCCAGGGTATGGCCGTTCTCGGGTTTGACGTTGGCCACCCCGGCGATGTCGAGATGGGCCCAGCGCTCGACGCCGCCGACGAACTGCGAGAGGAACGCCGCCGCCAGCCCCGCCCCTCCCCAACGGCCGGCGGAGTTGCGCAGGTCGGCGTGCGTGCCCTTCATCTCCTCCAGGTACTCCGGGTAGAGGGGCAGCCGCCACAGGCGTTCGCCGTCCTCCGCGGCGGCGGCGAGCAGCTCGCCGGCCAGCCCGTCGTGCGGCGTGAAGAGGCCCGCCGCCTGATGCCCGAGGGCGACGACGCAGGCGCCGGTCAGCGTCGAGAACTCCAGCAGCGCCTCCGGCCGGTCCTCGGCGGCCCAGGCCAGGGCGTCCGCCAGGATCATCCGCCCCTCGGCGTCGGTGTTGGTGATCTCCACCGTCTTGCCGTTGTAGCAGCGCACGATGTCGCTCGGGCGGTAGGCGTTGGCGCTCAGCATGTTCTCGGCCAGGGGCGCGTAGACCGAGAGCCGCACCGGCAGCTCGAGGTCCGCCGCCGCCCGCGCCACCGCGATCACGGCGCAGGCGCCGCTCTTGTCGTACTTCATCTCGTCCATGTCCGCGGCCGGCTTGATCGAGATGCCGCCGGTGTCGAAGGTCACCCCCTTGCCGACGAGCGCGACGCGGGGGCCGCTGTCCCCCCACTGCAGCCGCACCAGCCGCGGCTCATGGGCGGAGCCGGAGCCCACCGCCAGCAGGCCCCCCATGCCGCGGCTCGCGAGCTCGTCAGCCCCCAGCACGGTGAATCTCAAGCCGCGGCTCTCGGCGAGCTCCCGGGCCTGGTTCTCCATCCAGGTCGGATTGGCTTCGTTGGCCGGCGAATTGGCGAGATCGCGGGCGAAGGCCACCGCCTCCGCCACCGCCACGACACCGGGCAGAGCCTCCTCGTAGGCGGCCTCCCCGCCCGCCGGGGGCACCGCGGCGAGCTCCTCGATGCGGCCGCCCCTGTCGGCGTCCGTCTGATAGCGGTCGTAACGGTAGGCGGACAGCGCCAGGGCGCGCAGCACGCGGCCGGCCGCGCCGCCGGAGGTCTCCTCGTGCGCCGGCAGGACCACGGCGAGACGGCGGGCGCCGGCGTAGCGCGCATCCTCGGCGGCGCGGCAGAGCCAGCGGGCGAGCTTCGGGAAGCTGAAGTCCTGGCGCGCGCCGAGACCGTAGAGCGAGACCACCGGACCCTCCGGGCCGGCCTCGGTCTGCGCCCATTGCTCCTCCTTGCCCCGCCAGCCGCCGCGGCCGGCGAGACGCCGCACCGCCCCCTGGCTCTCCGCCGCCAAGCCGTCCACCGCGGGAGCCTCCCCCTCGAAGCCTCCCACCACCAGCAGGTCGGCCTCCGGCCTTGCCGCGGGGACGACTCGAATCACTGCCAATTCCGCCATGTAGCGCTCTCCCTCAAGTCCGGTGATTCATCGAGGGCGTGCCCTCCGAAGCCCTCACTCCCCTAACCCCTCTCTCCCTGAGGGAGAGAGGGAACAAAACCAAGAAGAAACGCTTTGGCCCTTGTTTCTTCCTCTTTCTCCCTCCTCTCCCTCTGGGAGAGGAGGGCCGGGGAGGTGAGGGCTTCGGAGGGCAAACCGCCACAGCCCGCATCACCGGCCCCCCTATGCTATACGCTATCGTTTCCTTTCCAACTTGAAGCAGGCGCTCCGCGAGGTCCAGCATGAACCCGATGTCGTTCCTCCAGATGCTGCAGGGTCCGTTCAACTTCCTGCGCGCCGATCCGGAGGAGGTGCGCCGGCTGGTGCCGGACCTCCAGCGCGAGCTGCCCATCCCGCGGCCGATCTTCCTGGAGGACGAGAGCGCCACTCCCCTGCAGGGCTTCCCCGTGCTGCTCTCGGCGGGCCTGCGCGAGCTGCGGCAGGCCCTGGGCGGCTGCATCGCGGCCGAGGAGGCCGTCCAGGTGGCCGGGCTGCGCCGGGCGGCCCACGACGTCAGCGCCTACACCCAGGCCTGGGACCGCTACGTCGACCTGCTCTCGCGCGCCCTGGATAACGCCACCCTGTCGAGCTACGGCCGCCAGTATCCGGCCATCTTCTGGCTCCAGCACTCGCTCGACGTGGCCCGCCTGCTCAAGGGCGTGCCGCAGCGCATCCTGCGCCGCGACAGCGAGCTCGGACGCCGCTACGGCGCCGCCGTCAAGTACCGCATCCTCGACCGCTATCTCGACCGCGTGCTGGCCCTCAGCTACGACGTCGTGCAGCGCCTGGCGGGCGCCACCGAGGAGGCCGAGGAGGAGCTCTTCCCGCGGCTGCTGACCCGCATGCGCGACAACGTCCTGCTGTTCACCGAGGACCACATCGGCCACGACCTCGCCGAGCTCGCCAGCTACTTCAGCGGCTCGCTCGACATCGACGGCCGCGACCTGCGCCGGCGCTACGAAGAGCTGGCGCGCTGGCACTTCCAGCAGCTCGCCCTCAATCCGGAGCTGCGCTGCCTCGCCATCCAACTGCTGCGCAGCGATCCCCGCAACGACGCCCGCGACCTTCTCCGGCGTCCCGGCTACGTGGCCTATCTCTCGGCCCTGCGCGACTACGATGCGCAGCGGCTGCTGACGCCGCCCCTGGTGCAGGTGTGGGAGAACCTCCTCCTCAAGCTCAAGGAGTTCGAGCTCGTCCACGGCCTGCGCCGGCTCATCGTGCTCATCGAGAGCTGCGACGGCGGCATGCTCGGCCGCGAGCTGGCGCCCGGCAAGAGCCTGCCCGGCAAGGAGCTGCGGCTCTCCCCCGCCACCCGGCCGCTCGACTTCTCGGCGCCCTGGGTCGTCGATCCGCGCGTCGAGCGCTACGGCATGATCTACGACATCAGCGAGTTCTCGCAGACCCTCTCGATGCTCCATCGGGCGGGCGACTACAGCCAGGACAACGCCTTCCTCGCCATGTTCCGCTTCCAGCGGCGCATCCACCGCCTCGCCGTCTCCCACCGCGCCAAGCTGGAGAAGTATCTCGGCGACGGCGCCTTCTACTCCAGCCGCGAGGCCACCAACCTGCTCCTCTGCTCCGTCCGCCTGCAGCGCTACTACGTGCAGGCCGTGCGCGAAGGGCTCCCCTTCGACCGCGGCATGCGCATCGCCCTCAACTACGGCCCCTACCGCCTCATCCCCATGGGCGGCCGGCCGGAGGAAGGCGAGCGCTACGAGTTCTTCGGCCCCGGGCTCGTCGAGCTGTCGCGCCTGACCACCGGCAAGGCGACGCAGGAGTTCGACGAGGTCAAGACCATGCTGATCAACCAGGGCTATCCCGAGGCCACCGTGCAGCGCTTCTTCTCTCCCCTGTCGCAGAAGAACGTCGACGTGGTGGACAAGGGCGAAGAGTCGCGCCGCTTCTACGCCTACATCAACCGCAACGGCACCCTGCACAACAACGGCATGGTGGCCACCGGCGCGTTCATCGCCCAGCTCGACTGCGAGCTCGACGGCGGCCGGCTCTCCCGCGGCAGCCACGGCGAGCGCGGCTACGTCGTGCTGGAGCTGGAGGACGCGGGCGAAAAGCTGCCGGTGGGCATCCGCAAGCTCGGGCTCGCCCAACTCAAGGGGCTCGAAAAGCTGCCGGTCTATGAGATCGTAGACGCGGCCGAGCTCGATCCCGCCGCGCTCACCGCGATCGAAGGCGAACGGCTGGTCCCCGCGGTGGAGCGGGAGTTCGCGAACGCCATGGGGCGGGTGTGAGGTCGAGCGGGCAATTCGAGAGGAGGAGTGGATATGCCTGAAGCTCTCTGGCAGAGCGATCTGCCCGGGCTGCCGCCGCCGCGGCGGGGCAAGGTGCGGGACGTGTACGACCTGGGAGACGCGCTGCTCATCGTCGCCAGCGACCGGCTGTCGGCGTACGACCACGTGCTGCGGCCCGGCATTCCGGGCAAGGGGAAGATCCTCAACCAGCTCTCCAACTTCTGGTTCGCCCGGTTGTCGGGCGTCATCCCCAACCACCTGCTGGCCACCGAGCCCGAGGACTTCCCCGCCTCGCTGGCGCCGCATCGGGCCCTGCTGCGCGGCCGCGCCGTCGTCGCCCGCAAGGCGCGCGTCGTGCCCTTCGAGTGCGTGGCGCGCGGCTTCCTCGCCGGCAGCGGCTACCGCGAGTACGTCAAGGGCCGCACCGTCTGCGGCATTCCGCTGCCCGCCGGCCTGTTGCGGGCCAGCCAGCTTCCGGAGCCCATCTACACGCCGGCCACCAAGGCCGAGGAGGGGCACGACGAGAACGTCGACTTCGCCACCGTCGAGAGAGCCCTGGGAGCGGATCTCGCCGCGGCGCTGCGCGACCTCACCCTCACCCTCTACAGCGCCGGCGCTTCGCACGCCGCCGAGCGCGACCTCATCCTCGCCGACACCAAGTTCGAGTTCGGCCACGCCCAGGATTCGGGCGAGCTGTTGCTGATCGACGAGGTCCTCACCCCCGACTCCTCGCGCTACTGGGACGTCGCCCAATGGCATCCCGGCGAGGAGCCCGTCTCCTTCGACAAGCAGTTCGTGCGCAACTGGCTCGACGAGTCCGGCTGGGACAAGGAATCGCCGCCCCCCGGGCTGCCGGAGGACGTGGTACAGGGCACGCTCGAGCGCTACGTCGAGGCCTTCCGGCGGATCACGGGGCGGGAGCCGGAGCTGTAGGGGCGGGTTGCCTGACGACTCGAAACGGGGGAAGATTAAGGGTCATGGACATCGACCTCGCCGATCTCCGCGAGATGCATCCTCTGCTTCCCGAGGATCTAACGCTCGTCATGATCGGCAGAGCTGCGCTCAGTTTGCAGAAGAACGGCCATGGGTCGCCCGTCAGCATCCGACTGGACATCGATCACGCCGTTACCCGTGGAAAGCTCGCCTGGCCGAGTTCCGATCCGGCTTTCCTAGACCAGCATGACTCCAAGCGCCTGACCGAGGATGGCGCCGAGGCGATCGCACTTGCCCTCGGCAGTCGGGCACGTGGTTGGCGGGTCGTAAGGCGGATGCAGCAAGGCGAGAGCGCGGATTGGCTCTTGGAGGACTCTGGTGAAGGAACTAGCCAACGGATTGCGCTGGAAGTAAGCGGCGTCGCCCGTGGTAGCATCACATCCCGTCTGACCCAGAAGTTGAAACAAGTATTGCAGAGCGAGGATGTGGATCAGCAGTGGGCCGGTATTGTGGGATTTGAGGAGCCGGTGACGGCTTTGCGTTCCTTGAAGGTGGTGAAGCCGTGAGTACAGATCTTCTCAATACCCTCGTCACCGGCGCCATATGGCGCGCCGAGCAGCTCGAAGAGCATGGCGTGGGCTCGGCCCCGCTGGCCTGGGCGGAGGTCTCCTCCCTGGAGGAAGAGCTGGCGAAGGCCCTTCCCGCCTCTCAACCGGAAGGTCGCATCGCCCGTCGCGGTGCAGTCCGGGCGGCGTTGAAGGCCCGGGACTTTGCCCGCGCCCAAGCTCTGGCCGAGCGCTATCTCGCCGAAAAGGATGCGACGCGGACGCTCCGCACGTCCCTCCGCCAGTTGCTGGAGGAAGACGCCCGCTCCCTCGCAGACCGGTTTCGTCACGCAGCGAAGGCCGTCGACGATGCGCGCGGTCTGGCGCGCTGGCTTCAGGAGGGCGGCGCCTTCGGGTTGGCCGCCTGACTGTGGAAACGCTCGCCTTTTATTCTTACAAAGGCGGCGTGGGGCGCTCGTTGCTGCTCGCGAACGCGGCACGCTTTCTGGCTTCTCTCGGCAAGGGCGTCGTCGCCCTCGACCTCGACTTCGAGGCGCCCGGTCTCCATTACAAGGTGGGGCATGCAGCCTATCGTGAGAGCCGGATGGAGGGTGGCGCCGTCCCCTACCTCGTCGCGACGGCCCGGGATGCTACGTCTCCGCCTCCACTCGAAGAGCACATGATCCAGGTTCCGGTGCCGCCGGGCTCGGGGGGCTGGCTGCGGCTGATGCCTGCGGGACCGGCCCCGGAGCGAGCCTACTGGGCGGCGCTCAAGCAGCTCGGAGAACAGGTCCGCTTCGACGATCCGAGCGGTCAGGGATTGATGCCCCTGCTCGACCTGCACGCCCGCATCCGGGAGGAGCTGAAGCCGGACTACCTTCTGATCGACGCCCGCACCGGCGTCACGGAGCTCGGCGGGCTCGCTACCACGATCCTTGCGGACACAGTCGTCTGTATGTTCGTCCCCAACCAGGAGTCGCTGGACGGAACTCTCATGGTCGCGGAAGCGTTGAAGGCAGCCCCGCGGCTCAAAGGACAACGGCCGATTCGAGTCCTTCCGGTCCTGGCGCGGACGACCTCGGAGCCGCCTGCCGAGGGACCCTTCGCGGAAGGGGTGAAGCGGCTGCTTGAGCTGGGAGCAGGCGCCGCGTCGCGGAGCAACAAGAAGGAGCCAAAGCTCTTCGTGCTTCCCCATGACACGGTGCATGGGGCTTCGGATCGGATCGTCGCCGGCGATAGGACCGCCAGCGCCTTCTCTCCCCTTTACAAATCGTATCTGGAGCTGTTCCGCGAGCTGGTTCCCGCCTCCGCGCAACGCGCCGAGGAAGCGCTGAGCCGCCTGGAGGCCGTGGCCTCCATCAAGGAGGAGCTAACGAGGAGTCGTGGAGAGTCTTACGATTTCGACGACCTCCTGTCCCCCTGGAGCGCCTCGGCAATCGACGAGGGGGTCTCCTACGAAGGCGAGGGATACGGCCAGCCGGCCAGCCGGTATGCCGATCTCGTCTTCCGCGACGAAGCCGGCCGGCCGCTAATGGCAGTGGAGTATCTTGAAGGCTCTCATGCAGAAGCGGTGAAGTTCTGGGCCGAACGAACCAAGATTCGCTGCCTAGTCCTCCTCTCTCGAAATCAACATGGCCACGTTGAACGTGAAATCTACGCCCGCCGGCCAAACGAGCGTGAGCTTCGACCCACCGACCGGCGATGGGATCTACCTCTTCCCAAGGAGTTCGATCTTCTTCTAGATGTTGGCGACCGCTCCATCGAGAGAATGATCGATGCCCTGCGTCGCGGGCACACCGAGGCGGCAGACTGGCTTGTCGCCGAGTGGAAGGAATGCATCGCCGCGGTTGAGGGATTCGAACCCAAGTCTCCACCCTGGCGGCCCCTACGGGCTCGGCGGATCCTCGATGGGCTCGCCACGACAGAGGACCCCGCCCTCGCAGAACAGATCCTGCGAAGCGCAGCCCCGGGCCCGGGGGAACCGTGGCATCCGAGGCGGAGGAGGAAACCTAGGAGAAGGTTCCACGACTGGGGTGGCGGAGAGGAGCTTGAACGTTGGGTGGCGAAGGATCTTTTCGCACCGCTTTTCTGGCGGCTTCCTGTGGAAGCCCTGGTCCGCTACTCTGAGGAGCGGCATTATCCAGGAGAGGCCCCCAGCCCTGCCGGCTATCGGCTACTGGCTCACGATTTGATGGGACTCCGCTACGATCCCGACCGGACCGCGCTCGCCGAAGGCCGCGCCTTTCTGGCGCAGAGGTCGGAAGACAGGCACAGCGAAGACTCTGAAGACTGGGAACCCGTCGAATGGCTCCACCGGAGCAGGCGCCAGCGTAATGAGCACCTTCGGCTTTCCGACGAGCCTGCGCCCGTCATCGTCTGGGAAGAGCTGGGCCGAGAGGCGCGGTGGTTTCGGGGGACGCTGGAGGAAGCCAAGGAAAAAATCGGTGACAAGGGAAGGAAGCAGGCGACTTCCAGCTCCGGTTTACGCCGCCGGCTCCGGGAAAGGGTGGACCGTCATCAGTTGGCGGCAGGGGGGCTCCTGGGGCAGTACGACGCGTCAGGCCAAATCGAGCTATACCCCGCCGTGATCGGTGCTGCAGCCGAGCTGCTCGGCGTATCTCCTCGGTCCTTGAAAAGCGTCGTCTTCATTCACTTCGCCGCCTTGGCTCTCGCTCATCAAGCCCGGGATCTCGATGGCCAACCCGGCTACGGCTTCGCTCCAGCTCCTTTACAACCGCCCTATTTTCGCGAAAGCCCGGTTCACGGCAGCCTCGCGCAATGCTTCGCCCATCGGCTGATCGAACGGCTCGACGATCCCAATCTCATGGCCGCGTTCGAGAAGCTGTCTCAGCATCAGCCCGAGCCCTACCGGCAGTGGGAGGCGATGCGCAAAGTGCCGTTGGAGCAGTTGCGGGTATATCTGATGCGTGCGCGCGCGGCGGCAGCGGCGATCGGGCTGCCGCCACCTGATCTCGAATAAGCCACATCAAGGAGTTGACTGAGTTTTTTGCAATTTGGGCTCAACGCCACGTCGATCTTAGGTGACCCTGGACGTCCACGTCGAAGTCTTCCGTTAGTCCGGCAAGGTTCTCCGATCGAAAATCCCACGAAACCAATCGGGTCGTTCTACGTCTACGTCTGTGGACCCGGAGGTTCCTATGTGGTCGAAGCTCGCTCTCGCCCTTCCCCTCGTCCTCGCGCTGACATCCGCCCTCCACGCCGCCCCGCCGCCAACGGAGACCCAGCCCGTCAAGGAGATCCTCCACGGCATCGAGATCGTCGATCCCTACCGCTGGCTCGAAGGTAGCGCGGGACTGGAGTCAGGCAAGACGGATGCGGCGCTGGACGCCAAGGTCTCGGTGTGGACGGACGCCCAGAACGCCTACACCCGCTCCGTGCTCGACCGCCTGCCGCGGCGCCGGGAGATCGAAGCGCGGCTGCGCAAGCTGGAGAGCGGCGGCGGCTTCCGCGGCGGCGTCAGGGTGCGCGGCGACTGGACGTTCTACCAGCAGATCTCTCCCGGCCAGCAGCAGCCGGTGCTCATGGCCTCCAATACCTCCAATAACAAAGGCGGCGAGCCCCGCGTGCTGATCGA
Source organism: Acidobacteriota bacterium (assembly GCA_046765915.1). GTDB lineage: Bacteria > Acidobacteriota > Thermoanaerobaculia > Multivoradales > UBA5704 > DATARR01. Next base: position 68,839 of record JBKPTH010000057.1, on the reverse strand, counting down.
TCCCGTGGCCATGGATCCCAGCGGCCTGACGACGCTCGCCTGGTTCGAGCCCAGCCCCGACGGCGAGCTCGTCGCCTTCGGCCTCTTCAAGGCGGGCGACGAGAACGCCACGCTCCACCTCCTCGAGACCGCCACCGGCACCCGGCTCGCGGACGAGATCGTCAACAAGGTGCGCGAGGTCGAATGGCTGCCGGACGGCTCCGGCTTCCTCTACAACAACCTCGCGGACCTCGCCAACCCGTACACCCGGCGCGTCCGCTTCCACCGCGTCGGCACCGATCCGCGGCAGGACCGTACCCTCGTCGAGCAGGACAAGCAGGGCCCAGGCGCCATCACCTGGGGCCCGTTCGCGCACCTGAGCCCGGACGGCCACTGGGCGGTCGTCGGCAACTGGATGGGCAGCGGCGTCAACGACCTCTGGGTGATGGACTTCCGCCAATGGCTCGCCGGCGGCGAGGCGCCGCGCCGGCCCATCGTCGTCGGCAAGCAGGCGCAGAGCGGCCTGCCGGACACCTACCTGAAGGGCGATCCCATCCAGGGCGACACGCTCTACATGACCACCAACCTGGACGCGCCCTTCAAGCGCGTGGTGGCCGTGGACCTCAACGATCCCGCTCCGGCGCGCTGGCGCGAGGTGATCCCCGAGAAGAAGGGCGCCGCGCTGCAGAAGCTCGACCTCACCGGCGGCCTCCTCGTCGCCACCTATCTGAAGGACGCGACGACGCGTATCGAGCGTTTCGCCCTGGACGGCACGCCGCGCGGCGAGCTGCCCCTGCCCGGCCTCGGCTCGGCCGGGCTCACCGCGACCCCCGGCTCCCCGGAGGCCTTCCTCGTCTACGAGAGCTTCAACGAGCCGCCGGGCATCTACCGCGTCGACGTGGCCACCGGCGAGCGGCGACTCTGGTGGCGTGCGGAGGTGCCGTTCGATCCCGCCACATTGGAGGTCGAGCAGGTCTGGTATCCCTCGAAGGACGGCACCCGCATCAGCATGTTCCTCGTCCACCGCAAGGGCCTGAAGCTCGACGGCTGCAACTCCACCCTCCTCGACGGCTACGGCGGCTTCGGGATCTCCATGACGCCGTACTTCGACACCTTCTTTCTCCCCTGGCTCGAAGCGGGCGGCGTCTACGCGATGCCGAACCTGCGTGGCGGCGGCGAGTATGGCGAGGACTGGCACCGCGCCGGCATGCTGGAGCGCAAGCAGAACGTCTTCGACGATTTCATCGCCGCCGCCGAATGGCTCATCGCCAAGGGCTACACGCGGCCGGAGAGGCTGGCGATCCAGGGCGCCTCGAACGGTGGCCTGCTCATCGGTGCCGCCGTCACCCAGCGGCCGGACCTCTTCTCCACCGCCGTCGCCGGCGTGCCGCTCATGGACATGCTGCGCTACCACAAGTTCCTGCGCGCCCGGAACTGGGTCCCCGAGTACGGCTCCAGCGAAGACCCCAAGCAGCTCGCCTGGCTCCTTCGCTATTCGCCGTACCACAACGTCAAGGAAGGCGTGAAGTATCCGGCCCTGCTGATGACGGCCGGCGAGAAGGACGAACGGGTCCATGCCCTCCACGCCCGCAAGATGACGGCCCGCCTCCAGGCCGCGACCGCGGGGGATCCCGCGACCCGGCCCATCCTCCTGTGGGTAGAGCGCGACACCGGCCACGGCTTGGGCACGCCGGCGGACCTGCAGCGCACCAGCGCCGTGGATCAGCTCGCCTTCCTGATGTGGGGAACGAAGATGGGCGAAGCCTGTGCGAACGTCGCGAAAACGTCGCAATGACTTCTGCAACGTCGCGTTGCATGCGTAACGATTGACAGTCTACCCATGCAACGTCGCATTACACGCGTGCAACGTCAAGTTACACGCGCGTAATGTCGCATTGCATGCATAGAAAAGATCCGGCAGCCGTTCTCGGGAAGCTCGCACCCATTCAACGTCGCATCACCTTCGTTGATCGCCGCTGATCATGCGGAGACATCCTCGCACCATCCGTCTCATGCCGCGAAGCATGTCCGGTTAGCGACATTTGATCGGCGCAACGCGACGCCGTACGAGACATTCCTGACATTGCAGACCCTCATTGCGCCGTTACTTCCCTGTCATATCGCATTCTTCAGGCCTTGAGGGGAGAGATCCGGGCTTCGCATCGAGGTGAAGATGGGGAATGTCGCGATTTACGCGTACTCCTGGATGCTCGTTGACTTCGTCGGAAGCCTTGACGTATCCTCACAGGAAAGGATCGAAGCTTCACGACGGTTTGAGCGAGAATCGCAACGTAGAAGGGCTCTCGCTTCCTGCTTGTGCGGACGACGACGCAAATCACATCTTCTTTGCGACATTGAAGGGATCCCCCCATGGGTTCGAGCCTGTCCATCGATCAGATGCTGAGCCAGTTGGAGACAAAGATCGCGCACCACCGCGAGCGCCAAGCGTTCCACGCGCAACAGGAGGCGTTCCATCGCGAGCAGGCGGCCCTTCACGCCACCGAGCTGGCGGCCTCCGTCGAGCGTTTCGAAGCCTTCAGCGCCGCCGCGACGGCCGCCGGCGAGCTGCTCGACCGTTCGCGGGCTGGTTCTCCTCCGCAGGCGGTCAAAGACGACAACGTGGATCTCGGCAAAGGCCGCCCCCTGAGCCGCATGATCGCGCGAGTCCTGGAGGACAAGAGGTCGGACGAGGTCTTCGGACCCGTCGCGGTGACGGAGGAGATCAACAAGCGCTGGGGAGCCAAGCTGCGCCGCCGGCCCGATCCCCGCTCCGTTGCGGCCACCCTCCGCCGCTGGGCCGTGGCCGGACGGATTCACCGCACGCGGGAGGGCCGGGCGCATTACGAGTCGCTGTACGTGAAGCAGGCGCCGACGCGATCGGGCTAGGGGCTATACTTGTCGGAGAGGAGCGCAGGATGACTGTCCCTGAACCGCTGATCACGACCTCGCCGGACCGGCTGAGCGGAACGCCCGTGTTCGCTGGCACCCGAGTCCCGGTGCAGACGCTCATCGAATACCTCGAGGCGGGCGATTCCCTGGAGGCCTTCCTGGACGACTTCCCGAGTGTGTCCCGCGAGCACGCCGTCGCCGTGCTGGAGTTCGCCAAGTCCGCGCTCCTCGCAAAAGCAGCGGCTGCCTAACTCAGAGTGCGAGTTCTGCTCGATGCATGTGTGCCGAGAGGACTCCGCAGGAGCCTTCCTGGCCATGAGGTTCGAACCGCCCATGAGATGGGCTGGGGAGACCTTGACAACGGTGATCTCCTGGCAGCCATGCAAGGCCTTTTCGACGCGCTGGTCACGGTCGATAAGCGGCTTCCGCAACAGCAGCAGATCAAAGACCGATCTCTGGGCATCGTGGTGCTCCGAGCCAGATCGAATCGGTTCGCGGATCTGCTCCCATTGGTTCCCAACCTTCTGGCAGCGCTCTCTGATCTCAAGGCCGGCGCTGCTATAGAGTTGACTGGCTAACCTCGGCCCACTGAGCCACGTCCTCGATACCCAACGAATCTTCAGCCCTCAGCAAGGCCGTTCTCGACACATCCCGCTGAGGAAACCATCTCGGCAGGAGACTCTCTTCACGATCAAGACCACCTCGCCTTGCCCCTTGGGCATCTATTTCTACCTTGACATAGATCTTTCGCCTCAATTACGATTCATGGGTGGCAGAGCAGCCATAGTATCAACTAGAGTCTAAGGGTGCTCTAAACATCTCTTCCAATTAGTAACCGTGATCGAGCAATCGAACCGAGAAGCGCTCTTCATATCCCACGCTAACCCAGAAGACAACGCCTTCACGCGTTGGATTGGCGCCAAGCTGACGGCCATGGGTTACGAGGTGTGGGCGGATGTCATGCGACTGCACGGGGGCACCGACTGGTCGCGTGAGCTGGAGAAAGCCCTGCGCCAGCGGGCAATCAAGATCCTTTTGGTCTGCACGCCCGCAGGACTCGATAAGCAGGGAGTCCGCAATGAGATCGAGGTCGGTGCCAAGCTGGCACGCGAGCTCAACGACCCGGAATTCATTATTCCCCTACGGCTAGAGCCATATGAAGCCCCGTTCCGAATCGTGCAGGCCCAATACATCGACTTTAGCTGTGGTTGGGCCGCAGGCCTTGCCGAACTCGTAGAGTTGTTGGTCAACGATCACAAGATCCCAAGAAACCCAAGTCGTCCCATGGAAGATTGGCTTGAGGCGCAAAGTCAGGGCGCAACACGGCTAATTCAGCATCCAGAACGCCTAACCTCGAACTGGCTGCATCTTTCCAAACTGCCAAGGTTCATTCGCTACTGTGAGTCGCCTCCAGGCTTCTCGCTTGAGCGGTTCCAGGACAGGACCCTTCATCAATGGCCAGTAGTGCCATTCAACGCTGGCATACTGACCTTCGCCAGTCCAAATCGAGATGGCCTGCTGGCACCTCATATACCCGCGCGCAAGGTGTGCGACTTATCAACTGGTATCTTCCTGAATAAAGGTTGGAAGCAACTGAGGATCGCCCAATACGATGCTCGCGCGAAATTCTCTGACTTAGGAAACCAAGCATTCGAAACCTTCCTACAAAATAGAGGACTAACGAGCTTTGAGGGTTCCACCGGCCGACGGACTTGGTGGGGTAACATTCGCACAGTTCCACTCACCCAAATTCGCTTCGATTGGCCACAACAGAGAGGTCGCCGTCAGATCATTGGGGTATCCGACAAGCGCAAGATGCATTGGCACTACTCCATCAGCGCACAGGTTCGAACGGCTCCGATGCGCCATGTGCGTCTGTCAGCGGGACTGATCTTTTCCGAGAACGGTCTGGAGGCGCTTGGGGACGCCAAGCGAATGCATCGATTACGACGCTCCTTTGCCAAGTCATGGCGCAATGCGCGCTGGCGTGACATGCTGTTGGCCTTTCTGTGGTGGTTAGCTGAAGGTCGCTTGGAGATTGAGTTGCCAGTATCTAATCGGGAGCGTATGCTTCTTGCCTTACCACCAGTGAACTTTATGTCTAACATTAGCGTCATACACACTGGTGAGGAGGTACCTGATGAGGATGATCCTGACGTCGATTTGGACAACTGGGATGAGGAAGAGGTAACGGAGAGTGAGGACAGATGAAGCCTCGTATGATCCACGTGCCAGAGCCTCAGCTCGAATTTCGTTTCGGCCAAACAGCCGATTACCCGAGGGACGGACTATACCTGTTTGGACCTGTTGACGCCACGAGCGCGCCACGGCAAGTGCGCTATGGCGTGATTGGTACGCCGAGTTCTTTGCGACGCTTCAAGGAATGGGCAGCTCAGGTAGCGGGCTTCATCAACGTACCGCCGCATGGTCGAATGTCAAAGGCGATAGAGGCACATCACGTAGCCTTCCCAGGTTTTAGCGAGGCATTTTTCGCGATATGGCCTACGGAGCCGTTGAGGGTAATCACGGACATCGATGAAGAGCAGTTACGGCAGTCTATGCATATTGGCAACCGATATGAGGCGATAAAAACAGCAGTCGATACCTTTGTCAGCCGACTTGTAGCTGAACGCCAAAGAGACGAGGACCCACCAAGCTTCTGGTACGTCGTAATCCCAGAATTCGTCTATGAGCTTGGGCGACCAAGGTCTGTAGTACCTTTGGAGGACCGAGTTACAGGCAAGATCACTCTCAAAGAAAAGGAAGCTGCCTATCTCGCGATTCAACCGACTCTCTTTGGTGAAGCCGAGGAGGAAGCGGAGGTCTACAGATACGCTAAGAACTTCCGCCGCCAGCTAAAGGCGCGCCTACTTGACCATCAAGTCGTCACGCAGATCATTCGCGAAACAACACTCACGCCGCACGAGTTTCTGAAATCAAATCAACGAGACTTCAAGCGCCGGGTCGAAGACCCAGCGACAATCGCCTGGAAGCTCTGCACTACTTCGTATTATAAGAGCGGTGGTAGGCCATGGCAGTTGGCGAACGTCCGCCCGGGAGTCTGCTATGTCGGTCTGGTCTACAAGAAGCAGCCCAAAGAGGGAGACATCCGCCACGCCTGCTGCGCAGCGCAGATGTTTCTTACGGACGGCGAAGGTATTGTGTTTCGCGGTGCGCTTGGACCTTGGTACCAACCTGACAGCAAGCAATACCACCTAGATCGTACCACTGCTCAGGAACTCGTAAGCACTGTGCTTGGCGAGTATCGGCTCCGTCATGAGGAAGATCCGGCAGAACTCTTTATTCACGCTAAGTCATCTTTTGGTGAAGAAGAGTGGTCCGGCTTTGTGAGTGCATGTAAAGGTAAAGAAATAAAGGTCGTGGGAGTGCAGATCTCAGATGCTTGGGATCATTTAAAACTGTTCCGGCCAGGTAGCTATCCAGTCATTCGAGGTACAGCGCTGTTAACTGATAAACGCTCAGGCTTTCTTTGGACCACCGGCTACGTGCCACGCCTCGATACATATATGGGTCCTGAAACGCCCAATCCTCTACACGTCTCTATCCGGCGGGGAGATGCGAACATCCAAACGGTCATGGCTGATGTGCTCTGCCTGACCAAAATTAACTTTAATACATGCCTTTTTAACGATCGTCAACCTGTAACTATTCGATTTGCAGATGCAATCGGTGACATTCTCGTCTCGGCTCCAGTTCAATCGGAGCCGCGGTTACCATTTAAGTTTTATATCTGAGGTTAATTCTGCCTTCCGGATACTACGCTAGGGTGACACGTATGACCGCGATTCCTCTCCAAGATAATGACGTTCACTATCCCGAGTCCGACGGCAAGCCGATGGCGGAGACCGAGATCCACGTCGAGGAGACCATGGATCTCATCGACGCCTTGAAGGACCGCTTCCGCGACGCGCAGGACGTCTATGTGGGCGGGGACATGTTCCTCTACTACGTCGAGGGCGATCCCAGGAAGGTTGTAGCTCCGGACGTCTTCATGGTGCGGGGCGTTCCCAAGCGCAAACGACGGATCTACAAGCTCTGGGAGGAGGGACTGCCGCCGACCTTGGTCGTTGAGGTCACGTCGTCGGACACACGCAAGGAGGACCAGCACCAGAAGAAAGCTCTCTATGAGCGCCTGGGCGTGACCGAATACATCCTCTACGATCCACTCGGCGATTACCTGAAACCTCAGATCCAGGGTTTCCGGCTGGTCGGCGGTCAGTATGCGCCGATCCCTCAGTCGCCGAAGGATTCTCTCCAGAGCCGCACCGTCGGACTGACCTTCCAGATGGAGGGTTCACAGCTCCGGCTGATCGATACAGCCACGGGGGACCGCGTGCTGCGCGACGAGGAGGTTAGAGAGTTGGTCCGCACCAACGAAGAGCGGGTCCGCGCCGCCGAAGAGGAAACTGCTCGTCTGGGGGCTGAGTTGGAGCGGCTGCGCGGTCAGGAGACCTGAATCCTGGCTGGCGCTTCGTACCGGATCAACCCGCGAAAAACCTCATTCGGATCCGCCTCCTGCAGCACGTGAGCATGGGCCCACCACGCCCCGTCCTGGCGCTCCTCGACGCGCTGCAGGCGGTAGAAGCGCTCGTTGATCTCAATCGTGATGCGCTCGTTCCAGTCCGACTTCGGACGGCAGCTCAGCACGATGAGATCGCCGCCCTTTCCGCGCAGCAGGCGATCAGGCCGCAGGGGACCGAAACGGCGGCGCCGTTCAATCTTGGCAAATAACCTCCGCAGGGCTTGCGTAGCTCGCACCCCGAGCCAGACGAGCGGCTCCCCTACCGCGTCGCGGCTGACCCCGAAGGCCACCAGTCTCGCGATTCCCACCAGCGGAATGCTGAAGAGGAGCCACGTCATCGGCCGGAGCGCCCAAGCCAGCCAGACTACAGAGCCTCCCCAGGTGACGGCCAGGCTTTTCTCAAAGGTGTCGAGCGGCTGCGAGTCCAGGTGGGCAACGACGTACGTAGCCAGCCGATCGGTCTCTGTCTGGATATAGGACAGCGCGTTGGCCAGCAGCAGCTTGCCACCGAAGTAGAACTCGAGGATGCCGAGGACGGCGGACCACACGAAGGGCTCGGCGTCGTAGCGGCGGATCAGCTCGTCGCGCTCCTGCGCCGGCAGGAGGGTGGCGAGGATGTCCAGGAACGGATTGCGTGCAAGCACCTCGGTCCTTGCTCCCTGGGCCGCGTAGTTCCTTCAGAGCTTCTTACCCTTCGCCGGTTGTCCCGCGAGCAAGAAGGTTTTCGGGTACTTCCCCTCGCCGCAGATCTTGAACGAGCCGAAGTCCTTGTACCAGAGCCCGTCTGGAGCTTCGGGCTCGGACTCTCGCCACAGCTTCAACTGAAAGAGGTCTTCGGCACTGATCTTTCGCTCGCGAAGGCGGTCGAAAAGGTGATCTCGCAGCGCAGGGGGGCAAGCCGGTCCATTGGATCTTCGGCATCAGTCACCGAAGGTCATGCGGGCAAGCTCTTCCTTGAGGCGGCCTTGCTCCTCCGGATCGCGGCTGCGTGCCAAACGGTCCGCCAGCTCGAAAAAGCGTTCCTTCTCCTGCTCACGCGCCTCGAGGCCCGACTCGATCAGCTCGACCAGGATTCGGTTGGCGCTCGTGCGGCTCGACTTCGCGAGCGACTTGACGCGGCGTGCAACGGCTGAAGGCAGGGTCACGCTCTGACGGACGGATTTCTCGGCGGTCGCCATGAACCAAGCATACACCGGCGTGCACCAAAACGCACCTCGGCACGCGTCCGACATCATCCCGCCGCCCATCCCAACACCTCGCTTGCCAGCCACCAGAGGCCCACGAGCAGGATAATCACCGGCACGACGAAACGCAGCCAGAGATAGAGCAGGCGGATCGGCATCCCGGGTGACGGTCCTCCCAGCTCGCGCAGCACTGTCGCGCGGTCCATGCACCAGCAGACGGCGATCACCGCCAGCAGCGAGCCGAGCGTTTGCATCCCGGAGCCGAAGGTCAGGTCCCAGGCGAGGAAGATCTTCAGGTTCGGCATCGGGGGCAGCGCGATAAGAAAGATCAGCAGCGCCAGCCACCAGACCGCCTGCCGGCGGGAGAGGGAGGTGCTATCCGTGAGGGCCGCCACCTGCACTTCCCAGGCGGCGATGGCGGAGAGGAAGCCGGAGCCCAGGAGGCCGACGAAGAAGATCAGGCCGAAGAGGCCGCCCAGCGGAATGGCCGCGAACACGCGGGGGAGCGTCTGGAAGATGAGGTCCGGTCCGCTCGCCGGCAGCAGGCCCAGGCTGACCACGGCGGGCAGGATCGCGAAGCCGGCGAGGATTCCGGACGCCGTATCGCCGGCGACGGTGATCGTGGCGTTGCCCGGCAGGCGGTCCTCAGGCTTCAGGTAGGAACCGTAGATCACCATCATGGTGCCGCCCAGCGACAAGGTGAAGAACACCTGGCCGAAGGCGGCGGCGAGCACGCGCGGCGTGAAGGCGGCGAGGTCGAAGTGGCCGATGAACCACATCACCCCTCCGCCGGCACCGGGCAGCGTCAGGGCGCGGACCATCAGCACCAGGAGGCTGAAGAAGAGGGCCGGGATGAGGACCTTGCTCGCCTTTTCGATGCCGGCTCTCAAACCCCGCACGAGCACGGCGGCGCAGGCGGCGATGAGGACGCCCGTGAAGCCGACCTGGAGGAGGAAGGAACGAAGCACGAAGCCCGTGGCCGGCGGCAGGATGGCCCCTTCCGCCCAGGGCGCTCCGACGAGGCGCGCCGCCTCCCCCACCGCGTAGTAGAGAACCCAGCCCAGCGCGTTGATGTAGTAGCCGGTGGCGGCGAACATGACGGCGAAGAGGAGCCATCCCACGACACGGCCAGCGGGAAAGCCGACGCGCTCGAAGGCTCCCACCGGTCCGCGGCGGGTATGCCGTCCGAGCGCCCACTCCGCCGCCAGCGCCGGAATCCCTAGGAGCACCGACGCCAGAACGTAGACCAGCACGAACGCGGCGCCGCCGAACTTGCCGACCATGTAAGGAAAGCGCCAGACGTTCCCCAGCCCCACCGCCACCCCCAGCATGGTGAGGACGAGGCTGAAGCGGGAGGTATAGGTCTCGCGCGGCGAATCCGGTCGGTTAGAGTCCGGCATCTGCCTTCTGTTCTGAAAGCCTCTCGGCAAAAAGGACGACAAGGACAGCAAGGATAACAAGGACGAGGAGGTTTACCCGAACGGCACCTGTCCTTGGAGTCCTTGTAGTCCTTTGGGTCCTTTCGTCTCCTTCCTCAACGCAATACGTCGAGCACCTGGCGAGGAGTGAACACCTGGTGTCTGGCGGCCCCACGGCCCGCCTCCTTGAGCCAGAGGGCAAGGTAGACCTCTCGCCCCTCGACAAAGGGAAGCCTCTCAGCCTTGCGTTTCAGCTCCTCGAAGGAGCGGGGCACGTTCGAGGCCGCCGCCCACTTCACCTCGCCAATGAGGATGGAATCTCCCGTTTCGCTCTCCGCAACGAGGTCTACCTCCAAGGGCTGACGATCCAGCCCCGGTCCCCACCAGCGGCTTGCAGGCCCCCACCTCTTGCCGAAGCAGTCGAGCCGCGGCACGCTCGCTCTTGCCAGCTCCTCCCAGGCCTCACCGGCATGGTGAGCAAATCGTCCGGCGATGTCCCGCTCCACCGTCGCGAGCTGACGGGCCTCCAGGCGCGAGCGGTTGGGCTCGACGAAGCGGAACCAGTAGCGAAGGAAGGGGTCCGAGATACGGTAGAGCGTCCGCTTGCTGGCGCGCGCTTCCGTGCCGAAGGGCGTCTCGCGCGCCATGAGATCCATCTCCAGCAGGCGCTGCAGCGGGCGCGACAGCGAGGTCGCCGGCTTGCCCAGGCGGCCGGCGATCTCGGAGGCGCGGTGGCATCCCTGACCGATGAGGCTGAGGATCGAGGCCGCCTGTGCAGGGTCGCGCAGGTCATCGAGAAGCAGCCGGGAGGGCTCCTCATGGAGCACTCCGAGGGGGCTCAAGACCAGGGACCGCACCGCGGTATCGAGATCCGGATGATCCGCCGCCAGCTCCCAGTAACGAGGCGTCCCTCCCCACACGGAATAGGCTTCCACCGCCCGCGCGGCATCGCCCAGGCGGAGAGCTTTCAAGATCCAGCCGGCCTCCAAGGGAGAAATCTTGAGGATCTCCGCGGCCCGGCCGAAGAGCGGTGCGGTGCGATCCAGCACCAGCCCCTGCATCATGCGCTGCGAGGAGCCCGCAAGGAGCAAGTGGAGGCGCCGCTCGGGGAAACGGTCCAGGTATTTCTGCAGCAGGCTCGGCAGCTCGAGCGACGCCGCGGCCAGAGCCGGGAACTCGTCGAGGGCCAGCACCGTTCCCGGACGGGCCTCGTTCCAGAAGCGCGAAAGGAGAGCGTCCCAATCTGGATAGGTTACCTGGTCGAACCCGGAAAGCAGACGGGCGATCTCCATCGCTACACTGGCCTTCTGGAGAACGCTCTCCCGCTCGTCGCCCACATAATAGATCGCACGCTCGGCGGGCAAGACCTCGCGTAGAAGTCGCGATTTGCCACAACGCCGCCGGCCGTAGAGCACCCCCAGGGAGCCCTCGCGGCTCGCCAGCAAACGCCTCAGGCGGGCGGCCTCTTCGTCGCGGTCAAGGAAGGGAAGTCTTGTCGGCATTATGCACCTCGGACATTATGCAGGAGGTACATAATACTGTACAAGCCCAGGGGTTGACAGTTACCCCACGGAAAGTACAGATCTTGTCCGGCACCTCCCCCTCGGCCCATAATCCGTCATGGCACGCCCTTTCCGAAGCCTCTCCGAGCGGGAGATCCTCGCCCTCGCCATTACGGCCGAGGAGGAGGACTCGCGGATCTACGACGATTTCGCCGCCGGCTTGCGCGAGAAGTACCCGGCGACGGCCGAGGTCTTCACGCAGATGCGCGACGAGGAGATCGGCCACCGGCAACGGCTCACCGAGCTGTACATCCAGCGCTTCGGCAACCACATCCCGCTCATCCGGCGCGAGGACGTCAAGGGCTTCGTACGCCTCAAGCCGCCGTGGATGATCTGGCCGCGAGGGCTCGACGCCGTGCGCGGCCAGGTGGCGGTGATGGAGCTCGAGGCCAAGCGCTTCTACCGCCGCGCCGCCTTGCAATCCACGGACACGGGGATCCGCAAGTTGCTCGACGACCTCGCCGACGAGGAGAGCCGCCACGAGTCGCTCGCCGAAGAGCTGATGGAGGAGAAGCTCACGCCCGAGGTGCGCGAGGACGAGGAGCGCACGCGCCGCCGCCTGTTCGTGCTGCAGGTCGTCCAGCCCGGGCTCGCGGGTCTGATGGACGGCTCGGTCTCGACGCTCGCTCCCCTCTTCGCCGCCGCCTTCGCGACGCGCGACAGTTGGGACGCGTTCCTCGTCGGTCTCGCCGCCTCCATCGGCGCCGGCATCAGCATGGGCTTCGCCGAGGCGCTCTCCGACGACGGCGCGCTCACCGGCCGCGGCCACCCGTGGCTGCGCGGCCTGGTCTGCGGCGTGATGACGACGCTCGGCGGCATCGGCCACACCCTGCCCTACCTCATCCCCGATTTCCGCGTCGCCACCGGCGTCGCCGGCGCGGTGGTCGCGGCCGAGCTCGCGGCGATCTCCTACATCCGCCATCGCTACATGGACACGCCGCTGCTATCGGCCGCCTTCCAGGTGGTCGTGGGCGGCGTGCTCGTGTTTCTCACCGGAATCCTGATCGGCAGCTCCTGACGGGAGGAAAACGCCGTGAAAACCATCGCGCTGCGCTTTGTGAAGTGGGGCACGGGATTGTTGGCGCTCGGCCTGTTGACGGGCTATGGGCCGCTGGGCCATTACCTGCACGGCGGCGTCAAGGTCGCATGTCCGTGGGCTCCCGTTCACGGTCACGTCGCGCTCCTCGGCTGGATGGGAATGACCCTGTTCGGGCTGGTCTATCGCGCGCTTCCCGACTGGGGCGTCCCACCGCCGAGTGCGGTGAAACTCGCCAAGGGGCATTTCTGGCTGGCGGTGGTAGGGGTCCTGGGCGTGTGGGCGAACGGGATCTTCGGCTACCGTCTCATCGGCCGCATTTCACCGGGCTTCTATTACAAGCCTGATACGCCGAGGCTGAATCTGTGGCTGTCGATCGACGGCTGGTTCCTGACCCTCTTCGGCGTCGGCTGCCTCCTCTTCATGCTGGTGGTCTTCGGCACGCGATATGTGAAGGATGGGGAGAGCGGATGAGGCGCCTCCGCAAGATCCTGCTCGTCGGCCTTCTTGTGGTCATCGTCCTGCTGGTGGCCGGCCTGATCGCGCTCAAGCTGCGCTACGGCGGCCATACCGTCCGCTTCGCGAGCCATGCGACGGCGCCGCTCCTCCCCGCCTCGGCGCTCCAGGTGGCGGCGGTGCTGGACGAAGCGCCGGGCAATCTGGCGGTGAGCGCCGGCGGCCGCCTGTTCTTCAACTATCACCCCGAGGGGCGCCCGGCGGTCAAGTTGGCCGAATGGACCGGCGGACGGGCCGTGCCATGGCCCAACGCGGAATTCCAACGCGAGCGCGGCGCGGGCGAGCCCTACTTCGACCAGGTGTTCAGCGTCCGCATCGACCGGCAGAACCGGCTGTGGACGCTGGATACGGGATTCCACGGGCTGCGCCAGCCGCGGGTGCTCGCCTTCGATCTCGCCAGCGGCCGGCTCGTCCATCGCTGGGACATCCCGCGCGAGCTGGCGGGCCTCGGCTCCTACGTGCAGGACATGCAGATCGATCCGCAGGGCCGCTACGTCTACATCGCGGACCTCGGAGCGCTGAACGGGCACGCGGCCATCCTCGCCTACGACAGCCGCACGGGCCGGGGGCGCCGGCTGCTCGAAGATCACCCGAGCGTCCTCGGCAAGCCGTACATCATCGACGCCAAGGGCAAGTTGATGGATCTGCTGGGGGGCCTCTACAAGATGCACCCGCACCTCGATCCCATCGCGCTCGATCGCCGGGGAGAGTGGCTGTACTACGGGCCGATGTCCGGCGGACGGCTCTATCGCATCCGCGCGAGCGACCTGAACGATCCGTCGCTCGCGCCGGCGGCCCTGGCGGCGCGCGTCGAGGACTACGGGCCCAAGAACCAGTGCGACGGCATCACCACCGACGTGCTCGGCAACGTCTACATGACCAGCATCGAGCAGGGCGCCATCGACGTGCTGACCCCGGAACGCAGGCTGTCCACCCTTCTCCGCAGCGACCGCATCCGCTGGCCGGACGGCATGAGCTACGGGCCGGACGGATATTTGTACTTCACCGACAGCGACATCCCGGACGTCATGATGAAGCCGAAGAGCCACATCCGCGCCAGCGCCCCGTTCTACATCTTCCGTTTCAAGGCTCCCGCGGCCGGCATCGCCGGACAGTAGGATTCGGTGCGGATCACCTGCCGAGCTGGCTCCGGCTCCTCAACCGCCGAGAAGCCCCTTGTCGCGAAGGATTTGGAGATAGCCCTCGCGGGTCAAGGGGCAATCGATCAGGGCGCGGAACTGCTCCTCGTTCAGCTTCATCTGCTGACGGATCAGGTGGGGAATCTGGCCTGGGATCTTGCCCGAGCCTCTCGACCGCCGCGTTGCGATGACTCGCCTGCCGTCCACGAACAGATAGGCCCAGCGGTCTACACGTCGATCCTGCACCGACATCCCCACCTTCTCCCAGGCTCGGTCCAGGACCTCCGCGCTGATCGACACGGTCAATTAAGAATGTTTAGAACACCTGCGGAGGCAGGATTCAAGGATCCGCAAGGTATCCTGAAGGGCTGGGCCGAGAGAGCCGCGATCGTTGTCCAGGGTGACGAAAAGCTCGGCGAGCGCCGCGCGGAAGTCGCCCAGGGCTTCGGCCTCGTCCTTGCCATAGCCGAAAACTTCAGATTCCGGATGGTAGATCGTCATTCCTTCGGGCTCCCAGTAGGCTTCAACACGCAGCGGCGAGGAGACAGAAACTCGCGGGTCTCCGAGATCCTCGACCGTCAGAAGCAATGGCTGACCAGGAACACTGGCGGAACGGGCACTCATACACAGAGGATACCTTGCTCTCGCCTCTGCGTCCAGATTCCTGCCCGCGGTAATCGCTAAATTCTTATCCTTCAAGAGGATTCGACTTCGACCCGGCTCCGGAACGGGGCAAAAGGCGGCGGATCTGCTCGACCGTCGCCTCGTAGCGGCCGGGATCTTCGGCGGTGCGGGCGATCTGCACCGCGCCCTGGAGGGCGGAGGCCATCAGCAGCGCCTGGAAGGCCTGGATGCCGGCCTGCATGCGCGGGCAGGGCGTTGTACTCGGCGCTGAGAATGCTGTAGGCGCAGATCTACTTGCCACGGTGGACGATCTCGCGGAAGTAGTCGAAGAGGGCCTCCAGCTTCTCCTGCGGCGAGGCTCCCCGCTCCTGGGTCGCGTCGAGGATGGCCTCGCGGGTATCCTCGCGCTCCGGCTGAGACCGAGCCGACCGTAGCAGCCTCCTTGGATCTGATCCGCACCTCGAGGCGGCCCGAGGCAACCAGAAGATCGCAAACAGTTTGATGTAGCATAAACGCATCATGAGGACCACCATCGATCTCCCAGATCACCTTCTTGTTGATGCCAAAAGCTCGCGGCTGAACGCCATGTTCCCTTGACCCGCCTGCTCGAGGAGAGTCTGAGTTTGTATCTCAGTGAGCAGCGCCTGCGGACCAGCGAGGAGCCGATTCCTCTTCCCGCGCTCGTGGGGTCGGCGCCGGTGGCGGGGATCGATCTCGACGATACGAGCTGGCTATGGGAGGTGGAGTGATCAGCATGGGCATAGCCAGGGCACTATCCGGCATGGTGTGTTCCTCTTGCATAAGATAACAGATGATCTGCTAGAATCGGGCGAGGATCTATAGGAGCTTTCCGGCCATGATCAATCCAAACGAAAGAGAGCCCCAGACCATCACTATTTTGGAGCGCTTTTGTGGGCGGCCCCTGGTGGACGAATCTGGAAAGAGCGACTGGTTCGTCGTGCGTATAAGGAATAAAGAGTTCGTAGCGCGTTATGTCTTGTCTCACGACACCTGGGAAACTCAAGCGCAGGAGCTCATCAAGTATAGCGACTCACATTGGCGAGCAGAGATCACCTACTGGTCCCCCCCACTTGCCTCTAAGATCAGGTGCAAGCATTCCGGTTGGATTGGGTACGCCGCCGAAACAGGAACCGAACTGATTCCAGGTTCCGGAGAGTTCCGGGATATGATCTGTCCCAACTGCGATGTCTCAGAAGATTACGAACTAGCTAGGCAAACTGCTTGGTGAATTGCCAAGTTGGTCCCGCGCGGCCAAGTAGGCGGCCAGTGTTCATTGTCGGTGCCGGATTCTCCCTTGCAGCTAATGCTCGATACCCATCAGCCAATCAGCAACTGGCAAAGCGATATCCCCTCGCCGCAGATCTTGGTATCGAGTGCTTCGGCACAAATTGGAATCAAGCTTTAGGCGTAGAGGCTGCCTTCGAGGCAGCTCTGCAGGCGGGGTATCTTGAGCCGGTCGACAAGCTGGTCAAACTGATTCAGGCGGCCGACTGGTTCCTTGGTCGCCTTGAAGCAACGGATCCGGATACGATCTACGGCAAGCTCCTTGTGCATTTTCCCGGCGCACAGTTCATCACGTTCAACTACGACTCTCTTCTTGAACAGATACTTCTTCAAAGGGGGCTTTGGAGCCCTCACGATGGATTCGGAGTTCCCGTCGAGACAGGTGGTAATTCGCTGAAGCGCGAGGTTCCGTCAGACCAATCAACGCAGGTGATCCACCTCCATGGTTCCGTACTTCTGTATCCGATCGGGGTTTCCTGGCAGCAGACCGATCGAGAAAACTTCCTCTTGATGACCCGAAGAGCCGAGCCAAAATTTGTGTTTGATCCGGATAATCTCGCACACTGCTTTAGCCCATTCTCTCATTTCCCACGGGGTCTGGGGCATAGGCGTCCTGCAGAGCGAGTAATAGTACCTGTTCCGGACAAACGGCGAGCCCTTCGCGACAGTTACTCACAGCCGGTCTTCACTCGTGCGTGCGGGCTTCTTAAAATAGCAGACAAGGTCATCGCTATCGGGTATCGCTTCGCTGAATGTGACTGCATTTCCTTCGAACCGCTATTGAGATCCATTCCAGGTGAGGAGGTTCCACTATGGATCGTTATGCCAGACGCCACCGAAGTCGCAGGAAGGCTGTGCAACCTGTACCCTCACCTTCAGGTTTATCCGGTCGAGGCGACTTTCGAACAATGGGCTGCATCTGAGTTCGCTCTTGCCGAAAACTGCTAAGGTCTTCGCGCGCCTCTGCCGCCCACCAACTCCGGCGCTGGCGAAATCTGATCGCCTGATACCCGCCCACCAAGGCCAGTAAGGCCTTGGTGGGAACTCACAAGGACGAGTTGCCGCTATGGCTACGGCTCGACGAAGAAGCCCACGACGTCGACGACGAGGTGGGCTGAGCCCGAGGGGGACGTGACCGGGCGGAGCTTGAGCTTGCCGTCGGCGGAGAGAACCGCGATCGCGTTGTTGGCGCGGGTCATGTTCGGGCCGAAATTGAGCGTGCTGGTGAGCGGCGGTTGCTGGAGGTCCGCCGGGTAGACGGTCAGGTGACCTGCGGCCGTCGTCTGGGTCACCGTGATGTTGATCGCCACCGCGGTGGCCAGAGGCGAGACGCCGCAGCGCGTGACGCCGACGACGTCGAGCTGCCGGTCGGTGCCGGACGACACCGGCGCGTTGCCATCCTCCTGGGTGCGCGTGTCGAGCAGCCGGCAGGGCGTGACCGTGTAGTAATCGCCGTCCGGCATTACCTGGATGACCACGTTCGCGGCGTTGACGCTCGACTTGCCGCGCGAGTCCTTCACCATCAACGAGGCGTTGTAGTTGCCGACGGCGTTGTAGATGTGATCGATCGTCGGCGAGCCTTGCGTCACCGGCGCGCTGCCGTCGCCGAAGTCGAAGGTGTACTCGGCGATGGTGTCGCCATCCGGGTCGGACGACGCCGAGCCGTCGAAATGGACCATCAGGGGCGCGAAGCCCGACTGCGGCGCGGCCGAGAGGCTCGCCAGCGGCGCCTCGTTCGGCTCGCACGCCTCGTTGGTGAACACCGTGTACTCGCTCGGCGTGGAATCGTCGATGACGGCGATCAGGCCCGAGCCGCCGCCGCCGATCAGCAGGCGCGTCTCGCCCTTGACATTGCTGAAGACGTCCCCCGCGACCGGCGCCGGCTGCGCCGGACCGCCGATCGTCACCGGCTGGGTGAGCAGGCTGCGCGAGAGCTTGATGGTGATCGTGTCACCGGCGACGCTGCCGTCGGTGATCGTTCCGAGCGTCGTCTGGTCGTTGATCCCGGTCGTCTCGTTGAAGTCGATACGGCCGTACTCGAACGCCGGGACCGGCGTGTTGCCGGTGGTCATGGCGACGTAGTACTGGACGCCGCGGTAGGTGAAGTAGACATACCAGAAGCCGTTGGGCGGCGGCAGCGGATCGAGACTGTTGTGAGTCTGGATGCGGAGCTCCAGATCATCGTCGGCGGGCTCCGCCGGATCCCAGGGCTCGGCGATGAACGCCGCCTTGAGATCGAGACCCTCGTTGCCGGGCGCGCCCGTCTGATCGCCGGCGGGGTCCGTCGTCACCTGCACGCCGGGGATCTGGCACGGGTCGTCGTTGTCGACGACCGGCGGCTCGCCGACGGGCACGGCCGGGCACATCGCGCCTTCACCGGCGGCACTCACCGCCCGCACGCGATAGAGGTAGGCCTGCTGCGAAGGGGGTGGAACAGGAGAGTCGACGTAGCGGAAGGTGGTGGCGGAGACGCTGGCCAGCGGGGTGAAGTTGGTGCCGTCCGTCGAGCGCTCGATCTCGTAGCCGGTGACCGGCGTGCCGAGATCGTCGGCCGCGAACCATTCGATCACCACGTCGTCGCCGATGGCAGTGGCCTTGACGCCGACCTTGGCCGGCGGCTGGTTGTCGAAGGCGGTGAGGAGCCGCTTGCCGCCCACCTGGCCGGCGACGCGCGCGATGGCCGTGCCGCTCTGCGGGCCGCCGCCGGCGCAGGAGCCGATACAGCCGTCCGCATACGCCACCAGGACGCGGCCCTCGTCGTCGATGGTGAGGTCGTTGAAGTCGAGCAGGTTGCGGCCGTCCGAGCAGGTGGTGCCCTGGGTGCAGATGGCGCCGCGCTGCACCGGGTCATTGGGCGTGGCGTCGATCGTCGTCCAGGTCTGCCCGCCGTCGTACGTCGTGGCCACGTAGAGATGCCACTCCACCGGCAGGGTGGTGTCCGTGCCGTAGACCGGCCCGGTGCCGGTGGTGCCGAGGAAGGCCACGGCGGCGCGGCCGTCGTCCCCCGCCACGACCTCGGGGAAGACGCTGTTGGCGATATTGAAGGCCGCGCCGAGGTTGATCGGCAGGCTCCAGGTCTGGCCGCGGTCCAGCGACGTCGCGACGTAGGTGGAGCCGGCCGAGTAGGCGAAATAGACCTTGTGGTCGGGTCCCGGCCCGATGTCGAGGCTCGGATCGGTGTCGCCGGAGGCGCTGCCCGGCACCGTGCGCACGGTCCAGTTGAGGCCGGCGTTGGTGGAGACCGCCACGCCCTGGAGGCCTTGGCAGTTCTTGTTCGGCACGTAGGCGGTGCCGTCCGCCGCCACCTTGACGTGGCCGTGGAGACCGCCGCATTGCGTGATGTTGTAGATCGGCACGGCCGGACCGAAGGTCAACCCGCCGTCGCGGCTCAACGCGCACTGGGCGATCGCCGCGTCCTGCGAGCAATAGTAGACGGCGTCGGGATATCCGATGCCGCCGAGGTCGCCGGCCGGGAACGGACCGCCGCCGACCGACTGATGATCGACGCCGGCGTTGATGCCGCAGCCCTGGCTGGGAGTCCAGGTCTCGCCGTCGTCGTCGGAGAACACCATGAGGCTGCACTTCGGGCCGAGCTGCGAGGCGAAGGTGCGGCCGGTGCGGAAGTCGGTGAAGAGGATCGGGTCCAGCGTGGCGGCGCCGCTCTGGGGCGCCGTCTTGTCGACCCAGCCGTCGGTCTCCTGCCGCCTGTCGGAGAGGCACTCGTCGGTCGTCATGCGCAGCACCTCGAGGCCGGCGATGTACATGGCCGCGTTCGGGATGTGCCCCGTGCCCAGCCTGCCGACGCCGATCGACGGCTCGCCGGCGCTGCCGCCGACTCCCGCCGGCGGGTCGTACTGGAACATCTTGACCGCCTGGCTGCCGGGAGGCGGCGGCGGGGGCGGCAGCGCGCCGAGCTCGAACTTGGCCGTGGCGCTATAGGGAGCTCCGACGGCGAAGGGCGCGCCGCTCACCGTGTGGACGCCGGCCACTGGATTGCTGAGCACCACGATCTCGGCGACTCCCGGCGGATTGCCCGAGCTGCCCTCGCCCGAGCCGCTGGGGTCGTATACGTTGAGGTCCCAGTCGTCGATCGGCGTCAAGGTGATCTTGACCGTGAAGCCCTCGCCGCCGCCCGGCGGCACGATGGTCAGCTTGAAGTGGTCGCAGGCCGGGTCGTCGGGCCCGGCGCACGCCGCCGCGCTGGGCACCAGAGGCCCGCCCGTCCAGCTCACCACCGGGTTCGCCTGCGACAAGGTGCCGGAGGCGGGCGAGGCGGCCTGGGCCTGCGAGGGAAGAAGGGAGAGACTGAAGATAAGGATTACAAAGCACGGCCTACTGGACGGGACGAGCCGATTCCAGAGCATGATGAACCCTCCCAAAATGTTTCATTCTGCACACAGGAAAAGATCGCCCCGTCACGGCCTGCACCGAGGACGTTGATCAATCAGCGGGACATGTCCCTGAGCTGCCGCGAGAGAGCTTCCACGCTCCTGGACGATCAGCAAAATTCAGGCCACGATCTCTCGGCGCCCTTGCGGTCCCTGGCAGCAAAAGCCAGCTTGATGTAGCATAAACACATCATGAGAACCACCATCGATCTCCCGGATCATCTTCTCGTCGATGCCAAGAAGCTCGCGGCTGAGCTCCATGTCCCACTGACTCGGCTGCTTGAGGAGAGCCTGCGCTCGTATCTCAGTGAGCAGCGCCTGCGGATCAAGCAAGAGCCAACTCCTCTTCCCGTGCTCACCGATCCAGCGCCCCTGCCGGGGATCGACCTCGACGATACGAGCCGGTTGTGGGAGATGAAGTGATTCTCTGCGACGTCGGCGTGCTGCTACACGCAATGATCGCACGCTCCGCTCATCATGAGGTGTGCAGCCAAGAGCTTGAACGGCTACGCCGCCATCCGCAGGAGATGGCATTGAGCGAGCTGATCCTTGCCGCTGTCGTGCGCATCGGCACCAACCCACGACTCTTTAAGCCCTGCCCTACGACCAGCGAGGTCTTCGCGTTCGTAGACGCTCTGCGCTCATCGGCCGAAGCAAGGCGGATCTCGCCCGGACCGCGGCACTGGACGATTTTTAGGGATTTGGTGCTCGGCAGCGGCATCCACGGCTCCGACACCACCGACGCCTACCTTGCCGCTCTAGCCCTCGAGCATGGCTGCGAATGGTGGACGACCGACGGGGGGTTCGACCGGTTTCCCGGCCTGCGCTGGCGCAACCTGATCGCCTGAGATCGCAGGAGGAGTTACCGGATCGCGCCGCCCACCAACCCCAACAGAGCCTTGATGTTCTCGTCCGTCCAGCGGATGCCGCCGCCCACGAAGGCCGAGTCGTTCTCCAGGAAGTCGTCGTAGCCGCCAACGATGTAAAGGTTGGGATGGAACTGATAGCGCCCGAGCAGGCGCAGGTGCGGCTGCAGATCGTGCGGGCGGTTGAAGTCGAAGGCCTCGAAGGAGAGCCACAGCTTGCGGTCGAGGAGCGGTAGCGGGTACTCGACCTGGGCGCCGCCGGTGTTCTCGATCAGGCCGGCCCAGAGGCGCACGTCCCCCGGCGCCTGGAAGCCGAAGAGGCCGGTGGCGGCGTAGGTCTTTTCCTGGGTCAGCTTGGTGGTCGTCGTGGTCACCGGGATGCCGTCCGGACCGGTGACGGTGACCGTCTCCGTCTTCTCGCGGCGCCGGCCGAAGGGGCTGCTCACCAGGCCGGCGCGGTAGAGGTGCTTCTTGTCCTGCGGATCGATGTCGAGCCGGAAGCTGGTCTGCGAGCCTTCGGCGTCCGGCAGGTAATAACCCTGCATGTCGAGGTCGATCTTGAGCTTGTTGACCGTGCCGAGGGCGCCGCTCAGGGTCTGCACGCCGCCCTGGATGCTGTCGAGGGTGGAGAGGACCTGGTCGTAGGCCTTGTCGTCGTTGATCAGCTTGCCGATGGTGCCCTGGCCGCTGGCGATCTTGTCGGAGATCTTGTTGAGGTTGTCGGCCGAGGTCTGGAGCTTCTCGGTCAGCGCGCGCACGTTGCCCATGCTGGCGTTGAGGTCGCCGCGGTTCTCCTGCACCACGGCCGCGATCTGATCGAGGGCGCGCTTCATCTGGTCCGCCAGGCGCGGCAGCTCCTGGGCGAGCGTCGCGCTCACCTGATCGAAGTTGCGCACGCCGGCGGCGACGTTGGCGCGGTTCTCCGCCACCAGGGCGCGGATCTCGGCGCTGGTCAGCCGCACGTCGTCGACCAGGCGATTGATGTTCTCGCCGGAGATCGCGCCGGTCACCTGCTGGATCGAGTCGCCGATGCCCTCGAGCTTGCGCATGGCGTCGTCGAAGCTCGGCGGCGCGGTGCCGACGAGGACCGTGTCCTCCGGCAGCGGCGGCGCGCCCGCCGGGCCGGGGATCAGCTCGACGTATTTCTCGCCCAGAAGGCCGAGGTTGGCGATGCGGGCCGTGGTGCCCTGGGTGAGCGCCAGCGGCTTGTCGAGGGCCAGCGTGATGCGGGCGCGGGTCCCCTGCAGGCCGACGCCGTCCACCCGCCCCACGCGCACGCCCGCCACCCGCACCGAGGCCTTGTCGTCGAGGCCGGCCACGGAGGGGAAGACGGCGTCGAGCCGCTGTCCCTTGACTCCGAACGGATTGAAGTCCTCGATCTTCCAGATGAGGATCGCCACGATGACCAGGCAGATGGTCGCGAAGATGCCGACCTTGACGAGTGATTTCATAGTGTCTCCGGGCCGGCGGCGGCCGGCCTTCCCTTCCCTGCCGCGTCCGGCGGCGGCTCTGCCGGCTCTTCTTCCGAGAGCGGCCCTTCGGCCTCGCCGTGAATGAATTGCTGGACGCGCGGATCGTCGAGCCGCCGGAACTGCTCCGGCGGCGCGTCGGCGATGATTTTACCGCGATGGATCATGGCGACGCGGTCGCCGATCCGCCAGGCGCTCTCCAGGTCGTGGGTGATGGTGACGGTGGTGGTCTTGAGGCGGTCGTTGAGGTCCACGATCACCTCGTCGATGAGCGCCGTGGTCACCGGGTCGAGGCCGGTGGTGGGCTCGTCGAAGAGCAGGATCTCCGGGCTGTGCGCGATGGCGCGCGCGAAGCCCACCCGCCGGCGCATGCCGCCCGAGAGCTGCGACGGCATCTTTTCGCTCACGCCTTCGAGGCGTACCATCTCCAGGCACTCCTCCACCCGGTCGTGGATCTCGCCGTGCGAGAGCCTGGTCAGGCGCTGCAGGGGAAACGCCACGTTCTGCCACACCGTCATCGAATCGAACAGCGCCCCTTCCTGAAACGACATGCCGAACTTGCGCCGGAACTCGGTGATCTCCCGGTTGCCCAGGGTCTCGACCTTCGTGCCGTCCACCTCGATGGTGCCGGAGTCCGGCTTGAGGAGCCCGATGACGTGTTTGAGCAGCACGCTCTTGCCCGTCCCCGAGCCGCCGAGGATGACCAGCGATTCCGCCGGCGCCACGTCCACGTTCACGCCGTCGAGCACCTGTTTCGGCCCGAAGGATTTGTGGAGATCGCGGATGCGGATCTTGGCGTTGTCCGTCATCGCGGCATCCCCCCGCCCGGCCCCTCACTCCCCCTTCCCCCTCTCTCCCACCGCACTCCCATCCCCCGGGAGAGAGGGGGTTGGAAAAAGCAAGAAAAAACTAATTCTTGCTTTTGTAGTCTCCCTCCTCTCCCCGGGTGGGCGGGCGTGAGGTGGGAGAGGAGGGCCGGGGAGGTGAGGGGCCAGGCGGCGCGGCTCCGGCCAAATCGGAGAAACCCTGCGGATCGGAGACGCGAGGTGCTCATCAGAACAATAACCGTGTCAAAAAGAAATCCGAGATCAAAATCGCGATGCTCGCCACCACCACCGCCGCCGTCGTGGAGCGCCCCACGCCCTCGGCGCCGCCGGTGGTGTAGAAGCCCTGCTGGCAGCCGATGAGGGCGAGGAGGAAACCGAAGACCGCGGCTTTGATCAATCCCGAGAAGAGATCGTTCAGGTCCATGAACTGGAAGGTGCGCTCGACGTAAGAGACCGGATTCGCCTTCATCATCACCACCGAGACCAGGTAGCCGCCGAAGATGCCGATGCCGTTGCCCATGGCCACCAGCAGCGGCAGCATGAGCGTGGTGGCCCACACCCGCGGCACCACCAGGTAATGGATGGGATCGGTGGCCATCACCTCCAGCGCGTCGATCTGCTCGGTGACGCGCATGGTGCCCAGCTCCGCGCCCATCGCCGAGCCGGCGCGGCCGGCGACGATGAGACCGGAGAGCACGCTCGACAGCTCGCGCACCATCGACAGGGCGACGAGCGAGCCGACGAAGCTCTCGGCGTTGAAGCGGCGCAGCGTGGTGAAGGTCTGCAGGGCCATCACCATGCCGGTGAACATGGCGGTGAGCAGCACCACCGGCACGGAGCTCACCCCCACCTTCACCATCTGGCGCAGCCACTCCCGCCAGTCGTACGGCGGCCGCGGCGTCCAGGCGAAGACGCGGCCGGCCATGTGGACGAAGCGCCCCATCTGCTCGAAGAAGCGCTCCAGGGGGCCGTGCACCGTCAGGAATCCTCCCGCGAGAACCGCGACATCAGCTCCTCCACTCTTCCCCCGCGCACGTAGCGGCGCGGCAGCCTCAAGCCCAGATGGCAGAGGATCTCCCAGGAGATCGTGCCGGCGTGCGCCGCCAGCTCCGCGGCCGTGATCTCCTCTTCGCCCTGGCGTCCGAGCAGCACCACCTCGTCCCCCAGCTCGACCCCGGCGTCGGTCACGTCGAGGAGAGTCATGTCCATCGTAACCGAACCGGCGATGGGCACCCGCCGGCCGCGCACCAGGGCCTCGGCCTTGCCGGTCAGCCGCCAGGCGTAGCCGTCCGCGTAGCCCACCGGCACGACGGCGATGACGCTGCGCCGCCGGGTCACCGTGCGGCCGCCGTACGAGACCGCCGTGCCCGCCGGTACCCCGCGGACCTGAACGATGCGCGCCCGCACCGACATCACCGGACGCAGGTCGGTCCTCGCCTCCGGCGCCAACGGCCGGTCCGGCCTCTCGGCGGGATCGAGGCCGTACATCGCGATCCCCAGCCGCACCAGTCCGTAGCGGCTGGCGGGGCGATGGAGGGCGGCGGCGCTGTTGGCCATGTGGATCAGCGTCCGCTCGCGCTCCTCCGGCGTCAGCAGGCCGAGCACCTCGGAAAAGCGGGCTTCCTGGGCTGGATTGCGCGGGCTTTCGAGGTCGTCCGCGTCGCCGAAGTGGGAGAGCAGGCCGGCCAGCGCGAGCCCCGGATGCGTGCGCAGCAGCTCGAGCGCTTGCGGCACCTTCGCCAGCGGCACGCCGAGCCTCCCCATGCCGGTGTCCACCTTGAGGTGAACCGGCTGCACCGTCGTCTGCCCGGCCGTCCAATTCCGCCACAGCGTCAGCTCGGAGACGGAGGAGATCGTGGGGGTGAGCCCATAGCGGGCGTAAAGGGCGATCTTGGCCGGCCGCGCCGTGCCGAGCACCAGGATCGGCGTCCTTACGCCGGCGCGGCGGATCTCGGCTCCCTCTTCCAGCAGGGCCACGCCGAGCCAGTCCACGCCGGCCGCCTCCAGGGCCCGTGAGACGCCCACCGCCCCGTGGCCGTAGGCGTCCGCCTTCACCACCGCCATGACGCCGGCGCCGGAGCCGGCGAGCCGCTCGCGGATGCGCGCCAGGTTGTGCTCCAGGGCGGCGAGGTCCACGTCCACCCACGCCGGGCGCAGGGCGCCCTCGAGGTCCTCCACTCCCGGCGCTACCGCATCCATCGGCGGGCCGTCAGAAGGGAGCGCCGGGTTCCATGCCATGCCGGTCGAGGTTGCGGAAGCTGGTGGTCTCGCCGAGGAAGACGAGCTCCACGGTGCCCGTCTCGCCGTTGCGGTGCTTGGCGATGATGAGCTCGGCGAGCCCCTTGTTCTCGTCCTTGCCGGGGTTGTAGACCTCGTCGCGGTAGATGAACGCCACCATGTCCGCGTCCTGCTCTAGGGAGCCCGACTCGCGCAGGTCCGCCAGTTGCGGCCGGTGATCGCTGCCCCGCCGCTCCGGCTGGCGGGAGAGCTGGGAGAGGGCGAGCACGGGGATCTCCAGCTCCTTGGCGAGCTGCTTCATGCCGCGGCTGATGGCGGCGATCTCCAGGTTGCGGTTCTCGTACTTGCCGCCCGCCTGCATGAGCTGCAGGTAGTCGAGGACGATGAGGGCGAGCCCGCGCTCCGCCTTGAGGCGCCGGGCCTTCGACGCCACCTCCAGCAGGCCGGGGTTCGGCGAGTCGTCGATGAACAAAGGCGCGTCGCCGATGGCGCGCACGGTCTGGATGATGCGCGTCCATTCCTTCTGCGACACGCGGTTCGAGCGCAGGCGGGCGAAGGAGATGTCCGACTCCGAGCAGAGGATGCGCAGCGCCAGCTCCTGCTGGCTCATCTCCAGCGAGAAGATGCCCACGGGCTTGCGCTCGCGGATGGAGATGTGCTGGGCGACGTTGAGGGCGAAGCTCGTCTTGCCCATGCCCGGCCGGCCGGCGATGATGATCAGGTTGCCGCGGTTGAGCCCCTGGCTGATGCGGTCGAAATCCATGAAGCCGCTGGGCAGGCCGGTGAGCATGGAGCCCGGCCGCTCCTCCAGCTCCTCCAGGGTGGTGTGGAGGACGTGGGAGAGCTGGGCGAAACCGCGCTGGATCGCCTCCTCGCCGAGGGCGAGCACGGCCTGCTCCGCCCGCCCGAGCGCCTCCTGCGCTTCGAGCCCGCCGTCCAGACAGTTGCGGATGATCTGGCCCGACGTCTGGATCAGCCGCCGGCGGATCGAGCGCTCCTTGATGATCTCGACGTAGTTGTCGATTCTGCCGATGTCCGGCAGGTCGAGGTCGAGCCCCGTCAGATAGGCAAGGCCGCCGACCGGCTCGAACTGGCCCCGCTGCTCGAGCTTCGCCTGCAGCGTCCGCAGGTCGATCTCCACCAGCTCCTCGCGCAGGTCGAGCATCGCCTGATAGAGGATCTGGTGCCGCTCGTGGTAGAAGTCCTCGGCGCGCAGCCGTCCCGAGATGGTAGGCAGGATCGACGAGTCCAGCAGGACGCCGCCGAGCACCGCCCGCTCCGACTCCTCGCTATGCGGGAGCGTCTTCTGTTCGGGAAGGATGTCGATCATGAGAGTGAAGAAACGACTCTCTCATTCTCCCGCGTCGAGGGGTGAGGCGCAAGGCTTGACTTCAAAGGGGAGCTGTGCGTCGGAAGAGGCTGTAGGGGCGGCCCTGCGTGGCCGCCCAAAACAGACAGGGCGGCCACACAGGGCCGCCCCTACAGCCTTGACGCTCCTGGACCTCCCCGCTAGTCTGTTCGTGAAGGAGTATCGCCCGCCATGGCAACCGCCGCCGTAGAGACCCGCCGCTGGACCAGGGAGGAGTATGAGCGCCTGGTCGAGCAGGGATTCTTCCATCCTGACGAGCATATCGAGCTCATCGAGGGGGTCATTTACGAAATGCCGCCACAGAAAAGCCTGCATGCCTTCGGCGTACGGGCGGTGACCACGAATCTGCAGGCGATCTTCGGTAAGGGCTTCGATGTTCGTTCCCAGATGCCCCTCGCGCTCGGCGAAGACTCCGAACCCGAGCCGGACGTCGCCGTCGTTCCCGGGAGCTTCACCGACTACATCGAATCCCATCCGACAACCGCCGTGCTGATCGTCGAGGTCGCGGACAGCTCCCTTCTCCATGACCGCAAGCGCAAGACGGGCCTCTACGCACGCGAAGGCATCGCCGAGTACTGGATTCTCAACCTCGTGAAACGGTGCCTGGAGGTCTACAGAGCCCCGAAGGACGGGATCTATACCGTCCGCCTGATCCTCCGAGATGGCGACAGCGTCTCGCCGCTTGCCCGGCCAGAAACAGCGGTTCCGGTCGGCAGCCTGTTGCCTCTCCCCTAGGCTTCCGCTATCCTCCTTCTCGCTCAACCGCTGAATCTGTTCCGTTCCGACGTGAAGCTCTGGAGGAGGAACGCATTCATGAACCTGAGGAGATTGCTGTCGCTGGTCCTGACAGGCATGGCGGCGCTCGCCGCGGGCTGCGTCACTACCCAAGCGCCCGTCGAGAGGACGCCGCCTCCCGAGCCCGTCGCCGCGAAGGAAAGGAGTGAGTTGGCCGCTCGATCCGTCAAGCTTCGCATTCTTCTGCCACGGCGACGCTCGGTCTGAACGATCCCGCTCTGCCAGGCCCTTCGCAGGCTACCGCCGAGAGCCCGGAGGGCGGCATACTCCTAGCCCCGGTCGTGAGACCGGGGTCGGGGCCAACCTCCATCCAACGGCGCCCTGTCAAGGGCGCGCGGGGCGGCGCTCGCCGAACGGATCCGCTGGATCGAATTCGACGTTGTGCCTCTTCAAAAGGTCCACCCACTCCTCCTCGAAACTCCGCCGTTGATGATGCTCCTCCTGCTTGTTGATATACCGGCACACCTTCCCCGCCGAGGATTCGCTGACGGTGAACGCTCCATACCCCTCCTGCCAACCGAACCGTCGCGGCGGATCCGCCCGCTCGTGCACCCATCGCGATGAATTCGCCTTCACCGACCGCAGGAAATCAGCCACCGATCCCGTGGGTTTCAGCCGAACCAAGAGATGCACGTGGTCCGGCATGCCGCCGATCGCCAGAACCGACGCCTTCTCGTTCTGGGCGACGCTGGCGATGTAGGGATAGATCTCGTCCCGCAGCTCCGGGTCGATGTATGCCGCGCGGTGTTGCGTGCTGAAGACGATGTGGTACAGGAGCAGGCTGAAGGTATGCGACATGCGGTAGCCGCCTTGCCGGGGGAGCCCCGTCTCGAGGTCGCGGTGGATTCCGGGCCTCCCCTATAAAGTCGGAAAAACCGCCGATCATCGCTCACCTTTTTTTCGTCCGCCCTTGACAGGGCGTGCCGGTTTGCGTGGCCGCGCCGACCCCGGTCTCACGACCGGGGCTAGGAGTATGCCGCCCTCCGGGCTCTCGATGGTGGCCTGCGATGGACCTGCCGAGCAGGACCAGTGAGGACTTTGGTGGAAGAAGTGGAATTGGCTACGTCCGCATCTGGCTCGGCGCGAGCCGGGGGCGCGTACCGGCAGCGAGGCCAGATTTCCGGTCCCTGTTCTCTTGAGAGACTCGGAGTCCCTCGCCGAGAGCCCGGAGGGCGGCATACTCCTAGCCCCGGGCCCCGGTCGTAAGACCGGGGTCGGCACAAACCTCGATTCAACGGCGCCCTGTCAAGGGCGCGGCTATTTCCGGCCGCGTCGTCTAGAATGAACCCCACAGTCCCCGTTCTCCGCACGCCCTCAAGGGCAGGAGGTTCTCTTGAGCTCGAGAAAGGATGCAGGCTTCGAGTCGGGTTCATTCTCGCGCAGGGCTCTGTTGAAGGCGGGAGTCGCGGGTGGCGTGCTGGCGTCCGCCGGCCCCCTGGCGGCTTTGCAGGAACCGGTCGACGAACCTGCCGCGGCTACCGGCACCTTCGAGCTGGAGGAGCTCACCATCGCCCAGCTCCAGGAAGGCCTCGAGTCCGGCCAGTACACGTCGGTGGGGCTCACCGACCGCTACATCGCGCGCATCCAGGAGTTGAACCTCGAGCAGCCGGAGCTGCGCGCGGTGCTGGAGACCAATCCGGAGGCGCACGCGATCGCCGAGGCTCTCGACGCCGAGCGCAAGAAGAAGGGCGCGCGCGGACCTCTGCACGGCATCCCCATCCTGCTCAAGGACAACATCGGCACCGCCGACCAGATGACCACCACCGCCGGCTCGCTGGCCCTCGAAGGCTCGATCCCGAAACAGGACGCCTTCATCGCCGCGCGGCTGCGCGCGGCGGGCGCCGTGCTGCTCGGCAAGACCAACCTCTCGGAATGGGCCAACTTCCGCTCCCGGCGCTCCACCAGCGGCTGGAGCAGCCGCGGCGGCCAGTGCCGCAATCCTTATGCCCTCGACCGCTGCCCCTCGGGCTCCAGCTCGGGCTCCGGCGCGGCGGCCTCGGCGAACCTCTGCGCCGGCGCCGTGGGCTCGGAGACGGACGGCTCCATCGTCTCCCCGTCGTCCCGCTGCGGCATCGTCGGCATCAAGCCCACGGTCGGCCTGCTGAGCCGCTCCGGTATCATCCCCATCGCGCACAGCCAGGACACGGCCGGCCCCATGTGCCGCACGGTGGCCGATGCCGCGATCCTGCTCGGCGCCATGGCCGGCATCGACGAACGCGACGAGGCCACCCTGGCGAGCCGCGGCAAGACGGCCGCGGACTATACGAAGTTCCTCGACGCGGACGGCCTCAAGGGCGCGCGCATCGGCGTCTTCCATCCCCGCTCGCTCGAAGACAATCCGCTCACCGACCGCGTGCTCGCCGAGGCCCTCGCCGTGTTGAAGGAGCGCGGCGCCGTCATCGTGGACCCGGTCAAGATCGACTCCGCCGCCAAGGTGGGCGACAACGAATTCGAGGTGCTGCTCTACGAGTTCAAGGCGGACCTCAATCAATACCTCGCCGGCCTGGGACCGGACGCGCCGGTCAAGACGCTCAAGGACGCCATCGAGTTCAACGACAAGAACCGCGACCGGGTGCTGCCCTTCTTCGGGCAGGATACCTTCATCAAAGCCGAGGCGAAGGGGCCGCTCACCGACGAGGCCTACAAGAAGGCCCGCGAGGCGTGTCTCCAATACGCCCGCAAGGAGGGGCTCGACGCCGTATTCGCCGAGCACAAGCTGGACGCCATCCTGGCGTCGAGCGGCGGTCCCGCCTGGCTGATCGATCTCGTCAACGGCGACTCCGGGACCGGCGGCAGCTCGTCGCTCGCCGCCGTCTCCGGCTATCCCAACATCACCGTGCCGGCGGGCTGGGCGTACGGCCTGCCGATGGGGATCTCCTTCATCGGCACGGCGTGGAGCGAGCCGACGCTGATCAAGCTGGCCTACGCCTTCGAGCAGGCGACGAAGGCGCGCAAGCCGCCGCGCTTCCTGCCCACCGCGGACCTGGCGTAAGGAATGCAGTGACGGGCGGCGAGGCTCGCTCTTGAAAGAGAAAACCAAAGCCGCCCGCCCGTCCCGCCTCCGCAGCTTCCTCAGTGCCGCCGGCCCCGGCGTGATCACGGGCGCCGCCGACGACGACCCTTCAGGGATCACCACCTTCTCGATCGCCGGCGCGCGGTTCGGCACCGGTCTCCTCTGGACCGTGCTGCTGACCTGGCCGCTGATGGCCGCCGTGCAGATGATGTGCGCCCGCATCGGCATGGTCAGCGGCCAGGGCCTGGCCGGCGTCTGGCGGAAGAAGTTTCCAAGGCCTCTTCTCATCGTGGTCGCCGTGGCGTTGCTGGGCGCCAACACCCTCAACATCGCCGCCGACCTCGCCGGCATGGCCGACGCCGCCGCGATGCTGACGGGATGGAACTCCCGCCTCTTCGTCGTGCTCTTCGGCGTAACGATCGCGGCCGCCACCATCTGGCTGCCCTACCAACGCATCGCCTCGATCCTCAAGTGGCTCGCCCTGGCGCTCGTCGCCTACATCGTCACCGCCCTGCTTCTGAAACCGGACTGGGGCTCGGTGCTGCGCCACACGTTCATTCCCTCGCTGCCGAAGGGCAAGGAGGCGTGGCAGACGCTGGTCGCCATCCTCGGCACGACGATCAGCCCGTACCTCTTCTTCTGGCAGACCTCGCAGGAAGTCGAGGAGGAGAAGGCCCTCGGACGCAACATGCTGATGAGGCGCTTCGGAGCGACTCATCGGGAGCTCGTCAACCGCGGCGTCGACGTCGGCGTCGGGACCTTCTCCGCCAACCTGGTGATGTTCTTCGTCATGCTCACCACGGCGCTCACGCTTCACGTCCACGGCATGACCCACATCGAGAGCTCGCGCCAGGCCGCCGAGGCGCTGAAGCCGCTGGCCGGCGATCTCGCGGCGGCCCTCTACACGCTGGGCCTCTTCGGCGTCGGCTTCCTGGCGATTCCCACGCTCTCGGGTTCCGCCGCCTATGCCTTCGCCGAGACCTTCGCCTGGCGCGAGGGGCTCGACCAGAAGCTGCAGCGGGCTCGCGGCTTCTACTCCATCGTGGTCCTCTCCACCGTGCTCGGCATCGTCTTCGACTTCGCCGGCGTCAACCCCATCCGGCTCCTGTTCTGGTCCGCCATCATCAACGGCCTGCTGTCGCCCTTCCTGCTCATCGGGATCCTGATCGTGGCGTCGGACCGGGAGTGCATGCACGATCAGCCGAGCCCGCTGATCGCCCGCCTCACCGTCGGCCTCGCGGCGTTGTTGATGTTCGCCGCGGCGGTGGGGATGTTCGTGCTGTAGAACCAGGGAGACTGTTCATGAAGAGGATCCTCGCCATCCTCGGCCTCGTCCTTGCCGTCCTTGTGGTCGTTTTGGTCCTTCGCACCGCCACCGTGAAGTCCCGCCAGATCCGCGCCGAGCCGGTGAACGATCTGGCGATCGATTCCCGCGCGGCCGCCGAACGGCTCGCCGGCGCCATCCGCTTTCCGACGGTCTCCCACGAGGATGGCAAGAGCGTCGAGACGGCGGCGTTCCGGAGCCTCCACGAGCACCTGCGGCGGAGCTTCCCGCGGGTCCACGCGGCGCTGACGCGCGAGAGCGTGGCGGATTACAGCCTGCTCTATACGTGGAAGGGGAGGAATCCCGGCCTCGCGCCGATCCTCCTGATGTCCCACCAGGACGTGGTGCCGGTCGAGCCGGGAACGGAGCAGAGCTGGACTCATCCGGCCTTCTCCGGCCTGATCGACGGCGGCTTCATCTGGGGCCGCGGGACCCTGGACGACAAGGTGGGAGTGCTCGCCATCCTGGAGGCGGCCGAGACGCTCCTTGCCCGTGGCTTCCAGCCGCGGCGCACCGTCTACTTCGCTTTCGGACACGACGAGGAGGTCGGCGGCGTGCGGGGAGCCGCGGCCATCGCCTCACTCCTGGAGCGGCGTGGAGTGCGGCCGGAGCTGATCCTCGACGAAGGAGGCATCATCGCCGAGGGCATGGTGCCCGGAGTGACTCGGCCGGTGGCCTTGATCAGCACGGCCGAGAAGGGCTACGTGAGCGTCGAGCTGATCGCCGAAAGCGCCGGTGGCCACTCCTCCATGCCGCCGCGCCACGGCGCCATCGGCAAGCTCGCCGCCGCCATCGAGTCGCTCGAGGACCACCCGATGCCGGCCCGCATCGACGGCGCCACCCAACGCTCGTTCGAGTACCTGGCGCCCGAGATGCCGTTCGTTCCCCGCCTGGTGCTCGCCAACCTGTGGCTTTTCGATCCGCTCGCGAAGCGGCAGTTCGCATCGGATCCCCCCGGCAACGCCCGCATCCGCACCACGACGGCGGCGACGATCTTCACGGCCGGCGTCAAGGAGAACGTCCTTCCCCACCGCGCCCGCGCCGTGGTCAACTTTCGCATCCTGCCGGGCGATACCGTCGCGGACGTATTGCGGCACGTGCGCGAGACGGTGGGACCCGGCATCCGCGTCTCCCCTACCGGCGTCGCGCGCGGCGAGCCTTCCCCGGAGTCCGACACCGGCGCGCCAGGATTCGCTCTGCTGCAGCGTACCCTCGCCCAGACCTTTCCAGGAGCCGTGGTCTCGCCCAACCTCCTCTCCGGCGGCACGGACACGAAGCATTACGTCCGCCTGAGCCGCAACATCTACCGCTTCCTGCCGATCCGCATGCAGGAAGAGGATCTCGGCCGTCTGCACGGCACGAACGAGCGGGTGGGCGTCGAGAACTACGGCGAAGCCGTCCGCTTTTACGCGCAACTGCTGCGGAACGGGGCGGGCTAGAACTTGAACAGCGCGTCGAACGCCGAGCGGGCGTCCCCCGGCGAAGGCTTGTCGCTGTCCTTGGCGAACTCCTGAGCCAGCTTGGGGGTGAAAAGGACGCATTCGTTGCGGTCGCGCTTCTTGGCGATGCGCGCCGGGATCTCCGCGTGCCGGCGGCATTCCCAGCGCATCGAAGTGTCGAAGTTGACACAGTTGGAGCAGGTGTGGAGCTCGGCGCCGCAGCGCGCGCAGGTGGCGTCGAAGGCCAAGGGCTCGTCGCCGAGGATGATGGCCTGCTTCTCGCCGCACGCGGCGCAGCGGAACACCGACTCCGAAGGCGCGCCGAGGCCGCGGCCCCGCGGTCCTTCCTTCTTCTCGCGCGGGCCCTGGGGACCCGGCCGCGGCCGCTCGTCGCGGCGCTCGGAGTCCTTGTACCCTCGTTGGCGGTATTTCTGATCGTCGGACATTGGAATCCTTTTAGCAGAAGGAAAGCGGAATGCAAAGGGGTGAACCTGGAGGCGCCGGCCTGCCCTTCGAGACCTTACCCCCTGCCCCCTCTCCATCAGAGATGGAGAGGGGGAATGACTCCTGATCGGCATTCTCTTTGCTCATCCTCTCCGCGCCATGCGCATGGGTCACCCTTCTCCGCTGATTCTGAGGCTCGTCCAGCGCGGCGGTCTCGCCTTGCTCAGCGGCCTGCTGGCGCTCGGCCTGGGCGAGGCGGTGCTGCGCCTGCCTTCGCGGGACGCGTTCTACGTCTGGCCGCCGCATCTGCACCAGGAGATGCATCCCAGGCCGGCCATCATGCCCGGCGTGAGCGGCACCGCGCGCTTCGAGGTGAGCTCCCTCGGGCTGCGGGGCGACGAGCTGTCCGCGGCGCGGGATCTGCGCGTCCTGGCTCTGGGCGGCAGCACCACCGAATGCCTCTACCTCGACCAGACCGAGGCCTGGCCGCAGGTGCTGCAAGATCTGCTCGGACCTCGCACCTGGGTGGGCAACGGCGGCCGCAGCGGCCTCTCCAGCCGCCATCACCGGCTCCAGGCCGAGAAGCTGCTCGACGAGCTGCCGCGGATGGACGTCGTGATCGTCCTCGCCGGCGTGAACGATCTGACCCTGCGCCTCTCGCGGGATACCGCCTGGACGTGCGCCGACTTCACCTCTCAGGACGAGCTGGCCGATCTCTTCCAGGAGGCCTTCGAGGTCCGACCGCCGCGGTTCGCGGCCGGCCCGTTCTACGAAAGGACGGCGTTGCGGCAGGTGTTGAAGAGGCTCGACCGCAGCATCAAGGCCGGCGGCGCCACCCAGGATCCCGGAGGCGAGGCGTATCAGATCTGGCGCCGCCACCGCCGCGAGGCTCCCCGCCTGCGGCAACGACTGCCGGACCTCGGCGCCGCTCTGGCGGAGTACGCTGACAACCTCCGCGCCATCGCCCGTGCCGCGGCCCGCCACCGCGCGCGGATCGTCTTCGCCACCCAGCCTGCCCTGTGGCGCGACGATCTCTCTCCGGACCTCCGGCGGTTGCTATGGCTGGGCGGCCTCGGCCGCTTCCAGAAAGAGCCCGGCCACGACTACTACACCGTCCCCGCGCTCGCCGCCGGCATGGCGGCCTACAACCGCACGCTCCTCGACACCTGCCACGACATCCCGGGAGCGGTCTGCATCGATCTCGCGGCGATGCTGCCGCGGGACACGACGGTCTTCTACGATGACGTCCACTTCAACGAGGCGGGGAGCCGGCGGGTGGCGGAGATCCTTGCGGCGGAGATGCCCCGATAACCTCCCACTCCTCCTCCGTGGGCTGGAACATCGCCGCGCCGACGGTGCCGGGGCCGGCGTTGGCGACGATCACCGGGCCCATCTCGCCGGTGAGGATCTCGCGCACCTGGAAGCTCTTTTCGATCAGGCTCCGCAGGCGGTCTCCCCACACCGGCGCCTTGGCGTGCGCCACGGTGACGATGACCGGCCGCGCCGGATCGATGCGCTGGCGGAACAGCTCGATGATGCGCGGATGGGCCGCCCGGCCGCCGCGCACGCGGTCCACCGGCACCACCTCGCCGTCGACCACGCCCAGGATCGGCTTGATGCCGAGGATGTTGCCCACGAACGTCCGCGCCTTGCCGATGCGGCCGCCGCGCGCCAGATACTCCAGCGTGTCGACGGCGAAGAGCACCTGCATGCGGTCGCGCATCTCTTCCAGGCGGCCGGCGATCGCCTCCGGCTCGATCCCCCGGCGCGCCATGCGGGCCGCGAAGAGCGCCAGCATGCCGAGCCCCAGGCTGGCGCTGCGGCTGTCCACCACCCGCAGATTCACTTTCTCGGAGTCGCCGCGCAGCTCCTGGTACTGCGGCAGGCCCTCCTCCGCCGCCTCCCGCGCATGCGTCACCGTCTTCGAGAGCTTTTCCGAGATGTGCACCGAGACGATGTCCTTCTGCGGCGCCAGCGACCGGTAGACGTCGAGGAAGTCCGCCTTGGGCGTGGGATTAGTGTGCGGATGCACCGGCCCCTTCTCCAGCAGCTCGTAGAACTCCTTGGCCTTGAGGTCCACGCCGTCGTGATACACGCGGTCGCCGAAGAGCACGAGCACGGGGACGACGTGGATGCCGTGCGCGCGGGCGAGCTCGGGCGGCAGGTCCGAGGTCGAGTCGGTGACCACGCAGACGATCTCCTCCGGCTCCTCCAGCGCGACGATGCCCAGCTCGCGCAGCCCGATCAGATCGCGCAGGATCTCGCCGTCCGTGGCCGGCATGGCGTCGAGCAGCCGGCCCACCGTGACGCAGCTCGGGAGCACCGCCAGCAGCTCCTGCTGGCGCGGCGTGAAGCGGGCCTCGAAGAAGGCGGGACCGAGCGTCACCCGCGCGCGGCAGCGCGGATCGGGCGCGTCGTGGACGCGGTCCTCCAGCGCCAGGAAGATGAGGGACTTGAGATCCTGCTCGATCTCGCGCTCGGCGCCCGCCGGCTGGCGGAGCCAGACCCAGAACGGTCCGGCGTCGAGCTGGCTCAGGCGCAGGAACGCCTTGATCCCCTGCGCGCGCCCCGCCGCCGCGGCGATCACCTCGCCGCCGTCGAGCACCACGCCGCCATCGGCGCAGACGATGCGGCCGGTGAGGCGCACCCGCTCGGCCACCCGCAGCAGCTCCAGGAACGGCAGCAGCTCCAGGTCGCCGACGAGCGACTCCAGGTCCACGTCGGGCTCGATGCCCATCTCGCGGCCGAGCAGGATGAGGTGGATGCGGCGGACGAGATCCTCCAGCGGCAGGCCGTCCGCCCTGAGGTAGAGCACGTCCTCCGGCAGCTCCCTCCCCTCCTCCTCCGTCCTGACCAGCAGCAGCAGCGTGTGCTCGGCCGCCGGCCGGTCCGAGGCGAAGCGCTCGACGATCGAGCCGTCCGCGCCGCGCACCAGCTCGGCGGGAGAGACGACGATCCCCAGGCCGAGATGATCCGCATAGCGCCGGCCCTCCTCCGGGCTGACCGCCGGGATCACCTCGTAGCCGAAGCCGGCGAGCAACGGCGCGATCCCCCGGCGGCGCGCGAGGTCGGGATCGACGAAGAGGACGGCAGGGCGAGACATCGCGTTCCCCCAAATTCCTACAGAAGAATGACCGCCATCAACGATTTCGACTCCGGGGAGCGCGCCAAGCATAAACCTGTTCCAAGGCTGGTGCCAGTGGAGCCGGCCTGCCCTTCGAAACCTCACCCCTGACCCCCTCTCCACTGCGTGGAGAGGGGGAACGAAGAGCCTTACTCGACCCTGAACTCCGCCACGATCGGCAAATGATCGCTCGCCACGAGGGCCGCCTGCACGCGGCCGGCCTGGGCCGAGACGAGCTTCAGGGGTCCGCGGTGGTAGATGCGGTCGAGGCCGCCCTGGGGAGAGAAGGCGGGATAGGTGGGGATGCAGCGGTAGGGTCCGCGCCGGCGCTCGGTGGCGCAGCCGAAGCCGAAGCCGTTGGTGAACGTCGGCTGCAGCAGCGAGCGCCAATCGTTGAAGTCGCCGGCCACGAGCACCGGCGTATCGGGGTCCACCGAGGCGAATTCCTGGGAGCGCTTGAGCAGCTCGATCTGCTTGGCGCGCTCGCGGGCCGAGAGCCCGAGATGGAGGTTGAAGGCCTCCAGCACGCGGCCGGAGCCGTTGAGCTCCAGGGTGGTGTGCTGGCAGCCGCGCCGGATCCAGCTCTCGGCCACGGAGAGGTCGATGTTGCGCTCGCGCAGGATGGGAAACCGGCTCAGCGTGGCGTTGCCGTAGCGGCCCTTGCGCAGGCTGACGTTGTGGCCGAGGGCGAAATGCGGGTATCCGGCCTCCTGGGCCAGCTCCTTGGCGAGATTGAGCTCGCGCGAGCGGGGAGCGCCCTCGTCCACCTCCTGGAGCATCACGACGTCGGCGTCGTAATGGCGCAGGATGTCGACGATCCGTTGCGGCCGGAAGCGGCGGTCCACGCCGATGGCGCGGTGGATGTTGTAGGTGATGACGCGCAGCAGCAAACCTTCGGCTCCCGCCTCTGGAACGCGCATGTCGCGTGTTTTCTTCCACTTCAGCGGCTGAAGGTTCCGCCAACGGTATAGTAGGCGCGTGCCGCCCGTCTTCACCATCGGCCACTCCACACGTCGCATCGAGGAGCTCCTAGCCTTGTTGTCCGAGCACGGCATCCGGGTGCTCGTGGACGTCCGGCGCTTCCCCGCCTCCCGGCGCCATCCCCAGTTCGGCCGCGAGGCGCTGGCGGCTTCCCTCGCCGCGGCGGGCATCGAGTACGTCCACGAGCCGGACCTCGGCGGCCGCCGCGCCGCGCGTCCCGACTCCCAGCATACCGCCTGGCGGGTCGAAGCGTTCCGCGGCTACGCCGACCACATGGAGACCCCGGAGTTCGCCGCCGCCCTCGAGCGGCTGATGCGGCGCGCCGCCGGGACTCCCACCGCCATCCTCTGCGCCGAGGCCGTGCCCTGGCGCTGCCACCGCCGGCTCATCTCCGATGCCCTGGTCGCCCGGGGCGTCGAAGTCCTGCATATCCTGGGCCCGGGCCATGCCGGGCCGCACGAGCTGGACGCCAACGCCCGCGTCCTCCCCGGCGGCCGGCTCCTCTACGCGGGGCCCGCCGGCGATCAGCCGTCGCTGTTCTCCGCCGAACCTTAACACCTAGCCGTTACCGTGGCGCGACGATCTGTCTACGATCCGGATTCCTAAAAAGGGACAAAAAGGACAGCAAGGACGGCAAGGATAGGAAAATGTCCTTGCAGTCCTTGTCATCCTTTGGGTCCTTCTGGGAGGACCAGGAGGTGAGGGCTTCGGAGGGCAGACCGCTCCGGGTTCAGGCTGCGGCTGCTACGACCCTATACCTCCACCGCCACCGCTGACACCGTCGCTTGGGGCGCGAACGGATTCTCATCCGCGGTCGGCCCGTAGACCGAGGGCACCGGGATGTCGAGCAGCCGCAGGTACACCACGAGCTGGCCGCGGTGGTGATACATGTGGTTGAACATCAGCGTGCGCACCATGGCGAGCTTCGGCAGCGTCATGATCTCCTGCTCGCCACGGTGGAACCGCCAGGGCGCGAGGGCGGTCTGATCGTCCAGCTCGCTCAGAAAGGCCCGCGCGTCCGCCACGCCGGCCTCCAGAGTCGGCACCAACTCGTCGGGGCTCTTCGGTAGCGGCGGGGTGAAGTTCGCCTGTGACGCGTCGAAGCTGTCGAGGCGGCCCATGCGCGAAAAAGCGCCGGGAAGGTTCGCCACGTGCAGCGCGAGCTGGCCCAGCTTCATCGACTTCGGATGCGGCTGCCAATCCAGCTTGTCGGCCGGGACGCGCTCCAGCACACGGCGGGTGGCCTTCGCCTCCTGCTCCAGCTCCGAGATGTAGGGCTGCGTGATTCCTGACATGTGTCTCCTCCTTGCGAGATAGTGACTTGCGTTCCGCAAGTGAGCCTACTCTAACCCGGTCGCTTGCATTTTGCAAGCCCCCCGTTTACCCTTTCTTTCATGCCACTGCCCCCCGAATGCGATCGGCTGCCTCCGGACGCCCGCTCCATGTGCCCGATCGCCAACACCCTCGACCTGCTGGGAGACCGGTGGACGCTGCTTGTCGTCCGCGACCTGCTCTTCTTCGACAAGCACCGCTTCGGCGACTTCGCGAGCTCCATGGAGGGGATTCCCACCAACATCCTCGCCGAGCGTCTGCGCCGTCTTGAGGATGCCGGCGTCGTGGCGAAGATCCCCTACTCCGCGCGTCCCCAGCGGTTCGAGTACCACCTCACGCCGAAGGGAGCCGACCTCCTGCCCGTCCTCCTCGCCATGGCCGAATGGGCCGGCCGCCACATTCCCGGCGTGGGGAAGGCAACGCCGGAGATGCTCGAGCGGATGGGGGAGAATGCCCGCAAGGCGGCGCAGGGACCGAGTTCCGTCTAAGCGGTCAAGCCCAGAGGATCTCAACCTCGTAAGCTTCAAGCTGCCGATCGGCGGTGAGAAGGCTCATATCTTCGAGCTGGGCCTGCGCAACCAGGAGGCGGTCGAAGGGATCTTTGTGGTGCAGCGGTAACGTCGTTACATGAAGCGCATGCGTATGGAGGACTGGCAAGGCTGCAACACCGCTCGTTTCCATCCGACTGAGTACGTACTCAGGGGGAGCCATCGGAAGGGGAAGTTTTCCGATGGAGTATTTGATCGCGATTTCCCACGAGCTCGCCGAGGACAAGAAAAGCTGGTTCTCGGGGTCCACCAAGAGGTCCTGAGAGCGAGCCGACAGCCGCTCAGGTGCAACCTGCATCCAGAGCCAGCACTGCGTGTCGAAGAGGATCCTCACGACTCAAAGTAGGCTTGCAGATCATCCGGCAAAGGCGCGTCGAAATCGTCTGGTACGTCGAAAAGTCCCTTATCTTGGCCCAGGGCCCGACGCGACTTGGGCTCGACCGGAACCAGACGGGCGATAGGCTTCCCGGCACGCGCGATGACGAT
Source organism: Acidobacteriota bacterium (assembly GCA_046765915.1). Classification (GTDB taxonomy): domain Bacteria; phylum Acidobacteriota; class Thermoanaerobaculia; order Multivoradales; family UBA5704; genus DATARR01. The sequence goes on along the minus strand of JBKPTH010000057.1, from coordinate 28,001 downwards.
CTCCTCGCCCTGCGCCACCCGCGCCAAGAGTCGGGAGAGGTGGGTCTTGGCTTCGTGGACGTTGACCTCATCCATATAGGGAGCATGACTAAGTCGCAGGACTAAGTCAAGTCTGGATCCCGGCCGCGCCTGCTTTTTGCTCGTTCACTCGGGCGAGGAGCCGTTCGCGGAACTCCTGGTACTCGGGCCGGCCTTCGATCTCGCGCCGCAGCTCCGCATGCTCCGACGCACGCCTCTCCAGGTACTCATCCACCTCGGAGCGGTGCCGCAGGTAATAGGTGATGACGGCGTACACGTCCGCCAGCGGCACCGCCGAAAAGTCCTGAGCGATCTCCTCGGGCGTCGCTCCCCGCTTAAAGGCCGCGATGAGCGTGTCGAGCGTGACCCGGGTTCCGGCCACCCGGATAACACGGCCATCTTCGCTTGCGACCAGCGGTAGGGGATCGGGCTCGGCAGGTAGGTTCATGGCGTAGCTCCGCGATGATTGTATTGCGCCCGCCGTCTATAATCTCTTCGACGCACAAGAAAGGACCAGACATGGACTCCCCAACCCTGGCGGTGGTCGTCGCTGGCATCTTCGTATTGCTCGTCCTCTTCATCGCGCTTCGCTACAGGAGCCGCATCAAGGCCGGCATCAAAGGCCCGTTCGGAGTGGGGGTCGACATCGAAGCGTCGAACGACCAGCCCGCGTCCAATCCAGGCGTCACTGTGACCGGTGCCAAGAGCCATGCTGGTGGACTGCGGGCCGAAGATCACACCGGTCGTGGTGCGAATGTGAGCGCCATCGAAACCCACGGCGATATTCACGTCTCGAGCGATCCAAACCCAAAAGCCAAACCCCCGGCCTAGCTTCGGGGGGATCGGCGCTCCTTCAAGGAGTCCAGGGCGGACGCGACATCATTACCTCCGCCGGAGGAGGTGTCCAGATCATCTACGGCGGCCCGATCCCCACCGCTGCTGCCATTTCCTCTATCCACCAACTCCCCTCCCCACCCGCCGACTTCACCGGCCGCGATGACGACTTGGCCCCTCTAAGCTCCGCTCACTCGCAAGGACGCAGAATCCTCGGACTTTTTGGCACCGGGGGAGTCGGAAAGACAGCCCTTGCCTTGAGGCTCGCAGAAGAGCTGACGTGCGAGTATCCGGACGTTCAGCTCTATCTCGATCTCAAAGGCGTAGACCCGCAACCGCTGTCCGCCGCACAGGCGATGGCGCACGTCGTCCGCTCCTACCATCCGGAGGCCCAACTCCCGGAGAGCGAAGCCGAGTTGGCCGGCCTGTACCGAACGATCCTTCATGGCAAACGCGTCCTCCTCCTGATGGACAACGCTGCCAACCGCGAGCAAGTCGAGCCGCTGATTCCTCCATTCGATTCCTTACTGTTGGTAACCTCGAGGTCCCATTTTGCCCTCCCAGGTCTGGTCTACCGACATCTGGACGAGTTGCCTCTCAAGGACGCCCGAGGTCTGCTCCTCAAGATCGCTCCTCGGATCGGCAAGGAGGCCGATCAGATCGCTCAGCTCTGCGGTCGCCTGCCTCTTGCCCTGCGTCTTGCCGGCAGCGCCTTGGCCGAGCGTCCGAACCTCTCCCCGACCGATTACACGCGCCGCCTGAAAGAAGGCAAGGAGCCGTTCGGTCCCGTGGAGGCCTCCCTCACTGCCAGCTATGAGTTGCTGAATGCAGACCGAAGACATCTCTGGCGCCTGCTAGCGGTGTTCCCCGGCACTTTTGACGCTCAAGCTGCAGTCGCCGTATGGGAGCTTGAGACCGATTCTACCTCCGAGGTGCTTGAGGATCTGACTCGGAGTAGTCTCGTCGAATGGGAAGAGAAGGATGAGCGCTATCGTCTACACGATCTCGCCAGGAGCTTTGCGGACCGGCATCTTGAGGAGACCGAACGCGAAGCCACGCATAGACGGCATGCAGAACACTACCTCAAGCTGCTAGGAGCGGCTGAGGAGCTGTATGAGCAAGGAGGGGAGTCCATTGGTCGTGCCTTGTGGCTCTTCGACTCCGAGTGGAGCAATATCCAGGCTGGTTTTACCTGGGCTTCGGGCCATTTTCTGGGAGCTAAAGCAGCTGTTGAAATCTGTAACACCTATCCGAGAGCAGGAACTTTGCTCTTGGGATTACGTCAGCATCCACGGGAACGGATCTGCTGGAGGACACTTGCTCTCGCCGCAGCACGGCAGCTAAAAGACCAAGCGGGCGAGCTAGATCATCTCAACAACTTGGCTATCGCCTATGCGGCCATCGGTGAGCTGAAGCGAGCCATCGAGTTGCACGAGCAGGAACTCGCCATCGCCTGCGAGATCAAAGATCGGGGGGCAGAAGGACACGCCCGCGGCCACTTGGGATTTTCCTACCAGACTCTCGGCGAGCTGAGGCGCGCAATTGATTACTACCAGCAGTACTTCACCATCGCCCGCGAAGTCAGCGACCGGCGAGGAGAAGGCAACGCGCTCGGCTGCCTAGGCCTCGCTTACACAGCTCTCGGCGAGCCACGGCGCGCTGTTCGCTACCTTGAGCAGTACCTCGCCATTGCCCACGAGATCGGTAATAGGCGGGGGGAAGGCAATGCTTTTGGCAGCTTGGGCCTTGCCTATACAGATCTCGGCGAGCAGTACCGCGCTGCCGGATTTTATGAACAAGAGATTCGCATTGCCCTTGAGATTGGCGACCGGCAAAGCGAGGCCGCCGGCACTTGGCTCTTGGGCTTGGAGATCGAGAAGGAAGGAGACCTCGCCCTCGCCGCCGAGTTGATGCAGGTCCGCGTAGACTACGAACGCGAAATCGGCCACCCCGACGCCGAGGAGCATGCCGCCGAGGTCGCCACCCTCCGTGCCCGCATCGCCGAGCAGGGCTCCTGAAATTCTGGCCTCCGCCAGGCCGTTGTCGTAGGCTTACCGGCAGAGCCTACCCCTATGTCGAGGCCAGCCTCAGGCCGCCGCTCTTTGACAACTCCTGCCCCTGGCTCGCGCCCAGCATGACCGAGCCCGCGCCGGTTCCGCGCCTATAATTCTGGCAGCCGCTGATATCAACGGCGTCGCTTCCAGGAGCTCCAAGCCGCTCCGCCATATCAATTTTCCGCCTGCTGATATCGCCGGCTTTGCCGTGCCTATAAACGGGTGCCGAGTTGATATCAGCCGCCTCCCTGTTCATATCAGTAGAAAGCACGATGATATCAGCAGGCGAGCCGGCCATATCATCCGACGCTATTTTGATATCAGCAGCACAGTCAGTGATATCAGCAGACGAGAAAATGATATCAGCAGGATCGCGGCGGGCGTCTGCGGGTGGGCTGTTGATATCAACTCTCCTTCCGTTGATATGACGTGGAGGACGGTTCATATCAACTCCTGGCAGAATGATATGAGCGGGAGCGCCCAAACAGTCTTCCGCCTTCTCGCGTATACTCCTCCAACGGCCGTATCCAATGAGATCGTCCCCGGGTTGCTCCCCGGGATGGCGGAGGCGCGTATGGCGAGACGCAATGGAAACTGGTTCACGAGCGTGGAGGTCGATGAGCCCCTGTTCGACCGGGCTTGGGCCCTCAGCCACACGAAGACCAAGAAGGCCTTCTTCGACGAGATCATGCGGACGTACGTGCGCCTCCACGAGCAGGCGCAGGTGACGAAGCTCCGCGGCAAGCTGGTGTGGAAGAGCGTCGACGAGCTGAAGGGTTGAGGCGGTGCAGATCCTCGTCGACTCGTCGGTCTGGATCGAGTACTTCACCGGCGCTCCCTCGCCGGAGGCGGACTATCTCCACCACTCCCTGCTCGGCAAGCATCCGCTGGTGGTCACCGACGTGGTGATGGCGGAGGTGCTGCACGGGCTGCCGGACGAGGTGCACCGGCGGCAGGCCTGGGACGCGCTGAACAAGTTCTGGCTGGTGGAGGTGGGCGGCTTCAGTCTCGCCTGGTTTGCCGTAGCGAACTACCACACGCTCAAGGCGCGGGGCATCGCGGTGCGGATGGACGAGTGCCGCCTCGCCACCTACTGCATCCAGCAGGGCTTCGCCCTCCTCCACTCCTCGCCCGGATACGATCCGTTCGAGAAGTATCTCGGCCTGACGGTGGCCCGGCCCAACTGAGCGTTCCCCCTCTCCAGCCTGCTGGAGAGGGGGCCAGGGGGCATAGGCGCTAACTTAGCTCTTGAAAAGGAAGTAGGGGTTGGTATTCTGGAGTCCATGGAAGATCTCAAAGTGATCACCGAGGAGTGGCAGTTCTTGCTGGCTGCACTGCCGCGCGGGGTGGACCTGGAGAAAAGCCTTCGAGAAACAGGGGGATACCAGAGAAAACGGGCCTTCCGCAGGGCCGAGGCGCTGTTACGGCTGGCTTTGGTCTATGGCTTCTGTGGCCTGTCGTTGCGGCAGACGGCGGCCTGGGCGCAGGCGCAGAAGATCGCCAGACTCTCGGATGTGGCGGTGTTGAAGCGGCTGCGAGCGATCGCGGACTGGCTGGGCGGGTTGGTGGGAGCGAAGTTGGCCGAGAGGGCTGAGATTCCAGCCGGGCTGAGCCCCGGGCTGCGGCTGCGGTTGGTGGACGCCACGACCGTCAGTGGGCCCGGCAGCCAGGGCACCGACTGGCGTGTCCATGTGGGGTTCGGATTGGCACCGTTGGCCCTGGATCACATCGATCTAACCGGTGCCGAAGGCGGCGAGACCTTTCGTCGCTTTCCTCTCAGCGCCAACGATCTGGTGCTGGGGGACCGTGGCTATGCCCATCGGTCGGGTTTGGCGGCGGTTCGCCAGGCGGGAGGACACTTTCTGGTGCGCCTGAACTGGAGCAATGTGCCGCTTCAGGATCAGCGCGGGCGCGGGTTCGATCTGCTGAAGGCGTTGCGCCGGATTGAAGGGACGGAAGTGGTGGAGTACGCGGTGCAGACCGCGCCCGAGCCGTCGCAGCAGATCCCGGCTTTGCCGGTGCGACTCATCGCGGTGCGCAAGAGTTCGGCCGCAGCCGAGAAAGAACGCCGGAGAATCCAGCGGCAGGCGGCCAAGAAAGGTCGTCAAGCCGATCCCCGCTCCTTGGAGGCTGCCGGCTACATCTTCGTGCTGACCTCGCTGCCCGAGCCCCAACTCTGCGCCGAACAGGCTCTGGAGCTGTATCGTTTTCGTTGGCAGATCGAGTTGGCGTTCAAGCGTCTGAAGGGGTTGTTAGGGCTGGGGGAACTGTCGGCCCGAGATCCGGATCTGGCCTGCAGTGCTTTATATGCCAAGCTCCTGGCGGCTCTGCTGCTGGAGGACCTGACAGGAAAGTTCCTGGCTTTTTCCCCCTGGGGCTTTCCACTGCCAGCGCCGCCCGGTTAGCCTCTGGCGAGTCCATCAGATCTTGCTCGGGGCCCTGGCCCATGCGGTCTTGGGCTTGCTGCAGCTCCAAGCCCTGATTCAACAGGCTTCCAAGCTCCGCCGCCACTTCTTTGACTCGCCCAGGCGAAGGAAAAAACAAGCCCCTCGCGCCATAAAAACAGCCCAAAATCTCCTCAAGAGATTAAGTTAGCGCCTATGGGGCCAGGGGGTGAGGTTTCGAAGGGCAGACGGGCGCGACAAGGCTCGCCCTCCCCTACTCCGCGTCCAGTCCCCATAGCTCGAAGCCGTGGTCGCGGTCCCAGTTTTCGAAGAGCAGGCGTGAGCCGGCGGGCGTGAGCTCGAAAAGAGTGGGGTGGTAAGGTCCGACCAACTGCAGAAGCCTGAAGGTTCCTGCCGGCGTGCCGTCGGATTCGTAGAGCCATTGTCCGGAGTAGGTCGTGAAGACCAGTCGGTCGGCGAAGACCCGGAGATAGCGAGGATCCCGGATCTCGCGGCCGTCCCGGTCCCGCATCGGTACGGTGCCGGCCTCGGTGCCATCGCTGACCCAGAGGGTGCTGGTGTTGGTGGCCGGGAGCGATCCCAAGAAATAGAGCCGGCCGTTGAAGGCAATTGCGCCAGAGCCGCCCAAGACATCGCTGATCCGCCTGGTGCCGGCCGCGGTCAGGTCGGTGATCCACAGGCCGTACCCCAGCTCATTCGAGCCGCCGGGGAAGAGCAGCTTCGAGCCCAGCGGTATTGGAGGGTGGATGCTCAGGGTGGGAGATTCGGGGAGGATGTCGAAGGGCACGGTACCGGCCGCCGTGCCGTCGGTCCTCCAGAGCTTCGCGCCCGAGGAAGGATCGCGGGCCACGAAATAGAGCCGGCCGGCGTGCTCGACGAAGGTGAGCGGCTCCGAGCCGAAGAACACCATGGGGTCGACATCCGCCAGCAGGACGGTGCCTCCCGCTGTGCCGTCGCTGCGCCAGAGCTTGCGGCTGGCACCCTCCACCGCGGCCGAGAAGTACAGATTGCCCTGGAAGGCGGTCATGCCCTGCGGGATGGAATCCGCATCGCCGGCCGCGATGTCCGCCACCATGCGGGTGCCGGCCGGGGTGCCGTCCGTCTTCCACAGCTCCTGGCCGTGGATGCCGTCGGAGGCCGCGAAGTAGACCTGGTTGCCGAGCGCGGTCAGGCCGACGTAGCGGGAGAGCTGCGCCTCTCCCTCGGGCAGCAGCCGCACGGTGCCCGCCGCGGTGCCGTCGGTGCGCCACAGCTCGAGCGAGCCGTTGCCGTCCACGATCTCCACCACGAAGTAGACCAGGCCGCCCGCCTCGACGAGGGCGGGGATGTAGAGCGGATTGTAGGGCTCGCGATCCGGGTAGAGGTCGGCGACGAAGCGCGTGCCGGCCTCCGTGCCGTCGCTCGTCCAGAAGGCGCCGTTGCCGTGCTCGCCGTCATAGGCGAAGAAATAGGTCTTGCCTGCCGCGGACCTCAGGCTGTAGGGCCGCGAGCCGCCGGCGTTGGTGACGTTGATGTCCGCGGCGAGGCGGGTGCCTTGAGGCGTGCCGTCGGTGATCCAGGGCTCCGCTCCGAAGGCGCCGTCTACGGCGGTGAACAGAAGACCCCGGCCGAACGGCGTGCTCTGCAGGTTGTATTCGGAAACGCTCGACGTCGCCAGCCGAACGGTCCCTGCGGACGTGCCGTCGGTGCTCCAGAGCTGGGTCAGCAAGGTGCTGCTGTCCTGAAAGACGAAGAAAGCCTTCCCCTTGCCGGCTCTCCACTGCACGGGCGCGCGGTAGCACTGGTCGCCGGTGCAGAGGTCGCGGATCATGCGGGTGCCGGCGGCCGTACCGTCGCTCGTCCAGGGCTGCCAGTTGTGCGTGTCGTCCGGAGCGCTGAAGTAGGCGCGTCCGCCGAGCGCCACCACTTCCGTCGTGACTCCCCAGCAGGCGCCGGGGCAGAGGTCCCTCACCATCCGCGTGCCTTTGGGCGTGCCGTCGGTCGTCCACAGCTCGGCGCCGTGCGGGCCGTCGTCGGCGCGGAAGAGGAAGCGGTTGCCCAGCGAGAATTGCGGCAGGGGAAGCTCGGGATAGTCGAGGACGTGGTCGAAGGCATCGGCCTTGGGCAGGCTGGTCAGCGCCTTGGTGCCGCCCGCCGTGCCGTCGGAGATCCACAGCTCCTGCCCCTGCTTCGGATCGGCGGCCACGAACACCAGGCGGTTGCCGAACACGGAGAAATCGAGGAAGGGCCGCGCCGGGGAGAAGCGGGCGTTGGTGAGAGCCACCGTCCCGGCGGTCGTCCCATCACTCTTCCAGAGCTGAAAGCCGCGGTTCTTCACCGGCGCGACGAAGAAGAGCGTGCGGCCCACCGCGCGGAGGAATACCGGTCCGGTGTGGGAGGCCGAGCCCGGGATGGGATCACGCACCGCCTGCGTGCCGGCCGGCGTGCCGTCGCTCTTCCACAGCGAGGGTCCGCCCAGGCCGTCGTTGGCGCGGAAGAAGAGCCGGCCGTTGAAGTCCGTTAGCTCGTTGGGATCGGAGCCCGTGGGACCGGGCCGCACGTCCACCGCCAGATGGGTGCCGGCGAGGGTGCCGTCCGTCCGCCACAGCTCCATGCCGTGGATGCCGTCGTCGGCCGCGAAGTAGAGCACGCCCTGGCTGGCGATCCAGGCGCTCCAGATCCCCTGGTAGGGAAAGCGGAGCCCGTCGGTGAGCCGGAACGTGTTGGCTGGCAGGCCGCCGCTCACCCAAAGATCTCTCTCCGACTCCGAGGAGGCGGCGGTGAAGAAATAGGACTTGCCGTTCTGGGCCACGAAGCCGGGGCCGCCGATGCAGGGCCCGGGGCAGGCGTCGACCACCTGGAACGTGCCGGCCGCGGTGCCGTCCGTCCGGTACAGCTCGCGGCCGGTCAGCGAGTCGATGGCGGTGAAGAAGGCGATGCCGCCGACCGTCACGTAGCTCTGCGGATTCGAGCTCGAGGAGGCGGGAACCAGGTTGATGTCCTTGACCAGACGAGGCGTGAGCGCTCCGGCGGGGACGGCCGCCAGCAGGACGATGAGGAGGATACAGAGCCGGAGACGCATGGGGACTCCCTTCCAGGTTGTGTGGATATGCTACCTGAACATTGTACGGAGGGGGTAGCGGGGGCGTTGGGGTGTGCTCATCACATACAATCCCGGACCCTGACGTTCCTCCGAGGAGAGGCACACATGCACATCGGCATCGGCTCCGACCACGCCGGATACCGCTACAAGGAGGAGATCAAGAAGCTCCTCGCCGGGCTGGGCCACGAGGTGCGGGACTTCGGCACGAATTCGGAGATCTCCGTCGATTATCCGGCGTTCATCCGGCCGGTGGCGGAGGCGGTGGCGCGCGGCGAGCTGGAGCGCGGCGTCGTGCTCGGCGGCTCGGGCAACGGCGAGGCGATGGCGGCCAACCGCGTGCGCGGCGTGCGCTGCGCCCTATGCTGGAACGAGGAGTCGGCGCGGCTCGCTCGCCAGCACAACGACGCCAACATGATCTCCCTCGGGCAGCGGATGATGCCGCTCGAGACCGCCCTCGAGCTGGTGCGCATCTGGCTCGACACCCCCTTCGAAGGCGGCCGCCACGTCCGCCGCATCCAGATGCTCGACGCGCCGTGACCGCCTATGACGCGCTGCGCCAGGACCTCGGCCCGGACCGCGTGCGGAGCGGCGAGGTGCTGGCGCCCTACACCACTTTCAGGATCGGCGGCCCGGCGGACCTCTTCTACGAAGCCCATAGCGCCGATGAGCTGGCGCGGGCCATCCTCGCCGCCCGCGCGCGGGGCGTACCCTTCTTCCTGCTCGGTCTCGGCGCCAACATCCTGATCGGCGACCGCGGCTTTCGCGGCCTGGTGATCCGCAACCGGGCGAGCGGCGTCGAATTCTTGCCCGGCGAGCGCCGCGTGCGCGCCGAGAGCGGCACCGTGGTCTGGCCGGACCTCATCGAGGCGGCGATCGCGCACGGCCTCTCCGGCCTGGAGCATTACGTGGGCATCCCCTCGACGGTGGGCGGCGCGCTGTGGCAGAACCTCCATTTCCTGGCGCCCGCGCCGGCCCGCGAGCGGACGATGTTCATCGCCGAGGTGACCCGCGAGGCCGAGATCCTCACCGCCGAAGGCGAGCGCCGGACGGTGGACGCCGGCTACTTCGAGTTCGGCTACGACACCTCGATCCTCCACCACCGGCCGGACGTCGTGCTCACCGCGACGTTCGAGCTGGAGCCCGGCGATCCCGCGCGCATGCGGCGGATCGTCGAAGAGAACCTGGAGTGGCGCCGCACGCGCCATCCGCCGCTGGAGACGGAGCCGAGCGCCGGCTCCATCTTCAAGAAGATCGAAGGCATCGGCGCCGGCCGCCTCATCGATCAGTGCGGCCTCAAAGGCGCGCAGATCGGCGGCGCCATGGTCACCCATCGCCACGCCAACATCTTCATCAACACCGGAGGCGCCACCGCCGCGGACGTGCGCGCGCTGATCGCGCATTGCCAGGAGGTGGTCGAGGAGCGGCTGGGATACAGGCTGGAGGTGGAGATTTCTCTAGTGGGAGAGTTTTAGGATTTTCCCCCTCTCCACTTTGTGGAGAGGGGGTCAGGGGGTGAGGTCTCGAAGGGCACGCCGCTTCGGGTCACCACAACGCCTCTGTACGCCTCCATCATCCTCCCGGCCACAACAGCCGGCTCGTGCCGTTCCCGCCGTGCCATCCTGCCTGTTTCAACGAGGGCCGCCGCGAGCCCAGGCTCCCGCTGCAGGCGCGCGATCGCAGCGGCGAATTCCCGCGGATCTCGCGCGATCAGCGCCTCTCTGCCGTCCTGTACGTCGAGGCCGGCCAGCGCCGCCGGCGTCGCCACGACCGGCACGCCCCGCGCCCAGGCTTCGAGGATCTTGATGCGCACGCCGGAGGCAATGCGCAGCGGTACGGCCAGGATGGCGCCCGGCGCATAGACCTCGGCGCTGGCTCGCGGCGCGGGATGACAGAGGATGTCCGGCGCCTGCGGCTTCGCCTCCGTCCCGAAGAGGTGGAGAACCGCGCCGGGGGCCTTGACGCGGACGGCGGGCCAGACTTCGGCGGCGAACCAGGCGGCGGAGTCCTCGTTCGGCAGCCATCCCCCGCTGCCGAAGACGATGACGGCGGGATCGCCCGCGAGCCTGCCCGTGCCCGGCGGCAGATCGGGGAAAGGCGCGCGGACCACGGCGACGTTTCCTCCACCGCCCGCCAATTCGCGTAACCGTCCCGCGTCCTCCTCCGTCAGCGCCAGGGTAGCGGCGGCGCGGCGGACCTCTCTGCCCTCCCAATCCGCCATGCGCTTCGCCTCGCGGCGGAGGAGGAAACCGCGCGCTCCCCTCCCCCGCCGCGCCGCCTCGGCCCAGAGATCGCTCTCCACGTTCTGCGCCCGCAGCACCACCGGAATGCCGCGCGCGAAGGCCGGCTCCGCCTGCGGCAATGCCTGGAGCTGCTCGGCGTGGACGAGATCGAAGCGCTCCGTCGCTAGGAGGCGTTCCACCTCACGCCGGACGGCAGTCAGGGAATGGCGGGCGATGGAGAGCGGCGCGCCGCCGGACCGCAGCAGCGCCAGGGCCGGCGGCAGCGGCGCCGTAGGGATCAGCCGCGGAGCACAGTAGGGGGACAGCTCGCCTGCTATTTCATCGAGATCGAAGCGTCCGGGATCGACCGGCGCCACGAGCGTCAGGCGGCAGCCGGCGGCGGCGAGCCCCTGGAGGGTGTTGAGCAGGAGAAAGCGACCGCCGTCGATGGGCGGCCAGGGAGCCTTGGTGGCGACGACGAGGACGTTCACGAACGGAGCTTAGCGTGCCCCCTGCATCTCGTTCAGCTCCCGCCGCTCCTCGTCCAGGCGATTCATGGCGTCGATCTTCTCCTGCTCGGTGCCCTGCATGTTGCGGATCTCCTCGGCGTGGCGCTCGATCTGGCCGCCTTCTCCTCCATCTTGCGCGTGCGCTCGGCTTCGCTCGACGTGGAGGAATCGGAGGCTGACGAGGAGGTCCCGCTCTGCGGCAGGTTGCAGCCCCACGTCATCATCAACATCAGCGCGAGCGGAAACAGCAGCGGCCGGCGTACGCGTGTCTGTTTCATGGAGGCCCTCCCCTGCTCTGAAGGTTCTCTGCCGGGAGCCTAGCATGCAGGGGCGGCTCTATGTGGCCGTCCGGGAAAATGGGCGGACCCCGTCCGTTCTAAAACTGTCGAATTGAGCTTCGAGGGGGGTCTTGAAACCCGCCTGGAATAAGGGTTTGCAAGATACCCCGTGATTTTACGACTTATGCGGGTTGATGCGAACGACTATACTGAGCTCATGGCGGAACCCGCACGCAAGACGCGCGTCCACGAGGCCAGACCAGCGCAGGATGATCCGGAGGAGGTTTCTCTCGTCCTCCAACGCTGGGTCGAACGTCCCGACGGCAGCATGGATCTGCTGGAGCTGCCCCTAACCCCGGAACTCTTTCTCGATCCGCAGCTCGAGGACAAGATGGTCCAGGGACGCCTGCACGCCGATCTCGTCGCCTACTTCAAGGAGCTGGTAGGGCGCTATCTCCGTCCCCGCCGTGACGTCATGGTGCTGATGGACGTCAAGCATCGCCTCGGCCCTGGCTTGCCTGGCCCCTCTCCCGACATCTCCGTCATCCGCGGGGCGCGGAATCCGAAGGCGGATCGTTCCAGCTTCAACATAGTGAAGGAAGGCGTCGTTCCTTGTCTGATCATTGAGGTCGTTTCCCCTCGCGATGCCCGCATCCGCCGTACCGACGAAGTCGACAAGGTCAAGCTCTACGAGCGGGTGGGTGTCCAGGAGTACCTGATCGTCAATCCACCCCGGAAAGCTACGGGCAACAGTTTCCGCCTGACGGGCTACCGCCTGGGTCCAAAGCACCGTTATCAGGCGATCGAGCCGGATGAGAACGGCCGCCTCCTTTCGTCAACGACAGGGCTCCGCTTCAGGGTCACGCCGCAGGGTGACAGGGTCGAAGTCTTCGACGCTGCGAAGGGAGAGCGTCTGCGCAGCCCGGAGGAAGAGGTCGCCGCAAGGGAAGCCGCCGAGGCTGAAGTCGTGCGGCTGCGGGCGGAGATCGAGCGTCTCAAGGGCTCCTGACACCAGCCACGTCTGTTCTAGAACTGTCGAAATGAGCTCCGAGGGGGGTCTTGAAACCCGCCTGGAATAAGGGTTTGCAAGATACCCCGTGATTTTACGACTTATGCGGGTTAATGCTAGCCCGCGCCACAGCTGCAACCCCTTGGGGTATCGAAGCCCGTCCGGTCCAGGTGGAAGTCGACGTCCACAATGGACTCCCGCAGGTCCAAATCGTCGGCTTGGCGGATGTCGCGGTGCGCGAGAGCCGCGAGAGAGTGCGCGCCGCGATCAAGAATTGCGGCTTCGACCTCGAGCCGAAGTCCATCATCATCAACCTCGCGCCCGCCGACCTGCGCAAGGAAGGCAACCACCTCGACCTCGCCATCGCCCTGGCGATGCTCGCGGCCTACGAGCAGATCCCGCAGGAGGCGCTCGACGGCCGGCTGATCGCGGGTGAGCTCGGCCTCGACGGCGCCGTGCGCTCGGTGCGCGGCGGCCTCGCCATCGCCGACCTGGGATACCGGCTCGGCACGCGCGAGGTCCTGCTGCCGGCGGCGAACGCCGCCGAGGCGGCGGCGCTGGAGGCCGTGCCGGTCATCGGGCTGCAGGGTCTCGCCGAGGCCGTCCAGCATCTGACCGGCGCCAGCCCGCTGCCGCCCTCCCCCGCTCCACCTTTCACCGGCAACGGCTTCGGTTCGATATCGGACCTTGCCGAGGTGCGCGGCCAGGAGACGGCGAAGCGCGCTCTGGAGGTGGCGGCGGCCGGCGGTCACAACCTCATCTTCATCGGCCCTCCGGGGTCCGGCAAGACCATGCTCGCCCGCCGGCTGCCGGGCCTGCTGCCGCCGCTCACGCTGGCGGAGTCGATCGCCGTCACCAAGATCCATTCCCTGGTGGCTGAAGAGCCTCCCGCGGGCCTTCTCCAGCAGCGGCCGTTCCGCAGCCCGCACACCGGCACCAGCACGGCGGGCATGATCGGCGGCGGCAGCAATCCGCGGCCGGGCGAGGCGAGCCTGGCCCACAACGGCGTCCTCTTCCTCGACGAGCTGCCGGAGTTCCGGCGCGACACGCTGGAGGCCCTGCGCCAGCCGCTCGAGGAGGGGACCGTCAGCGTGGTGCGCGCCCGCGCGCGGCTGGCGTTCCCCGCCCGCTTTTCTCTTCTGGCCGCTATGAATCCGTGTCCGTGTGGGCATCTGGGGGACCCGAGATACGTCTGCCGCTGCCCGCCGCCGCTCGTCGAGCGCTACCGCGGACGCGTCTCGGGGCCGCTCCTCGACCGCATCGACCTGCACGTCGAAGTGCCGGCGGTCAGTCTCAAGGAGCTGCGTTCCTCAGCCGGCGAGAGCACGGAGACGGTGGCCCGCCGCATCGCCGCCGCCCGCGCCCTCCAGCTCGACCGTTTCGGCCTCGGCACGCCGACGCCCAACAACGCCGCCATGGGCCCCGAACAGCTCCGCCGCTTCTGCGCCGTGGACCCGGCGGGCCGCACCCTGCTCGACCGCGCCTTCGAAAGGCTCGGCCTCTCCGCCCGCGCCCTCGACCGCGTCCTCAAGGTGGCGCGGACGATCGCCGACCTGGCAGGGAGCGACGCGATCCGCGCGGCGCATCTGGCGGAAGCGATCCAGTACAGGAGCCTGGACCGGAGGGTGATGGGGTGAGCCGCAAGAGGCTTGACAGCTCGTTAACAGGAGAGTTAACATGAAGCTGCTGCGACTGGCGAGGCGCGCGTGGGTTCTCTGGTTCTACGGCGGCACGGCCGTGATCGTCTGCACGGCTGCCTTCAAGAAAGCAGAGAGGACGCCTCGGGTCCAGCTCGACCAAGCGCGGTTTCTGCGCAAGCAATACTGGATCGCGAGGTCTCGCGGTGAAGTCGAAATCATCGATTCCGAGGATTGAATCATGAGCCTTGAGCGCACCATCGAGCGATACCGGAAGTTCGTCGAACGGGCGCACGCATCCCCATTCTACTGGCACGAGGTCGCTGTAGACGAATTCATCATGGACCTCCATCGCCTGATGGAGGAGCAACACGTCTCCCGTGCCGAGCTGGCCCGGCGCATCGGAACCTCGCGCGCCTACATCACCAAGCTCCTCGGAGGCGATGCGAACTTCACCCTGATGACCATGGTCAAGCTCGCCATGGCCTTGGGAGGAGCCGTGCACGTCCACATCTCCGATCAGCAGTCCTACACGACCTGGCAGGACAAGCCGCGGCGCAAGCCCGCGAGCTCGGCGGAACCCGCCGCGCCGAAGGCAAAGATCCGGCGGCGGAAAGCCGAAGCCGAATAACCCCGATTACCCCCTGAAACGTTCGGCCTGCGAGATCCGTATAATAGAAGTTAGAGAGACGTGCGCATGTTCGTGAGGGATGGAGGTCTCGAATGCTCCCCCGCAAGACCATGTGGTCGGATCGCGACGGTCCATGACGGACCGCGCTCCGCGCCACGCATTGTGAAAGGAGCACGCGTATGAGAAAGCTGTCCCCTGCCCTCCTCCTGATCGCCCTCGTCCTGATGGCGGCGCCAGCGCTCGCCCAGCCCTCGGTCACCGTCAACGGGCCGTCGAGCGTCACCATCGTCGACACCTGTGAGAACGTGAGCTGGACCTGCTCGGCCACCGGCGGCGCGACGCCCTACCAGTGGTACACGTGGAAGCTCAACGGGGTCATCAAGTCCGAAGGGGCGAGCGTCACCCAGTACACCAAGGCGTATTGTCGTCCAGAGGGCACCACGCCGCCGCCCTTCACCGACACGGTCACGTGCATCGTCACCGACAGCAACGGCCGCGACGGCACGGGCTCGAAGAACACCACCATCACCTTCCAGTAAGGTGAGGGCCGGCCCCGGTACTACAAACGGTGGTTGCCGGGGCTGGACCCCTTGCTCCGGGCCAGCCAGTTTACGATTTTACATGCTCAGGGATGCCAATTCGCCATATTTTATCTACCTCTTGACATCCGTTTTGCGGCGTCTACAATACCCGGGCGCACAGCGCTAGGTAGTGTCCCGTTGGCGGTTGACCAGCTCGCTGGCCTCCCCTGTAAGACGGCGTTTCATGGCAAAACGGCACCATACGATCATCCTGATCCCCCATGCGCACGCGAAGCTGCGCAAGTGGCAGGTCACCAACCTCCAGATCGGGATCGCCGCCGGTGCCCTCCTCCTGCTGACCCTCGCCGCCGCCGTCTTCCTCTGGTCCCGCTTCAGCGCCAACGTCAACCCGGTCGAGATCGCCCACCTGAAGCGCGAGAACGAGCGGCTCCACAAGACCAACCTGACGTTCGAGGCCAGCCTCCGCAAGCTGCAGAACCAGCTCACCGACTACGAAGACCGCACCCGCCAGCTCGCCATCGTCGCCGGCGTCGAGAGCCTCGAGAGCGGCACCGAGGCGGGCATCGGCGGCGGCACGCCGGCGGACGAGGTGGAGCTCGGCGACCTGCCGGTGATCGAGAACCGGGCCGGCCAGATCGCCGATACGCTGGAGGCCGTCGAGGTGAAGCTCAACGAGCGCGTGCGCTGGATCTCCTCCACGCCGGCCATCGCGCCGGTCAAGGGGATCTTCACCAGCGGCTTCGGCTTTCGCAGCGATCCGCTCACCCACGGGCGCGGCGTCCACCAGGGCGTCGACATCGCCGCCGCGCCGGGCCAGCCGGTGCGGGCGAGCGCCGACGGCGTGGTGGTGCGGGCGGGCGTCATCGGCGGCCTCGGCCAGGCGGTCTACATCGCCCACGGATTCGGCGTGACGACCCGCTACGGGCACATGTCGCGCATCGAGGTGCGGCCCGGCCAGCGGGTGAAGCGCGGCGAGGTGCTCGGCCGCGTCGGCAACACCGGCCGCTCGACGGGCTACCACCTGCATTACGAGGTGCGGCTCGACGGCGACGCCGTCAATCCTCTCGCCTACATCCTCGACTCCGCCGGCCCTTCGTAGGCCTCCGCGGCCCGCGGAATCTTTCTGTTAGACTTGGCGTTGTAAGCGCTGCCGCTCGACCTCGAGCGCGCGTCTCCCCTACCCTGACGAGACCACGATGATCAACACGGTTCTGACCAAGATTTTCGGCAGCGCCCACGAGCGCGAAGTGAAAAGGCTGCTGCCGCTCGTGGCGGCCATCAACGAGAAGGAGCCCGAGATCAAGGTCCTCTCGGACGCCGAGCTGCGCGGCAAGACCGCCGAGCTCCGCTCCCAGCTCGCCGCCGGGGCGACCCTGGACGACATCCTGGTGCCGGCCTTCGCGGTGGCCCGCGAGGCCGCCTGGCGCTCCGTGCACATGCGGCCGTTCGACGTGCAGCTCATGGGTGGCATCGTGCTCCACCGCGGCCGCATCGCCGAGATGAAGACCGGCGAGGGCAAGACGCTGGTGGGCACCCTGCCCGTCTACCTCAACGCGCTGGAGGGCAAGGGCGTCCACGTCGTCACCGTCAACGACTACCTGGCCCAGCGCGACTCGAATTGGATGGGCGAGATCTACCGCTTCCTCGGCCTCTCCGTGGGCGTCATCCAGCACGACATGCCGGACGCCGACCGCAAGTACGCCTACGCCTGCGACGTCACCTACGGCACCAACAACGAGTTCGGCTTCGACTACCTGCGCGACAACATGAAGTTCGACCTCGAGTCGATGGTGCAGCGCGGACATCACTACGCCATCGTCGACGAGGTGGACTCGATCCTCATCGACGAGGCGCGGACGCCGCTGATCATCTCCGGCCCCTCCGAGGAGTCGATCGACAAGTACTACCGCATCGACCGCATCATCCCGCGCCTGGTCAAGGGCGAGGAGATCGACGAAGGGGACGGCAAGAAGAGCACCACCGGCGACTACATCGTGGATGAGAAGGCGCATCAGGTGAGCCTGACCGACGAGGGCGTCGAGAAGGTCGAGCAGCTCCTCGGCGTGCGCAACCTCTACGATCCGGACAACATGGAGATCCTCCACGGCGTCAACCAGGCGGTCCGCGCCCACGCCCTCTACCACCGCGACGTCGACTACCTGATCAAGGACGGCAAGGTGGTCATCGTCGACGAGTTCACCGGCCGCATGATGACCGGCCGGCGATGGTCGGACGGCCTGCACCAGGCGGTCGAGGCCAAGGAGGGGGTGAGGATCGAGCGCGAGAACCAGACGCTCGCCACCATCACCTTCCAGAATTACTTCCGCATGTACAAGAAGCTGGCGGGCATGACCGGCACGGCCGACACCGAAGCCGGCGAGTTCGCGCAGATCTACAACCTCGACGTCAACGTCATCCCGACCAACCGCGACATGATCCGCGACGACCGCGCCGATCTCGTCTACCGCACGGCGCAGGAGAAGTGGAACGCGGTGGTCGAGGAGATCCGCGAGGCGCAGCAGCGCGGCCAGCCGGTGCTGGTGGGCACGGTGTCGATCGAGAAGAGCGAGATGCTCTCGAAGCTGCTCAACCGGCCGCCCAAGGTGCCGCACGTCGTGCTCAACGCCAAGTACCACGAGCGCGAGGCTTCGATCGTGGCGCAGGCGGGCCGCAAGGGTGCCATCACCATCGCCACCAACATGGCCGGCCGCGGCACGGACATCGTCCTCGGCGGCAATGCCGAGGGGCTCGCCAAGTCCGAGGCCGATCCGGAGACCGAGCCGGAGGCCTACCAGGCGGCGCTCCAGCGCTACCAGGAGATGTGGGCCCGTGAGCGCGAGGAGGTCCTCGCCGCCGGCGGCCTGCACATCCTCGGCACCGAGCGGCACGAGTCGCGGCGCATCGACAACCAGCTCCGCGGCCGCTCCGGCCGCCAGGGCGATCCCGGCTCCTCGCGCTTCTATCTCTCGCTCGAGGACGACCTGATGCGGATCTTCGGCTCCGACCGCATCCAGGGGATCATGGGCAGGCTGGGCATGGAAGAGGGCGAGGCCATCGAGCATCGCATGGTCTCCAAGGCCATCGAGCGCGCCCAGAAGCAGGTCGAGGGGCGGAACTTCGAGATCCGCAAGCACCTGCTCGAGTACGACGACGTGATGAACAAGCAGCGGGAGGCGATCTACAAGCTGCGCCGCGACATCCTGGAAGGCCGCGAGGGCCGCGAGTACGTGATGGGCCTCGCCGAGGAGATCCTCGATTCGGCGCTCGACGCCCACTGCTCGGAGAAGATCGATCCCGCGGAATGGGACCTCACCGGCCTGCGCACGGAGCTGCTCGCCTACTTCAACCTCAACGCCGGCGCCATGAGCCTCGAAGAGCTCGGCATCGACGAGATGCGCGAGGCGCTGTGGGGTGCCATCGAGGGCCGTTACCAGGAGAAGGAAGCGCGCCACGATCCCGAGGTGATGCGCAGCTTCGAGCGCGCCATCATGCTGCACGCGGTGGACGTGGCCTGGAAGGACCACCTGCTCGCCCTCGACCATCTGAAGGAGGGCATCGGCCTGCGCGGCTACGGCCAGCGCGATCCGCTCCAGGAGTACAAGAAGGAGAGCTTCGACCTCTTCGAGATGATGCGCGAGCGGGTGGAGAACGACATCGTGCAGAAGCTCTTCCGCTTCGAGCCGGTGACGGAGGAGCAGATGATCGAGCAACGCGTCCGCCAGCAGCGGACGGCGCCGAAGATCGAGCTCTCCGCGCCGCCCAAGGCCGAGGGGCAGCGGCCGCAGCCGACGGTCCACCGCGACGCCAAGGTGGGGCGCAACGATCCCTGCCCCTGCGGCTCGGGCAAGAAGTACAAGAAGTGCCACGGCGCGGCGGTGACGGTGGGATGAGGAGCGCCGTCCGGACATAGAATCGAGGCGGCCTTGCGGCCGCCTTTTTCATACAGGGAGATCCCCGCACGCATGACCGACCTCGAGCCGCGTCTCGCCCTCACCTTCGACGACGTCTCCATCGTCCCCGGCCTTTCCGAGACCCATCCCAACGACGTGGATCTCCGGACCCGGGTGTGCCGCGGGATCACCATGAACATCCCGATCCTCTCGGCCGCCATGGACACCGTCACCGAGTCCCGCCTCGCCATCGCGCTGGCGCAGGAGGGCGGCATCGGCATCGTGCACAAGAACCTGCCGATCGAGGTCCAGGCCGAAGAGGTGGACAAGGTGAAGCGCAGCGAGGCCGGCATGATCGTCGATCCGGTCACCATGCGTCCGGACCAGAGCATCCGCGAGGCGCTGGCGGTGATGGCCCGCTACAAGATTTCCGGCGTGCCGGTGACGAGCGCCGAGGGCCACTTGGTCGGCATCCTCACCAACCGCGACCTCCGCTTCGAGGAGGACCTCGACAAGTCGATCGGCGAGCTGATGACCAAGGAGGATCTGGTCACGGTTCCCGAGGGGACCACGCTGGAGCAGGCCAAGGCGCTATTGCACAAGCACCGCATCGAGAAGGTGCTGGTGGTGGACCGCGACGGCAACCTCAAGGGGCTGATCACCGTCAAGGACATCCAGAAGATGATGCAGTATCCCAGCGCCTGCAAGGACGAGCTCGGACGGCTGCGCGTCGGCGCGGCGGTGGGCGCCAGCGGCGACTATCTGGACCGGGCGGCGGCGCTGGTGAAGGCCAAGGTGGACCTCCTCGTGCTCGACTCCTCGCACGCCCACAGCCGCGGCGTGCTCGAGGCGGCGGGGCGCCTGCGCGAGCGCTTCCCGGAAGTGAAGCTCGTCATCGGCAACGTGGCCACCGCCGAGGGAACGCTCGCCTTGATCGAGCGCGGCGCCGACGCGGTGAAGGTCGGCATCGGGCCGGGCAGCATCTGCACCACCCGCGTAGTCACCGGCGCCGGCGTGCCGCAGGTCACGGCCATCCTCGACTGCGCGCGGGCCGCCGCCGAGCACGGCGTGCCGGTCATCGCCGACGGCGGCATCAAATTCTCCGGCGACCTCAGCAAGGCCCTGGTGGCCGGCGCCGAGTCGGTGATGATCGGCTCACTCCTCGCCGGCACCGAGGAGAGCCCCGGCGAGACCATCCTCTACCAGGGCCGCACCTTCAAGGCCTACCGGGGCATGGGCTCGCTCTCGGCGATGGCGAGCGGCAGCGCCGACCGCTATTTCCAGGAGAACGGCGGCGGCGGCAGCCTCGCCAAGCTCGTGCCCGAAGGCATCGAGGGCATGGTGCCCCACAAGGGGAGCCTCCACCAGATGCTGCCGCAGCTCACCGGCGGCCTGCGCTCCGGCATGGGTCTCGCCGGCTGCTCCACCATCGCCGAGCTGCGCACCAAGGCCCGCTTCGTCCGCATCTCCCCCGCCGGCCTCAAGGAAGGCCACGCCCACGACGTGGTGATCACCAAGGAAGCGCCGAATTACTGGGTCGAGCGCTAAGCGACTGCCCTTTCCGATACCCCGCGTTTGTGCCACAGCAGCGCGTCGAGGCTCCACTCGCCACCGCCCTGTGCGGCGATGAACAAGAAGATGAAGCAGAGCAGGACGGCGGGCTCGCCATGGTTCTGGATCGGCCACGTTCCGCCCGGCGCGTGGAACTGCCAGTAAGCGACCGCCATCTCACCGGAGACGATGAACGCGGCGGGCCGCGTGAACAGCCCCAGCATGATCAGCAGGCCGCCAAAAAACTCCAGCACGCCGCCGATTCCAACTTGCGACATGAGCTCCGCCGTGCCACCGTTCGGCGGCATGCCGCCAAACCACCCGAAGAGCTTCATGCCTCCAGCCTGGAGAAACAGCAAACCCGCCACGACGCGCAGCAAGAAGTACGCGATTTGAGCAGCCCGGTTCATGTTCATCGCTCCCCTCCTTGGAGGCTGAACGCTATCAGCATTCCCGATACCATTCCACAGCCATGAAGCCCCTCTTCCATCCGCGCCTAGTGAACGATCCGTTCGGGGATCCGGGGCTGTATGTGGACTTCCTCTTCGAGCGCCGGGCCCTGCTCTTCGACCTCGGCGACCTCTCGCCGCTGCCGGCGCGCCAGCTCCTCAAGGTGAGCCACGCCTTCGTCTCGCACGCCCACATGGACCACTTCGCGGGCTTCGACGCCCTGCTGCGCCTCTTCCTCGGCCGCGACAAGGCGCTCCACCTCTTCGGGCCGCCGGGGTTCATCGACCGTGTCGAGCACAAGCTCGCTGGCTACACCTGGAACCTGGTCGCCAGCTACGGGAGCGATTTCGTCGTGAGAACGTCCGAGGTGAGCCCGGAGAAGGGTTCTGATACGGCCCTGTTCCGCAGCCGTACGGGGTTCCGGCGCGAGATCGCCGAGCCTTCATCCTCAACGGCGGGCGTGTTGCTCGACGAGGAGACGTTCCAGGTGCGCGCAGCGTTCCTCGATCACCAGATCCCCTGCCTGGCCTTCGCCTTGGAGGAGAAGTTCCACGTCAACGTGTGGAAGAGCGGTCTCGAGGAATTGGGCCTGCCGACCGGGCCATGGCTGCGCGACCTCAAGTCGGCGGTGGCCCGAGGCGAGCCCGCCGAAACTCCGGTGACGGTGCGCTGGCGTGAGGACGGAGCGCTCCGCGAGCGGACAGTCTCTCTGGGCGAGCTACGGGAGAGGGTGCTGCGAATCGTGCCGGGCCAGAAGATCGCCTACGTGACCGACGCCGGATATACGCCGGAGAACGCCGCGGCCATCGTCGATCTCGCGCGCGGCGCGGACGCCTTGTTCATCGAGACGGCCTTCACTCATGAAGAGGAGCGGCGGGCGGCCGAGAAGTACCATCTGACGGCGCGGCAGGCCGGCGAGCTCGCCCGTGCCGCGGAGGTCAAACGGCTGATCCCGTTCCATTTCTCGCCCAAGCACGCGGAAGAAGGCGAGCGTTTGGTGCGCGAGGCGATGGGGGCGTTTGAAGGGAATGAATGAGCCGGCTCAGAGGGCCGGTCGAATCGAAGGAAAATCTGTCCCTACCTTCTTTACGAGTCGGTCATCGCAGGTCCATAGCTCAACACCGAGATGCTCAGCAAGAGCAAGATAGTGGGCGTCGTAACAGGCGGGTAAGGCAAAGCGCCGAGCCAACAACAAAGCCTTGAGGTTGAGGTCGGTATCAGAATAGAGGCGGATCGGTAATTTGGTCGATGCCTTGAAAGCTTCCGTCACAATTTCTGAGCTGAGCCTGCCATGCCGCTCGTACTGATAAAGCGCGTTCACGATTTCATAGTGAATCAGCGCCGGAGCGACCAAATCCCGGTTCTCCTGGGTCCATCGTTCCCAAAGTAACCTGAGCTTCTGTTGTTCTGGACCTACAAGAAGGCGGACTACCAACGAGGCGTCAACGCAGGCTGCCGAGGAGTTGCTCATCTCGCTCCTCCCGCATCTTTCGGATCACATCCTCTGCAGGAGGAAGCGGTCGGTCCCCAAGCTCCTCAGCAATTTTCTCTCGGACTCGGTCTACATGCTCTTTCCAGTCTCCACCTGGCGGCGCGGCCTTCCCTCGTAAGCGGGTGTATTCATTCAACGAAATGACGACCGCCTGAGCCTCCCCATTTTTCTCGATAAACACGGTCTCCTGTCCCTCCGCCACGTCGCGGAGCAACTCACCGAATCGCTGCCTGGCTTCAGACTCCGTGACTCGTACCATCGGCATCTCTCCTACCTTAATCATAACTGAATCGTCTACCAACTGCTCGACGACCCCCCGCCGCCGAAGCTGCCGCCGCCGCCGGAGAAGCCGCCGAAACCGCCTCCGCCACCGCCGCCTCCCCATCCTCCACCGCCACCTAGACCCGGACCCATCCACCAGCCGCCGGGACCGCCGAAACGGCCCGAGCCCGGGCGCTTGGGCAGGATCCGGCGAAGGATCGGGAAGAGCACCAGCCATAACCCCGCCAGGATCGCTCCGAAGATGACGTGGAACAGCGAGCCGACGAAGAAAAGGATGGGCGCCAGGATGATGTAGACGATCCAGCTCCCGCTGCGGATCGCGTTCAGCAGGAAGGGACCGAGCACGAAGAAAAGGATGAAGAGGAAGATGGACGGAGGGCCGCTACTCCTTCCTGAAGGCTCCTCCACCGGCGCCGGCTCGACCGCCTTGCCCTGGATCGTGCCCAGGATGGCGTTGACGCCGGCTTCGATGCCGCCGCCGAAGTCTCCCCGCTTGAAGTAGGGGATGATGACCTCGTTCTGGATGACGCTCGTCTGCAGGTCCGTGAGGACGGGCTCCAGGCCGTAGCCGACCTCGATGCGCATCTGGCGGTCCTGCCGGGCCACCAGCAGCAGCACGCCGTTGTCCTTGCCTTTCTGGCCGAGGGCCCAGGCGCGCGCCACGCGGTTGGCGTAATCCTCGATGGCCTCGCCGTCCAGACTGTCGATGGTGAGCACGGCCACCTGGTTGCCGGTCTGCTGCTCGAACTGCGTGAGCTGCGCTTCGATCCGCTGGCGCTGATCCTGCGGGATGAGGTTCGCGTAGTCGTTGACGTGGGCGGTCAGCCGGGGGATGTCCTTGGCGACAGCCGGGCCTGCAAGGACGAAAAGGACGGCAAGGACAAAAAGGACAAGAAACAAGAGGCGCCGGATCATCTCACTCCCTCTCCCGGCGCAGCTCGTTGGAGAGCTCGTCCTGATCGTCGGCACGGCGCGCGACTCCGTGCCGTTCCAACAGCTCGCCGCAGGCCCGGATGGCGTCGACGAGCCCCGGGCCGGGCCTGCCGCTGCGGATCTCCGCGGCCAGGCGGCGGGTGATCGCCTCCCACTGCCCCTCCTCCACTTTCTGATGGATCCCTGAGTCGGCGAGCAACACCACCCGCCTCTCGAAGAGCGAGAGGAAGAGGAGGATGCCCGTGCGGTCGCGGGTGCGGAAGACCTCCTGCTCGAGGAACGCGGCGGCCGCGCGCAGGCGGGCTCGCGCCTCGAGCACCGGCTCCCCCGCCATCCAGCGCCGCACCGGTGGCAGCCAGGCCGTGAGGAGGTAGCCCACAGCGCCGCCGACCGGCGCCGGCAACACGATCCACCAAGCGAGCGGGATGCCCCAGATGCCGCTCCACCAATGCAGCGCGAGAGCGACGAATGGCGCCAGCAGCGCTCCCAGCGCCGCTCCCTTCCAGGCCGCCGAGGGATACTCGTCGCTCCGGTCCACGACGTAGGGCACGATCTCTCCCGAAGTCCTCGCCTCGGCCTCCTTCACGGCGGCTTGGATCGCGTCGAGGTCGGCCTGGGAGAAGAAGCGGTCGGAGGGCATGGCGCGGAGCGATCCTATCTCAGAGGTCTCTACTCCCGCGGAATCGGCGCCGCGCGTTCGCGCTTGCGCTGGCTTTGACGGCGCTTCTGCTCCAGCCGGCGGGCTTTGGCGGCCCGCGACGGCCTGGTCTTCTTGCGCGGCGTCTCCTCCCGCAGGTTCTCGCGCAGCAGCTCGGCGAAGCGCTCGACGGCGGCCTCGCGGTTCGCCGCCTGGGTGCGGTGGCGCTGCGCCGTGACGTGGAAGATGCCGTCCCTGGTGATCCGCGTCGCCAGGCGCTGCCGCAGCCGGTCCTTCTGCTCCGCCGAAAGGCTCGGCGAGGCGGCGAGGTCGAAGCGGAGCGTCACCCGCGTCTCCAGCTTGTTGACGTTCTGTCCGCCCGGACCGCTGCTGCGGGAGGTGGTGAAGGCGACCTCTTCGTCGGGGATGGCGAGGTCTTCGGTGATCGGGATCATATGCAGTTTTGAGGATAAGATTCAGACATCACGGAAGGAGACTCCATCCATGCACCGCCATCATCTCCGATTTCTCGGCACCGTGCTCTTCCTGCTGATCGCGCTTCCCTCCTTCTGTACCCTCATTTCCGCTCCAGAGCCCAAATCCCTCTTCACCCCCTCGGGCTCCGTGCAAGGCGTGAGCCTCGAGCAGATCGCGGATAACCTGGGATCGCTGACCGGCGTGACCAACGTGGGCGACGGCCGGCTGTTCCTCACGCTCCGCGAAGGCCGCATCATGATCTTCGAGAACGGCGCGCTGCGCCCGCAGCCGTTCCTGGACATCCGCGGCCAGACCACGACCGACGGCGAGCGCGGCCTGCTGTCGACGGCGTTCCACCCGCGCTATGCCGAGACCGGATTCTTCTTCATCGACTATACGAACACCTCGGGCGACACGGTGATCGCCCGCTATCGCGTGTCGGGCGATCCCAACCGCGCCGATCCGGCGAGCGCGCGGACGCTGCTGACCATCGCGCAGCCTTTCTCCAATCACAACGGCGGCCAGCTCCAGTTCGGGCCCGACGGCTACCTCTACATCGGCATGGGCGACGGCGGCTCGGCCTTCGACCCGGAGTGCCGGGCGCAGAAGACGAACAGCCTCCTGGGCAAGATGCTGCGCCTCGACGTCGATCAGAACGTCGGCTCGCCGCCCTTCTACGGCATCCCGGCCTCCAATCCTTTCCGCGGCCCGGGAGACCCGCCGGACGAGGTCTGGGCGAGCGGCTTCCGCAATCCCTGGCGCTTCGCCTTCGACCGGCAGACCGGCGATCTGTGGATCGGCGACGTGGGGCAGAACCAGCGCGAGGAGATCGACTTCCAGCCGGCGGGCTCGCAGGGCGGCGAGAACTACGGCTGGAAGGTGATGGAGGGGACCCTCTGCTCCACGCGCGACGCCTGCCCGACCTCGACTCCGGCCTGCAACTCTTCGGCTTTCACGCCGCCGGTGCTGGAGTACGACCACGGTCCCGGCTGCTCGGTGACGGGAGGCTTCGTCTACCGCGGCAACCGCGCTGCCCAGCTCCGCGGCGCCTACGTGTTCGGCGACTTCTGCTCCGGCGAGATCTGGGCCGCCTTCCGGCAAGGCCAGGGATTCACCGTCCGTACCCTCTCCGGACGGGTTTCGTCGCTCACCTCCTTCGGCGAGGATTCGTCCGGCGAGCTCTACGCCGTGACGCTCAACGGCCAGCTCTTCCGCTTCTCCGGCGAGTCGGCCGGCGCCCGGGCGGAGACCGTCGGCCTCTACGATCCCATAGCTTCCAAGTTCCAGCTCAAGAGCGCCAATTCCGCCGCGGGCAAGGTCACCATCATCCGCTTCGGACCGCGCCGCAGCGGCTGGGTGCCGCTCGCCGGCGACTGGGACGGCGACGGCCGGACGACCGTGGGCTTCTACGATCCGGCGACCGCCATCTTCCGGCTCAAGAACTCCACGCCCGGCGGCGGCTCGGACGTCATCTTCCAGGTGGACGCCCCGTCCGCCAACGTGACTCCCGTGACCGGCGACTGGAACGGCGACGGCCGGGACACCGTCGGCCTCTACGACCGGAACACCGGCACCTTCCATCTCAAGAATTCCAACGCCGGCTCCGGCTTCGATCTCACGCTCGCGCTCGGTTCGGCGGGAGCGCCGCTGATTCCCGTGGCGGGCGACTGGGACGGCAACGGCGCGGATACCGTCGGTCTCTTCGATCCCGCCGAGTCGGTGTTCGTCCTCGTCGATTCCTTCCTCGGCAACGGACCGGACGTGCAGGTGCAGTTCGGACCGCGCGGCCGCGGCTCCCTGCCGGTGGCGGGAGACTGGGACGGCGACGGCAAGGACGGCCTCGGCGTCTATGATCCGACCTCCGCCGTCTTCCGCTTGAAGAACGCGCTCGCGGCGGGGAACCCCGACGCCATGTTCCGCTTCGGACCCCGGCGCGGCGGTTGGAAGCCGCTGGCGGGCTCGTGGTGAGCCGGCATGCAAGCTGCAATGGACCGGCGGCGTGCGAGAGCGAGGGTTTTTGCCATGCGTGTTGACGCTCCTCGGTCTGGCCCTGGCCGGCTGCGGGGGCGGTAACGCCGACACCACCCACCCGGTGCCCGGCTCTCCGCACCCGCGCGAGCCGGGCTCGGGCGGCGCCGTCCGCGCCGAGATGAAGGGAGTCGACCTCCGCATCGATCCGTGGACGGTGATGGAGGTGCGCTGGCTGCGCGGCGAGCTGGCGCCGACCGACGAGGACAAGCCCCCCTGGTTCGACGAGCCGAGCACCTTCAAGGTCAAGATCGACGCCGGCGAGATCGCGCTCAGCCCGGCCAGCATGAGCGCGCTGATGAACAACTACGTCTTCAACTACCCGCACGCGCCGATCAGCGACGTCAAGATCGAGATCCACGACGGCAAGCTCCGCCAGTCCGCCACGCTGAACAAGAAGGTCAAGATCCGCACCACCCTCGAAGGCGATCTGTCGGTGACGCCGGAGGGGGACATCCGCTTGCATCCCACCTCGATCAAAGCCGGGGATCTGCCGGTCAAAGGTCTGCTCGATCTCCTGGACATCGAGCTCTCCGAGATGATCAAGCCCATCGAAGCGCGTGGAGTGCGGATCGTCGAGAACGACTTGATCCTCGATCCCGAACGGGTGACGCCGCCGCCCAGAATCGTCGGCCGGGTGACGGCCGTGCGCATCGAGGGAGACCGCATCGTCCAGGTCTTCGGCGGCGGCGCGGACAAGGGCCCGTTGAAGCCGCCCTTCTCGAAAGCGGAGCACTACATGTTCTACCGCGGCGGCGAGCTGAGCTTCGGCAAGATGACGATGCACGGCGCCGATCTCCAGATCATTGACGCGGACCCGAAGGACCCGTTCAACTTCTACCTCGCGAAATACAACCAGCAGCTCGTGGCCGGCTACTCGCGCAGCATGCCGGACAAGGGGCTGGTGGTCTTCATGCCCGACTTCGAGGAGTCCGGCGGCGAGAAGCTGGCGGTGAAGTAAACAGTAAGAATGCGGTCGTAGCGGCGGCCCTACGTGGCCGCCGTTTACAGGTGCGCGATGAAGAACGGCGGCCACGTAGGGC
>JBKPTH010000056.1:0-86872 GCA_046765915.1 Acidobacteriota bacterium | reverse complement strand
GGGTAGGGGCGGGCGAGAAGGGCCGGCGAACGGCCGAGCGCGGCGAGCGTGCGCGCCGCCGCCGCGTCCGCCGGCGCCGCGGCCACCACTCCCACCGGGATCTTGTCCGGACCCTTCTCGCGGAAGGCGAGGCCGAGGGCGATCGCCAGCAGCACCGGGAAGGCGAAGACCCAGAAGATGGCCTCCGGCTCGCGCAGGAACTCCTTGGCGCGGCAGGACGTCAGCTCGAGGAGGGGTGGGCGCACGTTCATGGCAGGTCCTCAGTCCTCGCGCAGGGCCCGGCCGGTGAGGGCCACGAACAGATCCTCCAGCGTCGCCTGGTGCGTCGAGAGGGTGGCGAGACGGGAGCCGGAGCGTTCGACGAGCGCCAGCAGCGCCGGCACGGTCTCCGCCAGCGTCTCGACCGGCAGCGACCAGAGGTCGCCCCGCCGGTGCGGCTCGGTGACGCCGGGCAGCGCCCGCAGGCTCTCTTCCGGGATCGCCGGCTCGGCCGAGAACTCCACCATGTTGGCGGCGTGCAGCGAGCGGATCAGCTCCACCGGCGTGCCGAGGGCGATCACCTGGCCGCGGTCGACGATGGCCACCCGGTCGCAGAGGCGCTCCGCCTCGTCCATGTAGTGGGTGGTCAGCAGCACCGTGCCGCCGCCGGCGCGGAAGTCGGTGATCTGCCGCCAGAGCTGCAGCCGGCTCTGCGGATCGAGGCCCGTCGTCGGCTCGTCGAGGAACAGCACCTCCGGGTCTCCCACCAGGGCGCAGGCCACGGCCAGGCGCTGCTTCTGCCCGCCCGAGAGCTTGCCGACGCGCGCCTCCCGCTTCTCGTCGAGCTGCATCTTGGCGAGCACCTCCTCGGGATCCCTGCCGCGGCGGTAGAACGAGCGGAACAGGCGCACCGTTTCGCCGACGGTGAGCTTCTCGCCGAGCTGCGTCTCCTGCAGCGAGATGCCCAGCCGCTCGCGCAGCTCGCGGCCGTTGCGCTGCCAGCTCGAGCCGAGGATCTCCACCTCGCCGGCGTCCGCGGACGTCAGGCCCTCGAGGATCTCGATCGTCGTCGTCTTGCCGGCGCCGTTCGGGCCGAGCAGGCCGAAGCACTCGCCGCGCCGCACCTCGAGATCCAGGCCGTTGACGGCCACCACGTCGGCGTAGCGCTTGACCAGCCCGCGGCAGCGGACGGCGATCTCGGAGCGTTCAGGTGTCATGGCTGTTCGAGTGGACCCATCATCGCGGGCGGGCAGCGTAGTATAACCGGCCCCTGCGATATGATCCCGCCGCAAGCTCTGGAGGGCGCGGATGGCCGAAGACTGGGAGATCGTAAAAATCGTCAGTACCGAAGAGGAAGCCAACATCGTCGTCGGCTTCCTCGAGAGCAGCGGCATCGAGGCGGAGGCGGAATCGCTCGCGGCGAGCGAGTTCCCGATCGATTTCGGCGAGCTCGCGCAGGTGCGCATCCGCGTTCCCGTCGAGCAGGCGGAGGAAGCCAAGGCCCTGCTCAACCAGCGCGAGGACGTGGCCACCGGCGACGAGGGAGCCATGGCGGGGGAGCCCCTCGCCGAGGACGGGGAAAGCCAAGGCGAGCCGTGAACGCCCTGGACGGCGGCAGCAGCGTCGGCCGCTATCGCATCGAGAAGTTCCTGGGAGCCGGGGCCATGGGCGAGGTCTACCTCGCCCTCGATCCGCAGATCGACCGCAAGCTGGCGATCAAGACCGTGCGCCTCGCCGGCCGGCCGCAGGAGATCGACGAGCGCAAGAAGCGTCTGCTGCGCGAGGCCCGCGCCGCCGGCCGGCTGCTCCATCCCAACATCGTCACGCTGTTCGACGCCGGCGAGGCGGAGGGGCTCCTCTACCTCGCCTTCGAGTTCATCGAAGGCTCGGACCTCGGCGCCCGGCTGGAGGCCGGCGAGCGCCCGAGCCTGCGTCAGGTGCTGCGCATCGTCCGCCAGGCCGCCGAGGCCCTCGACTACGCCCACGGCCAGGGCATCGTCCATCGCGACATCAAGCCGAGCAACCTCCTGCTCGATCCCGCCGGCCGGGTGAAGGTGGCGGACTTCGGCATCGCCAAGATGGCCGGCCAGAGCACCGAGCTGACGATCGCCGGCTCGGTGATGGGCAGCCCGCAGTACCTCTCCCCGGAGCAGGTGCGCGGCGAGGACCTGGACGGCCGCAGCGACCTCTTCTCGCTCGGCGTGGTGCTCTACGAGCTCCTCTCCGGCCAGCGGCCGTTCAACGGCGAGACCATCACCACGCTGGTCTACCAGATCCTGCACGTCGAGCCGCCGCCCGTCTCCGAGCTGCGGGCCGTGCCGCCGCGGCTGGAGGAGCTGCTGCGCCGCATGCTGGCCAAGGACCGGGACGACCGCGTCGCGACCGCCGGCGAGGTGGCCCGCGAGCTGGCGTTCATCGAGGGCGAGCTCACCGAGGAGACGCTCTCGGCGCCGGCGGGCTCGGGCCCCTTCGAGGCGACGAAGCTGCTGCCGCGGCAGAGCGCCGCCGGCACCGCGCCCGCCATGCCGCCGCCTCCGCCGGCCTTCCGCTCGACCCGCGGCACCGTGCCGGCTTCGCCGCCGACGACCCCGAGCGTACCGCCGCCGCTGCCCATGACGCCGCCGCCCCCGATGGCTCCGGCTCCCGTGGCGACCTCCCGCCGCTCCGCCTTCTGGGTCGTGATCCCCATCGCGGCGGTGCTGCTGGTGGCGGCCGGAGCAGGGGCGTGGTTCCTGTTCCTGCGGCCGCGCAACCAGCCCGAGGCCGCGCCGCAGACGGCGCAGTCCGCTCCGGCTCCGGCGCTACCCGCAACTCCGGACGGCGCTATGGGAACCGCGTCTCCGACTCCTTCGTCTCCGCCGTCGCAGACCCCGGCCCAGGTCCCGACCCAGCCGGGGCCTGCGGTGAAGCAGGAAACCCGGCCGCCGGCGAGCGGAACCGCGAAGGGCACCGCGACGCCTCCCGCTCCATCCCCCGCTCAACCCGGAGTGGCGAGCCGGCCTCCCGAGCCTCCCAGCGGCCAGCCCGCCGAGCCGGAGCCGTCGGCGCGCGAGCCCGAGCCGGCCCCCGCCCCGGCGCCGGCTGCCGTGGACGCGGACCGTTCCCTCCGCACCGGCCTCCAGGTGGCCTTCCGCGTGTCGCCGCCGGACGCCTTCGTCCTCGTGGACCGCACGGTGATCGGCCAGGCGCAGGACTACAGCGGCCTGAAGGGCAAGCAGACCTACACCTTCCCCGGTCCCGGCAGCTATCTGGTGAAGCTCAGGAAGCCCGGCATGAAGGACCTCCGGATCGCCGTCGAGGCGGGCGCCACCGGCGGCACGACGCCTATCTCCGCACGTCTGGAGCCGCTGGCGGCCACCGAGACGGACGTCACGGATCTGCAGACCGTGCGGGTGCGCGAAGCGGTGGCCTTCCGCGTGCAACCGCCCGGGGCCGAGGTGCTGGTGGACGGCCAGCCGATGGGGCCGGCCAGGCGGTTCTCCGGCGGCCGCCTGCTGCGCGGGAGGGGCGAATGGCTGGAGCTGTCGCCGGGAAAGCACAGGATCTCGCTGACCTCGCCGGGCTTCCGCCAGCGGGACATCTCCGTCGAGGTGGTGGCGACAGCCGAGAAGGAGCGCGATCGCATCGACGTGACCCTGGTGCCGGGAGGCGGCGGTGAGTAAGGGCGCCGGCATATGGGGCGGCCATCCGCACGTCGCCGTGCTGGAGGCGCCGTCGGCCCTCAAATCCCTGCCCGGGAGGCTGCGGGTGGAGCGGCTGGAGAACGGCCTCACCGTCTGCCTGCTCGCCAATCCGCAGGCGCCCATCGTCACCACCACCCTCGTCTACCGCGCCGGCACCCGCGACGAGCCGGCGGGGCACGGCGGCGCCGCGCACTTCCTCGAGCACATGATGTTCAAGGGCTCGGCGCGCTTCGGCCCGGGGGAGATCGACCGGCTCACCCAGGCGCTGGGCGGCTCCAACAACGCCTTCACCAGCCATGACGCCACGGTCTATTACTTCAACTTCGCCGCCGACCGCTGGACGGAGGCCCTGGCCATCGAAGCGGACCGCGCGGCCCATCTCACCCTCGATCCGGAGCAGGTGGCGAGCGAGCGGCAGGTGATCCTGGAAGAGATCGCCATGTACGAGAGCGAGCCCTGGGATTCCCTCGAAATGGCGGTGCACGCCAGGCTCTTCGCCGGCCACGACTACGGCCGGCAGGTGCTCGGCACCCGCGAGGAGCTGCTGGCCACCGGCGCCGAGGCCCTGCGCGATTTCCACCGGCGCTTCTACCGGCCGGACAACGCCGTGCTGGTGGTGGCGGGCGATCTCGACGAGGACGCGCTGGCGGCGGTCGAGCGGACGATGGGGACCCTGCCGGCCGGCGCCGAGCCTCGCCATGGTTTCACGCCGCCCGCGGCACGGCCCGCTTCCCTGGAGAGGCTGGAGCGGCACAAGGGCGAGGTGGCGCGCCTGCTGCTGGCGTTGCCCGCGCCCCACGGCTCCCATCCCGACCACGCGCCGCTGCGCCTGGCCTCCGTCGTGCTCGGCGGCGGGCGCACGAGCCGCCTCCAGCACACGCTGGTCGAGGAGGAGCAGCTCTGCGTGTGGGTGGTGGCGGATCTCTCGGAGGGCCTGGACGCCAGCATGATGACCATCGCCGCCGAGGTCGTGCCCGGCGTCGAGCCGGCGCGGGTGGAAGCCCGCGTGCTCGAGCTGCTGGAGGACCTCCGGCGCCGTCCTCCGGACGAGGAGGAGCTGGAGCGCTGCCGCCAGATCGCCGCCGCGGACTGGGTGTTCGGTCACGAGAAGGTCCATCAGCAGGCGCTCTCCGTCGGCATCGCCCTCGGTCTCTTCGACCTCGAGCATCTCGACCTCCACCTCGAGCGTCTGCTCGCCGCCGGCGCCGGCCACCTCCTCGAAGTCGCCGACCTTTATCTCCGCCCCGAGCGCGGCGGCGTGATCGGCTGGTCGTTGCCGAAACCGTGATGGGGAACGAACCGATTTTCCGGGTGCGGCGCGTCGAGGGAGCGCCGGTCGTCGCCGTCCGCCTCTGGCTGCAGGCGGGAGGGCGGCAGGAGCCCATCCCTGGCCAGGCCCTGGTGACGGGCCGCATGCTCACGGAAGGCACCCGCACGCGGAGCTGGCGGCGCATCGCCGAGGAGGCGGAAGCCCGGGGCATGATCCTGCAGAGCAGCGGCAACTTCGAGAGCGTCGGGGTCTCGGTCGACGCGCTGGCGCAGGACTGGGAGCTGGCCCTGGAGTGGGCGGCCGAGCTGCTGCTGGAATCCGCCTTTCCCGAAGACCGCTGCGCCTGGATCGCGCGCCAGGCCGCCGCCGAGCTGGAGAGCCTGGCGGACCAGCCGGAGATGAAGACGGCGTGGAGCTTCCTCGAGCAGCTCTACGCGCCGCATCCGCGCAGCCGGCCTCTCCAGGGCAGCCGCGAAAGCCTGCTCGCTCTCACGCCCGCGGATTGCGCCGCCTTCCACCAGCGTGCCCGCGCCCACCGCCTCATCGCCGCGGTGACCGGAGTCCTCGACGAGGATGCCGTGAGCGAGCGGCTGCGGCGGCTGCTCGGCGAAGCCGCCGCGGACGCCGAGCCCTTTCCCGAACCGCCCGCGCCCGTGGGCGCCGCTCGGCGCAGCGTCGTCGGCACCGAGGCCGAGGACCAGGCGCACCTCTACGCCGGCCATCTCACCGTGCCGCGCCGCCACCCGGACTACGCCGCGCTGGAGGTGCTCGCCGTGATCCTCGGCTCGGGCGCGGGGCTGACCGGGCGCATCCCCGCCCGCATTCGCGAGAAGGAGGGGCTCGCCTACACGGCATACGCGCAGACCGTGGCCGGCTCCGGGCTCGACCGCGGCCGCCTCGTGGCCTACGTCGCCACCTCGCCGGCCACCGTCGAGCAAGCCGAGCGCGGCGTCGCCGAGGAGATCGCGCGCCTGGTCGAGGACGGCATCGAGGAGGTGGAGTTGCAGGAGGCCCGCGCCTACCTGCTCGGCCGCGAGCCCTTCCGCCGCGAGACCGCCCGCCAGTGGGCCGACCTGCTCATCGAAGCCGAGGAGTACGGAGTTCCCGCGGACGATTTCGCGCAGCGCAAGGCCGAGCTGGAAGCCCTGGACCGCCCGGCGGTGGAGGAGGCGGCGCGCCGGCACGTGCGGCCGGAGGAATTGCGGGTGACCGTGGGGATGCCGGAGGAGGCGGCGGACGCGGAAGGGACGTAAAGGATTACAAGGACGCCAAGGATAAGTCAGCCTCTCCTGTCGTTGGTGTCCTTTTCATCCTTGTCGTCCCTTTGCGGCGAGGGCCCGCCGGTTCTCGAACCCGCCACACCTCCGTCGAGGCGATCTCGAGCACAGGTGCGAAATCCCGTGGGTGCCTCCGCATCCAGCTCCGCTCGGGGTCCTGCTGATCCCCCAGTGCGACCGCAACGTAATCGATGCCCAACTCGTGTAGGTTCTTCTTCCATAGCCGGTAGTTTTCGGAATTGAAGGGAAAATCCGCGGTATCGCCCCACCGATAGAAACGATTTTCCAGGCGGCCTGTCAAGGGGACGATCTCCACGTGGTTCTGCAGCCTGCTGCCGAACAGCGGATACGGACGGTTGCCGCCGACGTAGGCGATACGGACGCCGTCCTGGCCGCCGTTCTCTTCGAGATATCCGATCAGTGGGTTATCGTGGTATTTCCTTTCCTGATATTTCGCCAGCGTCCCTGCCAAACCGACTGCGGCGAGAACGGCGGCTCCGCAGGCCAGCACGGTGAAGGCGAGCCGCTGCTCAGAGATCCGCCGCCGCAGTCCCGGCCACAGGGCGAACCCCGCCAAGCCGGCGCCAAGAAGCACCGCTCCGGTCGTCACCTCGCGCATCATGGAGGTTTCGTCGGTGTGGATGAATTTGTAGGAGATCAGACAGGCCAGCGCTCCGCGCACCAGCGGCGCGATCAGAGGCCAGCGCTCGGCCAGGACCTCGAGCAGCCAGCCGAAGGCGACGGCGGTCAGCGCGATGCCGGCGAGGAAATAACGGATGTCACGATGATCGTGCATCCAGAAGAGGAACTGGAGGAAGAAAACCACCGGCAGGCTGAGCACCAGAGTGCGGATGATCTTCCGCCACGCTTCTCCGGGCCGCAGCAGCGAGACCACGGGCGCGAGCACGGCGGCCGGCAACATGGTCAAGCGAAAGAGATGTCCGAAGTAGTCGGTGCGAACGAGAAGGAAATGCCGTACGTCGATCTGGAAATCAGGCAGGTGGCGGCGCACCGCCAACGTCACCTCCGCCCAGCCGGGAAGCCCGAGGGATGGGATGGGGACCGGGAAGACCGGGTTGCCGACACTCCAGGTGTTGCGGAGATAGGTGTAGGCGCCCGCGAGCGCGGCGCTGCCGCAGAGGCCCGCGATCGGGACGATGCGGAAAGGCCGACGCAGGGCAGCGACGGCCAGCAAGACCAGCAACGGCAACGCGCACATCAGCCCGATGTACTTCGTGCCGACGAGGAGACCGAGCCCCAGGCCGGCGTAGACGGCGCCTCCCATGGCGCGGGATGCCGCGAAGACGAGCGCCGCATCGACGGCGGCCAGGACGTAGAAGGCGGTGACGTGGTCGTTGCCGGCGCTGAACATCAACCCCGGGAAGGCGCGGCCGACGGTCAGGTAAAGGAGGGCTGCGAGCAGCGTCGAATGGCCAGAGAGCCCCAGGTGAAGCGCGATCGCGGCCATCGCCGCCAGCGAGCCGAGCGCGAACGGCACCTGGCTCCAGCGCACGAGGAAATCGCTGTCGCGCAGCGGAGCGAGCAGCGCCCAATCGATGAGCTCGCCGCCGATCGGATAGAAAGCGGTGCTCTGGTCCCCGGCGTCGAACTTGATCATGCGCAGATCGTGATGGCGATTCCACACCGCCACCGCCGAGAGGTGATAGGAGGGATCGTCGAGCTTGCCGGGCGGCGCGTAGAGCTCGGTTTGAGCGGCGTAGGAAAGGAAGCTCAGAGCAGCGGCGGCGGCGGCCGTCACCAGGATGGCCGCTTCGGTGCGTCTCAGCCATTTCGGGACGCCCTCAGCCACCGCCGCGATGGTCCCCGTTGGCGCCGACGATCTTTCAGGGACTCTCAGCGCGAGGGCGGCGGCGATCAGGAGGGCCTCGATCGCCAGGAACAATCGCGGCTCGAGGAAACCCCAGTGGCCGAGGATGGTCGCCGGCACCACGATCATCGCCGCCGCGAACACGAGGCTCGAAGCGATGCGCGAAGGAACGGAGAGGCCCGGCAGCAGCCACCGCGAGATCCTCGAGGCCGCCGCACCGAGACCCAGGAGCAGCCCCAGAGCGGTCAGCAGCCGCAGGACGCTGGGCGAGGCCGCAGTCGCGGCGCCGGCGAGCAAAAGGGGGACCGCGACCAGGATGGGAACGCTGCGGGGCAGGCGGACGTCCATTGAGCCTAGCGTATCCTCCTCCCGGCGGTCCGGCACGGATGAGTCCGAAACTCCGGGATTGCGAACGCCGTAGGAGAGCCAGGAGGTACGCGTATGGACATCCTCGCGGGCGGGCTCATCCTCGGCATGCTGCTCGGTACCCCTACGCCGCAGCCGCCCTCCCAGCCTGAGTCCACGCCCGAGTACGAACAGCGCGATCAGCCGGTGACGGCGGAGGACCTCCGCATCCTGCAGCGGGCTGACGAGATCCTGTCAGACCCCGCGAAGTGGGACCGGCACGACGACCGGATCTGCTCTCCTGAAGATCGCATCTGGAGTCTCTTTTGCGCTCTCCAGAAGGCTTCGGTCGAGGTCCTGGGAGAGTACCAGCACCGCCGCGTCGCTCTGCAGGAGGTCCGTTTCGCCGTGGAGGAGGCGACGAAGGGAATGGAGCTGGAGCACCGGCTGATGGATTTCAACAACCTGCCGTCCACGCGTTTCGAGGACGTCAAGAAGGTCCTCGCCACGGCGACGGAGCGGGTAAAGGCGCGGCTCGCACGCCGGTGAGCAAGGCGTTCGCCCTGCCGGCCGCCGGTCCTTACAGATCCGCGAGGGGTGTAAAATACTCGCGTCGCCGAACGAAGCAGGAGGCCGAAGGATCCCCCGATGAAGACGTCCGTGTTGTACATCGCTCTCAGCCTGGCGGTGCTGGGTGCCGCCGCGAAAGCGGGCCCGTATCCGGTGGCGGACATCGACCGGCTCGACACCGTGCTGGCGTCGCCGCTGGACCTGGCGGCGATCACGGCCGAGGATGCGGAGAGCGACCGGGAGGGCCTGCCGCCGCGCTTCGCCGTTCCCGAGGCGGTGTCAATCACGCCCGCGGACCACGGCACCTGGGAGCGGCTGCCCGACGGCACGATGGTGTGGCGGTTGCGCGTTATCGGCCGTGAAGGGACCACCTCCCTCAACCTCGGCTTCTCGCGCTTCAGGCTGCCGCCGCACGGCCGCCTCCTCCTCTACTCGGCCGACGGCAAATCCGGATTGCCGCCCTTTACCGCCGACGACAACGAAGCCCACGGCCAGCTCTGGACGCCGGTGGTGCTCACCGGCGATCTGATCGTCGAGCTCGCCGTGCCGGAGAGCGAGATGGGCGAGGTGAAGCTCGAGCTGGCCTCCATCAACCAGGGTTACCGGGGGTTCGGTACCGTCTCGACGGTCAAGTCCGGGGACTGCAACATGGACGTCGAGTGCATCCCCGCCGGCGATCCCTGGCGGGAGCAGGTGCGTTCGGTGGCGATGTTTACGCTCGGCGGCGCGCGGTTGTGCAGCGGCTCGCTGATCAACGACACCGCCAACGACCACAAGATGTACTTCATCACCGCCGACCACTGCGGCGTCAACGCCGGCAATGCCGCGTCGCTGGTAGCCTACTGGAACTATCAGAATTCGTTTTGCCGGGCGCCCGGCAGCGCCCAGAGCGGGCAGCCGGGCAACGGCCAGCTCACGCAGTTTCACAGCGGCTCTTTTTTCCGCGCCGGTTCCTCTCTCTCCGACTTCACCCTGGTCGAGCTCGACGATCCGCCGGTCGCCGCCTTCAACCACCTCTGGGAAGGCTGGGACCGCTCGCCGGACGATCACGCCTGTACCGCCGAGATCCCCTGTGCCGGAATCCATCACCCGAGCAACGAGGAGAAACGCATTACCTACTCCACCACGGACATCGTCACGGACCCGAGCGACGACGACTTCCTCTGGGTCCACTGGGCGGCCGATCCTCCGGGGCCCTATACAGTCCCGGGAGTAACCGAGCCCGGCTCCTCCGGTTCGCCGCTCTTCAATAGCGACCGCCGCTTCATCGGCCAGCTCTACGGCGGCCCCTCGGCGTGCGGCGCCACCGGCGACGGCCTCTCCGATTTCTATGGCCGCTTCAGCGTGTCCTGGACGGGCGAAGGCACCGCCAGCACCCGGCTCTCCAACTGGCTCGACGCCGCCAACACCGGCGCCGTGACGCTCGACAGTATCGGCAACTGCACGGTCCCCGGCGCGCCGGCCATCGGCACCGCCACGGCGACCGCGCCGAACACGATCCAGGTCACCTGGGGTAACGGCTCGCCCCCGGCGGCGAAATTCAACGTCTACCGCGCCACGGGTACCTGCGCCTCGCCCGGTCCCTTCGCCTTGATCGCTTCCGGCGTCGCCGGCTCGTCCTACAACGACAACACCGTTTCCGGCGGCACGACCTATGCCTACCGGGTCAAAGGCAGCGACGCCACCGGCGAATGCAAGTCCGCTCTCTCGGACTGCGTCGAAGCCACGGCCACCGGAGCCTGCCTCCTGCCTCCGGCGTTCGCGGGGTTGACCAGCGCCACCAACGACGGCACCGCCACCTGCGGCCTCACTCTCGCCTGGCAGG
Organism: Acidobacteriota bacterium; assembly: GCA_046765915.1. Taxonomy (GTDB): domain Bacteria; phylum Acidobacteriota; class Thermoanaerobaculia; order Multivoradales; family UBA5704; genus DATARR01. The sequence continues at coordinate 76,095 of JBKPTH010000056.1, read as the reverse complement.
CGGCCATGCCCAACTGCGCCGGCCCGTTGATCTACAACGTCTATCGCTCGACCTCCTCCGGCTTCGTGCCGGGAGCCGGCAACCAGATCGCCGCCGGCGTGACCGGGACGGCCTACCAGGATACGGCGCCGCTGAACGACGGCCAGACCTACTACTACGTCGTGCGCGCCGTCGATGCTTCCAACGGCAAAGAGGAGGGCAACAGTGTCCAACGCAGTGCCGTGCCCACCGGTCCGACGACGACGGACCTTGGCGAGACGTTCGAGGGAGGCGGCGGCTTCGATAACCCTGGCTGGGAGCACTCGGCGCTCTCGGGTGGCGTGGACTGGGTGCTCTCGGCGGCCCAGTCGCAGACGCCCACGCACTCCTGGTATGCCGACAGCCAGCCATTTATCTCCGACCGCGTCCTCGTCTCGCCGCCGTTCACGCCGCAGGCCGGCACCCGACTCTCGTTCTGGCATACCTACCAGTTCGACCTGTGTTTCGACGGCGGGACACTGGAGATCTCGACGGATGGCGGCGGGAGCTGGTCCGTTCTCCCCGACGCCGCGTTCACCGCCGGCGGCTTCAACGGCACGGTCATGTCGTGCTGCAGTAACCCCATCGGCGGCAAGCGGGCCTGGTGCGGCGGCTCCATCGGAACGATGACGGAGGTGAAGGCCGATCTCGGTTCCTATGCCGGCGCCACGGCCAGGCTGCGGTGGCACGGGGGAGATGACGACTTCTTCGGCCTTACCGGCTGGTACGTCGATTCGGTCACCCTGAAGACGACGACGAGCTGCCAGCCGGCACAGCCCATGCCGCTCGACTTCTACACATTGGCTCCCTGCCGTCTCGTCGACACCCGGAATCCAGTTGGGCCGAGTGGCGGGCCGGCTCTCCAACCGTTTGCGCAGCGCATCTTCGCGCTCACCGGTCCCTGCGGCGTGCCGGCCGGCGCGAAAGCGCTGTCGGTGAACCTCACGGTCACCCAGCCGGGCGCCGGCGGGCACCTCGTCCTGTTCCCGGCGGACGTCGAGACGCCGCTGACCAGCTCGATCAACTTCGCCGCCGGTCAGACGCGGGCCAACAACGCCGTCCTCCGCCTCTCCTTCGACGGTAGCGGCGGCATCAAAGTTCAGAACGGCTCGGGAGGAACGGTCGACTTCATCCTCGACGTGAACGGCTACTTCCAATAAGCCCGGTTCTATGCGCGCGGCTGGTTCAACCGCTGGAAGATCGCGTCGAGCTCTTCACGGGAGGCCCGGCTGGACTGCTGGGCGAAGCCGTAGGCGATCTCCCGCTCTCCCTTTTGCAGCCCGGCCATCACCGCGTCGGCGAACTCGCCGACGGGCACGCCGAAGGTATGGAGGCCGGGGCCTCCCAGATCGGTATTCACCGCCGGCGGGATGATCTCGATGACCTCGATGGGAGTGCCCGCGAGCTGATGCCGCAGCGACAACGTGAAGGAATGCAGGGCCGCCTTGGTGGCGCTGTAGACCGGCGCGCTCGCCATCGGCACGAAGCTCAGGCCGGAAGTCACGTTGAGGATCGCGGCGCGCGGCTGCTTCAGCAGGTGCGGGATGAAAAGCAGCGAGAGATGCACCGGCGCGTCGAAGTTGATGGTGATTTCTCGTTCGGTCTCCTCCCAATCCTCCGGTTGCGCGAGCTGGACTCGGCGTTGGATGCCGGCGTTGTTGACGAGCACGTCGAGGCGGGGAAACTCGCCGGTGGCCCATTGGAACAGAGAGGCGCGATCCGCCGCGCTGGCGACGTCGCAGACGCGGATCTTTATCTGTGGATGCTTCGCTTGCGGCTCGCGCAGCTTCTCCTCCCGGCGGCCGCAGAGGATCACCTCGCTGCCCGCGGCCAGGAAACGCTCGGCGAGCGCGAGTCCGATGCCGGAGGCGCCGCCGGTGATGAGGATGGTGCTCGAGCTCGGATCCATGTCAGTCCTCCGTTTCTACCGGCGCAGCACCCGGCCGGGAAAGGCGCCCGTCGACTTCTCGCCATCGTAGACCTGGACGCCGTTGACCCATACGCCGAGGATGCCGGCGGACGCGAGGTGCGGCTCTTGCGGCGTTGCCCGGTCGGCCACGGCCGCCGGATCGAACAGTACCAGGTCCGCGTAGGCTCCCTCCCGGATGACGCCGCGGTCCCGCAGGCCGGCGTGAGCCGCCGCCAGCCGCGTCATCTTCTCGACGGCGGCCTCCAGGGTCAGCACGCGCTGCTCCCGCACGTAGCGGCGCAGGACGCGCGGAAACGTCCCGTAGCCGCGCGGATGGCGGCCGTCGTCCTCGCCGTCGCTGCAGATGTTGGCCTGCGGCCAGGCGACGATCGCCGCGATGTCCCGCTCGTCCATGCTGGTGGCGATGATCGATTCGTTGTCGCCGCCGGCGGCCTGCGATTTGGCGATGAGATCGATATACGTCGTTACCGGGTCCGTGCCGCGAAGCGCTGCGATCTCCGCCAGAGTCTTGCCCGCGTAGGCCGGTTCCGGTCCATAACGCGAGACGATCATGCCTTCCGGCGTGGTCAGCTCGGAGAGGGCGAACGCCGCGGTCTCCCGGTCGGTGAAGTTCCGTTCCGGGAAGAGGACGGTCATGGTCGATTGCCAGTACGGATAGGGATAGACGTCCGCGGTGATGTCCACGCCGGCCGCCCGCGCGGCGTCGAGGCGGGCCAGGAGCTGATCCGCCTGGCCCCAGAGGCTCTTCATCGCCAGCTTCATGTGCGACACCTGCACCGGCAGCCGGGTCTCGCGGCCGATGCGGATGATCTCGTCGATGGCTTCGAAGAGCTTGCGGTCCTCGCTGCGGATGTGGCTGATGTAGCGGCCTCCCGCCCGGCTCGTTTCCTGGGCCAGGGCGAGGAGCTCCTCGGTCGTCGAGTAGATGCCCGGATCGTACTCGAGGCCCGAGGAGAGGCCGAGGGCGCCGCTCGCCAGCTCGCGGCGCAGGATCGCGCTCATGGCGATGATCTCGTCCGCCGTCGCCGGCCGCCGGAAGTCGGAGCCCATCACCTGGCTGCGCAGCGTGCCGTGCCCGACGTAGGAGGCGACGTTGACCGCGACCGGCCTGGCCTCCAGGCCTGCCAGGAACGGCGCCAGGGGAAAGCTGGAACCGCCGTCCTGGCCGACGACGACCGACGTGACGCCCTGGCTGACGGCAGCGAGCACCGCGCGGTCCTTCTCGAATCCGTCGTCGTGATGGCTGTGGGTGTCGATGAAGCCTGGAGCCAGCACCTGCCTCTTGCCGGCGACGATCCTCTCGCCGTCCTGCGGCTTCAACTGGCCGACGGCGGCGATGCGGTCCCCGCAGACCCGCACGGAGGCCGCGCGGCCCGGAGTCCCGGTGCCGTCCACCAGCGTGACGTCCTGGATCAGCCAGCAAGGGTTTGCGGATTGAGCCGTCGCCTCGATGTCAACAGAGAGCAGCAGAAACAGCAGCAGAATCGGCCTTCGCATCCGGGGATGCTACAACGAGCCGGCCGCTTCAAATCGAGCGGACCTTCTTCCCACCCTGGCGCACGGCCGTGCCGGGATCGTTCCGGTCTTTGCGCCAGCCGGGGTGCTGGAAATGAATGACGAAATCGCCGTTGTAGGAGGCTACGCCGTCGTTGAAGGTGAGCTTGCCGATGGTCTGCCAGTTGGTGATGGTCTGCCTTTGGAAGATGCCGAGCGACAATCTCTTGCCGGCGTCGGAGACGGAGATGTCGAAGCCGAGGGTGCGCTGCGGCTGGGGATTCCCCTTGTCGAAGATGTGGGCCAGGACCTCGTTGCGCACGTCGTCCTCGTCGATCGCCGGCTGTCCCGGCGCGGTCTTCAGCCGCATGAATTCCGGCGCGTTCGTCTTCTCCCCCGCGGCCTTGCCCAATTCCGCGATGGGGTAGACCTGGCGCACGGAGGACTTGAGGTCGACGAGCGCGAAGGTCAATCCCTCCAGGAGCAGGATGGGTATCTCATTGCCGCGGTTCCAACCGGTGATCTGAGGGGCGTTGGTGAGCTCCCTGCCGATGAGACGCGGCGCCGTCGAGCCTCCCAGGTCGTCCGCGAGGATGATGTTGGCCGGGCGGAGCGGGGTCTCGTGGTTTTCGTCCACGGTGGGGAACAGCTTGAAGACGAGGCCGTAGGAGCGCCGGGGCCCTAGCAGCGTCATGCCTCTGCCCGCGCTGATGCGCGCGATCACCAGGCCCCGGCTGCCTTTCTTGAAATAACCGGAGTAGGGATTGTCAGCGGTGATCTCCCAGACGCCCGTGACGCAGACGCCGTGAGGCCGCACCAGCCGGCGAAAGCCCTTGCTGTCCTCTCCCCAGCGCAGATCGGCCGCGGTATCCACGGTCCTGATCGAGGCGAGCCTCAATTGAGGAGGTCTCCCGCCCGGCAGGATGCCGCCGTAATTGCTCCGATTGGTGACTTTGTAAACCGGCAGGGCCGGCTCGCCGGGACCGCCCCAGACTTTCTGGTAGGGATTCGCGAAGAGGGCCGCCTTGACTTCGCTGAAGCGCGATCCTCGATACTCCTGGTCTTCCGGGGTGATCCCCTGCCTGCCGAATATGGCAGCCGGAGCCGGCACCTGTGGCATGGCTCACCTCTTTTCGGTAAAACGCTTAGATCAGGATAGAGCAGCTCGGAACAGCCGTCAACGGGCGGGGGACCGATCACAGACAGACTACTACTTCGCGTACTTGGGCTGGCAGGGCGGCCACATAGGGCCGCCCCTACAGAGTTGCACCCAAGAAACCTAGTCGTCCCTGCCGCCGAGCAGTCTGGCCGCCTCCTTCAAGGCCTCGTACCTGGCGAGCTGCTCGGGGGTGAGGATGGCCGAGAACTTCTGGTCGAAGACCTCGAGGGCGTCCTTGATCTTCTCGCCGTTCTCGTGCAGCGCGATGGCGGCCGCGCCGACGTCGCAGGCGCTCGGGCTGGCCTCCTCGAGCTCGGCGTAGAACGCCTCGGCGAGCCCTTTCCGCGCCTCGCGCAGCGGCTTCACCGTGGCCTGGAGCTCCTTGAAGAGGGTCTGCGTGGTCGCCACCTGCGCGGGCGTCAGGTTCAGGTAGCGGGCGAGCAGCCGCGGATTGGTCAGGATCTCTCGCGGATCGCGCGCCTTGTCGGACCGCTGCGCGGCGGCGGCGAGGGGAAGGGCCAGGACGGCGGCCAGGACGAGGAGGGTGGTGCGGGTTTTCATAGCGCTCCTTTCACGTCGGGGGCCTCGCGGCCCGGGGTCGGCTTCTCCCGAGAAACCCGCGAGCGGCGGCTTTCCTGCGCCCCATCATACCTGCTCTGGAAATCCAGTCTCGACGCTTCTTCGCGGCTCGCCCCCGGCCAGCCGGGTAGGCCCTCAGCCACCCCTTTAGATCTCGCGTCTACTCCCAGGGCGCGGCGCGGCCGGTATTCCCCGGGATGTAGGTTTTTCGCAGCCTCGGGGAACCGATCGCAGGTTCGACGAACGAGGGGGCAACGAGGCGAATCGAAGGACCAGACGAATCCGAATCCGGCTCCCCGCCTCAGGAGGGCAAAGATGGCCGCAGGACTCGATCGCGAAACGCTGGAGCTCACCCTGGAGGCGATCCGGGATTTCGCTCGCGAGCACCTCCCCGACGAAACACTCCTCGACCTCGACGCCAGAGACGAATTCCCCTACGACCTGGTCCGCCGGATGTGCGGCGAGGACCTCGGTGTGCAGCTCCTCTTCATCCCCGAGGAGTACGGCGGCATGGGCGGCGGGGCCTTCGACGTCTACAAGGTCTGCGAGGCCCTGGCCCGCGTCGATCTCGGCGTGGCGACCGGCGTGCTCGCCACCTTCCTGGGCAGCGATCCCATCTGCTTCGGCGGCACGGAGGAGCAGAAGCAGCGCTGGCTCTCCCGCATCGCCGGCGAAGGGCTGCTCATGGCTTACGCGGCCACCGAGCCCGAGGCCGGCAGCGATCTCGCCGCCCTGCGCACCACCGCCGTTCCCGCCGCGGAGGACGGCAAGCCGGCGGGCTACCGGCTCGACGGCAACAAGCAATGGATCAGCAACGGCGGCTTCGCCGACCTCTACAGCGTCCTCGCCCTCGCGCCCGGCGGTCCTTCGTGGTTCGTGGTGGAGAAGGGAGCTCCCGGCCTCTCGCACGGCAAGCCCGAGGACAAGCACGGCATCCGCGCCAGCAACACGGCCGAGGTCTCGCTCGCCGGTGTCTTCGCCGCCGCCGATACGCTGGTGGGCGGCGTCGAAGGGCAGGGGCTCCTGCAGGCGCAGGCCGTCTTCGGCTACACCCGCCTGATGGTGGCCGCGTTCGGGCTCGGTGCCGGCTGGGCCGCGCTCGACCGCGCCATCCCCTACTCGGTCGAGCGCATCCAGGCCGGCGGTCCGCTCTCCGAGAAGCAGGGCTACACCCACAAGCTGATCGTTCCCCACGCCGCCCGCCTGGAGGCCTCCCGTGCCTTCATCGAGGAGACGGCCGAGCGCATCGACGCCGGCGAGGGGAGCCTCAACACCGAAGGCGCCATCGCCAAATACCTGGCGAGCGAGTTTGGCAACCTGGCCGCGGACGCCGCGATCCAGGCCCTCGGCGGCTACGGCTACACGCGCGAGTACATGGTGGAGAAGATCAAGCGCGACGCGCGCATCACGACGATCTACGAGGGCACCTCGGAGATCCTCGAGATGACCATCAGCCGCGACCGCTGGCAGCTCCACTTGAAGACCCGCGGCGACCACTTTCACGCCGAGGCGCGCAAGCTGGAGGAGCTCGCCGCCCGCCGGCCCGAGACCGGCGCCGGCGTCGCGGCTCTCGGCCTGCACGCCCTGGCCGAGATCCTGGAGCAGGCCCGGGCCGGCCGCCTCACCCGCAACCAGCACGTCCTGCTGCGGCTCGGCGAGCTGATCGCCTGGGCGGAGGCGGCCGGCAGCTTCGCCCGGCGCGCCGCCCGCGCCGCCGAAGGCAAGCTCGGCGCCAAGGCCGACCGCCGGTTCGACCCCGCCGCGCTCGCCACGCTGTCGCGCGTGTTCGCTCGCGAGGCGGCCCTCAAGGTGGCCACCGAAGGCTTGCGCTGGATCTGCGGCGCCGCCGACGCGGACGCCTCGCGGCTCGCCTCCGCCTTCGGCCTCGCCGCCATCCAGCGCGCCCAGGCCGGCCTGCTCGCCGACATGGACCGCGCCGCCGATGCCTTGTACAACCGCGCCGTCGCCCTGAGCGCCGCCGCCTGAACGATTTGAAGGATTGAATCGCAAGAAGGAACTACCGCCATGAGAGAGACAGCGCACCGGGCCATCGCCATCGTCGGCGTCGGCGCCGTGCTTCCCGACGCACCCGACGTGCCCACCTTCTGGTCCAACCTCAAGAGCGGTCGCTACAGCATCCGCGAGACGCCGGAGGACCGCTGGGATCCCGACCGCTACTACGATCCGGATCCCAAGGCGCCGGACAAGTCGTACTCGAAGATCGGCGGCTGGGTGCGCGACTGGGAGTGGGATCCCATCGCCTGGAAGCTGCCGATTCCGCCGTGCGTGAGCGACAGCATGGACCGCACGCAGAAATGGGCGATCGCCGCGGCGCGCCAGGCGCTGGCCGACTTCGGCTGGCCCGGCCGCCAGCTCGATCCGGAGCGCACGGCCGTCATCCTCGGCAACGCCATGGCTGGAGAACGCCACTACCTGACGGCCCTGCGTCTCTCCTCTCCCGAGCTCACCCGCGAGCTCGTGGGAGCCCCCAGCTTCGCCGCCCTGTCGCCCGAGCTCCGCGCAACCATCGAGACGGAGCTCCACGACGGCATTGCCAGCCGCCTGCCCGAGATCACCGAGGACACCATGCCCGGCGAGCTGGCCAACATCATCGCCGGCCGCGTCGCCAATCTGTTCAACTTCCACGGTCCCAACTTCGTGGTCGACGCCGCCTGCGCCTCGGCCATGGCCGCGATCAGCGCCGCCATCGGAGGCCTGGAGGAGGAGGACTACGACGCGGTGCTCACCGGCGGCATCGACGCCAACATGGGCGCCTCGACGTTCATCAAGTTCTGCAAGATCGGCGCGCTCTCGGCCACCGGCACGCGGCCCTACGCCGACGGCGCCGACGGCTTCGTCATGGGCGAGGGCGCCGCCGTCTTCCTGCTCAAGCGGCTGGCCGACGCCGAGCGCGACGGCGACCGCGTCTACGCTGTGATCCGCGGCGTCGGCGGCGCCAGCGACGGCCGCGGCAAGGGGATCACCGCGCCGAATCCCGTCGGCCAGCGGCTCGCCGTCGAGCGGGCGTGGGAGAACGCGGGCGTGCCGCCGGCGACGGTGGGATTGATCGAGGGCCACGGCACCTCGACGCGCGTCGGCGATCTGGCCGAGCTGGAGAGCCTGAACGCCGTCTTCGGCGGCCTCGGTCTCGCCGCGGGCTCGGTGCCGCTCGGCTCGGTCAAGTCCAACATCGGCCATCTCAAGGGCGCGGCCGGCGCCGCCGGCATCCTCAAGGCGGCCCTGGCGCTGCACGAGAAGGTGCTGCCGCCGAGCCTCCACTGCGCGCGGCCGAATCCGAACATCGATTTCTCGCAGACTCCCTTCTTCGTCAACACCGAGCTGCGGCCGTGGGAGAAGCCGGCGGGCGGCGTGCGCCGGGCCGGCGTCTCCGCCTTCGGCTTCGGCGGCACGAACTTCCACGCCGTGCTGGAGGAATACGTGCCGGGGCTGATCGAAGGCAACGGCAAGAAGAAGGCGTCTGGGATCAACGTCTCCGGCAACCCTGATGCACAGTCGCGGCAACCGTTGCGCGGCGCGCTCCTGCTCGGCGCCGGCTCCAAGGAGGCGCTCGCCGGGCGGCTCCAGGCCGTGCGCGACATGGCGGTCCGCGGCGAGGCTCCGGCGCCGGCTTCGCCGAGCGCCGCGGACCTCGCCGCGCCGGTGCGCCTGGCCCTCGACTACGGCGATGCGGCCGAGCTGGCCGCCAAGGCCGAGAAGGTCCTGCAGGCCCTGGAGCGCGACCACACCGGCATGTGGCGGGCCCTGCGCGCGCAGGGGGTCTTCCTCGGCGGCGGCCCCGCGGCCAAGGTGGCTTTCCTCTACACCGGCCAGGGCTCGCAATACCTCGGCATGCTCGGCGCGCTGCGCGAGCGCGAGCCGATCGTGGCCGAGACCTTCGCCGAGGCCGACCGCGTGATGACGCCTATCCTCGGCAAGCCGCTGACGGAATACCTCTATGCGAGCACCGAGGATCCCGCGGCGCTGGCCCAGGCCGAGGAGGAGCTGCGCCGGACGGCCATCACCCAGCCATCGGTGCTGGCGGTGGATATCGCCCTCACCCGGCTGCTGGCCTCCTACGGCGTGGTGCCGGACTTCGTCATGGGGCACAGCCTCGGCGAGTACGGCGCCCTGGTGGCCGCCGGCTCCCTCTCCTTCGCCGAGGCGCTGGAGGCCGTGGCGGCGCGCGGCCGCGAGATGACCCGCGTCTCGGTGGCGGACCACGGCCGCATGATCGCCGTCATGGCGCCCCTCCCGGAGATCGAGAGCGTGCTCGCCTCGCTCGACGGCTACGCCGTGGTGGCCAACATCAACAGCACCGCGCAGGCCGTGGTGGGTGGCGCCACTGCGGCGGTCGAGCAGGCGGCGGAGATCTTCCGCCGCGCCGGCCGCGAGGTGCGGCCGCTGCCGGTGAGCCACGCCTTCCACACCTCGATCGTGGCGCCGGCGAGCGAGCCGCTGCGCGAGATGCTGGCGCGGCTCGATCTCAGGCCGCCCGCCATCCCGATCATCTCCAACGCCACCGGCGAGCTCTATCCCATGGGTCCCGGCGTGGTGCCGCAGATGATCGACCTGCTCGGCCGCCAGATCGCCTCGCCCGTCAAGTTCGTGCAGGGGCTGCGTACGCTCTACGACGCCGGCGCACGCGTCTTCGCCGAGGTCGGCCCCAAGCGCGCGCTCCAGGGCTTCGTCGAGGACGTGCTCGGCCGCGAGGAGAACGTGCTCGCCCTGTTCACCAACCACCCGAAGACCGGCGACGCGGCGTCGTTCAACCAGGCCCTCTGCGGGCTCTACGCCTCCGGCCGGGGCGCGGCGGCGGATTTCGAGCGGCGGGCCATACCTGAGCAGGAGCCGATCCAGGTCCGTGCCACGTCCGTGCCAGTCCGTGCCCCGTCCGTGGTCGTCACCGGAGCCGCCCTCGGCCTGCCCGGCGATCACCCCGTCTTCGACGACGGCAATGTGCGCCGTATCCTGCGCGGCGAGCAGGCCATCGACGCCATCCCGCTCAAGCTGCGGCGGGCCATGGTGGAGAAGAGCATCACGCGCCTGGTGAAGAGCGACGAGGGAGGCGGCCCGCGCTTCGAGACCATCGACAGCCCCGCGGAGGCCATCAAGTTGGCGGCCCGCGCCGGCCGGCTCGACGTCGCGGCCGACTTCGGCCTGCTCGAGGAGCGCCTCGCGGCGTTCGACCGCACCACCCGGCTCGCCGTGGGCGCCGGCCTCGACGCGCTGCGCGACGCCGGCATCCCGCTGGTCATGCGCTACAAGACGACCACGACCGGCACGAAGCTGCCCGACCGCTGGGGCCTGCCCGAGGACATGCGCGACGACACCGGCGTCATCTTTGGCTCGGCCTTCCCGGGCTACGACGCCCTGGTGGGTCAGGTGGAGCACTTCTGGCGCGACCGCGCGCTGCGCGAGCGCCTGGCCGATCTCGAGAGCCTGCGCGAGGCGCTGGGCAACGGTTCCGGAGATACCGCCGAGATCGACCGCCGCATGCGGGAGATCCGCGGCGATCTGGCGCGCGACCCCTACACCTTCGACCGCCGCTTCCTGTTCCAGGTGCTGGCGATGGGGCACTCGCAATTCGCCGAGCTGATCGGCGCCCGCGGGCCGAACACGCAGATCAACGCCGCCTGCGCCACGACCACCCAGGCCTTCGCGCTCGCCGAGGACTGGATCGCCCGCGGCCGCTGCCGGCGCGTCGTCGTGGTGGCGGCGGACGACGTCACCAGCGACAACCTGCTGGGGTGGTTCGGCTCCGGCTTCCTGGCGAGCGGCGCGGCGGCGACCGACGAGTTGGTGGAGGACGCCGCCCTCCCCTTCGACCGCCGGCGCCACGGCCTGATCGTCGGCATGGGCGCGGCGGCCGTGGTGGTGGAGCGCGCCGACGCCGCGCGCGAGCGCGGCCTGCGGCCCATCTGCGAGGTGCTCGGCACGGTGGTCGCCAACAGCGCCTTCCACGGCAGCCGCCTCGACGTCGCGCACATCGGCCAGGTGATGGAGGAGCTGATCTCCGCCGCCGAAGCCCGCTGGGGGCTCGACCGCCACGAGATCGCGCCGCAGACCGTGTTTCTCTCGCACGAGACCTACACGCCGGCCCGCGGCGGCAGCGCCCAGGCCGAGGTGGACGCCCTGCGCCGCGTCTTCGGCCCCTCGGCCGAGCGCGTGGTGGTGGCCAACACCAAGGGCTTCACCGGCCATCCGATGGCTGTGGGCATCGAGGACGTGGTGGCCATCAAGAGCCTGGAGACCGGCCTGGTGCCGCCGGTGGCGAACATCAAGGAGCGCGACCCCGATTTCGGCGTCCTCAACCTGTCGCGCGGCGGCGCCTACCCGGTGTGCTACGCGCTGCGGCTGGGAGCCGGCTTCGGCTCGCAGATCAGCATGAGCCTGCTGCGCTGGATCCCCACGCCGGACGGCCGGCGCCCGGTGCCGGACGATCTCGGCTACGCCTACCGCGTCGAGGACGCCGCGTCCTGGCAGCGTTGGCTTGCCAACGCCAGCGGCGATCCGGCGCCGGAGGTCGAGGTGGATCACCGGACGCTGCGCATCGTCGACCGCGGCCTGGCGCGCGCCGCGAAGGCCGTCGTTGCCGAAGCCGTTCCGGTGCAACGGCCGGCGCCGGTTGAGATTGCCGCGCCGCCCCTCGTGACAGCGCCTCCGCCTGTCGAAGCGACGCCCGCTGCGGAAACCGTCCTGTCCGTGCCTTCGTCCGTGGAGGTCCGTGACGAGGTCAAAGAAACCGTTCTGAACCTGATCGCCGAGAAGACCGGATATCCGCGCGAGATGCTGGACCTCGATCTGGACCTGGAAGCGGACCTCGGCGTGGACACCGTGAAGCAGGCCGAGATGTTCGCCGCCATCCGCGAGGCCTACGGGATTCAACGCGACGAAAACCTGAAGTTGCGGGACTTCCCAACACTGGCCCACACCATTCAGTTCGTCTACTCGAGGCGGCCGGATCTGAAGCCGCAGCTCCCTGAGGAAAAGGTTTCGGAAGAGCCCTCCGAGGTCCGCGAAGAGGTCAAGGAAACCGTTCTCGATCTGATCGCGGAGAAGACCGGTTATCCGCGCGAGATGCTGGACCTCGATCTCGATCTGGAAGCGGACCTCGGCGTCGATACCGTCAAGCAGGCCGAGATGTTCGCGGCCATCCGCGAGACCTACGGGATTCAACGAGAAGAAAATCTGAAGCTGCGGGACTTCCCGACACTGGCCCATACCATTCAGTTCGTCTATTCGAAGCGGCCCGATCTGAAACCGCAGGCCTCTGTAGGGACGCAGCCTGCCGCGCCCTCACAACAGCGCGACGACGCTCCGCTCGCCGAGACCGCAGCCGCCCCAACCATCGCCATCCCCCGCCGCGTTCCAATCCCCGTCCTCCGTCCGCCGCTCGGGCTCTGCAAGCCGACCGGCGTCACTCTGGGGCCGGGCAGCCGCGTCGTCGTCGCGCTCGACGAGGGCGGCGCCGGCATGGCCCTGCTCGGCCGGCTGGGCGAGATGGGCGTCGAGGTGCTGGCGATCGAGGGCGCTCCGCAAGCCGCCGGGCTCGAAGCGAAGCTGCGGTCGTGGAGGAACGCGGGCCCCGTGCAGGGGGTCTACTGGTTGACCGCGTTGGACCGCGAGGACGACCTCGCCGCCATGGACCTCGCCGCCTGGCGTGAGGCCAACCGCGTCCGGGTGAAGCTCCTCTACACCACGCTTCGCACCCTGTACGAAGCTCTGGGCGAGCCGGGCGCCTTCCTCGTCGCGGCGACGCGCATGGGTGGACGCCACGGCTACGACGAAGCCGGCGCTTGCGCTCCGCTGGGCGGCGCCGTCTGCGGCCTTGCCAAGTCGTTCAAGCGCGAGCGGCCCGGCGCGCTGGTCAAGGCGGTGGACTTTGCCGAGAGTTGCCAGGCCGCCGAGCTCGCCGGCGCTCTTCTCGACGAGACGCTGCGCGATCCCGGCGCCGTCGAGATCGGCCGCGAGGAGGACCGGCGGTGGACGGTCGGGCTCGCCGAGCGTGCGGCCGGCGGCCGGCCCGGCTTACAGCTCGGCCGCGATTCGGTGTTCGTCGTCACCGGCGCGGCGGGGAGCATCGTCTCGGCCATCGTCCAGGACTTCGCCGCCTCTTCCGGCGGCACGTTCCACCTGCTCGACCTGGCGCCCGAGCCCGATCCGGCGGATCCGGACGTCCTGCGCTTCACCGGCGATCGCGAAGGCTTGAAGCGCGATCTTTTCGCGCGCATCCAGGCGCGCGGCGAGCGGGCGACGCCGGCCCTGGTGGAGAAGGAGCTGGCGCGCATCGAGCGGCTGCAGGCGGCCTGCGCGGCCATCCAGGCGATCCGCGCCGCGGGCGGCGAGGCGGTCTACCACCAGCTCGACCTGCGCGATCCGCAAGCGGTGGCGGCGGCGATGGACGCCGTCCGGCGCACCGCCGGCCGGGTGGACGTCCTGCTCCATGCCGCCGGCATCGAGATCAGCCGGCTGCTGCCCGACAAGAAGCCCGCCGAGTACGACCTCGTCTTCGACGTCAAGGCGGACGGCTGGTTCAACCTGATGTCCGCCATCGGCGGCATGCCGCTCGGCGCTGCCGTGGCGTTCAGCTCCATCGCCGGCCGCTTCGGCAACGGCGGCCAGGCGGACTACAGCGCCGCCAACGACCTGCTGTGCAAGCAGATCTCCGGCCTCCGCCGCACGCGGCCGGAAACCCTCGGCCTCGCCGTCGACTGGACCGCCTGGGGCGGCATTGGCATGGCCACGCGCGGCTCGATTCCCAAGGTGATGGAGGCCGCCGGCATCGACATGCTGCCGCCGTCGATCGGCGTGCCGTGGATCCGCCGCGAGCTGGCGGCCGGCAGCGTCGGCGAGGTGGTGGTGGCCGGCCGGCTGGGGATGATGACGGAGGAATTCGACTCGGCCGGCGGTCTCGACACCTCGGAGCTGGCGCCCGCGGGCGTGATGACCGGCAAGGTGACGGGGATGGGGGTCTACAGCGGCCTGACCGTCGAGACCACTCTCGATCCCGCCGAGCAGCCTTTCCTCGACGACCACCGCATCGACGGCACGCCGGTGCTGCCGGGCGTGATGGGGATCGAGGGGTTCGCCGAGGCGGCGGCCCTGCTCTTCCCCGATCTGCGCGTAGCAGGGGTGGAGGACGTCGAGTTCCTCGCACCGTTCAAGTTCTACCGCGGCGAGCCGCGGACGTTCACCCTGCAGCTTCTCTTCCCGCTCGACGGTGAAGAGGTGGTGGCCGAGGCCCGGCTCCTGGGGAAGCGCACCCTTCCCGGCCAGACGGAGCGACAGGTGACCGTGTGCTTCAAGGCGCGGGTGCGCCTGGCTCCGGCGGCGACCGCCGGCGCGATGGGAGAAGCCCGCGTGCCGGAGGCCCTGGGCGAACCGGTCAACGCGGAGGACATCTACCGCGTCTACTTCCACGGCCCGGCCTATCGGGTGATGGAGAGCGCCTGGCGCGAGGGCGACGGCGTAGCGGGGCGCTTCGCCGGGCCGCTGCCGCCGGACCGCAAGCCGGAGGCGTCGCCCACCTTGATGGAGCCGCGGCTGATCGAGCTGTGCTTCCAGACCGCCGGCATCGGCGAGCTCGGCACCCGCGGCCGCATGGCCCTGCCCCTGCGGGTTGACAGGGTGAGCACGCTGCGCCATCCGGCCAACGGCGAGGCGCTCTTCGCCGTGACGCGGCCGGTGAACGGCGACGGCGCGGTGGACGCTTACGTGGTGGATGGTGAAGGCAACGTCTATCTCAGCCTCTCCGGCTACCGCACGGTCGAGCTGCCGGGGGGAGTCGAGGCGCAACGGCTCGCGCCGCTACAGGCGGCCATGGAGATGCGGGGATGAGCGCCGAGGCGGCGCTGCTGGCGGCGGCCGTCGCCGGCTACGAAGCGGAGCTCGCGGCCGCCAGGAAGCGCTTCTATGACTCGGCCGCGCGCGGCCGGCCGGCGGTGCCGAACGAGATCGGCCACGCCGTCGAGCTGCGCTACCGCGGCCATGGCTATACCTTCCACGTATCGCGCCTCGACGCCAGGCGCTTTCGCATCGAGGTGGACGGCCTGCGGCTGGAGGCGAGCGCCGGGCCGCCGCGGAAGGCCGGCCGGACGATCGCCTGCGGCGAACGGAGGTGGCGCGTTGCGCTGGCCGCGCAGGGCAGCCGCAGGGTGGTGGAGGTGGACGGCATTCCCCATCGCATCGAAGGCGACGCCGGGCTTGCCGTGCGCTCGCCAGGGCCGGCGGTGGTGGTCTCCGTCGCCGTGCGGGAGGGCGATCGAGTGGCCGCCGGCGATCCCCTCGCCGTCCTCGAAGCCATGAAGATGGCGGCGACGCTCGTCGCGCCGGCCGCCGGCCGCGTACGCCAGGTGTTCGTGCGCAGCAACGTCCAGGTGGGCCCGGGCGATCGGTTGGTCGAGCTCGAGCCGGAGAGCGACGGCGGGCACGTAGGCCCGCCGCTACGAGAGCCGGCCGCCGGAGAATCCGAGAAGGGCTCGCCGAAGGGTCGTAGCGGCGGGCCTACGTGCCCGCCGTCCGGTCCGCGGGTTCGGTTCGATCATCTTCTGCCGTCCGTGCCGTCCGTGTCCGTCCGCAGCGAGGCCCTGGAGGAGGCCCGCCGCCTGCTGCTCGGCTACGACGCCGATCCCGCGATCGTCGAGCGGCTGGTCGCCGGCGAGACCGGCGCCGCCGGCGAGGCCCGCTGTGAGGAGGACATCCTGCGCGTCTTCGCCGACGTCGGCTCGCTCTTCCGCCGCCTGCGGGCGGAGGAGTACGACCGGCACGGCAGCGAGGAGTATCTCTTCACCTATCTGCGCGACCTCGACGCCCGCGGCAAGGGCCTGCCGGATTCCTTCCTCGACAAGCTCCGCCGCGCCCTCGCCCACTACGGCGTCGCCGGCCTCGACCGCTCGCCGGAGCTGGAGGAGAGCCTGTTCCGCATCGCCATCTCGCACCGGCGCCTGCGGCAGGAGGTGCCGCCGGTGCTCGCCGTGCTGGAGAGCTGGCTCGAGCGCGGAGACCGGCCCGCGGGGCCCGAGCTGCGCGAGCTTCTCGACCGCGTCATCGCCGGCACCCAGGGGCGCGATCCGGCGGTGTACGACCTCGCCCGCGAAGCACGCTACCGCTGCTTCGACCGGCCGTTGCTGCTCGCCGCCCGCGAGCGCGTCTACGCCGCGGCCGACTCCGACCTCGCGCGGCTGGCCGCCGGTCCCGGCGCGGACGAGCGGAACGAGCGCATCCGCGCCCTCGTCGAATGCCCGCAACCTCTCCACGGGGTGCTCTCGCAACGCTTCGCGAGCGCCGCTCCGGCGCTGCGCGAAACTCTGCTGGAGGTGATGGTGCGGCGCTACTACCGCATCCGCGAGGTGGAGAGGATCGCGTGCGAGACGCGCGACGGCCAGAGCTTCGCTTTCGCCGACTACGATCATCGAGGTTCCCACGTTCACCTGATCGCCACCCATGCCGAATACGGCAGGCTCGCGTGGACGATCGGCGCCGTGCGGAGAATCGCCGAAGACGCTCAGGGCGGCCACGCAGGGCCGCCCCTACGGGAGATCGTGGCCGATCTCTACTTCTGGTGTCCCGGTTCCGCCGCCGGCGAGGAGAGCGCCGCCGCGGAGATCGCGGACCTGCTCGCGGCCTCCGCGATGCCGGCGGGCGTCCGGCGGATCGCCGTCGCGCTCTCGGGCGAAGGAGCGACGCAGCACTTCACGTTCCGCCGGGCGGAGACGGGCGATTTTCGCGAGGAGCTGGTCTACCGCGGCATCCATCCGATGCTGGCCTTGCGGCTGGAGCTGTGGCGGCTGCAGAACTTCGCCCTGGAGCGCCTGGAAGCTCCCGAGGACATCTACTTCTTCCGCGGCGTGGCCCGCGAGAACCCGAAGGACGAGCGCCTCTTCGCCATCGCCGAGGTGCGCGACCTGACGCCCGTGCGCGATGCCGCCGGCCGGGTCGTCGAGCTGCCGCAGCTCGAGCGCATGGTCATGGAGGTCCTCGCCGGTATCCGCCGCTTCCAGTCCCGGCGCGCCGACGCCGAGCGCTTGCACTGGAACCGCGTGCAGCTCAGCGTGTGGCCGCCCGTCGACCTGCGTCCGGAGGAGATGGACGGCCTCCTTCACCGCCTCACCCCGCTCTCCGAAGGCCTCGGCCTCGAAAAGGTGACGGTCCGCTGCCGCATCCCCGACCGCAATGTCCGCGACGGTGGCGAGCTGCGCGATTGGGTGATGGAGATCTCCGACTTCGAGGGAGCGGGCGTGGTCCTGCGCTTCCGCCGGCCGTCGGAAACGCCCTTGAAGCCGTTGCGGGAGTACGCCCAGAAGGTGGTGGAGCTGCGCCGCCGGGGCCTTCCTTATCCCTATGAGCTGATCAAGCGGCTCGCTCCGCCCCGGCGCGAGGCGCAGGCCGACCTGCCGCCCGGCGACTTCGCCGAGCACGATCTCGATGCGCAAGGCCGGCTCGTGCCGGTCGAGCGGCCGTACGGCATCAACACCGCCAACATCGTGGCGGGGGTCGTGCGCAATTTCACCGGCCGACACCCGGAGGGGATGGCGCGCGTCATCCTGCTCGGCGATCCGAGCCGCGGCATGGGCGCGCTCGCCGAGCCCGAGTGCCGGCGCATCCTCGCCGCGCTCGATCTCGCGGAGACCCTGCGCGTGCCTCTCGAATGGTTCGCGCTCTCGGCCGGGGCGAAGATCTCGACCGACAGCGGCACCGAGAACATGGATTGGATCGCCCGCGTGCTGCGCCGCATCGTCGGCTTCACGCAGGCCGGCGGCGAGATCAACGTCGTGGTGCCCGGCATCAACGTCGGCGCGCAGCCTTATTGGAACGCCGAAGCCACCATGCTCATGCACACCCGGGGCATCCTGATCATGACGCCCGAAGGCGCCATGGTGCTCACCGGCAAGCAGGCCCTCGATTACTCCGGCGGCGTCTCCGCCGAGGACAATCAGGGCATCGGCGGCTACGAACGGATCATGGGCCCGAACGGCCAGGCGCAATACTTCGCCGCCGATCTCGGCGAGGCCTGCCGCATCCTGCTGCAACATTATGAGCACACCTGGGTCGCTCCCGGCGAGCGCTTCCCGCGACCCGCCGCGACCCGCGATCCGCGCGGTCGCGACGTGTGCGCTTTTCCCCACGGCGGCGAATTCGCGACCGTCGGCGAGGTCTTCTCTCCGGCCACCAATCCCGGGCGCAAGAAGCCGTTCGAGATCCGCCGCGTCATGGCGGCCGTGGCGGACCAGGACCTGCCGCCGCTCGAGCGCTGGTACGGCATGCACGACGCCGAGATCGGCGTCGTGTGGGACGCTCACCTCGGCGGCCATCCGGTCTGCCTGCTGGGCTTCGAGTCCAAGCCCCTGCCGCGGCTCGGCTGGGTGCCGGTCTACGGTCCGGACCAGTGGACGGGCGGCACTCTCTTCCCGCTCTCCTCGAAGAAGGTGGCGCGGGCGATCAACGCGGCGAGCGGCAACCGGCCCCTCGTCGTCCTCGCCAACCTCTCGGGCTTCGACGGCTCGCCGGAGTCGATGCGCTACTGGCAGCTCGAATACGGCGCCGAGATCGGCCGCGCGGTGGTGAACTTCCAAGGCCCCATCGTCTTCTGCGTCGTCTCCCGCTACCATGGCGGCGCGTTCGTGGTGTTCTCGAGCGCCCTGCACGACAATATGGAAGTGGCGGCGCTGGAGGGAACCTACGCCTCGGTGATCGGCGGCGCGCCGGCCGCGGCCGTGGTCTTCGCCCGCGAGGTGGAGCAGCGGACGCGGAAAGATCCGCGCGTCGCCGAGCTGGAGGCCGCCGTCGCCGATCCCGAGCGGACCGACAAGGCGCGCTTGCGGGCGCAGCTCGCGGAGACGAAGCAGGCCGTGCGCTCCGAGAAGCTCGGCGAGGTGGCCGAGGAGTTCGACCGCATCCACAGCGTCCAGCGCGCCCAGCAGGTAGGCTCCGTGCAGCATATTCTGCCGCCCGAGCGGCTGCGTCCGTACCTCATCGAGGCCGTCGAGCGCGGCATGGAAAAGGAGCTGGAAAAGCTGGGGATGCGCGAGCTGTGCGAGACGGCGGTCTGATCCCGGTGGGATGGCTCCTCGCCGCCTCCGGCGAGGTGCCGGAAGACGACGGCTGGCTCGGCCCCGCGGAGCGCGAGCACGCGGGGACTCTCCGCCTCCCCTGGCGCCGCGAGAGTTGGCGCCTCGGCCGCTGGGCCGCCCGGCAGGCGATCGCGGCGTTCCTCGGCGGCACTCCCGGAGCGATCGAGATCCGCAACGCTGCCGACGGCGCGCCCGAGGGGTTCCTCGACGGCCGGCCGGCGCCCGTCGTCCTCTCCTTCAGCCACCGCGCCGGCCGCTCCGCCTGCGCCGTCGCGCCGGCCGGCACCGCGCTCGGCTGCGACCTCGAGCTCATCGAGCCGCGGAGCGAAGGCTTTGTCCGCGACTTTTTCACCACCGCCGAGCTGGATCTGATCGAGAATGCCGAACTCGCGGACCGGCCCCTTCTGGCGAACCTCGTCTGGAGCGCCAAGGAGGCCGTCCTCAAGGCCTTGCGCACCGGCCTGCGGGCCGATACGCGGAGCGTCGAGGTCTCCTTGGGGCGCCGGGAAGGAGGAGACTGGTCTCCCTTCACGGCGATCTGCGTTGATCCGGGCCGGATCTTCAACGGCTGGTGGCGGCAGGAGGGAGATCTCGTCATCACGGTGACGGCGGATCCGGCGCCGGAGGTGCCGCGCAGGCTGAATCTCGACGAGACCTTCCGCCGAGACATTCCCTTGACGGACTAGTCCGCTTGTGTCATGAATGGTTCCCAAGGCCGAGGCGATTTGGGAGCAATATCTTCGAGAGCACGGCTTTGGAGGAACGAGATGAAGCTCCAAAAGTGGAAGGACATCCCGAGAGAAGAAGCTCTCTCCCGAGCAACTACGCCGTATCGACGAGGAGGTCGAGCAGGAGCTCCTCGAGATGGATCTACGTGCGCTTCGTGAAGCGGTCGGCCTCACGCAAGAGGAGCTTGCTCGCAAGGTGGAGGTGACTCAGTCACAACTCTCGAAGCTCGAGCGCCGTGAGGATCATCGGCTCTCCACACTACGGCGGTATGTGGAAGCCTTGGGCGGCGAAATTGAGATCGTCGCTCTCATCGAGGGCAAGAAGATTCGCCTTTCCGGTATCTGAGCCAGATTGGCGTCGATCATCAGAGGCGACCGCCTCCGAACACGTCCGTCTTCATTTTCCGGAAAATCGTGTAGGATACCTGCCGGTTCGCTCGCACAGCCTGAGGCTTTTTCTAATGTTTTTTCCCGTCAATCATTGTTTTTTCTGTTCAAATATTGTTTTTTGGTAAAACACATTGTTTTTTGGTAAAAAACATTGTTTGAAACGGCCAACACATTGTTTTTTGGCTTCAAACAATGTTTGAGCCGAAAAAACATTGTTTGAACGGAAAAAACAATGTTCTAGGGAATCGGAGCGTGGTTTAGCCGTCCCCAGACGGTGGCCGTCGAGCAAAGAGCCCAGGATCAGCAACAGCCCGGCAACCTCTATCTCTGGCGGTGTCTCCGAGGCGGCTGCTCGCAGCCATCAGCAATGAACCGTGCACGATGACGGTTTCTGTGGCCATCGCCTTGCCGCTGGCGGTGGAGCGGAAGGCCGCAGGGCCTCGCAGAACACGATGTAGCGAGCGATGTTGCGCCCCACCAGCAGCTCGCGCTTCGTGGACCAGGCTGCGCTGTGGCGCAACCCGGTCCTCGTAGCGTATCCCCGAAGCGCCTTCATGACCGGATTGGTGGAGGCCACGGTAACGCCGGGGAACTCCGCGAACAAGCGTTCGAGCTTGGGCGCCGTGGCGCAGCCGGTGACCAGAAAGCGCAGCGGCCGCGGCGCCGCGT
Source organism: Acidobacteriota bacterium (assembly GCA_046765915.1). GTDB lineage: Bacteria > Acidobacteriota > Thermoanaerobaculia > Multivoradales > UBA5704 > DATARR01. The sequence goes on along the minus strand of JBKPTH010000056.1, from coordinate 55,059 downwards.
CGCGCAGCAACCTCATCCCGCCTAGCAGCCGGCCGAAGTCCTCGCTGCTGCGGTAGAACTGCGCCAGGACACCGACGAGGTCGACCGCCGGGTGCGCTTCGAGCCAGGCCACGGCGGCCTCGAGGTCCGTGTCCTCGGGGAAAAAGAGGAACGGCGCCACTGGCAGCCCGTAGCCGGCGAAGCGGTGATACGAGTGCAGATTGCGTTCCTGGTTGTAGATCTGGTCGAAGCGGGCTTGCCGGTCCCACACCGAGAAGGTGGTGGTGGTGGTGAGCTCGAACGACAGGCCGGCGAGCCGCCGCCAGAGGTCGTTCCTCTCGCTTCCGGCCCAGGCGTTCTCGAGCCGGGCGTCCTTGGCGGTGCCGATCAGGCAGAGCCGCCCTTCCTCTCCGAGGCCGAGTTGCCGGCGCATTTGGGACGGCGTCGCATAGCGCACGTCGCCGGTGCGGCGGAGCACGGTGGTGAGCGCGACACCGTAGAGCAGCGACTGGTCGAGCCGCACCGAGCTCGGCAGGACTCGGACGAGGATCGGGATGAAGGCTGGCAGCGGCGGGATCGGTAGGTCGGAAACCGGTGCCTGCTCGAGCTCGCCGTCGTGAAGGTCGGCGTAGTAGCGGGCCTGGCGCGCCGGCTCGCGGCAACCGATCGCGCCCGGCGCCTGGAGGTTGCTGCCCGCGGCGTCGAGCCCTTCGCAGCGGCCGGTGACGCCGTAGGGACAGACCGGGCAAGCGAGACTGCGAATGCGCGCCGAGCCTGTGCCGGCCCCAGGAAGCCCGGCTCGCGGCGCCAGCCGGGCGGTCTGCGGGCTCATCGGCCTCGGCGGCCCGACGCCGCCATGGCGGCTACGTCCTCGGGCACCAGCTTCGCGGCCGGCCGGGCGGCGCCGCGTGCGGCGCGCCTACCGAGGTCCGTCGTATGGAGCAGCTTTACGCTCACGCTCACCCCTTCCTCATCCGCAGCGCTCACCAGGCTCTCCAGGCGGGCACCGGGCTCCGCGGCCAGGGCGGCCCTCACCGCCTCCGACGCCTCGCGGGATGCCAACCCGAGGACGCCGCGGGGCGAGAGAACGACCAGCCTCGGACCGGGACCGAGCACGGTGACCCGCTCCCCAGCCGCGATCCACTTCGCCGCCGAGGTGAGCTCCTCCAGCCACAGGTCGAGGAGATGCTCCGCTCTTGACCGTTGTTCATCATCAATCTCCGCTCGACCTGGCCCGCCGATCACCGAGTCGCTGGTGCCACCACCCCGCGGCCTGCGCTTGCGCTCGATGGTCACCGTCGGCACGGTCTCCTTACTGCCGCCGCCTTTGCTGCGACCGCTATCGCTCATTTTTTCTCCTCGTTCTCTATCACTGGCCGGGCGTGTGGCTCGAAGCGCCGCAGCCACGTTTTCAGTTGCGAGTAAACCCGGTCACTAATTCTATTGCTTTTCCACATGGCTTCGACATGTTCGACTCGACTGCACAGCCTCTCTTCCCAATCGCGTTGAATGTTTGTGAAATTGGTTAATGCTGGCTCAGCGGGTTTACCATCGACGATGCCCGACGCCATAATCCAGCGCGTCAAATAACTGCTGATTTGCATCTGGAGAAACTGCTCGCTCTGCACATGCAAAAGATCGTTGGCTTCCCGTGCCTCTTGACGTCCCTCCCACCACTGAAAAACTGACATAACAGCGAAGAGAAGACCGGCTCCCGCAAGCGCCGCAAGGTAGACAGTTTTTGCTTGGCCGATCTCATCAGGGAGGATCCCATAAAGAGCCGGAATCGCTGTGGATAAGGTCAGGAGAATCGCCAGAACTCGATTACTTAGGGAACGCTGCCGAGCTCTTATGAGTTCCTCCCGTATACGTTCCGAGGACTCAAGAGCGCCATATGTGCTGTCGAGCAGTCGATAAAAGTGAATCCGCTCTTCAATATCCATGGTTCACCATTTCATGTGCCGCCCACCCACCAACGCCGGTCCGCTCGAAGCGAGAGTTGGCCGGCGAACCACTACAGTCTGGACTCGCAAGGCTGCCCACCTATCTGCCCTGACGGTTGCCACCGACTCTCTTGGCCACAGGTCGATATGCATATGCATCACCCTTAATGAACTAGAGAAATTCTACACCGGCGGCACGGACAAGAAAAGAGTTCAGGTGGGTTCGCGCTCAGTCAGGCAGGTTGGCGCCGGAGCGAAGCGCAGGTGCCAAGCTGCAAGTCTGTTAAGTGGCAGGGCCGGGCGGCCTGTGGGGCTCATCGGCCTCGGCGGCCCGACGCCGCCATGGCGGCTACGCCCTCGGCCGGCAGCTTCGCGGCCGACCGGGCGGCGCCGCGTGCGGCGCGTCTGCTGGCGTCCGTCGCACGGAGCAGCATTACGCTCACGCTCACCCCTTCCTCATCCGCAGCGCTCACCAGGCTTTCCAGGCGGGCACCGGGCTCCGCGGCCAGGGCGGCCCTCACCGCCTCCGATGCCTCGCGGGATGCCAACCCGAGGACGCCGCGGGGCGAGAGAACGACCAGCCTCGGACCGGGACCGAGCACGGTGACCCGCTCCCCGGCCGCGATCCGCTTCGACGCCGAGGTGAGCTCCTCCAGCCACAGGTCGAGGAGATGCTCCGCTCTCGCCGATTGCTTGCGCCTGCCGTTGCCCTCCCGCTGCCTGCGCTCGCGCTCCTCGATCAGCGTTGGTTCGACCGTTATACCGCCGCCGCGGCCCTTGCTGCCTCCGGTGACCTTGACTTCAACACCGACTGTGACCCGCGTCCTCCGACCACTACCTTTCCGTCCGCTACCCTCGGCCATGGGTGCTCCTTTCAAGAGGCCTGCGCCCGTTGCAGGCCGCCGACCCCTCCTCGAAGCCACCAACGACCGCAATGCACGACGGATGAGGATGCCCCAGGTGGCCGCTGCAACTGCGGAGTTGGCCGGTCTGCCTTTGTTTGCTGAATTATACCACGGGGGCGCGATAAGGCGTTCGAGCGAGTCGCCGTGGCGAGGAGAGGGCAAGGCGTCCGGTGGGCAGTCCCGTGGCGTTCGCCCGGTGGAAGAACAATGCGAAAGAGAGGAGCGTTGATGCAGTCTGATCCGATCTGACGTGATCGGACAGATTGTGATGCTTGGTGCGTGGGATTGAACAGGTCCCTATTGCACGACGAGCGCCGGGCGACGTGGCTGTATAATTCTTACGAATTCAGGAGGAGTCAGGTGAATCTCCACCAGTGGCAGGAGATACGAGAGAAGAAGCTCTCACCCGAGCAACTACGTCGTATCGACGAGGAAGTCGAACAAGAACTGCTTGAGATGGATCTACGGACGCGGTTTGACTCGGCTTGCCGGCTCTCCTTGCCGTCACTACAATCGGACCTGGCGAGATCCGACATGGATGCACTCAAGCTGAGGCAGATCTTCGACAGACTCGATGAAGCCCTCGAGCATCCGACGGAGCTGCTCATTCGGGGAGGAGCTGCCGTGCTCGCTCACGGACTGGAACAGCGAGTGACCATCGACATCGACGTCCTGCCGGCATCCCGCTTCATCGAGGCGGATTTGCGCCGGGCCTGCGCCGCGGCAGACCTCGGCTTCAACCCAGCGGACAAGGACTTCGCGGAACGAGACTACCTGGAGGTCGTACCTGAAGAGACGTTGATCCTCCCGCGGCCAGACCCGGAGCGAGGCTACAACACGATCTTCCGCGGCCAGCGCCTCACCGTCAGGACGCCTCCTGCCGCCGATCTGGTGATCGGCAAACTGAAGCGGCTCGATCCTGAGGATCTCACCGACGTGACCTTCCTCATCCGAAATTTTCGCCTGACCAAAGCTGACCTCAAGGAATCCTTCGACCGTTTGCCGGCACGCTTCAGGGCCGATCCAGTGGTGCAGGATAACCTCCGCTTCCTCACCGAGGACCTCCTGTGAACGAGACGTCCCGATGGCAGCCGGTGCTCGAGCAGATGTTCGAGGAATTGCGCTCCGGATCGCCGCGGGCGGAGGCCTACTGGGCACAGCAGCTTGCGTTCGGGCCTGTGTTCTTTTTTGCCGTCCTGCTCGCGGTTCGAAGCGGAGGTATCTTGCCGGACGATCTGACCCTCCTCCGACAGGTGGTTCCCGTGGCGCTCTCGCTGCTCGGAGCTTTACCGGACGGAAGCGATGGCGATCCCGCCACTCTGCGCTTGCTTGCTCGCCGGCAGGCTCGGGCGCTGGAGTTGGATCGTCGCCGACACCTTGCCAGGCTTGCCGTGTGTCTCGGTGTGGAGATCTCAAATTCGCCGTATGACCCTGTGCCAGCACGGTTCCTACGGCCCTATGAGTTGATAGGCTGGTCTCCTCCCCGGTCGTGATAGCGTTTCTCGGCCGGCTGCGACGCCAAGACCCATCCCATGACACAAAGCCAGAGCCTGAAGAGAACCCCGCTCTACGACTGCCATCTGGAGGCCGGGGCAAAGATGGTGGATTTCGCCGGCTGGGAGATGCCGGTGCAGTACGCCGGGGTCATCGAGGAGCACCGCGCCGTTCGTACGGCCGCGGGTCTCTTCGACGTCTCGCACATGGGCGAGGTGCGCGTGCGCGGGACGGGCGCCGAGGCGTTCCTCCAGCGGCTGACGCCGAACGACGTGGCGAAGCTCGTCCCCGGCCGGGCCCACTACAGCGGCCTGCTCACCGAGCGCGGCACCTATGTGGACGACCTGCTGGTCTACCGGCTCGCCGCCGAGGACTTCCTGGTGGTGGTCAACGCCTCGAACGCCCCCGGCGACTTCGCGTGGATGGCCGAGCGGGCGGAGGGCGACGCGGAGGTCACCGACGAGAGCGAGCGCTGGGCCCTGCTGGCGCTCCAGGGGCCGCAGGCGCTGGAGATCCTCTCGCCGCTCGCCTCGCCGGACGTCTCCGGGCTCAAGTACTACGGTTTCCTGCAGGGCGAGGTGGACGGGGCTCCCGCCATCCTCTCGCGCACCGGCTACACGGGGGAGGATGGCTTCGAGATCTATCTGGCGCCGGAGGATGCGCCGAGGGTGTGGCGCCGGCTGGTGGCGGCCGGCGCGGCGCCCGCCGGCCTGGGAGCGCGCGACACGCTGCGGCTGGAGGCGGCCATGGCCCTCTACGGCCACGAGATCGACGAGACGACGACCCCTTACGAGGCGGGGCTCGGCTGGGTGGTGAAGCTCGACAAGGGGGAGTTCCTCGGCCGCGAGGCCCTGGCGGCGCAGAAGGTCGCGGGGGTGCCGCGCAAGCTCGCCGGCTTCGAAGTCCAGGGGCGGGGAATCGCGCGCCAGGGTCACGCGGTTGTCTCGGACGGCGGCAAGGTGGGGTCCGTCACCAGCGGCACCTGGAGCCCCACGTTCGAGAAGGCGATCGGCATGACCTACGTACCGCCGGAGATGGCGGCGCCGGGCACGCCGCTGACGCTGGACGTGCGCGGCAAGCCGGTGCCGGCGGCGGTGGTTGAGATACCCTTTTACCGCAGGCCCCGCTAGGGCTAAGATCTTGGGTGAGTCAAGCAGGAAAAAACCAGGGTACGGGAGAAGAAATGTATCCCAGTGATTATCTCTATTCGAGGGAGCATGAGTGGGTGAAGGTCGACGACGACACCTGCACCATCGGCATCACGGAGTTCGCGCAACAGGAGCTGGGCGAGGTCGTGTTCGTGGAGCTGCCGGAGGTGGGCCAGGTGTTCAACACCAACGACGAGCTGGGCACGATCGAGTCGGTCAAGGCCGTCGCCGAGGTCTACACGCCGGTGGCGGGCGAGGTCATCGAGATCAACGATGCCGTGGTCGACGATCCGGAGCTGCTCAACGAGGATCCCCAGGGGGAGGGCTGGCTGGTGAAGATCCGCTTCTCCTCGGCCGCGGACCTCAAGAGCCTGATGAACGCCGAGGCCTACGAGGAGTACGTGCAGAGTGGCGAGGCTTGAGGACCTTCCGGCGGCCTCCGTGGCGCTGGGAGATCCCGTAGCGGAACCGCCAAGATCCGGCGCCGATCTGAACCCCACCGATACCTTCGTCCACCGCCATCTCGGAGCGAGCGAGGACGAGGTCCGGCAGATGCTGGAGGCGGTGGGCGCCGCTTCGCTCGCGGAGCTGGTGCGGGAGACCCTTCCGGAGTCGATCCGCCGCGGCGAGCCGCTCGTTCTCGCCGGACTGCCCGCGGACCGCGAGCTGGGCGAGCGCGAGATGCTCGAGAGCCTGCGGCGGCTGGCGGCGAAGAACGAGGCCTTCCGCTCCTACATCGGCATGGGCTATTACGGCTGCATCACGCCGGGAATCATCCAGCGGAACATCCTCGAGAACCCCGGCTGGTATACCCAGTACACGCCCTATCAATCCGAGATCTCCCAGGGGCGCCTGGAAGCGCTGCTCAACTTCCAGACCATGGTGGCGGACCTCACGGGCCTGCCGGTTGCCAACGCTTCGCTGCTCGACGAGGCCACGGCGGCGGCGGAGGCGATGCACCTATGCGCGGCGGTGGGAGAGGGAAAGCACGACGCGTTTTTTGTCGCGGAGGACTGCCATCCGCAGACGATCGCGGTGGTGCAGACCCGCGCCGAGGCTCTCGGCATCGAGGTGCGGGTGGGCGATCCCGAGACCACGGACTTCGCGGCGGGCGGCTTCGGCGTCCTGCTCCAGTATCCGGCGACGGACGGCCGGGTGATCGACTACGCACCGGTGATCGAGCGCGCCCACGCCGCCGGCGCCAAGGTGGTGATGGCGACGGACCTGCTGGCGCTCGCCCTGCTGCGGCCGCCGGGCGAGCTCGGCGCCGACGTGGCGGTGGGCTCGTCGCAGCGGTTCGGCGTGCCGATGGGCTACGGCGGTCCGCACGCGGCCTTCCTCGCCACCCGCGACGAGTACAAGCGCCAGCTTCCGGGCCGGGTGATCGGCGTCTCGCGTGACCGCCGCGGCCGCACCGCGTTCCGCATGGCGATCCAGACGCGCGAGCAGCACATCCGCCGCGAGAAGGCCACCAGCAACATCTGCACGGCGCAGGTGCTGCTCGCCATCATGGCGGGCATGTACGCCGTCTATCACGGGCCCCAAGGCCTCGAGAAAATCGCCCGCCGGGTGCACGCGCTGGCGACCGTGCTCGCCGAAGGGCTGCGCCGGCTGGGCCTCAACGTGGGCCGCGAGTCGTTCTTCGACACCGTGCGCGTGGCCACGGGAGAGCGTTCCGCCGATGAGGTCCTGGCCGCCGCGGCGGCACGGCGGATCAACCTGCGCAAGCTGGGCGAGCGCACCGTCGGCATCGCCCTCGACGAGACGGTGACCGCCGCCGACGTGGACGAGCTGCTGGCGGCGATCGCCGGCCGCATCCCCGGCTTCACCGCCGCGGAGCTGGCGGCGGAGATCGACGCCGGGATCCCGGCGCCGCACGCCCGCGCCTCGGCCTACCTGGCGCATCCGGTGTTCAACGGCTTCCACACCGAGCACGAGATGCTGCGCTACATCAAGCGCCTGGAGGCGCGCGACCTGTCGCTCGCCACCTCCATGATCCCGCTCGGCTCGTGCACCATGAAGCTCAACGCCACGGCCGAGATGGCGCCGGTCTCCTGGCGGGAGATCGCCTTCCTGCATCCCTTCGCGCCGGCCGAACAGGCGGTGGGATACCGGGAGCTCTTCCGCAGCCTGGAGGACTGGCTGTGCGAGATCACCGGCTTCGCCGCCTGCTCGCTGCAGCCGAACGCCGGCTCGCAGGGCGAGTACAGCGGCCTGCTGGTGATCCGCGCCTGGCACCGCGAGCGCGGCGAAGCCCATCGCGACGTCTGCCTGATTCCGGTCTCGGCGCACGGCACGAATCCGGCGTCGGCCGTCATGGCCGGCCTCAGGGTGGTGGCGGTGGCCTGCGACGCCGGCGGTAACGTCGATCTGGCCGATCTCCGGGCCAAGGCCGAGGTGCACCGCGACCGGCTGGCGGCGCTGATGGTGACCTACCCCTCGACGCACGGCGTCTTCGAGGAGGGCATCCGCGACATCTGCGGCGTCGTCCACGAGCACGGCGGCCAGGTCTATCTCGACGGCGCCAACATGAACGCGCAGGTGGGCCTCTGCCGGCCCGGCGACTACGGCGCCGACGTCTGCCATCTCAACCTGCACAAGACCTTCTGCATCCCCCACGGCGGCGGCGGTCCGGGCATGGGGCCGATCTGCGTCGCGGCGCACCTGGCGCCGTTCCTGCCCGGCCATCCGGTGATCCCCACGGGCGGCGACAAGGCCATCGGTCCGGTGTCGGCGGCGCCGTGGGGGAGCCCGAGCATCCTGCCGATCTCCTGGGCCTACATCGCGCTCATGGGATCGGCGGGCCTCGCCCGCGCCACCGAGATCGCCATCCTCAACGCCAACTACATGGCGGTCCGGCTGCGCCAGCATTACCCGCTGCTCTACACCGGCGGCCGCGGCCGGGTGGCGCACGAATTCATCCTCGACCTGCGGCCGTTCAAGAGCACCGCCGGCGTCGAGGCCGAGGACGTGGCCAAGCGGCTCATCGACTACAGCTTCCACGCCCCGACCCTGTCGTTCCCGGTGGCCGGCACGCTGATGATCGAGCCGACGGAGAGCGAGTCGAAGGCGGAGCTCGACCGCTTCTGCGACGCCATGATCCGCATCCGCGAGGAGATCCGCGCCATCGAGCAGGGGCGCATGGACCGGCAGAACAATCCGCTGAAGAACGCGCCGCACACTGCGGAGGACCTGGCGGACGCGGCATGGGACCGTCCGTACAGCCGCGAGGAGGCGGTCTTCCCGGCGCCCTGGGTGCGCGAGCGCAAGTTCTGGCCCTACGTGGGACGGGTGGACAATCCCTGGGGCGACCGCAACCTGATGTGCGTCTGCCCGCCGATGGAGAGCTATGCCTGAGGTCGGCCGGCTGGAGGTGGCCCTGCTGGGCCTCTTTCTGGCTTGCTGGGTGCTGCGGGTGTTGAGCTTTCTCGGGATTCTCACCCTCGCCGGAAGCCTGCCGCTGTCGCTCTACAGCTTCTACGGCGTGGCGGTGGCGCTGGGCTGGGGCTTCGGCATCCTCTACGTCATCCGGACGCGGGACCTGCCCGCCCGCATCCGCCGCCTCTACCTGCTGATCTACTATCTCGGTCCGCCGGCGATCCTCAGCCTGCTGCGCGGCATGGCGCCTTTCAAGGCTCAGCAGGCGGCGCCGTTCGTGCCGCTCTGGGCCTTCGGCGTGTTCAGCGTGCTGTTCCTGGTGCCGGTGACGATGAAGTTTCCGGCTCGGCCGTCGAGGTAGCCTGTACAGAGGGTGTTGCAGGGCGAGACGGTCTGCCCTCCGAAGCCTCACCCCCTGTCCCCCTCTCCCTGACGGGCGAGGGGGACGCATGCGAAGGGGTCTTGCTGAATCCGAACGCTCCTATCGGCAATACCGGTTCTGAATCGTCCCCCCTCGCCCGTCAGGGAGAGGGGGACAGGGGGTGAGGTCTCGAAGGGCAGAACCCCCGTGTTAGCATGACCCTTTGATGCTTGACCTCACCCCCCTCCTCTCCGATCTGACCAGCCGCGGTTCGATCCTCGTCGCCTATTCCGGCGGCGTCGATTCGGCGGTCGTCGCGGCCTTGGCGCACCGGGCTTTGGGCGAACGCGCCCTGGCGGTGACGGCGGCGGCGGAGACTCTCGCCGGGGCGGAGCTCGATCACGCGCGGCGGGTGGCGGCGGAGATCGGCATCCGGCACGAGGTGGTCACCTACAGCGAGCTCGACGATCCCGAGTTCGTGGCCAATCCCGCCTGGCGCTGCTACGTCTGCCAGGGGATGCGCATGGGCACCATGGTGCGGCTGGCGGCGGAGCGGGGATTCGCCGTGGTGTGCGACGGCACCAACGCTTCCGATCCCGGTCCGGACAGGCCGGGTCTCAAGGCGGTGCGCGAGAACGGGGTCTATTCGCCGCTCCTCGCGCATGGCATCGGCAAGGCGGAGACGCGGGCCATCGCTCGGGCTCTCGGGCTCTCCGTCTGGGACCGTCCGGCCAACGCCTGCCTCTCCTCCCGCATTCCGCACGGGCAGACGGTCACCCTGGGCAAGCTCCGCCGCATCGAAGCCGCCGAGGAGGTCCTGGCGGGAGCCGGGTTCCGCGTCGTCCGCGTGCGGCACGATGCCGGCGCGGCCCGCGTCGAGGTCGGCCCGGACGAGGTGCCGCGGCTGGCGGCGATCTGGACCGAGGTCGAGCCGCGCCTGCGCTCCCTCGGCTTCGCGCGCGTCGGCTTCGATCCGCGCGGCTACCGGCGCGGCGGCGCGGACCTCGCCTCGCCGCCTCCGCCGTGAATCCCGAACAGCTCAAGCGCCTTCTCGCGGCGGTGGCCGCGGGCGAGCGATCGCCGGAAGAGGCCCTCGGCGATCTGGCGGAGCTGCCCTACGCCGATCTCGGCTTCGCCAAGCTCGATCTCCACCGCGAGCTGCGCAACGGCCTGCCGGAGACGATCTACGCCGAGGGCAAGCGGCCGGAGGATCTCAGGGCCATCGTCGATCGCATGCTGCAGGCGCGCGGCCGGGTGCTGGTGACGCGTCTGGCGGCGGACGTCGCGGATGGATTGACGGCGGCCTTCCCGGGCGCCGTCTATCACGAGCGCGCGCGGATCCTCACCTGCGGCGGCCCGCCGGAGTCGCAGCCGGGCACGATCGCCGTGCTCGCCGCCGGCACCTCCGACCTCGCCGTGGCGGAAGAAGCGGCGGTCTGTGCCTCCTGGTTCGGGCACGAGGTCGAGCGCTCGTACGACGTCGGGATCGCCGGGCTCCACCGGCTGCTGGACAACCTCCCGGCGCTGCGGCGGGCGGACGTCGTCATCGCCGTCGCGGGGATGGACGGCGCCCTGCCGACGGTGGTGGCGAGCCTGGTGCCGGCGCCGGTGGTGGCCGTGCCCACGAGCGTCGGCTACGGTTCGAGCTTCGGCGGCCTCGCCGCGCTCCTCACCATGCTCAACGGCTGCGCGCCCGGCATCGGGGTGGTGAACATCGACAACGGTTACGGCGCGGCGGTGCTGGCGAGCCGGATTGCGCGGGGCGGCGGCAGCAAGACGGCCGGCACGTAGGCCGGCCGCTACGACCCTGCGAACAACGGATTCGTTTCCTCACGGGTCGTAGGCCGTCTGCCGTTCTACCAACATCGCATCCCCATACGAATAGAACATATACCCCTCCCGCACCGCCTCCTCATAGGCGGCGAGCACCCGCTCGCGGCCGGCGAAGGCGGAGACCAGCATCAGCAGCGTTGAACGGGGAAGGTGGAAATTCGTCAGCAGCGCGTCCACCACCTGGAACTCAAATCCGGGAGTGATGAAGAGCTCCGTCGCGCCGCCGCCGGCCCGCACCTCGCCGCCTCCCGCGAGCGCCGCGGATTCGAGCGTGCGCACGACCGTCGTCCCGACAGCCACCACCCGTGCGCCGTTCTCACTCGTACTGCGGATCGCGGCTGCCGCTTCCTCGCCGATCTCGTAGCGCTCGCTTTCCATGCGGTGCTCCGCGATCCGCTCGGCAGTGACCGGCTTGAAGGTGCCGAACCCCACGTGGAGCGTCACGCGGGCGATGCCGACGCCGGCGGCTTCGATCTCGCGCAGCAGCCCTTCGCTGAAGTGGAGCCCCGCCGTGGGCGCCGCGATGGCGCCGGGTGAGCGCGCGTAGACGGTCTGATAGCGCTCGCGGTCCTCCGGCGTATCCGGCCGGTGGATGTACGGCGGCAGCGGCACGTGCCCCAGCCGCTCGAGATGCGGCTCGACGGGCTCCGAGAAGCGCAGGCGGTAGCGGCCTTCCTCGTCCTTATCGATGACCTCGGCGGTGAGGTCCGGCGCGAGCTCGATCGCGGTTCCGGGCCGCGCGCGCTTCCCGGGCTTGACGAGGGCGTTCCATTCCCGCTCTCCCAGCCGCTCGACGAGCAGCAGCTCCATCCGGCCGCCGCCGCCGATGCGGCGGCCGAAGAGCCGCGCCGGGATGACCCGCGTGTCGTTGACCACCAGCAGATCGCCGGGGCGCAGCAGGCGGGGCAGGTCGCGCACGTGGGCGTGACGCTCGGGGCCGTCGCGGTCGAGCACCAGGAGACGGCTCTCGCCGCGCGGCGCGGGCTCCTGGGCGATGCTCGCGGCCGGCAGATCGTAGTCGAAATCGCGGGTGAGCACCGGGAGTCGACGCCGCTAGACGATCGAGACCTCGCGCAGGACGTTCGCCGCCACCGCCAGGGCGACGAGCATCAGGCCGCCGGCGGTCCAGAACGGCCAGGCGGCTCCGGCGGCGCCGAAGACGAACGTCCCCGCCACGGGACCGAAGATGCGGGCGAGGGCTCCGAACGAGCGCGACAGGCCGATCGTCCCGCCCTGCGACCGCTCGTCGGTGAGGCGGCTCAGCAGCCCCAGGCTGGAGGGGTTGTGGATGCCGTTGCCGACGGCGAGCAGCAGCAGGCTCAGCAGGAGGGGCCACAGGCGGGACCACACCGCCGGGATGGACGCCGGCGTCAGCGGCACGAGGACGAGCCCCGCCGCCATGAAGACGATGCCGGCGAGGATGAGGGAGCGCTCGCCGAAGCGCCGGATCAGCCTGCCGAGAAGGCCGCCCTGGATCACCACAAGCACGACGCCGACGAAGACGAAGAGCCACGAGGTCTCGCGCGTGCCGAAGCCGAAGCGCGCCTGGCAGAAGAGGGCGAGCGTCGTCTCCATCATGGAGAAGCAGAACATGACGAGGAAGAACAGCGCCATCAGGCCGCGCAACGGCGCGTCGCGCCAGACGGTCCGCAGGTCCGCGAGGTCCAGCCAGGAGCCGCGCTGCGCCGCGCCGCTACGCAGCTCGGGCGAGAGCGACTCCGGCAGGCCGAAGAGAGCGAGCAGGAAGTTGAGCCCGGAGAGAACCGCGGCGGCGAGCGGCACGAGGCGCGGCCCGAGCGCCGGCAGCGCCGTGCCCGCCTGCGCCAGGATGCCGCCGAGCGCCGGCCCGAGCACGAAGCCGGCGCCGAACGCCGCGCCGACGAGCCCCATGGCCCGCGAGCGTTCCTCGGGCGCCGAGACGTCCGCCATGTAGGCCTGCGCGATGCCGTAGTTCGCGGCCGCGACGCCGGCGAGCGAGCGGGAGATCAGCAGCACCGCGTACGACGGCGCGAAGGCGAACAGCAGGTAGGAGAGGGCGCCGCCGGCGATGGAGCCGAGCAGCACCGGCCGGCGGCCGACGCGGTCCGAGAGGCGTCCGAGGAGCGGCGCGAAGACGAGCTGGGTCAGGCTGTAGGAGGAGAAGAGCAGGCCGATCTGCAGCGGCGTGGCCCGGAACTCCTGGGCGTAGAAAGGCAGCAGCGGCAGGATCATCCCGAACCCGATGAGATCGAGCAGGATGGTCAGGAAGATGGTGAGCCGGGCCCGGCGGCGCGGCGGAGTTCGGATCTCGTTCACAGGCGCCGGAGTGTAGCATCGGGGGATCTACCCCCGCGGATCCAGCATATCCCGCAGCCCGTCGGCGAGCAGGTTGAAGGCGATGACGGTGAAGGCGATGGCGGCGCCGGGGAAGGTCGCCACCCACCAGGCCTGGACGAGGACGGCGCGGCCTTCGGAGATCAGGTTGCCCCAGCTCGGGATGGGCGGCTGGATACCCATGCCGAGGAACGACAGCGCCGATTCGACGAGGATCAGGTTGCCGATGAGGAGCGTCGCCTGGATGAGCACCGGGGTGAAGGCGTTGGGCAGCAGATGCCGCCAGAGGATGACCAGCGGCCGCTGCCCGAGGGCGCGGGCGGCGACGATGAACTCCCGGTTCTGCAGGCTCAGGATCTCCGCCCGCATGAGCCGGCTGATAGGCATCCAGCCCGTGGCTCCCAGGATGATCACTGTCGCCGAGGCGCTGGGCCGCAGGAAGGCGGAGAGCGCCAGCATGAGGAACAGCCAGGGGAAGGAGAGGAGAGCGTCCACGCTCCGCATCACCAGCGCGTCGACCAGCCAGCCGCCGATCGCCGCGGCGGCTCCCAGGGCGATCCCCAGCGTCAGCGCGAGCGCCATGGCGATGAGCCCTACCGCCAGGGAGACGCGGGCGCCGTAGAGCATGCGCGAGAGGATGTCGCGGCCGAAGCGGTCGCTGCCGAGCAGGAAGACGCGGCGGTCGGCGACGCCGTCTGCCGTGAGGTTCTGCACGCTCGCGGCGGGCAGGCTCTCGCGGCGACCGAGGCGCTCGATCTCGAGCCCGTCCGCCGTGCGCCGGACCCGGTCGGCCAGCCGCCAGCCGCCGTCTTGCAGGTGGACGGCGACGAGCGCCGTGCCCGGAGGCCGGTATTGGCCGGCCGGCGGATCGAGCTGCTCGGCCGGATCGTAAGGGGCTAGCCACGGCGCCGCCGCCGCGGTCAGCAGCAGCACGGTCACCATGCCCATTCCCCAGCGGAGGGAAGGAGACCGCGACCGGCGCCTCTCTCGCGGCACCCTAGGCATCGCGGACCCTCGGGTCGACCAGGGCGTGGAGGACGTCGGCGAGGAGATTGCCGAGGACCACCATGGTGGCGCTCAGCGCCGTCGCGCCGAGGATCAGCGGGTAGTCGCGCGCGAGGATGGCGTTGAAGGTGAGCTGGCCGAGGCCAGGCCAGGAGAAGACGACCTCGGTGATCAGCGCGCCCGAGAGCAGGGCCGGCAGCGTGAGGGCGAAGAGCTGGATCCACGGCACGGCGGCGTTGCGGATGCCGTGCACCCAGACGACGCGCCGCTCCGAGAGCCCCTTGGCGCGGGCGGCGCGGATGTAGTCCTGGCTCATCACCTCGATCAGGCTGGCGCGGACTTGGCGCGCCGTGGCGCCGGCGTTCGAGAGGCCCAGGACGAGGCAGGGGAGCACCAGGTGCCGGAGGAGGTCGAGGAAGCGGCCGGCGGGCCCCATCAGATCGGCGTCCACCGAATGCATGTGGCTCGCCGGCAGCACCGGCCAGACGTAGGAGAAGAGGAGGATCGCCATGAGGCCGAGCCAGAAGACCGGCTGGGAGTGCAGGAACAGCGTGCTGATGCGGATGGCGTGATCCACGGACGACCGGCGCCGGAGAGCCGCGGCAACGCCGAGCAGCAGCGCCGCGCCGAACTCCACGGTGACGGCCGCCGAGGCCAGGATGGCCGTGGCCGGCAGGGCGCCGAGCATGGCGGAGGAGACCGGCCGTTGCTGCGAGAGCGACGTTCCCCAGTCGCCCCGCGCTACCGAGGAAAGCCAGGCGGCGTACTGCTCGGCCAGAGGCCGGTCGAGGCCGTAGATTTTCCTCAGCCTCTGCTGCTGCTCGGCCGTCAACTGCTGGCCTTCGACGCCCTGGGTCGGATCGCCCGGAATCAGGCGCAGGATGAAGAACGCGATGGTGAGGACGAGCAGCAGGAGCAGCAGCGAGGCGCCCAGGCGCCGCAGGAGGAAGCCGACCAATCAGCCCTCCGGCTGGATCCACCACTCCTTGAGATTGGAGAACGAGAACACCGCCGTGGGCTTGACGTTGCGCAGGCGTTTGTTGCAGGCGTTCAGCCGCTTCGATTCCCAGAGGAAGGTGATCGGCTGGTCGCGGTGAAGGATGCGCTGGATGCGGAGGAGGTAGGGCAGCTCGTCACGCATGTTGGGCTGGCTGACCGCGGTTTCGAGCAACCGGTCCACCTCGGGGTTGCGGTACCGCGCGTTGTTGTTGCGCACGCCGATGGACTTGCTGTGGAAGTTGTCCGTCATGTCGAGGCTGGTGTCCAGGCTCTGGCCGAGGATGGCGGCGTCGAACTTGCCGTCGACTATCTGCGACATCATGGTGTTGAACTCCACCTGCAGGGGCTCGACGCGGATCCCCACCTTCTTCAACTGGTCCTGGATCATCACCAGGGCGTCCACGCGCGCCTGGTTGCCGGCGTTGGTCTCCAGCTCGATGACGAACGGCTTGCCGTGGCGATCGAGCACGCCGTCGCCGTCCGCATCCTTCCATCCCTTGGCGTCGAGGATGCGGCGCGCTTCGGCCGGGTCGTAGGGCCAGGGCTGGAGCGACTTGTCGTGCGCCCACACCGAGGTCAGGATGGGTGAGGTGGCGATCCGCCCGTACTCACCCCACAGGGTCTCGACGATCGTCTGCCGATCGATGCCGAGGGTGAGCGCGCGCCGCACCTCCGGATCGGTAAACGGCGGATGCTCGTTGTTCCAGACGATGCCGACGTAGATGTTGAACCAGTTGGAGATGAGCCTCAGGCGGGGATTGGCTTTCACCCGCGGCGCGTCGCCGGGTGCGATCTGCGGCACGAAGTCGACCTCGCCGTTGAGGAGCTGGGCCAGCAGGCTCGCCTGGTCGGGGACGAAGCGCATCACCACGCGGTCGAGATAGGGGAATTCCTTTTCGTAGTAACGGTCGTTGCGCCGCAGCACGAGCTGCTGCCCCGGCTCCCAGGAGGCGATGACGAAGGGACCGCTCACCACCGCGTGGGCGCGGAACCATTCGCCGCCCTGCCGCCATTGGGAAAAGGGCAGCTTCTCCCAGACGTGCTTGGGCAGGATGACCCCTTCGTTGGCGGCGAGGAGCTGCTTGGCGGAGACCTGCGCGAAATGCATGCGCACCGTGTGCGGGTCCACCACCTCGACGTCGGTGATCCAGCGCTTCGCGTCGACGCTGTCCCAGGCGACCTCGGGATGGGTCTGGGCCTGCCAGGTCCAGCGTACGTCCTCGGCGGTGATGGGGACGCCGTCGCTCCACACCGCGTCCTCGCGCAGGTGGAAGGTGAGGGTCTTATGGCCGTCCGAGAACTCCCAGGATTTCGCGAGCATCGGCTTGAGGGTCGCCGGATGCTCCTCGAAATCCGCCTGCTCCTCCATCAGGTGGCCGTAGATGCGGAACAGCAGCTCGTTGGTGACCTGGCTGGAGGGAACGATCAGCTCGTTGACGCCGCCGGGCTCGGCGACCCAGCCGGTGACCGCGGTGCCGCCGCGCCGGGGGACCTCCGATTTCGCGGCAGCGGGAGTCGCGTCCGGCCCCTCGTCCCGGGCGCGGCAGCCGGCGAGCAGGGCGGCCGCCAGGAGCAGGGCAAGGGATGCGGCGCGCAGAATCCTAAGCTTTTTGAGCATAGAAACGGCGCCATGGTAACCGACCGGGAGAGGAAAGGAAAGCCCGCGCCGCGTTGTTGACGTAGAGGCGGCCCTCCGCGGCCCCGAGATATCCTGGACCTGAAATGGTGGAACGCACAGCGAAATCCGTCTTCTCGCGCCGGCTGCTGATCGCCTCGCTGGTCTTCGGCCTGTTCGTCCTCTGCGACATCGTCCTCTTCGGCTGGCTGATCTTCCGCTCGCTCTCCCAGCGCGAGGTGCAGCGCGTGCTGCTGGAGACGAAGGAGGAAGCGAAGAAGCTGGCGGACCAGATCAAGCGCCAGGCCGACCAGGGAAAGGACCTCCTGACCGCCGTGGCCGCCGAGAAGGAGACGCGCACTTACATCGACCAGATGCTGTACCAGCGCGAGATCGTGCGGGAGGTGACGATCCACGACAAGAACGGCGTGCTCGTCTACAAGGGGAGGGCCGAGGCGCGGGTGCTGGCCAGGCCCGGCAGGGAGAGGGAGGCCGCGATGGTCCCGCCCGTGGGCTCGCCCGAGCTGCAGGGGCACGTCCAGCAGGCGCCGCAGGTCGAGACCAAGACCAGCGAGTCGACGTTCAGCGTACCGGACATCCAGGTGCCGATCGGCGATTACGGCCTGCTGCAGATCGGCCTCAGCTCCGGGGAGCTCGGCAGGCGGATCGAGGTGCTGCGCGCCGACCTGATCCGCCAGACGACGCTGGTGGGGGTGGTCTCGATGGTGCTGCTGCTCTCGGCCTACGCCGCCGTCTGGCTGTTGATGAAGCGGACGCAGCGGCTGGAGGTGCAGGCGGCCGAGGCCGAGCGGCTGGCCTACATCGGCACCCTGGCCTCGGGCCTGGCGCACGAGATCCGCAATCCGCTCAACTCGCTCAACCTCAACATGCAGATGCTGGAGGAGGAGATCGACGAGCGCGGCTCGGCGCCCAGCGGCAAGCGCCTGCTGTCGATCACCCGCTCCGAGATCAACCGGCTGGAGCGGCTGGTGACCGACTTCCTCGCCTACGCCAAGCCGCGGCCGCTGGAGCTGGAGGAAATGTCGGCGGTGCGGCCGCTGGAGCGGCTGCGCGAGGTGCTGGCGGGGGAGATCCAGCAGCGGCGGGCGCTGGTGGAGGTCGAAGACCGCAGCGGCGGCGCGCGCGTCAGGATCGACGCCGCGCAGATGAACCAGCTCCTCCTCAACCTGGCGCGCAACGCCTTCGCCGCCGCCGAGGAGGCGAAGCGGCAGCCCCTGCTCAAGCTCTCGACCTATCGCCAGGGCGCCGCCGTCTGCCTGGAGCTGGCAGACAACGGCGCCGGCATGTCGGCCGCGGAGCAGGACCGCATCTTCGACCTCTTCTACTCGACCCGCAAGGGCGGCACCGGGCTCGGGCTCGCCATCGTGGAGCGGATCGCCCGCGCCCATGGCGGCCGCGTCGCGGTGCGCAGCACCCAGGGGATCGGCACCACGGTCATCGTCGAGCTGCCGGCCGCCTCGCCCGCCGAGCCGGCGCCGCGGCCGGCGGTGGAAGTCCCAGCGAACGCCTGATCAAACGACCGAAAATGAAAAGGGCGCCCACGCAGGGGCGCCCCTACACCGAAGCCTCCAGATCGCCTCAACTGATGCTGATCTTGCGCGGCTTCGCCTGCTCGGCCTTGGGGACGGTGATGGTCAGGACGCCGTTCTCGAAGGTGGCCTGCACGCCCTCCGGGTTGACCTGGTGCGGCAGGGTGAAGGCGCGGGTGAAGGAGCCGTAGGTCCGCTCGATGCGGTGATAGCTGTCCTTCTTCGCCTCCTTCTCGAACTTGCGCTCGCCGGAGAGGCGCAGGACGTTGTTCTCGAGGGTGATGTTGATGTCGTCCTTGGTCAGCCCCGGCAGCTCGGCGTGGAGCTTGTAGGCCTCCTCGGTCTCCTGGATGTCCACCGGCGGCATCCAGCCCCGGTTGGAGACCTCCTCGCCCTGGAGGTCGTTGAAGAAGTTGTCGAGCAGCCGCGAGAAAGGCTCGCGGGTCAGGTAGGCCGCAGCCGCGGGATTCCAGCGGGTAACGGAATTGAGCATGGTGTTTCCTCCTTTGTCCTCGGTGTTTGGAAAGGCTCTCGGCCCTTCCGATCGAGAAGATGATATTCGACCGCTAAGATCTTGTCAACCCCCTTTCTGCTAAATCTTAGCTCGATTCAGTGAAAGAGCGCGCAAACCACTGATTCGGCGAGGTAAATCTCGTCCAGGAAGGGCCCTGAAGCAGGCCGAGAAGGTAATTGGGCTAGATCTTATATGTGGAGACTCAACCTGGGGTGTCCATCATCTCTTCGAGGTCTTCCGGCAGAGCGAACTGCTCGGGATCGTCGTTGCCGCAGATCTGGCAGAGAGCCTCGCTGACCTTCGCGTCTTCCCATTCGAAGACGTAGCAAGGGGTTTCGCACTCCAGGCAGATGATGTACTCGGGCAGCGCCATGGGATCGCCTCCTCTCCCAGCCGAAGTCTAAACCCGCCGGCCGGCGGCCGAGGCCGGTAAAACGCCGCTCCGCGGGCTCTCCGCCGCCGCCGTGGCCCGGCGGAAGCGCTGCAGCGCGCGGATCAGGGCCCGCGGGCACTCGAGGTGGACGGCGTGGCCGCAGCCCGGCAGCACGTCCAGATGGGCCCGGGGGAGGGCGGCGGCCATGGCCCTGGCCGTCCTGAGGGTGAAGACGCCGTCCTTCTCTCCCCAGATCAGCGCCGTCGGCATCGGCAGGCGGGCGAGGTCGGCGTCGCCGAAGGTATCCGCCTCGCTGAGCCCGGCGAGGGTGAACTTCGTTCCCGGCGAGGTGTAGGCCTCGAGGAAGGCGGCGCGGGAGAGGCGCATCAGCCAGGGCACCCGCACGAACAGGGCGCGGTAGAGCCGGTCGACGCCGACGAGGTCGTCGATGAGCACCAGGGACTGGATCCTCTCCCAGTCCTGATCGTGGTAGCCGCCGGCGTCGATCAGCACCAGGCGGGAGACCCGTTCGGTATGGGCGAGAGCCAGCCGCGCCGCCATCCAGCCGCCGAGACTGAGGCCGGCCAGGGTGACGGGCCGGCCGCCGGATTCGCGATCGATCAGCTCGGCCAGGATCTCGACCCCCTCCCGCATGCGGAGGCCGCCGCCGGGGCATTCGGTGCCGCCCAGGGCCGAGAGCTCGGGCACCAGCAGGCGGCAGCTCCGGCGCAGGGCACGCAGGACGGGGCTCCAGCCGGCGGCGACCGAGCCGAGGCCGTGGAGCAGCACCCAGGGCTCGCCGTCCCGGGGACCGATGTCGTAGTAGGCGAGGGTCAGCGCGCCCTTGCGCAGCCGCCTCCGCCGGGCGCCGAGCAGGCGCAGGTAGAGGGCGGTGGCGAGGAGGAAGAGGCGCGCCAGCATGGCGGGAGGATAACAAGAGCAAGAAAGGTACCGCTCGACCTCACCCCCAGGGCGGCCTCCACCCAGGGCGGCCACATAGGGCCGCCCCTACAGATCGTTCTGTGGCCGTCCAGATTTCGGTGCGCCATGCGGACGAGGTTGGCTTCAATCCATGGGACCTGTAGGGGCGGCCCTATGTGGCCGCCCTGGGTAAGGTCGCGGCCAGGGTGCCGTTGACCGAACCCCACTCCCGTGCTATGGTTCGCGGTCCACGCGTCTTCGGACGGACTCCGGGAGCAAATCCAATGTATGCAGTGATTGAAAGTGGTGGCAAGCAATACCGCGTCGCGCCGGGCGACGTGATCGATATCGAGCTCCTCTCCGCGCCCGGGGAGGATGGCGCGGTGCGCTTCGACCGGGTGCTGATGGTCGCCGGCGACGAGGGTCCCCGGCACGGCAAGCCGGCGCTCGACGGCGCCGCCGTCACCGCCTCCCTGGTGGGCGAGGTGAAGGGGCCGAAGATCCGCGTCTTCAAGAAGAAGAAGCGCACGACGTACCGCCGCACGACCGGCCACCGGCAGCATCTGCACCGGGTGCGCATCGAAGGCATCGAGTTGCCGGCCTCCTAGTCCGGCGGGAGAGGTATCAGCTCATGGCACATAAAAAAGGACAGGGCTCCAGCCGCAACGGCCGCGATTCGAACCCGCAGAACCTCGGCGTCAAGGCCTTCGGCGGCCAGCAGGTGACCGGCGGCTCGATCATCGTGCGGCAGCGCGGCACCAAGTTCTTCCCCGGCAACAACGTCGGCCGCGGCAAGGACGACACTCTCTTCGCGAAGGTGGACGGCGTCGTCAAGTTCCAGAACCGGGGGCGGCGCGGGACGTACGTTCACATCCTGCTGCCCGCCGAGAGCGGAACCGCCGGCGCCGCCGAGTGATCCGGAGCCGGGCGTGCGGCCCGGCTTGCGCGGTCCTTTCGAACCGACCTTGATCTTTCTCGACGAAGCCACCATCGACGTCCAGGCGGGACGCGGCGGGAACGGCTGCGTGGCCTTCCGCCGCGAGAAGTACGTGCCGCGGGGTGGACCCTCGGGCGGCGACGGCGGCGACGGCGGATCGGTCTATCTGGCCGGCCACGCCAACCGCAACACCCTCTACCACCTGCGCTTCGCTTCGCTCTATGCCGCCGAGCGGGGCCGCCACGGCGAGGGCTCCAACAAAGCCGGCAAGGACGGGGAGGACCTCGAGGTGCCGGTCCCTCTGGGCACCGTCGTCTACGTCCAGGAAACCGGCGAGAAACTGGGGGAGGTCCTGGAGGACGGCCAGCGCCTGCTCGTCGCCGCCGGCGGCCGCGGCGGGCGGGGCAACGCCCGCTTCGCCACCGCCACCAACCAGGCGCCGCGCCGCGCCGATCCGGGGCAGGAGGGCGAGGAGCGCCGCCTGCGGCTGGAGCTCAAGCTCCTCGCCGACATCGGCGTCGTCGGGCTGCCGAACGCCGGCAAGTCGACGCTGATCAGCGTCGTCTCGGCGGCGCGGCCGAAGATCGCCGACTATCCCTTCACCACCCTGGTGCCGCAGCTCGGCGTGGTCGCCGAGGGCCCCCTCTCGGAGCCGTTCGTCATCGCCGACCTGCCGGGGCTGATCGCCGGCGCCGCCGAGGGGGCCGGCCTCGGCATCCAGTTTCTCCGCCACGTCGAGCGCTGCCGGGTGCTCGTCCACCTGGTGGAGCTGGCGAGCCCCGAGGGGAGCGCCGCGGCCGATCTCGCCACCGTCGAGCGCGAGCTGGCCGCTTTCAATCCGGAGCTGATGGAGCGCCCGCGGCTGATCGTGGGGAGCAAGCTCGACGCCGCGCTTCCCGAGCGCCGGGAGGATCTGCGGCGGGCGGCCGGCGAGCGGGGCCTGCCGTACCTGGAGATCAGCGCCGCCACCGGCGAAGGCGTGCCGCGGCTGATCTCGGAGCTGGCGCGGCGGCTGGAGGCGGCGGGGGAGCGGCGATGAAGATCGGTCTCTTCGGCGGCAGCTTCGATCCGATCCACCGCGGCCACATCGAGCCGGTGCGCGAGGCGCGGCAGCAACTCGGGCTGGAGCGGGTGATCTACCTGCCGACGGCCAGGCCGCCTCACAAGCCCGGCCGCATCCTGGCGCCGCCGCTCGCCCGCTACGCCATGGTGGAGCTCGCCCTGCTCGGCGAGGAGGGGCTCTACGCCTCGCCGCACGAGCTGACCTTGGACCGGCCGGCCTACACCATCGAGACCCTGGAGTACTTCCGCGGCGAGATGCCGGATGCCGAGCTCTTCCTGCTCATCGGCGGCGACTCCCTGGCCGATCTGCATCATTGGGTGCGCTGGCGGGAGATCCCGCGGGCGGCCCGGCTCGCCGTCCTCGCCCGTCCCGGTTGGAGTCTCGACGCCGCGGCTCTCGATCCCGAGGTGGCCGCGCTGGCGCGGACGGACCGCGTCCTCCTGCTGCGGCAGACCGGGGTCGACGTGTCTTCGACCCGGCTGCGGGAGCTTCTGGCGGCCGGCCTGCCGCTGCCGCCGGGAGCCGTGCCGGAGTTGGTGGTACGATACCTGCACAAATACGCCCTCTACAGATGAATCCCGAACCCATCGCCCTCACCGACACCGCTCAGAGAGTTCGAGAAGCCGTGGCCGCCGCCGACGATCGCAAGGCGGTGGATCTGAAGGTGCTCCACCTGCAGAAGGTCAGCGACTTCACCGATTACTTCGTGATCTGCGGCGGCACCAGCGAACGCCAGGTACAGGCGATCGCCGACGCCGTGCAGGAGAGGCTGCGGGAGCACCGGGTCCGCCCGCTGCACGTCGAAGGCTACAACCGCGGGCAGTGGGTGCTGCTCGACTACGGAGACCTCGTGGTGCACGTCTTCCAGGAGGAGCCGCGGCGGCACTACGCCCTCGAGCGCCTGTGGAGCGACGCGCCCGACTTGACGGCTGAGTTCCGCGCGTGACTGCGGGGTCGCCTCTCTCCCTTCCCCGTCTGCTGCTCGACTTTCCGGCCCTCGCCGCCAGTCTGCGCGGCATCGATCGGGCCGCCGCCACCGACGCGCCGGTGCTTCTCCTCGGCGAGCCCGGCAGCGGCCGCTCGACGGTGGCCCGAGCCCTCCACGGCGCCAGTCCGCGGGCGGCGGGGCCTCTCGTCGAGGTGGACCCCGGCGCCATTCCGAGCACGCTCTTCGAGAGCGAGTTCTTCGGCTATCGCGCGGGGGCCTTCACCGGCGCCGGGCGGCCGAACGACGGCCGCGTCGGCCGGGCCGAGGGCGGCACGCTCGTCCTCGATCAGGTCGAGGAGCTGCCGCTTTCGGCGCAGCCGAAGCTCCTGCGCCTGGTGGCGGAGCGGCGCTACGCCCCGCTGGGCGGCGGGGAGGTGGAAGCGCGCGTCCGCTTCGTCGCCATCGGCTCCGAGGACCTGCCGCGCCGCGTCGCCCGCGAGCTCTTCCGCGCCGACCTCTTCTATCGTCTCGAGGTCCTCGCCTTCCGCGTGCCGCCGTTGCGCGAGCGCCGCGCCGACCTGCCCGCGATCCTCGATCACCTCTTGGCCGACCTCGGCGAGCGCTTCGGCCATCCCGGCCAGGCCCTCGCGCCGCGCGCCCGGGCCTGGATGCTGGAGCACCCGTGGCCGGGCAACCTGCGGCAGCTTCGCAACACCCTCGAGCGGGGGCTGATCCTCGCCGACGGCGGCGCGGTCGACCCGCCGCCGCCCGAAGGGTTCCTGGAGCCCCGGCCGCGGGCGCTTCTGGAGGTGGAGAAGGAGCAGATCCGCAACGCCCTCGCCTATACGCGCGGGCACCAGGGACGCGCCGCCGAGCTGCTCGGCATCAGCCGCAAGGCGTTGTGGGAGAAGCGGAAGCGGTATGGGATTCCCTGAAAGGACGAAAAGGATACCAAGGATGACAACGACAAAGACAAAGGTTCTCTTACCGGAGCCTTGTCTTTTCTATCCTTGAAATCCTTTTTATCCCTTTTCCTGCCGGCCTAGAACCCGAAATCGCTCCGCGGCTCCGGCTCGGCCAGGGAATCGAGCAGGTCGGCGGGGAGGCTGAGGCCGGGGTGCACGCGCTTGCAGAGCTCGCGCAGCCGGCGCAGCTCGACTTCGGGGATGGCGAGGAAGGCCTCGACGATGCGCGGGTCGAGCTGCGTGCCGGCCACGCGCTGCAGCTCGCCGGCGGCCGTCTGGTGGCCGCGCGCGCGCCGGTACGGCCGGTCCGAGGTGATGGCGTCGTAGGTGTCCACCACGGCGAAGATGCGGGCGCTCTGGGGGATGGCCTCATCCGCGAGGCCGCGCGGATAGCCGGCGCCGTCCCAATGCTCGTGGTGGCAGTAGATGATGTCGAGCACGGCCGGCTGCAGGAAGCTGACCTCCGCCAGCATGTCGAAACCCCAGTTCGGATGCTGCTTCATGATCTGCCACTCGCCGTCGGTGAGCGGTCCGACCTTGCGCAGGATCTCGTCGGGCACCACCATCTTGCCGACGTCGTGGAGCAGCGCTCCCCACTCGATCGCCTTCAGCTCCTCGCCGTGGATGCCCATCGCCTTCGCCAGGGTGGTGGCGTAGAGGGCGACGCGGAACGAGTGTCCGGTCGTCTCGTGGTCGCGGGCGTCCGCGGCCGTCACCACGGCGCCGACCGCTTCGACGTAGGAGCGTTCGCGGGCGTGCAGCGACTCCTCGAGAGAGGTGGTCAGCGCCCGCAGGGTCTCTTCGATCAAGCGCACCTCGGCGCCGCCGCCGGCCGCCGCGAAGTCGCTGCTGAGCTTGCCCGTGCGCGCCATCTCGGACATGGTCAGCGCCAATCGGCGCAAGGGACGGGTGATCCGCTGCACCACCCACCAGGCCGCGCCCGCCGCCAGGGCGCCGGCGGAGAGCCCGATGAACAGCAGGTTCCAGCCGATCTGGCGCGCCAGCAGGGGATCGTCCGCCACCGCCACCAGGTCGTACACCAGCAGCAGCGCGACGACCAGGACGGCCGCCGCGATCGCCGCCGTGAACCAGAGAGACCGGGTGAGAAGGTTGAGATCGGACGGCTTCATGCTCCCACGCCATGCCGGCTACCGATCCGTCGCCGAGGATTCGGCCCGGCGGTCGTCCCGCTCGTCTCGTTGCTGCGAAATTGCGGGCAGTATACCCCCGCCGCCGCCGTTTGGCGAGCGCCGGAAGAGTTCCGCGAGCAGAGATCCCGCACGCCGGGACGCCGGACGGACCACGGACAGTTTCTCCGGCGGAGCGGCGGGCGCCCCGGCAGACCTGGACGGATGAAATGTCATTCACAAACGGAGGTGCTTTTCGGGGCGAATAGCGCGCTTTCCGGCAGGATTCCGCTGCTACGATGCCGCGATGCGCCGTGGAGAGCAGGTCACCCTGGCCGTCCTCTGCCTGCTGATGGCGGCGGCGCCCCTCCGCGGCCGGGATCCCGGATCGGCGCCCTCCACCTCCGCCTATGAGGTCGCGGCGTCTCTCGCCGCGCTGGGACCGCGGGATGCGGCGCCAGCCCGGCAGCGGGCCGTGGCCGTTCTTCTCGCCGCCTTGCGCCGCGCCGGGCTCGCGCGGGTGCGGGTCGTCCGTCAAGGCGGGCTGATCGACGTGGAAGGAGTCCTGCCGGGGGAGAGGCCGGAAGAGATCGTCCTCTCGGCCCACTACGACACGGTCCCCCATAGTCCCGGCGCCGGCGACGACGCCTCCGGCTGCGGCGTGGCCATCGCCGCGGCGGCCGACCTCCGCCGCACGCCCCTGCGGCATACCTTGCGGGTCGTCCTCTTCGACGGCGAGGAGACCGGAACGCGCGGCAGCCGGGCCTGGCTGGCGAGCCTCGCTCCCGAGGCCAGGGAGCGCATGCTCGCCGATCTGAACGTGGAGATGGTCGGCTGGCGCGGCAGCGGCGGCGCCGTGATCCTGAGCTTGCCGGCGCGACACCCCGGAAGCGGCGAGCGGAAGCTGGCTCCAGGCTGGCTGGTCCATGCCATGCTGAGGAGCGGCGAGGCCGTCGAGTGGCCCTTTGTCGTGGCGGACAACCGGTTCCCTCTGCTGGCTCAGCTCGTCGTCCGCTCCGCCAGGATCCTTTATGGCTCGGACAGTGAATCCTTCCTGAAGTGGGACGTGCCTTCCGTCACCCTTTCGGACAGCTCTTTTCTCGCCGAAGATCCGGCGTACCACCGGTTCACCGACGTCGCGGCGCGGTTGGATGCGCGCCGCCTCGACCGCTGGACCCAGGCGGTGGCCGCGGCCGTGCGGCGGCTGGACGTCCTGGCCGGCCGGCCGCTGCCGGAGGACCGGTACCTCGTCCTCTTCCGCCGCGTCTGGCTGCGGCGCGATCTGATCTGGATCGGCTTTCTGCTCTGGGTGCTGCTGGTCTTCCGCGGTCGCCCCGGACGCTGGCGCGGGACCCGGGCCGTCGACCGGGCCGGGCAGATGCGCGCCTATCTGCCGGGCTTCCTCTTCCGCCTCCTCTTGCTGCTCGCCATCTTTCTCGCGCCGGTCTTTTCCGTGCTGCTGCTGCCCGCGGCGGTCCTCGCTCTGTTCCCGCCGCGGCCGCCCTGGGCGCGGGCGGTCTGGATCGCCGCCGGTCTCCTGCCGCTCCTGGTCTTTCTCGCGGTCCTCGGAATGGCCGTCGGCCTGACGATCGCCAGCCTGGACGGCGGTTTCCAGGGTGGAGCGCCGGCCGCCGTGCTGATTCCCGCGACGCTCGCCGCCTATGCCTGGACGATCGCGCGGGGTCCGCGCCGGGCGCCGTTGACCTCAGACCATGCTGCCGGTAAAGTCGAATCATGAAGCAGGACATCCGCCGCTACGCCAGCCGCTTCGCCGCGCTCGGCCATGAGGTGCGGCTGGAGATCGTGCGGCGCCTGCTCGCGGCCCACCCGCGCGGCATGGTGGCCGGCGAGATCCAGCAGGATCTGAACATTCCGGCCTCGACGCTCTCGCACCACCTCGACGCCCTGCTGCAGGAAAAGCTCATCGAGCAGCATCGCGAGGGCCGCTTCCTGCGCTACCTCGCCGACACCGAAGGCCTGCGCGAGATCCTCGAGTTCCTCTACGCCGAGTGCTGCACCGTCAATGAAGCGGTGCGGATCTCGATCCCCTCGCAAAAGACCTCCTCCTGAAATGGATCTCGCGCGTCCGTCATTTCTACCTGAAGACGTGAGATAATCGGGCGCACTAGACCCAAGGGAGGATGAGATGACCAAGCGACTCTGCGTCGTGCTGGTGATTCTGCTCTTCGCGTTCGCCGGTGCCGCCGGCGCTCAGCAGCGGTTGACCCCCTCCGGCGCCGCCATCGAGAAGGCGCTGGAGAATTACGCCCGGCAGATGGAAGGCCGGGTGGTGGAGACGGATGTTCAGCTCAAGGCCGTGCCGCGCACGGACAAGGCCGAGGCCAGCGTCATCGGCTCGATCGTTTTCGTGGACAGCACGGATTTCCTGAGCGACGGAACGCCGTTCCGCATCGTCGTGATCCACTCCAACAAGGCCTTCAATCAGGACGTCTTCATCGCTTGCCTGGGCTCGGCCTTCAACAACTCGTGCGGGCGCCTCGGCATAGGCCGCAGGGCATCGTTCACGGCCGACATCCTGGTGATCGAGGATGGTGACAACGCCGGCCTGGCTCTCTTCGTGGTGAAGAAGCTGGTGACCTAGCCGGCCCTGCATGACCGCCGTCATGCTGAGGATGACTCCGATCATGTTCAACCTGCCGGCGGTCAGCTTGAGGATGACTTGAGTCATCCTTGACGTGACAGCAGTCAGCCTGAACATGACGTGAGGTCATCCTTGACCTGACCGCAGTCAGCCTGAGGATGACGCCTGTCATGTTCAACATGACTCCTGTCAGCTTGAAGAATACTTGAGTCATCCTTCACGTGACCGGCTGTCACCTTGAACATGACTTGAGTCATCCTGAGGATGACCGCGGTCAGGTTGAGGATGACGGCTGTCAGGTTGGACGCGATCCCGCGCCGTCTGAATGAGCTAAACACCGGTAGAACAATGAGATAGCTCGCTTACCTCATCGCTCCCAGTCTGTCGGTCCAGCGAAGTGCTCATCAGGTGAGCGGCGAAATTGCGCATTCTGTGAGCAGGGCCGGCGGAGCAGGGACTCTATCAGGCCACTTTTGCATGGAGACGCATACCCAGCGCGCGAGCTACCTTGAGGACGGTGGCGAAGCTCGGATTGCCGTCCTCGCTGAGAGCCTTGTAGAGACTCTCGCGACTGAGAGGTCTTGTTGTCGCCAGCCAAGAGGCAACTCGCCCAACGACACCCAGCCGATTAGCGACGGACCGAAAGCCGATCCTCCTCTGCATCGGCTTGTTGGGCAGCCTTCTCTGCCAGCCGCTGCAGAAACGGGTCCGAGTACTGATGTGCCCGGAGCCACTGAGCCAGCTCGTCGTAGCTCATCGCGGCGATCTCCGCGCTGATTTTGTCCCGGATCTCACGCATGCTCCGGACACAGTCGAGGGTTTTTGAAGAAGGTTTACTCATCGCCTGGAACCTCCCGCGGAGTTCGAATCTCGAGCAGAGGATATCCCCTTTTTATGTTGACAGCGTTGAAGGCATGGATTCGCCTCAGATTCACGATGTGTTTGAAGTTCCAACTGACCAAGACATCGACTCGAGCCACCGTGGCAAGGGCGATGTGTAGGGCATCCGCTCGCATACTGGCAGCGATAGCGCCGTCCTCGATGTAGGCCGCCGCAAGCTCCTCGGCCTCTCGAGACAGCGAGAGGGGCTCGATATGAGCCTGCGGTACCCGCCCGACGATCCCTCTCACTGCCTCCGGAGCGGTCTCGAGCTCGCGGAGAGTCAGCTCGGACAGTACCAGGATCAACCCGCCACCGATAAATGCCTCTAGCAAGCGACGAGAGGACTCACGGAACACCTCGTCCTCACAGCCGCCTAGGACCGAAGTGTCCGTGTAGACCCGAGGCCTCATGGGCCCCATTCTACTCGCAGTCGGCTCAACCCGAAGGAGTATGCTGACGGCCCCGCTGCGGATGCTGTCTTCCGCCTTGCGCCGACCAGCTTGATATTTTCCGGTCATGAGCCGCGCAGCCACTACCCACTCAGCGGATGCAGAGCGGTGCGGAAGAAGCTTCGAAAGCCAGGTGATCGCTCTGCTGCGCCGGCACTACGGAGAGGACGTAGACATCGCTCCGACCCCCGCAGAAATCCTCGCGCTGGCGGCCGCCAGTCTTGCAGACGTGCCAGCCTCGGATCTTCGCTTGCTGACCCGAACTCTCAAAGAGCCGGAGCAGTAAGCCGTCGTGTGCGCTTCTCTCTCAAGCGATTTCGGCATGCAGCCGCATGCCGAGTGCGCGCGCTACCTTGAGGACAGTGGCGAAGCTCGGATTGCCGTCCTCACTGATAGCTTTGTACAGACTCTCGCGGCTGAGGCCTGCGTCGCGCGCGACCTGCGACATCCCCTTGGCCCTGGCGATATCGCCGAGCGCGCGGGCAATGCCCGCCGCGTCGTCCGGCGCCTCAGCCAGCCAGGCATCGAGGTAAGCCGCCATCTCTTCAGGCGTCCGTAACTGTTCCGCCACATCGTAGGGCAGGGTTTTGGCAGGTACCTTCTTGGAGGACTTTGGCATTTCGGGCTTCTCCTACAGGTTCCTGGCGAGCGCGATAGGTGAGGGATGCTTCTAATACAGCCCGGTCAAAAACTTATGAATCCTGCGGAGTGGTCGTGTAAGTACCGGAAAATCGATGCTGGCTGGTCCACGCGCGTTCGAGAACTTCACGGGAAGGACAAAGTCGCCGTGAAGGAAATAGCCATCGTCATATTGAAACGAAGCAGGTACGAAGCGGCAGTCGCGTCGGACCGGAAACTGATCAAGGTAACGGCTGAGACGAGGCAGCTTTGGCCGCGAAAGGGCCGTAATGACCAAGCATTCGAAGTCGAGAGCGCTATCGAGCCAAGCTGCACTGGCATAGAACCTGGGATTCAGCAAGGGATGTTCACAGTGGCGGGAAGGATACACTCGAAGGGTTGTCTCTCGGGCTTGCTTGCGTGACACGATGAATCCTACATCCAGAAGCGTCTGCGACAACAGGCTAAGAGCATGGTGGTTGGCTTTAGATTGCGATGTATAGAGGCTACCCGTCGCACCCTTGATCTCCCGACCGACCATGCCGTGGAAATCCAGGGCGGCACGGAAGTCATCAAGAATCCGTGCTGCGAGGCTTGCCTTGCGGTGGTGAGATTCCAGCGCGGGCAAAAGGTCCAGCCAAAGAAAGTGATCCCTTCTCTGCGGATGAAGGTATCCAGGGATCGAGCGTAGATCCGGACGTTTATGGCTAATGTTAGAGACGAACAGCAGATGTTTTTTGCGCTTGTTCCGTGTCAGGTCTCCGTGCCGTTGCATTTGGACAATGCTGAGCGGCGAGTCGAGTTTGTTCTCGAAATAGATGATGCGAGTGCTACAGACCAGCCGAAGGTCGGGCTTAGACGCTTTGTGATCCTGCGGAAACTCCCTGGCGACGAATTCGCATTGCTTGAACTGGCCAAAGTAGCCTGGCCTCTTTCCAGCAAGCGCTTCAATCCGATTGACGAGTTGGTTCCCGAGAGCCGGGAAAAGCTCGAGGATGTAGGCGAGGGCGTGTGAGAAGAAATCCTCTGGGCAGTTGGAGCGGTCAATGAAGATGTTCGGTTTCATCGAGCTTCGCGCTCTCCACCTTTGCTCCTACGGCTGGTCCAGCTTAACAGTCTTGTATGACTTTGACAAACACAACTCTTAGGGCGCCAGCTCCTTCAGCGTCCCCACCGCATGCTCCATCTCCGCCTCGGTGTTGAAGAAGTGCGGGGATAGCCGGATTCCCGCGTTCGGCCGGTAATCGCAAATGATTTCGCGCGCGATCAGCTCGTGGCAGAGGCGCTCGGCTTCGGGGTGCCAGACGGAGACAGTGCCGCCGCGGTGCTTCGGGTCGCGCGGCGTGCGGACTTCGAAGCCGGCTTCTTCGGCGAGATCGATCAGGTGGGAGGTCAAGGCGAGGGAGCGCTCGCGGATCTTCTGCGCTCCTACGCCGGCGATGATCTTGTAGCCGGCGCGGCAGGAGTAGAGGGCGGGGATGTTCGGCGTGCCGGTGAGGAAGCGCCAGGCGCCGTGCGCGTAGTGGATGGGCCCGGGCCGGAAGGCGAAGGGCTCCTCGTCCGCCATCCAGCCGGTGAAGGCGGGCTCCAGCGTGTCCGCGATCTCGGGATTCACCCAGAGAAAGCCCGCGCCGGGGCCGCCGCAGAGCCATTTCACCGAGCCGCCCACCGCGGCGTGCGCTCCCCACGCCTCCAGCTCCAGCGGCATCACTCCGGCCGACTGGTAGACGTCGAGCAGCAGGGTCGCCCCGACCTCTCGGCAGCGGCGGGCGATGGCCTCGGCGTCCTGGGTGAAGGCGCTGCGGAAGAGGGTGTGGGAGATCGGCACCAGGCGCGTCCGCTCGTCGATGGCCGCAAGGAGCCGCTCGGTAGGCACGCCGATACCGTCGTCCGAGGGCACGACGACGATCTCGGCGCCCTTCCGCTGCTCGCCTTGGAGCAGGTACATGACGTTGGGAAAGTTGAGCTCCGTGTAGACGATCCGGTTCCGTTCCGGCTTGTAATCGATGGCGGAGAGGAACAGGGCCATGGCCACGGCCACGTTCTGATGCATGGCGATCGAGCCGGGCCGGACGCCGAGGAGCGGCGCCAGCAGGTCTCCCGTTGTGATCGACAGCTCCCACCAACCTTCGCTCCAGGCGCGCACGCCGCGCTCCTCCCACTCACGGGCGAAGGTCGCGAGCTCGTCGTGGACTCCCCGCGGCATGGCGCCGAGCGAGTTGTTGATGAGATAGGTGGTGCGCTCGAGGATGGGAAACTCGGAGCGCAGCGCCAGCAGGTCCTCGTGCGGGGCGGCCACGGCTCAGCGCCCCGTCCACGCGGCCGGCCGCTTCTCCAGGAACGCCTTGACCCCCTCCTCCTTGTCCGCAGAGGAGAAGCAGAGGCAGAAGAGGTCGCGCTCGTACGTGATGCCATCCTCGATGGACATTCGCTCGCTCGCCCGCAGCGCCTCCTTGGCAACCTTCACGGTGAGCGGGCTCTTCGAGGCGATTTTGTTCGCCAGCTCCAGCGTCTTCGCCCGCAGCTCTTCCGCGGGCACGACCATCTCGACGAGACCGATCGACTGCGCCTCGGCGGCGCCGATCATGTCGCCCGTCAGGATGAGCCGCATGGCGTGGCCGACGCCGACGAGCCGGGGCAGCCGCTGCGTGCCGCCGCCGCCGGGGATGAGGCCGAGGTTGATCTCCGGCTGGCCGAAGCGCGCCTTCTCGGAGGCGACGCGGATGTCGCACGACATGGCGAGCTCGCAGCCGCCGCCGAGGCAGAAGCCGTTGATCATGGCGATGACCGGCTTGGGGAAGCTCGCCATGATGTCGAAGACCCGAGGGCTGCGCATGGCGTGGCGCTGATCGAAGGGGGTGCGGCCGGCGAACTCGCCAATGTCGGCCCCGGCGATGAACGACTTCTCGCCGGCGCCGGTGATGACGACGGCCCCCACCGCGTCGTCGGTCTCCATGCCGGCGAGGATCTCCAGCATCTCGTCGCGCACCTGCTGGTTGAGGGCGTTGAGCTTGTCGGGCCGGTTGATGGTCAGGATGGCGACGCGGCCTTCGCGTTCCACCAGGATGGTCTCGGGCATGAGGGTCTCCTCGAAAAGGTCAACTCGATCGGGATGGCATTGTATAAGGCGGCGGGTACTCTGTCCCGGTTGTATTTCGGGCCTCAGAGGGGCGGCGGCGGATGGGGCGACCTGCCCCTTCGAAACCTCACCCCCTGGCCCCCTCTCCAGCGGAGCTGGAGAGGGGGGAACGCCAGGAATCTGCTTTTTCTTTCCCCCTCTCCACTTTGTGGAGAGGGGGCCAGGGGGTGAGGTTTCGAAGGGCAGGACGTTCCGATCGCCGTTACCCCTTGGATCCTCTCTACCGGTGCCGCCACGCCGGCCGCCGCTTCTCGAGAAACGCCGCCGCCCCCTCCGCCAGGTCCTCCAGCGGGAGCAGCTCTTCCTTGTATATCCTCTCCGTCTCGGCAAGGGCTTCGGCGAAGGGCAGATCCCGGCCGGCGCGGACCGCTTTCTTGGCCAGCCGCACGACCGGCGCGCTCTTGGCGGCGATCTGCGCCGTGAATTCCTGGACCGCCTCGTCCAGCTTTCCGGCAGGCACGCGGCGCGTCACCAATCCCAGCCGCTCGGCCTCCTCGCAGGTCAGCGTCCTACCGGTCAGCGCCAAGTCGAGAGTGAGGCCGGCGCCGATGCGCGACGGCAGGAGCGCCGAGGCGACGGGCGGATAACAACCGAGCTCGATCTCGGGCTGGGCGAAGCGGGCGTCCTCGGTGGCGATCACGAGGTCGCAGGACAGCGCGAGCTCCATGCCGCCGCCGAGACAGTGGCCCTGGACGGCGGCGACGGTGATGACCACTTCGAGGTCGCGGAGCCGGCGGATCGTGTCGTGCAGGCTCTCCAACATCGGCACGACCTTATCCGGCGTATGGTCCTGAACCGCCACGCCGGCCGAAAAGGCGCGGTCGCCGGCTCCACGCAGGACGATCACCAGGAGATCAGGGTCGGCTGATAGCTCTTCGATCGCCTCGCCCAACCGCGCGATCGTCGGGATGTCCAGGATGTTGAGAGGCGGCCGGTTCAGGGTGACCGTGGCGATACCGCCGTCACGTTCGACGAGGATCGTGGGCTCCGCCATGGCTCAGGGGAGCGCCGGGGTTTCGACGCCGACGGCGCGGACGAAATCGGTCCACAACGCGCGCTGCGGATCGAGGGCGATCAGGTTCTCCGGGTGCCACTGGACGGCGCGCACCCACCAGTCCTCGCGGTCCAGCACCGCGGCCTCGATCAGACCGTCCGGCGAGAGCACGACGGGCACGAGACCTTCCGCCAGACGCTTGACGGCTTGGTGGTGGCGGCTGTTGACCAGCGGCAGCTCGCCGGTGAGCCGCTCGCCGATCGGCGCGCCGGGCTCGATGACCTGGATGGAGTGGGCCAGCGTGTCCGGCGTGGTGGAGATGTAGTGATCGATGCCGCTGGGGTGCTGGGTGGGCAGGTCCTGCCAGAGCGAGCCGCCGAGATAGACGTTGAGCACCTGCATGCCGCGGCAGACGGCCCACACCGGCAACTGGCGCTCGCGCGCGAGGTCGAGCAGGCTCCACTCCAGCTCGTCCCGCTCCAGGGATACCTCGACCTGCGCGTCCGGGCGCGTGGCCTCGCCGTAGCGCTCGGGAGCCACGTCGATGCCGCCGCAGAGGACGAGCCCCGCCGCCGTTTCGGCCAGCTCGCGGAGCGGCGCCGGCGAGGAAGGCTTGACGATGCGGATCTCCGATGCCGGTACGCCCTGGCCGCGGAGGGCCTCGACGTAGGGGCAGGCTTTTTCGTCCGTCGAAGCGGAAACCAGAATGCTCATGCCGCCTCCCTCTCGACGAGCGCCGCAGCTCCCATGCCGCCGGAGACGCAGAGCGTCGCGATTCCGCGCTGGCCGCCTCTCCGTTCGAGGCCGTGGAGCAGGGTGACCAGGATGCGCGTGCCGGTGGCGCCGATGGGATGGCCGAGCGCGATGGCGCCGCCGTCCGGGTTGAGCCGCGCGGCGTCGAACCCCAGCTCCTGGTTGCAGGCGAGCACCTGGCAGGCGAAGGCCTCGTTCAGCTCCACCTCGTCGATGGCCGCCGCATCGAGGCCAGCCTTTTCCAGCAGGCGCCGGACGGCCGGCACGGGACCGATCCCCATGATGCGTGGATCGACGCCAACCACCTCCCAACCCACCAGCCGCGCCACCACCGGCAGGCCGAGCTCATTCGCCGCCGCCCGCGAGGCGACGACGATGGCGGCGGCGCCGTCGGTGATGCCCGAGGCGTTGCCGGCCGTCACCGCGCCGCCGTCGCGGAAGACGGTCGGCAGCTTGGCGAGCGATTCGATCGTAGTCCCATCGCGCGGATGCTCGTCCTTGTCGATGGTGATCTCGCCCTTCTTGCTCGCGACCTTTACCGGCACGATCTCGGACTCGAAACGCCCCTCGCCGCGGGCGCGCTCACAACGGAGCTGGCTCTCCAGGGCATAGGCGTCGGAGGCGTCGCGGCCGATCCCCATCTCCGCCGCCAGCTCCTCGGCCGTCTCGCCCATCACCAGCTCCGAGAGCGGGCAGTTGAAGCCGTCGCGGTACATGCCGTCCACGATCTCGGCGTGCCCCAGCCGGTAGCCCCAGCGGGCGCGGGGAAGCAGGTAGGGCGTGTTCGACATGCTCTCCGTGCCGCCGGCGAGGACGATCCGCGCCTCGCCCGTAAGGATCGTCCGCGCGGCCGAGAGCACGGCCTGCAGACCCGAGGCGCAGGCTTGGTTGACCGTGTACGCCGGGCGGTCCACGGGAACCCCGGCGCGATAGGAGATCTGCCGCGCCGTGTTAGGACCGCCGCCGGCCTGGCGGGCGTGGCCGAAGATGACCTGGTCCACCTTCGCGGCGTCGAGATTCGACCGCTCCAGCGCGGCCCTCGCTGCCGCCGTACCGAGATCCGCTGCGGACAGCGAGGCGAGAGCACCACCGAACTTGCCGATTGGTGTCCGCACCGGCGCGGCGAGGACGATGTCGTTTAGGTTTTTCATCGCATCCATCTTCTGTGATTTTCGAGCGGTCTGCCCTCCGAAGCCTCACCCCCTGTCCCCCTCTCCCTGACGGGCGAGGGGGGACGATTCACAGCCAGTCTTGCCAAGAGGAGGCCACCTTTTTCGGCAAGGCCTTTCGCATACGTCCCCCCTCGCCCGTCAGGGAGAGGGGGACAGGGGGTGAGGCTTCGGAGGGCAGACCGCTCCGCCGTTCACCGCCCCCTGACGCTCACCTCCCCACATACACCGTCTTCACCTCCGTATACCCCTCGATCGCCTGCTTGCCGAGCTCGCGGCCGAAGCCGCTCTGCTTGTAGCCGCCGAAGGGGGCGGCGGAGTCGTACCAGTTGTACTGGTTGATCCACACCGTCCCGGCCTGGATGCGCCGCGCCACCTGGTGGGCCTTGCCGACGTCGCGCGTCCACACGCCGGCCGCGAGGCCGTAGATCGAGGCGTTGGCGAGCTCGACCGCCTCTTCGACCTCACGGAAGGGGATGACGGCGAGCACCGGTCCGAAGATCTCCTCGCGGGCCACCTTCATGTCGTTGCTCACGCCGTCGAGGATGGTGGGCTCCATGAACCAGCCCTTGCCGTTGATCGACGCCGGTCCGCCGCCGTGCACTACCCGGGCGCCTTCGCGCTTCCCCTCCTCCACATAACCGAGCACCGTCTCCCTTTGCTTCCTGGAGACCAGGGCGCCGAGCTTCGTCCGCGGATCGAGAGGATCGCCGGGAGCCAGCCGTCGGGTGCGCGCCACCAGCCTTTCGACGAGATCATCGTGGACGGAGTCTTCGACGAAGAGGCGCGAGCCGGCGGCGCAGACCTCGCCTTTGCCGTAGAAGATGCCGTTGTAGGCGCCCTTGACCGCGGCGTCCAGGTCGGCGTCGGCGAAGACGATATTGGGCGATTTGCCGCCCAGCTCCAGGGTGACGCGCTTGATGGTTTCCGCCGCGCCGCGCATGATGTCGCGCCCCACCTCGGTCGAGCCGGTGAAGCTGACCTTCGCCACTCCGGGGTGAGC
Source organism: Acidobacteriota bacterium (assembly GCA_046765915.1). Classification (GTDB taxonomy): domain Bacteria; phylum Acidobacteriota; class Thermoanaerobaculia; order Multivoradales; family UBA5704; genus DATARR01. Next base: position 18,099 of record JBKPTH010000056.1, on the reverse strand, counting down.
CACCAGGGCGCTGCCCACTTCCGCGCCGCTCCCCGTCACTACGTTGAGGGCGCCCGGCGGCAGGCCGTGCTCCGCCGCCAGCTCGGCGAAGCGGAGCGCCGAGAGCGGCGTGTAGGAGGCCGGCTTGTGCACCACGGCGTTGCCGCAGGCGAGGGCCGGCGCGATCTTCCACAGCGCCTGGATCAGGGGGAAGTTCCACGGCGTGATGGCGGCCACCACGCCCACCGGCTCGCGCAGCGTGTAGGCGAGAACGACAGGACCGGAGACGGGGATCGTCTCGCCCATGATCTTGTCCGCCCAGCCGGCGAAGTAGCGCAGCGCCTCGATGGCGGCCGGCACGTCGACGTAGCGGGACTCGAAGATCGGCTTGCCGTTGTCCAGCGTCTCCAGGCGGGCGAATTCGTCGATGCGCGCCTCCAGCGCGTCGGCGATGCGCCAGAGGATCCGCCCGCGCTCGCGGGCCGGCGTCTGCCATCCCCAGTCGCCGTCGAGCGCCGAGCGCGCGGCGGCCACGGCGCGGTCGACGTCCTCCACGCCGGCCGCGGCCACCTCGCAGAGGATCTCCTCGGTGGCCGGGTTCTCGACGGGCAGGGTTCGCCCGCCCGCGGGCTCCACCCATTCGCCGCCGACGAACAGCTTCGCCGGCGGGAACGTCACCTCGGCCCGCGCCGCGGCCTCGACCGTGGCCACGCTCAATATCCCCGGAACTCGGGCTTGCGCTTGCCGACGTAGGCGTCGAGGCCCTCGCGGGCGTCCGGGCTCTCGAAGAGCTGCTGCTGTAGCTCGCGCTCGATGGCGAGGCCGCTCTCGAAGGGCACTTCGGCACCCGACTGCACCGAGCGCTTGATGCGGCCGACCGCCTTGGCCGCCTTGTTCGGCGGGCAGAACTGGCGCGCGTACTCGTGCACCTGGCCGGCGAAGTCGTCGCCGTCGAAGATGTGATTGACGATGCCGATGCGCTGCGCCTCCTCGAAGTCGATCAGCCGGCCGGTGGCCATGAGCTCGATCGACGGGCTCTTGCCGACGCGGCGGGCGAGCCGCTGCGTGCCGCCGGTGCCGGGGAGCACGCCGAGGGTGACCTCGGGGAGGCCGACCTTGCCGGAGCCCTTCCTGGCGATGAGGAGGTCCGCCGCCATGGCGATCTCGAGGCCGCCGCCCACCGTATGGCCCTCGAGCGCGGCGATGACCAGCTTGGGGGTCTGCTCCAGGCGGTTGAGCGTCTCGTTGGCGTGCAGGCAGAAGTAGTACTTGAAGTAGGGATCGGACGACTTCAGCATGTTGATGTTGGCGCCGGCGCAGAAGAACTTGTCGCCTTCGCCGCGCACGACGATGACGTACACCTCCTTCTCGAAGCGCGCCTGCAGGATGGCGTCGTCGAGCTGGCGCATCATCTCGTGGGTGTAGGTGTTCGCCGGCGGATCGTCGAGGGTCAGATACGCCACCCCCTCCTTGACCTCGTAATGGACCAGGGTGCGCTGCGCGGCGGTCGGTTCCGCGACGGTGGGCTCGGCCATATATCTCTCCTCTCGTCAGGATTTGCGGGGTTCGTTCCGGGACGGTGCTGCCCGGGTGGGACTGCGCTCGGTATTCTACATAACTCGCCGGCAACGCCTCCGCGTGCGTTCCCCCTCTCCAACTCGTTGGAGAGGGGGGTCTCAAGGCGATGCGTCACCTACCCCCCGATCTGCATGAAGCTCGCGAGGTTGCCGTAGTTGCCCTGCGTGAGCATGTGCTCGGCCGGCTTCTCCTGGAGCACTCGCAGGATCTCCTCTTCGAGCGCTGCACCCGAATCGCCGCTGGCGAGGAGGTGGCGCAGGGGGTAGACCCGGTCGCCGAAGAGGCAGAGGCGCAGCTCGCCGCGGGCGGTGAGGCGCAGGCGGTTGCACTCCTCGCAGAAGGTGTGGGAGAGGGGGGTGATGAATCCCACCGTCCCGGTGGCGCCGGCGAAGCGGTAGGCCTTGGCCGGGCCGGTGCGAGGGAAGGCCTCGGCGGCGGGCACCGGTGCGAGCGGCCCGAAGCGCGCCTCCAGGCGGGCGTGGACGACGTCCGCGGAGAGGAACTCGTGCGGTTGCAGGTGATGGTTCACGCCTGTGGGCATCATCTCGATGAAACGCACGTGGAGCGGCCGGTCGAGGGTGAGCGCCGCCAGCCGCTCCAGGTCCTCGGGAGCGGTGCGGGCGAGGAGCACGGCGTTGAGCTTGACCGGCGTGAGACCGGCCGCGAGCGCCGCCTCGACGCCCTGCCAGACCTCCTCCAGGTCGCCCCGGCGGGTGATCTCCCGGAAGCGCTCGGGATCCAGGCTGTCCAGGCTGACGTTGATACGGTCCACGCCCGCTTCCTTGAGGGCGGGAGCGAACCGCGCCAGCTCCGTGCCGTTGGTCGACAGCGCCAGGTCCGCGAGCCCCGGCAGCGCCTTGAGCCGCCGCGCGATCTCCAGGACGTCCCGGCGCACCAGCGGCTCGCCGCCGGTCAGCCGCACCCGCCGGATGCCGAGCCGCACCAGCGCGCCGACGATCGCCTCGATCTCCGCCGGCGAGAGGAAGTCCCGGTCGCCGAAGGGAAAATCGGCGTCCTCCGGCAGGCAGTAGGTGCAGCGCAGGTTGCAGCGGTCGGTGACGGAGACGCGGAGATAGGTGAGGCGCCGGCCGAAGGAGTCGACGAGCCGCGTTTCCTCTTCGGACGGGCGAAACGCGATGGGCGGCGGAGCGGCGGGGCCGGTTTGGCCGAGGATGACGAGGCGGCTCATGGTTCTCTCCCCCGAGCCGCGGCTCCAGACCCCGCCTTTCCAAACACGGGAGGCGGCCCGGTTTCCCGGACCACCCTGTCGGCCTGCTCTCCCGCCGTTTTCCGGAGAGGGTCCGGGCAGGCTCGGTGGGTGAAAGCATTGTACGACAGATCCCGCCGGCCGAAACGAAATCCCTCCCCCGCGCACTCCTCCAAGCAGGCCGCGGCAGCGTTCGCTTGATTCCCACCCGGCCTGTTCTTAGAATCCACTGGCCCGTACCTGTAGAAACGGCCGTTCTCCCTGGGCGCTCCGCGCATGATCACCGGCTACAACACCGACGTCCGCCATCGCGAGGTGGTGTTCCACGTCCAGACGGAGGACAAGGGGGTCGGGAATCCCTTCATCGAGAGCCTCGTCTACGTCGGCGGCCAGGTGCTTGCCGCCCGGCGCGCCAGCTACGCCGAGATCCTCGCCGAGGGCAAGGACGAGAAGGAGATCGTCGCCCTCATGGACCACCAGCACCGGACGATGATCGCGGCGATCCGCCACGGCAAGCTCGATGCCCGGCTGGCGGAGCTCGAAGCCGGGCGCAAGACCGGCGCGCACGCGGCGTTCGAGGCGCCCCGCGTGCGGCCGCCCACGGGCTGGGTGCCGGTGCCGCCCGTCGCTCCGGCCACCGGCGAGCGGGCGGCCCCGGTGGCCGTGGCCCGGCCGGAGCGCACCCTGGACCAGGTCATCTTGGAGTACCTGACGAGCGAGGCCGACCAGGAGCAGCTCGTCCTGCTGCTGGAGGAGGAGAAGGACCTGACGCTCGGCCATCGCGCCACCGTCGTCCTGCGCGCCAGCTCCAGCAAGAGCGGCGCGCCCATCGCCGGCGCTCAGGTCGCGGTGCGCATGATCTCGACCGTCGCCGAGCCGCGCGTGCTGGCCTCCGGCCGCACCGACGATCTCGGGGTGCTGAGCCTGGGCTTCGACATCCCCACGGTCAGCCGCGGCACCTCGGCGCTGATCATCAACGCCATCAGCGACATCGGCCGGGCGGAGCTGAAACACCTGCTGTAGGATCTCCCCGTGGAAGGAACCCAGACCCTCGTCGAGGTCGTCCTCAACGGCGAGCCGCACCGTATACCTGAGGGGATCACGGTGCTGGATCTCGTTACCAGCCTGGGGCGGGATCCGCGGACCGTGGCTTTGGAACGTAACGGCGAGCTGGTGCCGCGCGCCCGTTTTGGCGACACGCGGTTGGGCGAAGGCGATCGTCTGGAAGTGGTCCACTTCGTGCAGGGAGGCTGACGAGCAGGCGCAGGAGCGGGACAATGGCAAGCCGGGTCGGAGTGGGAATGCGCGGCGAGCGCCGACGGTTACACCGAGGGCGGCGACGATCTCGGGCCGCGGCCCTGGCGTTGTCACCGCTTTCCTCTTTAGAGTATGATCCCCGACCGAACGGGCCGCTAGCTCAACTGGCAGAGCAGCAGACTCTTAATCTGCGGGTTGGAGGTTCGATTCCTCCGCGGCTCACCAGCCCCCCGACCCCACTCACCTCCTGAACCATGGAGGCTTCATAAGCGAAAGTGGCGGAATTGGTATACGCGCTAGACTTAGGATCTAGTCCCGAGAGATCGGGTTGGGGGTTCGAGTCCCCCCTTTCGCACCATAGGAAGAAGAGGAACGTGACGCGATGAGCGTGGTGTTATCCCTGGAAGAGGTCGGCCCCTGCCGCAAGCAGCTCCGCGTCGAGGTGCCGGCGCCCGCCGTCGAGGCGGAGACCCAGCGCGTCGTCCGCGAGTTCGGCCAGCGCATCCGCATCCCCGGCTTCCGCAAAGGCAAGGTCCCCTCCGATCTGGTCCGCCGGCGCTTCGCCAAGGACATCGAGCAGGAGGTCAAGGAGCGGCTGCTGCCCCGCTACTGGAAGCAGGCGCAGGCGGAGAGCTCCATCGAGCCCCTCCTCCCTCCCGAGGTCGACGAGGTCGCCGACCTGCAGCCCGGCGAGCCGCTGACCTTCGTCGCCACCGTCGAGACCCGGCCGCCGATCGAGCTGCGCAACCTCCAGGACTTCGACCTGCCCGATCCCGAGGTCGAGCCGGGGACGCTGGAGATCGAGGAGGCCGTCGAGAACCTGCGCCGGCAGGTCGCCGAGTGGGTGCCGGTGGAGCGGCCGGCGGCGCGCGGCGACCGGGTGGCCCTCGAGATCACCAACCTCGGCTCCCCCGAGCATCCGGAGGAGAAGACCGACAGCGTGCAGATCGAGGTCGGCGATCCGCAGGTCTGGGAGGAGCTGTCGCTCGCCGTCCAGGGCCTCGCCGCCGGCCAGGAGACGACGTTCACCCGCCGCCACGAGCATCCGCCGGCGCAGGAGGGCGGCGAACCGGAGGTGCACGAGCAGCGGTTCCGCGCCAGGGTGACGGGCGTCCAGGAGCGCGACCTGCCGCCGCTCGACGACGCCTTCGCCGCCAAGGTCAGTGCGGAGCTGCAGAGCTTCGAGGCGCTGCGCGAGGCGATCGTCCGGCGGCTGCGCGAGGGCAAGGAGGAGCAGCGGCGCGAGCAGCGTCAGCGGGCCCTGCTCGACCAGCTCCGCGAGCGCCATCCGATCGACCTGCCCCAGGGCGTCGTGCGCAAGGAGGTCGAGACCCTGGTGCAGGACTACGCCGAGGACCTGGCGCGCCGGGGCGTGAACCTCGAGCGCGCCGGCATCGATTGGGACCGCGTGGCCGGAGAGATGGCGCCGCTCGCCGAGAAGCGGGTGCACGCCCGGCTGCTCCTCGACGCCGTCGCCGACGAGCGGGAGATCGGCGCCAGCGAGGAGGAATTCGAGCGCACCCTGGCGGTGTTGGCCCGCGCACAGGGGGTGTCGACTCCCGTGCTGCGCCGCAAGCTCGACGAGGACGGCCGGCTGGCGGCCCTGCGCTCGCAACTGCGGCGCGAGAAGACCATCCGTACCCTGCTCGGGGAGCCCCAGGACGGGGCGGCGGCCCCGGCTGAAAGCTCAGGTTAGGAGATATGTCAAGCATGCTGATTCCGATGGTGGTCGAGCAGACGAACCGGGGCGAGCGCGCCTACGACATCTACTCACGCTTGCTCAAGGACAACATCATTTTCCTCGGCCGCCAGATCGACGACGACGTGGCGAGCCTGATCATCGCGCAGATGCTCTTCCTCGAGGCCGAGAACCCGGAGAAGGACATCTCCCTCTACATCAATTCGCCGGGCGGCTCGATCAGCTCCGGTATGGCGATCTACGACACGATGCAGTACATCAAGCCCGACGTGTCGACCTACTGCGTCGGGCAGGCGGCGTCGATGGCCGCCGTGCTGCTGGCGGCCGGCGCCAAGGGCAAGCGGACGCTGCTGCCGAACAGCCGTGTGCTCATTCACCAGCCGTGGCTGTCCGGCCTGCAGGGCCAGCAGAGCGACATCGAGATCCACGCCAAGGACATGCTGATGATGCGGGACCGCCTGGACGAGCTCCTGGCGTTCCATACCGGCAGATCGAAGGAGGAAATCCATCGCGACACGGAACGCGATAGAATCCTCGGAGCGAAAGAAGCGGTGGAGTACGGTCTCGCGGACCGGGTGATGATGCGGCGGCGGCCGGAGGCCACCCCGACCCCGGTGCGGTGAGACGCTGGAAGGGGCTCGCGGCACCTTGGGTGTAGGAGCCCTCATAGGGACGGGCGGGGCGGGGGAGCGGCGGAAATAGCTCCCGGCGCGGCGCCTGTTCTACTTGGCAAGACGTTGACAGGCGGCAGGCTAGCTCCTAGAGTCGCGACAACACCTCGTCACCGTCCGCCACAACGGAGGAGAAATGCCGAAGAAAGACAGCGGCGATGAAGTCCTCAGGTGCTCGTTCTGCAACAAGAGCCAGCGCGAGGTCAAGAAGCTGATCGCCGGCCCCACCGTGTTCATCTGCGATGAGTGCGTCGACATCTGCCTCGACATCATCGCCGAGGACCGGATGCTCGAGCAGCAGCAGGACACGACGCTGCCCAAGCCCAAGGAGATCAAGGCGCTCCTCGACGAGTACGTGATCGGCCAGGAGCAGGCGAAGAAGAAGCTGGCCGTCGCGGTGTACAACCACTACAAGCGCATCGACTTCGCCGAGAAGGCGCACGGCGACGTCGAGCTGCAGAAATCGAACATCCTGCTCATCGGCCCCACCGGCACCGGCAAGACGCTGCTCGCCCAGACCCTCGCCCGGCTGCTCTCGGTGCCTTTCACCATCGCCGACGCCACCACCCTCACCGAGGCCGGCTACGTCGGCGAGGACGTCGAGAACATCATCCTCAAGCTCTACCAGGCCTCAGGCAACGACAAGGAGAAGACGCAGCGCGGCATCGTCTACATCGACGAGGTGGACAAGATCTGCCGCAAGAGCGACAACCCCTCGATCACCCGCGACGTCTCGGGCGAGGGGGTGCAGCAGGCGCTGCTCAAGATCCTCGAGGGCACGCAGTGCAACGTGCCGCCGCAGGGCGGCCGCAAGCACCCGCACCAGGAGTTCCTGCAGATCGACACCACCAACATCCTGTTCATCTGCGGCGGCGCCTTCGTCGGTCTCGATGACGTCATCGAGCGCCGCATGAACCAGAAGTCGCTCGGCTTCGGCGCCGAGATCAAGGGCAAGCGGGAGAGGAAGACGCACCAGTTCCTGGAGCACGTGCTGCCCGAGGACCTCATCAAGTACGGCCTGATCCCCGAGTTCGTGGGCCGCCTGCCGGTGGTGGCGACGCTGGAGGAGCTCGACGAGGAGGCGCTGGTGCGCATCCTGCACGAGCCCAAGAACAGCCTCATCCGGCAGTACCAGACCATCCTGGAGTTCGAGGGGGTGGAGCTGAAGTTCTCCGACGAGTCCCTCTCCGCCATCGCCCGCGAGGCGCTCAAGCGCAACGTCGGCGCCCGCGGCTTGCGGATCATCCTCGAGGAGCTGATGCTCGACCTCATGTACACCATACCCTCGCAACGCGACGTCAAGCAGATCCTCATCAACGAGGAAGTCGTGGCGAGCCGCATCCAGCCGATCATGCTGTACAAGAAGGCCGGCTGAGGAAAGGATCAGAGCAGACCCGACATGGCCGCACCCTTCATCACCAAGAAGCGCGAGATCCTGCCCCTCGTCCCGCTCCGGGACATGGTGGTCTTCCCCCACATGATGGCCCCGTTCATCGTCGGCCGCGAGAGCTCGGTGCGGGCGCTGGAGCAGGCCCTTTCGGGCCCCACCAAGCGCATCTTCCTCGCCGCGCAGAAGGACCCGCGCATCGACGATCCGCTGCGCGACGACATCTGCGACATCGGCGTCGTCGCCACGGTGATCCAGAACCTCAAGCTGCCCAACGGCAACGTGCGGGTGATGGTGGAGGGGGTGCAGCGCGGCCGCATCGTCAACGTCGCCGAGACGGACGGCGCCTTGAACGCCGAGGTCGAGGGCTACGAGGTCAACTACCCGCTGGGCGAGGAGCTGCGGACCTACATGAGCAAGGTCCTCGCCGCCTTCGAGCAGTACGCCAAGATGTCGCACCACCTGGCGTTCGAGGGGCTGATGTCCACCTTGAAGCTCGACGACGCGGACCGCGTGGCCGACATCCTCTCGGCCCACCTCATGGTGGCGACCAACGAGAAGCAGAGCCTGCTCGAGCTGCTCAACCCCTACGAGCGCCTGCAGCGCCTTCACGACCTGCTCGACGTCGAGATCGAGAAGATCAACATCGACAAGCGGATCAACGTCAAGGTCAAGAAGCAGATGGAGAAGGCCCAGAAGGAGTACTACCTCAACGAGAAGATCAAGGCCATCCATCAGGAGCTGGGGCGCAAGGACGACCGCGGCGACGAGCTGACCGAGCTGCGCGAGAAGATCGAGAAGGCCGGCCTGCCCAAGGAGGTCAAGGAGAAGGCCGAGCAGGAGCTCAAGCGGCTGGAGGCCATGCCGCCGGTGTCGGCCGAGGCCACCGTGTCGCGCAACTACATCGACTGGCTGGTCTCGGTGCCCTGGCGCAAGCGCAGCAAGGAGCGCAAGGACCTCGACCACGCCGAGAAGGTGCTCAACGAGGACCATTACGGCCTGGAGAAGATCAAGGACCGCATCCTCGAGTTCCTCGCCGTGCGCCAGCTCATCGGCCAGACCAAGAGCTCGATCATCTGTTTCGTCGGCCCGCCGGGCGTCGGCAAGTCATCGCTCGCCAAGTCGATCGCGCGCGCCACCGGCCGCAAGTTCGTCCGCCTGTCGCTCGGCGGCGTGCGCGACGAGGCGGAGATTCGCGGCCACCGCCGGACCTACATCGGCGCCTTCCCAGGCCAGATCATCCAGATGATGCGCAAGGCGGGGACGATCAATCCGATCTTCCTGCTCGACGAGGTCGACAAGATGTCGACGGACTTCCGGGGCGACCCGTCGGCGGCGCTGCTCGAGGTGCTGGACCCGGAGCAGAACGATTCGTTCCTGGACCACTACCTGGACGTGGACTACGACCTGTCGAAGGTGATGTTCATCGCCACCGCCAACGTGACGCACTCGATCCCGCCGGCGCTCAAGGACCGCATGGAGGTCATCGCGCTCTCCGGCTACACGCTCAACGAGAAGCTGGCGATCGCCGAGCAGTTCCTGGTGCCGCGCCAGCTCAAGGACCACGGCCTGTCGGCGGAGCGGATCGCCTTCGACTCCGAGACGATCCGCGTCATCATCGAGAGCTACACCCGCGAGGCCGGCGTGCGCAGCCTGGAGCGCGAGATCGCCTCCATCTGCCGCAAGATCGCCCGCCGGGTGGTGCGCGAGGGCTCGACGCTGCAGGTCAGGGTGACGCCGGACATGGTCTTCGAGCTGCTCGGCAAGGCGAAGTTCCGCGCCCGCCGCAAGAACGAGGAGTCGGAGATCGGCGTCGCCACCGGCCTCGCCTGGACGGAGGTGGGCGGCGAGCTGCTGGAGACCGAGGTCGGCCTGATGCCGGGCAAGGGCAAGCTGACGCTCACCGGCAAGCTCGGCGAGGTGATGCAGGAGTCGGCCCGCGCCGCGGTGTCGTACCTGCGCAGCCGCGCCGATCTGTTCGGCATCGATCCCGACTTCAACGAGAGCCAGGACATCCACCTGCACGTGCCCGAGGGGGCGATCCCCAAGGACGGACCCTCGGCCGGCATCACGATGGCCACGGCGCTGGTCTCGGCGCTCACCAAGATCGCCGTCCGCAAGGACGTGGCGATGACGGGCGAGATCACGCTGCGCGGCAAGGTCCTGCCGGTGGGCGGGATCAAGGACAAGGTGTTGGCGGCGTTCCGCGGCGGTATCAACGAGGTGATCCTGCCGAAGGAGAACGAGAAGGACATGGAGGAGATCCCCGCCGAGGTGCGCGAGGCGATGGAGTTCCACCTGGTCGAGTCGATGGACGAGGTCCTGCGGCTCGCTCTGGACGGCACCATCTCCCCGCTGCCGAAGAAGGACGGCAAGTTCACGGAGACCTCCGCCGACGCGGGGGCGGATTCCCTGGCCCATTGATCCGGCCTTCCAGGGCCGCGGCGGGCGCAGACGCGCCGCGGCCAATCTCGTAGGCGAAGAGCGTGAAGGTCGACACGGCGGAGTTCATCCGGTCCGCTCACGGGAGCGGCGACTACTTGCGGGACGGGCGTCCCGAGATCGCTTTCGCCGGACGCTCCAACGTCGGCAAGTCGAGCCTGCTGAACCGGCTCCTGGGGCGCAAGAGCCTCGCCCGCACCAGCTCGACGCCGGGGCGGACGCAGGCCGTCAACTACTTCCTGGTGAACCGGCGCTTCTACTTCGTCGACCTGCCAGGTTACGGATACGCCAAGGCCGGGAAGGAAGCGAGGCGGGAGTGGGCGGCGAGGGTGGAGGGGTACTTCCGGGAGGAGCCGCCGGACGCGATGGTGCTGCTGGTGGACGGCAAGGTGGGGGCAACCCCGCTCGACGTCCAGGCGTACCAGTACCTGTCCGGGTTGGGAGCGGCGATCGTCGTCGCCGCCACCAAGATCGACCAGCTCCCCCGCGGCCGGCGGGTTCAGGCCGTGCAGGGCGTGCGCGAGGTCTTGGGTTTGCATGAATCGATCCCCCTCATCCCTGTTTCAGCGCGTTCGGGAGAGGGGATCAAGGAGCTCTGGGGCGTCCTTTCGTCCCGGCTCGCAGCGAGTGCCAGATGATGATTGAAACGAAGAGGAACGACATGGCCAAGTCACAGCAGAGTCAAGCGGAAAAGGGAACTGCGGTCGACGCGCTCGACATCCGGGCGCTGAAGGAGATGAGCATTTCCCAGCTCACCCAGATCGCCAAGGATCTGGGCGTCGAGGGCGCCACCGGCATGCGCAAGCAGGAGCTGATCTTCAAGGTGCTGCAGGCGCAGACCGAGAAGAGCGGCCTGATCTTCGCCGAGGGGGTGCTCGAGTGCCTCCCCGACGGGTTCGGCTTCCTGCGCGCCCCCGAGTACAACTACCTGCCGGGGCCGGACGACATCTACGTCAGTCCGAGCCAGATCCGGCGCTTCGACCTGCGCACCGGCGACACCATCTCCGGCCAGGTGCGGCAGCCGAAGGAGGGCGAGCGCTACTTCGCCCTCATCAAGGTCGAGGCGGTCAACTTCGAGCATCCCGAGGTCGCCCGCAACAAGATCTTCTTCGACAACCTGACGCCGCTCTATCCCGAGGAGCGCATCAAGCTCGAGGTCTCCGGCGACATGTCGTCGCGGGTGATGGATCTCTCGACGCCCATGGGCAAGGGGCAGCGGGCGCTCATCGTGGCGCCGCCGCGCACCGGCAAGACGATGCTCCTGCAGTCGATCGCCCACTCGGTGGAGAAGAACCATCCGGAGGCCATCCTCATCGTGCTGCTCATCGACGAGCGGCCGGAAGAGGTGACGGACATGCAGCGCTCCGTGCAGGGCGAGGTCGTCTCCTCGACCTTCGACGAGCCCGCCACCCGCCACGTGCAGGTGGCCGAGATGGTCATCGAGAAGGCCAAGCGCCTGGTGGAGCACAAGAAGGACGTGGTGATCCTGCTCGACTCGATCACCCGCCTCGCCCGCGCCTACAACACGGTGCAGCCGCCCTCGGGCAAGGTGCTCTCCGGCGGTATCGACGCCAACGCCCTGCACCGGCCGAAGCGGTTCTTCGGCGCCGCCCGCAACATCGAGGAAGGCGGCTCGCTGACCATCATCGCCACCGCCCTGGTGGACACCGGCAGCCGCATGGACGACGTCATCTTCGAGGAGTTCAAGGGCACCGGCAACTGCGAGATCCACCTCGACCGCAAGCTGGTCGACAAGCGCGTCTTCCCGGCCATCGACATCAACAAGTCGGGCACGCGCAAGGAAGAGCTGCTCATGCCCGAGAGCGAGCTGCACCGCGTCTGGGTGCTGCGCAAGGTCCTCAACCCCCTCTCCACCGTGGAGAGCATGGAGCTGCTCCTCGACAAGCTGTCGAAGACCAAGACCAATCAGGACTTCCTGGGAGCGATGTCGAAGTAAGGGGGAGCCGGGGAGAGCGCCTTTGCCCAAGCTGCGCGTCGGCATCGTCAACTACCTGAACAGCAAGCCGTTGGCCTGGGGGTTTCTGAAAGGCCATCACGCGGACCTGTTCGCTCCGAGCTATCACCCGCCGGCGATGGTGGCGCGATTGCTCGGGCAGGGGAATCTCGACGTCGGCCTCATCCCTTCGATCGAGGTGCAGCGCATCCCCAACCTCCGCGTGCTGCCCGACATGTGCATCGCGGCGCGGCACGAGGTGAGGAGCGTCCTGCTGGTGTCGCGCGGCCCGGTCGAGGAGATCCGGCGGGTGGCGCTCGACCAGAACAGCCGCACCTCGGCGACGCTCGTCCGCGTCCTGCTGCGCGAGCGCTACGGACTCGATCCCGAATACCTCCACGAGCGGCCGGATCCCGAGCGCATGCTCGGCGAGGCGGACGCGGCGCTGATCATCGGCGATCCCGCCTTGCGGGTGGATCGCGAACGCTACCGCATCATCGATCTCGCCGCGGAATGGCACGAGCTGACGGGCCTGCCCTTCGTCTTCGCCGTCTGGGCGGTGCGTCCCGAGGTCGACATCCCAGACCTGCCCTTCTACTTCAAGAGCAGCTTGCGCTACGGCCTCTCCTCGCTCGACACCGTGGTGCGGGAGGCGGCCGCGGAGCTCAACCTCGACTCTTCCGAGGTGCGCACCTACCTCACCGAGAACCTGTCGTTTTTCCTGCGCGACGAGGAGATCGAAGGCCTCGAGGAGTTCTACCGCCGCGCGCACAACCACGGCCTCATCCTGGAGCCCCGGCCGATCGAGTTCTGGAGCTGACCGGAGCTCGCTCTCCGCGATGAAGATCGTCTCCGTCAACGTCGGCACGCCGCGGCCGGTGGAGTGGCACGGCCGGCGCATCATGAGCGGCATCTTCAAGCAGCCGGTCGCCGGCCGCGTGGCGCTGCGCCGGCTCAACCTCGAGGGCGACCGCCAGGCCGACCTCTCGGTGCACGGCGGCGCCGACAAGGCGGTGTACGTCTACCCCTCCGAGCATTACCCCTTCTGGCGGCGCGAGCTGGAGCTGGAGGACCTCCCCTGGGGCTCCTTCGGCGAGAACCTCACCACCGCGGGCTGGTGGGAGGACGAGGTCTGCGTCGGTGACCGCTTCCGCATCGGCACGGCCGAGGTGGTGGTCACCCAGCCGCGGATGCCCTGCTTCAAGCTGGCAATGCGGTTCGATCGCGAGGACGTCGTCGAGACGTTCCTGCAGAGCGGCCGCCCGGGCTTCTACCTCGCGGTCCTCCAGGAAGGCGAGCTGGAAACCGGCGACGGCATGGAGCGCATCCATGAGGACGAGAACCGCGTCAGCGTCGTGGACATCGTCCGCCTGTATCTCGACCGGAAGGGAGAGACCGATCCGGGTCTGCTACGGCGGGCCGCCGACGCCGAGGCGCTGCCGAAGAGCTGGCGGGACCATTTCCGGAAGCGGCTGGGATAGTCTGAAGAAACTATGGCAATAGTCAGATTCCGTGTTCCCGCGGACCTTAATCGGGCCTTCCAAGAAGCATTCGCGGATCAGGATCGTGATGCCCTTATTACCCGATTCATGCAGCAGGCCATCGAGGAGAAACGGCGGGAACATCGTCGTGCCGCCGCCATCGATGCTCTCCTTGACCTGCGCCGGAAACAAAGGACAGTCTCAGACGCTGAAATCATGCAGGTGAGAACGAAAGACCGACCCTAGTAGAAGCCAGAAGAGGAGATTCACGATGAAACGGAGAAGGATTCTTTGCATTGGTTTTGCTGCGGCGTTGCTCGTCGTCATGGCTGGCCACGTCGCCTCTGCGGCGGACGGCAAGGTCGATCCGAAGGCGGCTTTCGAGAAGCTCAAGTCGCTCGCCGGCGAGTGGAGCGGCACGGCGGGGGAGGGTTTTCCGGCGCCGGTGACCTACCGGGTCAGCGCCAACGGCAACGTCGTCCAGGAGACGCTGTTCCCGGGGACCAGTCACGAGATGATCACCATGTACTACCTCGCGGACAACGATCTGGTGGCGACTCATTACTGCGCCGTGGGCAATCAGCCGCATTTCCGGCTCGACCACGCGAAGTCTACGCCGGACGAGCTGGTCTTCGCCTTCGACGGCGGCACCAACTTCGATCCCGCCAAGGACGGTCACATCCATGAAGGCAGGATCGCCTTCACCGCCGACGGCAAGCTCGAGAGCTCGTGGGCCTTCTATGCCGGCGGCAAAGCGGTGGACACGAAGGATTTCCACCTGGCGCGGGCGGCGAAGTAGTCGAAGGCGAGCTCATCGAAGGGTTGTAGCGGCGGGCCTACGTGCCCGCCGTTTCCATCTTGGAGATTCCGGCCCGATCCTTGCACTCCTAGGGATTTGGATCGGGTATCCCGATCTCCCTCGTCCGGTGGGATCCGCCGTAGAGACGCCTATACCAACCTCCGCCGGACGTGACTTCGGACAGGAGGTGCTCACCATGGCGGAAATCAAGATCGAACGAAAGAAAGGAGTGCCCATGTGGGCGTTGCTCCTTGGACTGGTGCTCCTGGTTCTGCTCGTGTGGGCCGCGCTGACCATGCGGAACGACAACCGCGCGCAGGCCCCGCAGGACGTGGCGGTCCTCGCCTGGAGCATTCCCTCGGCGGCAGGTGTTCCCGTCGAGCTCAACGAAACCGTTCCCGCCCTGGCGCGGTGCGCCTGACGAGAGGAGGAACCCATGAGGCACGACGACGTTCACACCGCTCCGGCGGGCACGGCGACCCTGGATGCCGCCGTTTCCCAGATCGCGCCGCTCAAGGAGCTGAAGGACTACAAAGTGGCCAGCGACGATCCGGACGTCCGCGGTTGGAAGGTGATCGGCCGCGACGGCGGCGCCGTCGGCGAGGTCCACGATCTGCTGGTCGATACGGGAGCCATGCGGGTCCGCTATCTCGACGTGGAGCTCGACCATGAGCTGGTCGCCGGCGCTCCGGTGGTGCCGGGGACGGCCGGGGTGGTCGGCACGCACGCCGCGCCGGGAATGGCGGGAGCCGGGCCGGTGCTGGAGCGCGGCGACGGCCGTGAAGCGAAGCACCACGTCCTGGTACCCATCGGCACGGCCCGTCTGGACGAGGACCACGATCACGTTCACCTGGAGGGCCTCGACGCGCAGGACGTCGTCGTCCTGCCGGCCTATGACCACAAGGCCTTCAGCCGGGAGTACGAGACCGGGCTGCGGCGGCGCTTCGGCCGCGCCGATACGCCGGCCGCCGAGCGCGATTACTACGCCGGCGAGCTTTATGACGAGGAGCGTTTCTACGGTCCTCGTCGCAGGCGGCGCCGCCTCCTCTGAGGCGACGTCCTCCACGTGGGCGCTCCGACTCCCTCGGGGCGCCCATCTTTTTTCCCTCTGGAGAGGGAGGGTAGGTCGGGCCTATCTCTGAAACGCGTACGAGATCTTCACGAACACCAGCCGGTCCGCGCGCTGCAGATCGCCGAGCTGGTCCTGCAGGCGGTCGTCGCCGTAGCCCACGAAGAGCACGGTCTGCCAGTTGATCTGGTAGGCGAAGAGGGCCGAGCCGGCGAAGGAGCCGCTCTCGGCGCGCACCGGGAAGGTGTAGAGCCGCGGCTCGCGGTCGACGTCGAGGTACTCGCCGATGACGCGCAGGAAGGCGCGGGCGGTGAAGTTGTAGGTCGCCTTCAGGCGCTCGATCTGGGCGGTGAAGAGACGCCCCTCGAGGCCGCCGCCGGCGTTGACGTCGAGCCACTGGCGGTTGGCGTTGAAGTCGAGCGACAGGTGGTCGGTCGGCCTGACGGTGCCGAAGATGGCGAAATTGCCCCCTTGTCCGACCCGGGCGTTGGCGAAGTCGACGGAATCGCCGAGGACGCCGTTGAAGCCGATGCGCGAGAAGCGGCGGCCGGGATCGATCTGGAAGTAGTACTCGAAGGCGCTGTATTCCAGGACCTGGTTGCCCACCCGTGTCTGATCTTTCACCAGGAAGTCGAAGCCGGCCGCCATGTTGCGCCGCCCCTGGGTCTGGACGCCGGGAATGGTGTTGCGCTGGATCAGCTCCCCGTCAGGGGTTTCGAAATGGCGCAGGATCACATACGGCTGGACGCGCCGGAAGAGGCCCTGGCCGGGGTAGAAGTTGCGGTAGATCGCGTAGCGGCCCATCCGGTAGCCGACCTGCGGCACGAAGCCCTCGTCGGCGCGGAAGTCCTCGCCGAAGTCCTGGAGGGTGGCGCGCCAGGTCCAGTCGCGGCCGGTGTGCAGCCACTCCAGGTGGCCGGCGTGCGAGGTGAGCTGGCGGCCGTCCCAGCCGGGGAAGAGATCGGGACGGTTCGGCGTCTCGGTGTCGCTCACCAGGAGCTGGCCGGTCATCTGGTCGGTCTCGCTTCGCCGCCAGAGGAAATTGGGGCCGCCGACCCGGTTGTAGCCGCCGCCGTCGTTCTCGCGCGCGGTGAGGAGAAACCCCAAGTAGGAGGCGCCGAAGTCCCGCCGCAGGCTGCCCATCAGGACGTTGGAGGAGAAGTCCTGCGACGCCAGGTCGTTGCCGGTGGACCCCGGGACGATGACGCTGCCGCCTCCCTCGTCCTCGGCGACCAGCAGGGTGAACGTGGAGCTCCCCAGCTTGCCGGTGTCGCGGAGGCCCCAGCGGGGATCGGTGATGGTGCGGGTGTACACCGCCTGGATCGGCGTGTCGAAGAGATCCAATCCCTCGAGGAAGAACGGGCGCTTCTCGGGGAAGAAGATGGCGAACTGGTTGTTGACCGCGAGCTGGCCGACGTCGGATTCCACCTGCGAGAAGTCGGGGTTGATGGTGGCGTCGAGGGCGTTGTTCGCCGTGGGCGTCCACTTGAAGTCCACGCCGGCGTCGGCCTCGGCGTCCCCATCGCGCAGCGGCGAGCCGAGCCCGGCCTCGGGCTCGCCGAGGCGCTGGCCGGTGGCGTAGGGCGCCACCACGAGATGGCCGCCGCCGGGCAGGCCGGTGAGGCCGGTGAGCTCGCGTGACGTGCAGATCAGGCAGTTGTTGCCGCGGGCGAGCGGGCTGCTGTGGAAGGCGTAGCGCTGGTCGCGCGGATAGTTGCGCCACACCAGGATGCCCCAGCGGTTCTCCGCCAGCTTGGGATAGCGCAGCGAGGAGAGCGGGATGCGCATCTCGGCGGTCCAGCCGTCGCCGGTGAGCTGCGCCGCGGTGTCGTAGAAGAAGTCGGGCGAGGTGTCCTCGTTGCCGGTGCCGTCGTTGTAGACGGCGTCGAGCTGATTGCCGCGCGGATTGACGCGCAGCTCGACCGCCGAGTGGCGGTCGTTGCGGGTGTCCAGGAAGACGGCGACGTTGTCGTCCGTGCCGATGACGTTGTCGCGCTCGACGAACGGCGCGCGGATCTTCTCCGGCTCCGGATCGAAGGCGTGGATGCCGACGTAGAAGTAGCGGTCGTCGTAGGTCAGGTAGACCGCCGTCTTCGCCTTCGGCTCGCTGTTGTTCCCCGGATAGACCTCGTAGAAGGTGTCGAGGACGGCGGCCTGCTGCCAGGCGGGATCGTCGAGCTTGCCGTCGATGTCGATCTTGCCGGCGGCCCGCGACACGGCGAGCGGCGGGCCGATGGGGGGCGTCGGCTGAGCCGGCGCCTCCTGAGGTTGCGCCGCGAGCGGCAAAGCGAGCATGAGCGACAGGCAAAAAGCGAGGCTCCATCTACGGTTCATCATCCCTCCTGCGCGGGTCGGCGCCTTGACTACAGGGGTAGTACGGAGGAGGGATGAATTGGTTGCGGGCCGATTCCTCCCCGCCCGAGCAGACAGATTCAGGGCGGCCACGCAGGGCCGCCCCTACAGGTCGCCTGGAGGTAATTTCACCCTCGTACCCATGACGCACCGGACGCACAGCGGCCACAGGACGATCTGTAGGGGCTGTCTCTTATACACATCTGACGCTGCCGACGACCTGT